>NZ_DASRBQ010000017.1:0-15352 GCF_035653575.1 Actinocrinis sp.
CGTGTCGGCCCTGCTCCGGGCCCGGCTGGGCGCACCCGGAACCCATGTCCCAGTCAGCCTCGGTTTCGCCCCGGGCGCGAAGGTTTCGGCCCCGCCCGGGGTGGCCCTGACCTCGGTCGGCAGGTCGAGCGCTTCCGGTTACCTGACAGCAGGATCCGCTCCGGTCTTCGCCGCCGCGCTGCGCGCCTCGATTGGCGCAGACGTCGCGGCCGGTCGTCCGGCGGGCAGTGGCCCGCTGTTCGGCGGGCTCACCTCGATGCGCCTGGCCGTACCCGGCATCGGTCAGGGGTCGGGGACCGGCGCGGTCGCGCCGCGCTACCCGCTGACCTTCCTGCAGATTGACGCCACGGACCTGACCGGCGCGCCGGCCGACAACGCCGAGGTGTTCGTGGTCAACACCGATTCGGTCACGCGGTGGCACGGCGTCGTGCCGATCGCGGCGGGGATCGGCCGGGTCGCGGTGCCCGCCGGGCACTACTCGGCGGCGGCCGATTTCGCCGACTTCGACACGCAGGGCGCCCTCACCGCGATACGGACCGTCGCGCTGAACGACTTCACCGTCGCCGCGTCCGGTACCAGCACAGTCAGCTTCGACGAGCGCGCCGCCACCGTCCCGTTCAGCGTGTCCACTCCCCGCCAGGCGACGCAGGACTCCCTGGTGGTCGGATGGTTCCGGACAGACGCCACCGGCGCGGCATCCGGCTTCGAGGGCGCGGCGAGCGGCCAGGTCCAGGCGTACTCCAACACGGAGGGGCGCCCAGTGATCGGAAGTGTCCGGTATGCAGTGCAGTGGGGCGGCACGGGCGCCGCGGCGCAGCCCGCGTACCGGTACGATCTCGCCTTCGCCACTGAGGGGATTCCCGCCGACCAAACCCACGGGGTCTCGTCCGCACAGCTGGCCACGGTACGCCAGAGGCTTTATGCCGATCCGGCGGCGAGTGCACCCGGGGAGATGTTCGAGAGCGTATACGAGCCCAGCTTCGAGATCCTCATGCCTACGCCACCCGTCGCGGGCGTTCTGACGGACTACATCGGCGTCGGCTTGGCCGATCGGTGGCAACAGGGTTATCTGTCGTCGACGGGCTTGTTCTACACCTCCAGCGCGCGACGGTACACAGCCGGGCGCGCCTACACCGTGGAATGGGCCCACGGTCCGCTGGCCCCGAACGACGGGACCTACGGTGTGGGGCTGCCCAACCCCTGCTTCGCATGCGCTTCCAACGGCGCCATGTCGGTCGGCTTCAACGAACTCGCGGACAGCGAACCCGATCATGTCGGGGTTCCCGTGTTCGGCGGCTCTACGCACTACACGCTCTACCAGAACGGCGTCATGGTCGTCGACGCGGTCAACGCGGTAGGGGCCAGCCTCGCTGGCGTCCCGAACGCGCCGACCACCTACCGCGAAGTGCTCGACACGGATCTGAGAAACGTCCCCGGCCTCACCGAATCGACGATCACGCACACGGAACTCACGTTCCACTACGCGCCGGGAACGACCCCCGACCAGACTCTGCCGACCGCGGTCTCCTGCAGCCGTGACGACTCGATCGCCGCGCCGTGCCAGATCCTGCCGGTCCTCAGCCTCGATTACCACCTGGCCACCGATCTGACCGGCGTCAGCCGCTCAAGCGTCCAGGCCCTGCGCTTCGATGTCAGCCATCTGACCTACCTTGGCCACGGTTCGCACAGCCCGATCACTGCGGCGAGCGTGTCAGTGTCCTTCGACGCCGGCAAGAGTTGGACGTCGGCCGTCGTCCACGGCACGGCGGGCCACTACCTCGCCCTGTGGCGAAACCCCGCTTCCGCCACCGCCATCTCGCCCGCGATACGCGTCACCGCGCGCGACGCAGCAGGCGGCTCGATTAGCCAGACGATCTTCAACGCGTATATCGCCGCGGTGTCAACGCGCTAAGAGTAGAAGGGAAAGGCCGGTGAGAAGATCGATGATCCCGCTCCCGCGGCGTGTCACAACCCTGACTTCCGTCTTCGCGTTGCTCGTCGGCGCGGCAGTCTGCGCGCCCGCCGCAGGAGCTATCGCAGCCGCCCCGGGCGCCCATTCCGTAGCCCCGGGTCCGGCGGGGCAGAAGCCCGAGCCCACCAACGTGAGCCGCGTCTGCGGCGCCGCCGCGCCGGGTATCGCGCGCTGCCTGGCGGTAGTGCGCACCGACGTGCACGCAGGCAAGGGTGCGCGTAGCGCGAGCTCTCCGCCTCCCGGCTATGGACCGGCCGACCTGCGTTCCGCGTACGCTTTGCCGGCCACCGGCGGCTCCGGCCAGACGGTCGCCGTCGTCGACATGGGCGACGACCCCACAGCCGAGGCGGACCTGGCCGTCTACCGCGCGACCTACGGCCTGCCACCGTGCACCACGGCGAACGGCTGCTTCCGCAAAGTCAACGAGCAAGGCGCGGCCGGTCCGCTGCCGCCGGACTTCGGCTGGGACGTTGAGATCTCCCTCGATCTGGACATGGCGTCCGCCGCCTGCTCCGCGTGCCGCCTGCTGCTCGTCGAGTCGGACCAACCGACGCTGCAAGACCTCGCCGCAGCCGTGGACAGCGCGGTCGCACAAGGCGCGAACGAGGTGTCCAACAGCTACGGCGCCGAGGAGTCCGGCGACATGCAGCCACTCGAGACCCACTACAACCACCCGGGCGTGGCGATCCTCGCCGGATCGGGCGACGGCGGGTACGGAGTCCCGAACTATCCGGCGGTCTTCCCCAGCGTCATCGCGGTCGGCGGCACCACGCTGAACAAGGCCACCAACACCCGGGGTTGGCGAGAGAGCGCGTGGAAGGGCACAAGCAGCGGCTGTTCGGCCTGGATAGCGAAGCCGTCCTGGCAGCACGACCCGAACTGCCCCGGCCGGATGACCGCCGACGTAGCCGCGAACGCCGATCCGCAGACGGGGCCTGCGGTCTACGACACCGACAACCAACAACCCGGATGGCTCGTCGGCGGCGGAACCAGCGCCTCATCTCCGTTCATCGCAGGCGTCATCGCCCTGGCCGGAAACCCGCAGTCGTTCCCGAACGCTTCCTACCTCTACGCTCACGCGAATGCCCTCCACGACATCACTACCGGAGGCAACGGCGGCAACAGCATCACCGCCTTCGACTGCGGCGGCGACTACCAGTGCAACGCACTCCCCGGCTACGACGGACCGACCGGTAACGGAACCCCGAACGGCATCGCAGCCTTTTAAGCTTCTAAGCCACGTTGCGGTGTCCGGGACAGAACTCCCGGACACCGCTTCACGAGGGCGAGCGGTTGGTAGACCGGGTTGCGGTCGGCCAGCCGCTGGTGCACCCGGGCCGCTTCTTCGATTGCGGTGGCGACCATCACTCCGTCGAGCGCGCGATGGTGGGGCGCCGACGCCTGGCAACCCTTCCGACGACACCTACTTTTGTCATCTTTACGACGACATGCTATAACGAAGGCGGCAAGCGCGTCGACACCGTTGCGACCTGACTGGAGGTGTTCACCATGTTGATGCGCACCGATCCGTTCCGTGAACTCGACCGGCTCGCTTCGCAGCTGCTGGGCAGCGCACAGGCCGGCACCTGGTCGCGACCGAACCCGATGCCCTTGGACGCCTGGCGCGAGGGCGACCAGTTCGTCGTCTGCTTCGATCTGCCCGGCGTGGACAAGGACGCGATCGAGCTGGCCATCGAGCGCGACGTGCTGACGGTGAAGGCCGAACGACGCCCGGTGTCCACCCCGGAGAAGGTGGAGATGCAGGTCTCCGAGCGACCGCTCGGGGTGTTCTCCCGCCAGTTGTTCCTCGGCGACGCCCTGGACTCGGAGCACATCACCGCCGACTTCGACCGTGGCGTGCTGACCCTGCGCATCCCGATCGCCGAGGCGGCCAAGCCCCGCAAGATCCAGATCACCTCTGGCGAGAGCGAGCGCCAGCAGATCAGCGCCTGACCCGGGCGAGGTGAGAGGGTCCCCCGCCCGTCGGGATCCGCGACGCGGAACCCGCCGCGGTGGCCGGCATTCAACCAGGCACCTGCCGTGTCCCGGGGCCCGCCGACCCGGGACACGGCCGATTCGGCCCGGCATCACAGTAGGTGAGCAACCATGACCGCGCCCCTTCTGGATTTCGCTGTGAGCACCGACCCGGACGGCACCACGGTGCTGCACGTGTGCGGCGAGGTGGATATCGCCACCGCCGAGCAGTTGCGCGAGCGCTTGCTGGCGGAATTCGCGCGCCACGATCGGCTGGTGGTGGACCTTTCGCGCGCCATGCTCTACGACGGCGTCGCCCTGCGCGCGTTGCGCGCGCTACACCGTGAAGCCGTGCGCGCCCGACGCCAGCCGCCCGCCCTGCGCGGGGTGCGCCCCACGCTCGCCAAGGTCCTCAAGGCCACGGGCATCCACGCCCTCTTCCTCCAACAGGAGCACCACCCTTTCCCATCGCGCAAGCCGCAGCCGCAGCCACGTCCGGCGCTGGCGGCCAGCGCCGCGTGAGCAGCGAGCGCGCGGCTGATCCGGGCCACGCAAAGGAGCGCGGAAGGTGAGACGGTATGCACCGGTCTGACGCGTCGTCCGGCTCGCAGGACCACTACGCCGTCCTTGGCGTGTCCGTGACGGCGACACCCCAAGAGATCACCCGCGCTTACCGTGCGCTGGTGCGTGCACTGCATCCCGACACGGCCACCGCACCCGGCGAGACCCTTGTCCGCTTCACGGCCGTGACCACCGCGTACGCCGTCCTGCGCGACCCGGCTCGGCGCGCTACCTACGACCAGGCCCGAAAGCGCGAGTACACCGCGGTCCCGCCGCAGGGGCGCGACACCACCGATGCCATAGCGCTGGGCGACCAAACGGCCGACGCGAAGCTCATCCGCCCGGCCGCGCCCGCCCGCGAACCACTCTTGCGCGTCGGGCCCACGCGCATCAGCCCTCTGCCACGACGGAAGCTGTAAGGGCAACAGTGTCCTCCGGCAGGCTCTGCGCGACCTTTGTTGATCATCCCGTTCGCCGCCGCCTCCTCGACGACCTCGACGACCTCGACGACCTCGACGACCTCGTGGCATAGCGCGGCGGTCTGCGTCTCATCGACCCTGGCGCGCGCCGACTCGCGCGATTTCTTGAAGCACCCGGCGCAGTGCGAGCGGGTCGACCTCGCCAGCCGTGATCGCGGCCGTTTTCCGTGGAGCGCGGGTTGACGTCAGCACGGGCGCGACCTATAGTCAACCTATCACTTGATTAACGGATCGATTGATCACATACATGGTTGACAATGAGCGGGCGCCGGATCCCGAGGCGGCTCTGGACCGAGCCTTCATGGCCCTTGGCGACCCGGTGCGTCGCGCGATCGTGGCGCGCCTGTCGCGGGGCGAGGCCACCGTGAACGAGCTGGCCGCGCTGTTCCCGATCACCAAGCAGGCGGTCTCCAGGCACATCGGGGTCCTTGAGGACGCCGGCCTGATCACCCGTAGCCGCGACGGTCAGCGCCGCCCGTGCCACCTGGACCCGGCCGCCCTAGAGGCGCTGACCAGCTGGATCGACGGCTATCGGCTGGCGGCGGAGAGCAGGTTCCGGCGGCTGGACGCCGTGCTGGAGACCTTGAAAGAGCAGGAGGAACGATGAGCACGCACCCGACGACCATCACCGCGCCCAATGGCACCCCGTTCCTGGAGGTGACCCGGGACTTCGACGCCACTCCCGCCCGGGTGTTCCGTGCGGTCACCGAACCTGAGCTGGTGGCGCAGTGGCTGGGTCCGCGCGACCTTCAGATCGACATCGAGGAGTACGACGCGCGTCCCGGCGGCCGCTACCGCTACACGCACCACGGCGGGCATCTCGGCGACCAGCGCGCCTCGTTCCACGGTGTGTTCCACACCGTGCGGCGTGATGAGCTGATCATCCAGACCTTCGAGTACGAGGGCGTGCCCGACGAGGTGGCGCTTGAGATCCACCGCTTCAGCGTGGTCGACGGCCGCACCCGGCTGACTCAGCGTTCGGTCTTCCCGTCGCTGGAGACCCGCGACGGCGCGCTGGCGGCGGGCATGACCGGCGGGATCGAGGACTCGATGAACCGGCTGGCCGAACTGCTCGAGCGGGAGGTGTGAGCGATGAGCAAGGTCATCATGGCCGACGCGGTCTCCCTGGACGGCTTCCTCGCCGACGAGCACGACGGGGTCGGGCCGCTGCACGACTTCTACTTCAACGGCGACACGCCGATTAAGGGCGGGCGAGACACGTTCTACGTCCATTTCAAGACCTCACCCGCGACCGCCCGCTATCTGGACGCAGCCTGGTCGCGCATCGGCGCGATGGTGATCGGGCGCCGACTGTTCGACATCACCAATGGCTGGAACGGGGTGCCGGTCGCCGGTGACCGAGTGTTCGTGGTCACACACAGCGCCCCGACCGACTGGGAGTTCTACGGCAAGGCACCGTTCACGTTCGTCACCGACGGCGTGCACAGCGCGATCGCCCAGGCCAAGCAGGTTGCCGGACCCCACCGGGACGTCGCGCTCAACGGCGGCGACGTCGGCGGCCAAGCCTTCGCAGCCGGCTTGGTGGACGAGCTGGACGTGGCCCTGGTACCGGTGGTGTTCGGCTCCGGTAAGCGGTTCTTCGGCAGCTTCGCTGACGGTCCGGTCCTGCTCGAGGACCCGGAGCCGGTCGTGACCGGTGACCGCGTCACGCACCTGCGCTACCGCGTCCGCAAAGACTGAAGCACCCTGCGACGCCAGGCTGCCCATCACGAATAGCTGCCGCGGGAATCGGACTGTCGTGCATGCCCCGGGCATCGGCGGGCAAGGCGGTTGCGTACCGAAACAGTAGCGAGCACGAAGGTGATGATCATGCACCTGCGTAGTCCCGCGTTCAGCGATCACGCGCTGATTCCAGCCCAGTACTCCCACCAGAAGGGCGACTTCTCCCCGCCTCTGGAGTGGGACGATGTGCCCGACGGCGCGGCGGAACTCGTTCTGGTCTGCGAGGACCCGGATGCGCCTTCGGGCAGATTCGTGCACTGGTTGCTGGCCGACATCCCGCCCACCGAGGGCGGCGTGGAAGCCGGACGTCAGCCCGCGGCTGCGGTGGCCGGGCGCAACGGGTTCGGCGGCGCCGGGTACGGCGGACCACACCCGCCGGTCGGCGACGAGCCGCACCACTACTTCTTCCGGCTGTATGCCTTGCCCGAGCCGACAGGCCTGCGCACCGGGTTCACGGCCGAGGACGTGGCCGCGGTGCGCGAGCGGGCTCTCGCCTCGGCGACGCTCGTGGGCACATACGGCAGGTAGCCGCAGCAAGCATCGATCCACGTTCGGTGTCTCGGCGCGCCGCTGCGCTGGGCTACGTCGTCACAGCGTGTCCCTTGGCAGTTGGATCCCCACGATGCATAGCAATCAGGCGCTTGGAGGAGGTGCCACGCCTATGCCTGGTGCCCGAACTTCCGCTCTAGTACGGCAGCACGCTGAGCATGCCTCGGCTGACACCGCGCGCCGTCCCCACTCACGCGTGGCGCTGCTGGTGGTCACCGCGTCGTTCAGCGCGTTGCTGCTGAGCGCCAACCTGGCCACGCCGCTGTATGCAGTGTGGGCCGAGCAGTTCCGGTTCTCCACCGTCGTCCTCGCGCTGATCTTCGCCGTCTACGCGCTGGTGCTGGCCCCGGCGCTGCTGATCTTCGGGCAGCTCTCCGACCGGCTTGGCCGCCGCACGGTGATCGCGATCGGCCTCGGCCTGGCCATCGCCGCGCTGGTGCTCTTCGCGCTGGCGACGTCGACGTGGTGGCTGTTCGCCGCGCGGGCGATGCTCGGCGTGGCGCAAGGAATGCTCAGCGGTGCGGCGACTGCGGCGCTGGTCGAGTTGGCGCCAGACGGTGACGCTCGTCGCGCGGCACTGCTGGCCACGCTCTCGCAGGCTGGCGGCACCGCCGCGGGCGTGTTGCTGTGCGGTGTACTGGCTCAGTGGGCTCCAGCACCACAGATCACCCCGTTCATCGTCGGCGCGGTCGTGTGCGTGCTGATCGGGGCTGCGCTGCCGTTGGTGCCCGAGACCGCGCAGCGTCAGCCCGGCGGGCTGCGGATACGACGACCTCAGGTGCCTGCGGAGATCCGCGGCGCATTCCTGCGCGTAGCGCTGACCGCCGCGGCGGTGTGGGCGGTGGCCGCGGGCTTGTTCCTGTCCGTGATGCCGTCCTACGCGGGTCGCATGGTGCTGCACTCGCGCAATCTGGCGTTGCTGGCCCTGGTGACCGCGCTGATGTTCCTGTGCTCCTGCGCCGCGCAGCTGGTCGTGCGACGCGGAGCGCCGCCCGCCCAGGCCCAGGCTGGCGGGCTGGTGCTGCTCGCCGCCGGACTGCTGGCCCTGGTCCTCGCCTCGCCCGCGCACAGCAGCGCACTGCTCGTGGCGGGCGCGGTGCTGGCCGGCGCCGGTCACGGCCTGGCGGTGCTGGCCGCACAGGACGATCTGACCCGCATCGCACCGGACCGGCAGCGCGCCGAGGTCAGCGCCGCCTTCTACGTGTGCATCTATCTCGGCGTCTCGATACCGGTAATCGGGATCGGCGTGCTGGCTGTGGCGACCACGCTGTTCACCGCGATCGCCACGTTCGCGGCCGTCACCGGCGCCGGTGCGCTCGCTCTCGCGGCCTGGCACCTGCGCCACCGTTAACCAGACTCCTGATCACCCACGCGGCCGCGACCAGCATGCTCGCAAACCCGGGCCGCGGCGCCGGTGACACGATGCCGGGCCGCCCGCCTTGCTATCTCGCGGCCCGCTAGCGCTGTATGCGCCGCAGACGGGGGTACCGCCGTCAGCGAGAGTCGGTCGGGCGGCGGCGGGCTCTGTTTCGCCGGTAGCGGTTGGCCGCCCACGCGATGACGAGCACGACAGCGGCGACGAGCAGGTAGAGGGAGTAGCGGCTGACCTGCCGGTAGATGGTTTCGATGTGATCGCCAGCGAAGTACCCGACGCTGGTCCAGGTGCCGACCCACAGGGCGGCGCCCAGGGCGTTGAACAGCAGGAATTTGCGCCAGGGCATGCCGGTGGTGCCCGCGACGATGCCGTTGGCTTGGCGCAGCCCTTCGATGAACCGGGCCACGGTGACGATGGCACCGCCGCGCCGGATGAAGAAGCCCTCTGCTTTGGCCAGGCGTTCTTCGGTCAGCCGCACGTAGCGGCCGTAGCGCAGCACCAGCGCGCGGCCGCCGAAGTGGCCGATGGCGTAGCCGGCGTTGTCGCCGAGTACCGCTGCGGCGAAGGCGATGACGCCCACGGCCACGATGTTCAGCCTCCCGGCTCCGGCGTAGACGGAGGCAGCGATCAGGACGGTTTCGCCCGGGGCGGGTACTCCGAAGTCCTCGACGAACAGCAGGAACGCGACCGCGAGGTAGCCCCAGTGGTCGAGCACTGGGGCGAGGGTCGCCAGGAATCCGGGCAGCTGGGCCGGTGCGCTCATCGGCGGTGCTCTTTCCGGTCTGGGATGCTGCGCGGCGTGGCACATTGGCCCGCGGGTTAATCGGCAGGACCACGGAATTTCTACACTAACGTAGATGGTCACGCTCTCGGGAAGGACGCCGCGTGGCGGGTAACAAGGATCCTGAGACGGCGGACGAGCGGGCTGCGCGCCGGCGCGCCGGCGCGCCGGGGCGCCGGGGAACTGGAACCCGCGGTGCTCGCAGCGCTCTGGGACGCGGGCGAGCCGCTGAGCCCCGGACAGGTGCGTGATCGGTTGACCTCGGGCGCCCCGCGCCTCTGGTCACGCTATTTCGGCACCGCTACGTCCCGAACCGCCATGAGGTGGCCTCAAAGTCCGCGCACCACTCGGTCATCCGATCCGTGATCCACGCGCGTCCCACGCTCGTCGGGACGGTCACCACCAGGTATGCACGATGCGCAGGCGCTTCCACCATCCCGCCCGCCCGCTCGAACAGCACAGAAAGCACGTCAATCGCCTTCAGCGTGAATTGCGGGCTCCCATACGCCTGAACACACTCATTCGGACCCCGGTGCGTGACGATAAATCGTCCGTCCTCATCGACGATCCGCACCACATCGCCAGCGGCGCACCCTGTGACAATGCCCGGACTGCGCAACACCTCGACGAGACCGTCACCCAGCATCCGTACCGGCACCACCTCGCGCACCGTAAGCCCGCTGGCCTCCTCGCTGCACAAGGTTGCGCGTCCGTGCCCCTCAGCATCCGCGCGTGCCGCATCCGGGGTCACCGGCCGATTCTCCCACGTGCAACCCCACACACCAGCCCACGACCGCACGAGCCCTACCCAACGGCAGTCCCCGCACGGGGGCACCACCTGCGGTTATTAGCGAAGCATGGCCGGCACCGGCGGGTCGTCGTCGAGGTAGGTATGCGCCACTGCGCACGGGTCCAGTCGGCTCACTGTTCGGTAAGACGGTGGTCGAACGCGAAGATGATCGCCGCCGGGCGGTCGCGCAGGTCGAGCTTGGTGAAGATGTGGTTGATGTGGGTCTTGACGGTACCCTCGCCCACGCGCAGGTCGGCAGCGATCTCGGCGTTGCTGCGGCCGCGGCCGATCAGAGCTAGGACTTGGCGTTCGCGGTCGGTCAGCCGCTCGAGCGCGGTGGGCCGGGCTGGGGTGGCCGGCGGCGCGTCGCGGTAGACGGCCAGGACCCGGCCGGTCACCGCCGGATCCAGCCACGCACCGCCCTGCGCGACGACGCGGACCGCACGCTGCAGTTCCTCGGCAGGTGCCCCTTTGAGGACGAAGCCCGCGGCTCCCGCGCGCAGCATGCCGGCCAGCGCCGCGTCGTCGTCGAAGGTAGTCAGGGCCAGCACCGGGACGTCCGGCGAGGCGGCGCGCAGGTTCGCCGTTGCGGCGACGCCGTCGACCAGCGGCATGCGCACGTCCATCACCACCACGTCGGGTGCGGATGCGCGTACCGCTGCCGGCACGCCACTACCATCCGGGCATTCGGCAACCACCTGGAAGCCGAAGCGCTCACGCAGAATGCCGCGTAGACCGGCGCGCACGAGATCCTGATCGTCCACGAGCAGAACCCTGATCAGCTTGTCCGCGCCGGTCACTGCGCATCGCCTCGCTCGAGCGGGAGTGTCGCGGTGACGAGCCAGCCGCCGCCCCCGGGACCGGCGACGCAGGTGCCGCCGACTGCTGCCGCCCGCTCCCGCATGTTGTCCAGGCCCATCCCCGACCCGTGGCCGGGAGCTCCCGCGCTGTCGACGTCCACCTGCACGCTGTCGGGAAGCACCTGCGCGCGCACCGCCACTGGCGCTCCGGGCGCGTGCTTGGTCGCGTTCGTCAGCGCCTCCTGCACGATGCGGTAGACGGTGACGCCGGTCGTCGCCGGTAGCGTGTGGAGTGCGCCGTCGAGGGTGAGCGTCGCATCGACGCCTGCGGCGCGGAGCTGTGCCACCAGGTCTTTCAGGTCACTGATACCCGGTAGGGGCGGCGGGACGCGGTCGCCGGTGCGCGGCAGACCGACGACCGTGCGCACCTCGGTCAGGCTCTGGCGACCGAGCCGCTCCGCCTCGGCAAGCGCCCGGGCGGCGTCCTGCGGGTCGTGCTCGACAGCCAGCCGCGCGCTGGAGACGTGCAGGAGCGAAACAGTGAGGCTGTGGGCAATTCCGTCGTGCAACTCGCGAGCGATCCGGGTGCGCTCGTCGGCGCGGGATCGCTCGGCGAGGTCGGCCTGCGCCTCACGCAACCGCTCGAGCAGCACGAGCTGCTGGCGCAGCAGCAAGGCGCAGAACACTGAGAAGGTCAACCCCGAAGCCCAGGCAGTCCAACCGGGATCGGGCGCGACCGCGAGTCCCTCGACCGCGAGCAACGTCATGCTCGCAGCCCAGAAGGCCAGGCCGGGGACCAGGCCGCCGACCGCGACGCACCAGATCTCCAGCACGCACAGCGCGAACCACCCGACGTCGCGCGGGTTGCCGTGGGCGAGCAGCGCGACGCCTGTCCCGGCGGCGGCCGCGTACAGCAGGAGCAGGCGCGACCTGGTCAGGAAGCACGGCACGGCCGCCGCGGCGGCCAGCGGCAGCCCGACGTACACGGCCGCGATGCCATGACCGATTTTGATCGCGGCGGCGAGAGCCAGGAACGCGGCGAACGCCACCAGGCCGGGCCACCGCCACCAGCGGGGCGGCCCCACTACGACAGGAGCGCCTGAACCGCCGGTCACGCCTCGAATCCTACCGATCTCGCTGCGGATCGTGCGGCGATCGCGAGTGTTGCGGGCCTTCGGCGGTGAGCCCGCCGCCGTGATCCCCCCGCGGATCGACGGCGACGGGCCGCTCGGGCCGGGCTGCGGCTTCACAGCGCCGTTCGGCGTATCGCCGCGACCGCGGCGAACGCCGCGAGCAGGGCCACTACGATCAGCGAGGTCGTGGCGGAGCCGATGCCGAGCCACGGGTCGCGCACGGCGTCGGTCACTCGGGTCAGCGGCAGGTAACCGGAGACGGCGCGGATCGCGGAGCCCATCACGTTCGGCGGCGGTCCGCCGGAGCCGATCAGGAAGGAGGGGAAGAACAGGATCAGTCCTGTGGCCTGCGCCGCGCGGGCTGAGGGCAGCAGCGAGCCGAGCAGCACACCGATGGCGATGAAGGCCACTGATCCCAAGGCGAACGCGGCCAGTACGCGCCCGGGCTGGTGCAGGTGCGGCACGCCGTATACGGGAGCGGCGACGGCCAGCAGGATCGCCGAACCCACAGCGATGGGGAACAAACCGACCACCAGTTCGGCCAGCGCGAAGGACCAGCGCGGGAAGCCGGCGGCGGCGAACCGGCGCAGTACGCCGCGCTCGCGGTAGGACGCCAGGTGTACGGGCACGGTGATCAGGCCGGTGGCCGCGATGATGACGGTCAGATAGGACGCCACGTACCAGTGCGACGGGTCGACGTTGTCGAAGCCGGGCGTGGGCGTCGTGCCGAAGGATCCCCCGATGATCAGCATCGTGACCACGGGGAAGACGAAGACGAAGGTCAGTGTCAACGGGTCGCGCCGGATCAGGGTCAGTTCGGTGCGCACTAGGCGTGCGGTCGCGCCCGCGGCGCCGTGCGTGGTTCGCGCAGCGCTCTTCGCGGCTGTGCTCGTGGCGGACGTCATCGCAGGGCTCCCACTAGGTCATCGGATTCTGATTCGGATTCGCGGGCCGCCCGCGCGGCGCCGGGGTCGGTGTCCTGAAGCAGGCTCAGCAGAGCGTCCTCGAGCGTCGGTACCTGCACCGACAGGTCGCTCGGCACCCAGCCGCCGTCCACGAGCGCCGCGCCGACGTGGGCGATGGCGCCTCGGTCTCCCCGCACCGTCACCCGGTCGCCGGCCAGCTCGACGTCATCGACCCCGGGCAGGCCGGCCAGCCGCCCGCACGACCAGCCGGAGCCGACCGGCACGGTGAAGCCGATCGTGGCCCGCCGCCCGTGCCGCTCGACAAGCTCGGCAGGCGATCCGCTGTCCACGACTCGGCCCGCGTTCATCACCACGATGCGGTCGCACAGCGCCTGCGCGTCGTCGAGTTCGTGGGTCACCAGCAGCACCGCGATGCCGTCCTGACGCAGACGGTCCACGGCAGCCCAGACGGTGCGCCGCGCCATCGGATCCAGGCCCTGCGTCAGCTCGTCGAGAATGACCAACCGGGGCCGATTCAGCAGCGCAAGCACCAGAAACAGCCGCTGCCGCTCGCCGCCGCTGAGCGAGGCGAACGCCGAGCGCCGGCGCGCGGCCAGACCGAACGTCTCCAGCAGGCCGTCGCCATCCCCGCCGCCGAACAAGCTCACCGCCTCGGCGACCCGCAACCGATCCGGCAGCGCCGAGTCCTGCAGCTGACTGCCGATCAGCGCGCGTACGCGCTCGTACTGACCATGCGGGTCGAGCCCGAAGATCCGCAGCATGCCCGAATCGGGCCGCCGCAGACCCTGCACACACTCGACCGTGGTCGTCTTGCCCGCCCCGTTCGAACCGATCAGCCCGACGATCTGGCCGGCCTCGACATCCAGGTCGACACCGTCGACCGCGGTCCGGCCGCCGTAGTTCTTTCGCAATCCGCGGACATACACCGCGCGTGTCTCATCCATGCCGCCCATACTCCGCGAACCACCTGGCAGGCACATCGCGCCGCGGATAGAGCTTCCTCTCCACCCATGGTTAGAGGACGCCCCCTGTGGGCCATCGCCTGCCGATCACACGCGGTTGTCGCCGGTGCCTGATACGTTCGGACCGGATCTCGAACTGCACCGCATTCCTGGCCCCGGCAAGGAGGTTCAGGATTTCCGATTCGCCCACTGAAGTGTGCGCCAATCTTTCGGATCCGGGCGGTCAACGAGTTGGGCGTGAATGTCACCCACAACTGGGGCAGCAACGTCTGGCGCATCGGAAGCCGGGCGAGCCGGTAACGGGATAGTAGGACGAAAGGCGGGATAATCGCCCCATGCCCTCCCCCGGCTTCGACACCGTCGCGCGGGTCACCGTCGAGGAGACCATCGACGCCTTCACCGTCGGCCTCGCCCAACACCCCAGCGGCGAAGGGGGGTACCTGATTCTGCAGTGCGCGCTGACCCCGCCCGATGATCAGGACGCCGCCACCGACATGCACACCTACTGCCTCATGGACGAACAGGGCGCCGTGCACTACGGCGGCATCCAACGCGCCGAGTTGACCGGCACCACCCTCCGCTTCCGCTTCCACCCAGATGCGGCCGAAGAACTCGGCATCCGGACCCCGGAGCGCGAACTCGCCCTGGCCATCCCGCCGGCTGACAGCATCCGCCTCCGCGATGGCCTACACAGAGTCCTGACCTACGGCAACCCCGCCAGACGCCCCAAGCTCGCCGGCATCTGAGACCCCTGCGACCCGGCGACCCACGCGTAGATGACCTTCGAAGCCGGCTCCACGACACCTGACCCGGCCGACGAAGGGCAGGGCCGCCTGACAGCGCTGCGACGGTCGTCGCCCAGCCTGCCGTCAAGCTTGCCCTCAACTGCCGTCCAAGCCCAGGTCAGGCGATAGGCCACATTCAAAGCATCGTGCGGCCCCGCCGTCGACGGCGGGGCCGCACAGTACTTTCCGGTGGAGGCTTTCCTAGTTCACCCAAACCCGGCGCCACGACGAGTAGGGCCCGCACTCCGACTGATCGATCCGTGCCCCCGCGACGACAGCTAGGAGGGCCCAAGTCGACGGCGCAGATCCGGCTGGCCTTGGCCGGGTGATCGGTGCGTCCAGCCGCGCCCGTTGCCATGTGACGGTGAATGTCGAGCCGTCAGAACATAGGGATATCAGGACGCTGCCTGGCGCGCCGCCTCGACTGCGGGCTTGAGCACGGCCTCGGCCCACGAGCGGAAGGTGGTCGGGGTGCTGTTTTCCGGCGTGCGCGGCAGGAAGTTGTCCAGGCCACGCGACTTG
>NZ_DASRBQ010000018.1:0-18790 GCF_035653575.1 Actinocrinis sp.
CCTCCAGGGCGCTGTCGCACCTGGACGTGCTGGAGGCCGAGTCGGTGCACATCTTCCGGGAGGTCGCCGGGGAGTTCGAGCGCCCGGTGCTGCTCTTCTCCGGCGGCAAGGACTCCATCGTGATGCTGCACCTGGCGCTCAAGGCGTTCTGGCCGGCCCCGGTGCCGTTCGGGCTGCTGCACGTGGACACCGGCCACAACTTCCCCGAGGTGCTGGCCTTCCGCGACCGCACTGTCGAGAAGCACGGGCTGCGGCTGCACGTGGCCTCCGTGCAGGAGTACATCGACTCCGGCCGGCTGCGCGAGCGCCCGGACGGCACCCGCAACCCGCTGCAGACCGTGCCGCTGCTGGACGCGATCACCGAGAACAAGTTCGACGCGGTGTTCGGCGGCGGACGCCGCGACGAGGAGAAGGCCCGCGCGAAAGAGCGGGTCTTCTCGCTGCGTGACGAGTTCGGCGGCTGGGACCCGCGCCGGCAGCGCCCCGAGCTGTGGGCGCTGTACAACGGCCGGCACCGGCCCGGCGAGCACGTGCGGGTCTTCCCGCTGTCCAACTGGACCGAGCTGGATGTCTGGCAGTACATCGAGCGCGAGCAGATCGAGCTGCCGGAGATCTACTTCGCGCACGAGCGCGAGGTCTTCCAGCGCGACGGGATGTGGCTGACGCCCGGCGAGTGGGGCGGCCCGAAGGACGGCGAGCCGGTCGAGCGGCGCGTGGTGCGTTACCGCACCGTCGGCGACATGTCCTGCACCGGCGCCGTGGATTCGGACGCCGTGACGATCAGTCAGGTGATCCGTGAGATCGCCGCCTCGACGCTGACCGAGCGCGGGGCCACCCGAGCCGACGACAAGCTGTCCGAGGCCGCGATGGAAGACCGCAAGCGCGAGGGGTATTTCTAGCCATGACCGCCACGCCCACGGAAATCTCCCTGCTGCGCCTGGCCACCGCCGGGTCGGTCGACGACGGCAAGTCCACCCTCGTCGGACGGCTGCTGCACGACTGCAAGGCGGTGTTCGCGGACCAGCTCGACGCGGTGGAGCGGGTCTCCCGCGAACGCGGCCTCGACGGCGCCGACCTCGCGCTGCTCACCGACGGGCTGCGCGCCGAGCGCGAGCAGGGCATCACCATCGACGTGGCCTACCGCTACTTCGCCACCCCGCGCCGCCGGTTCATCCTGGCCGACACGCCGGGGCACGTGCAGTACACCCGCAACATGGTCACCGGCGCGTCCACCGCGCAGCTCGCGGTCGTACTGGTCGACGCGCGCAACGGCGTGGTCGAGCAGACCAGGCGGCACGCGGCCGTGGCGGCCCTGCTTCGCGTGCCTCACGTCGTGCTCGCCGTGAACAAGATGGACCTGGTCGGCTACGACGAAGCGATCTTCGCCCCGATCGCGGACGAGTTCACCGAGTACGCAGCCAGGCTCGGCGTGCCCGAGGTGACCGCGATCCCGATCAGCGCGCTGGCCGGCGACAACGTGGTCGAGCCCTCGGCCTCGATGGACTGGTACGGCGGCCCGACGCTGCTGGAGCACCTCGAGGCCGTGGACGTGGAGGAGAGCCCGGAGGCGCATCCGGCGCGCTTCCCGGTGCAGTACGTGCTGCGGCCGCAGACCCCGGGCGAGTTCCGCGACTACCGCGGCTACGCCGGGCAGCTGGTCTCCGGCGTGCTGCGGCCCGGCGACGAGGTCGTGGTGCTGCCCTCGGGTCAGCGTTCGACGATCGCCGGGATCGACCGGCTCGGCGAGCAGGACGTCGAGGTGGCGTTCGCGCCGCAGTCGGTGACGCTGCGCCTGACCGACGACCTGGACATCTCGCGCGGCGATGTGATCGCCCCGGCGGCGCAGGCCCCGCACGCGACGCAGGACGTGACCGCGACCGTGTGCCACCTGGCCGACCGGCCGCTGCGCTCCGGCGACAGGGTACTGCTTCGGCACACCACCAAGACGGTCAAGGCGATCGTCCGCTCGCTGGACGCGCGCCTGGACATCGACACGCTGGCCGAGGAGCAGCACCCGCAGGCGCTGTCGGTCAACGAGATCGGCCGGGTCACGCTGCGCGTCGCGGCCCCGCTGCCGCTCGACGACTACACCGACAACCGGCGCACCGGCTCGTTCCTGCTCATCGACGAGAGCGACGGCGCGACGCTGACCGCCGGCATGGTCGGCACGCCGCTGCACGGCGTCCACCACGCGGACCAGAGCGCCGCCGCACCGGCCGCCGCCACGGCGGAGGTGTAGCAGGTGCCTGATTTCATACTCGCCGGGATCTCCGGCGCGATCCACCCGAGGGAGACAGGACGGCTGAGCGGGTGTACCAGCTCGCTCAACTGCCCGGCCGTGCTCTGAACGCTCATCGGAGCCGGTGCCCGCGAGGCACCCGCGGCTGACGCATATCGACGCCGTTCGTCACGGCGGTCCGGCCAAGTCCGCGCCGCCTTGCTCAGGCCCCTTTCTTCTCTCGACACCGAACGAGGAATCCACGTGTCCCCGCTCCGTATCGCGCCCGGCTCCCGCCCCGCCCACCCCGTCAAACGCGCGCTTCTCGGCGCCGCCGCCCTGTCCACCCTCGCGCTGACCGCCGCCTGCGCGCACGCCGCCGCGCCGGTCAGCAGCACCCCGGTCGCCGCGAACAGCTCGGCCTCCTCAGCCGGCACCGCGGCCAGCGACGTGCGTCTCGGCTACTTCGCCAACGTCACGCACACGACCGCCATCGTCGGCGTCGCGAAGAACTTCTTCGCGCAGAAGCTCGCCGGCGCGAAGCTGGAGACCCAGATCTTCAACGCGGGCCCGGACGAGATGACCGCACTGCTCGGCGGCAAGCTCGACGCCGCGTACGTCGGCCCGTCCTCCGCGCTCAACGCCTGGGTCAAGTCCAAGGGCGGCCTGGTCATCGTGGCCGGCGCGGAGAACGCCGGCGCCGAACTCGTGGTCTCCTCGAAGATCAACTCGCCGGCCGACCTCAAGGGCAAGACGCTGGCCTCGCCGCAGCTGGGCAACACCCAGGACGTGGCGCTGCGCTACTGGCTCAAGCAGCAGGGCTACACGACCGACCAGCAGGGCGGCGGCGACGTGAAGATCACGCCGACCGACAACGCCACCTCGCTCACCCTGTTCGAGGCCGGGAAGATCGACGGCGCCTGGGTGCCCGAGCCGTGGGCCTCCCGCCTGGTCGTCGAGGGCAAGGGCCACGTGCTCGTGGACGAGAAGTCGCTGTGGCCTAACAGCCAGTTCGCCACCACCAACCTGGTGGTCTCCAAGTCCTTCCTGCAGGCGCACCCGCAGAGCGTCAAGGCTCTGATCGAAGGCCAGATCGCCGCGAACGCCTGGGTCAGCGCCAACTCGGCCGAGGCCGCCACGCTGGTCAATTCCACGATCAAGCAGCTGACCGGCAAGTCGCTCAAGGACCCGGTGATCACCCGCGCGTGGACCGAGGAGAACGTCACCAACGACCCCGAGGCGGCCTCGCTGCAAACCAGCCTGGACCACGCGGTCTCCGACGGCCTGCTCAAGCAGACCCCGCTCAACGGCATCTACGACCTGACCCTGCTCAACCAGGCGCTGACCGACGCCGGGCAGCCGACTGTGTCAGCGGCCGGACTCGGTAACCAGTAACGCACCGACTGAACAGCATTCCCGCCCCACACCGCCGCCCGGCGAACCGCGTAACGCATGCCGCCACCGCCGGGCGGCGGACCAAGGAGGACAGCGAGATGACCGTGACGATCGACGAGGCGCCCAGCGCCGGCACGCTTACCGCGGCGGCCGTGCGGCTGAACGGCGTCACCAAGTGGTTCGGCAAGGAGACCGGCACGCCGGTGCTCGACGGCATCGACCTGACCGTCGCGCCAGGCGAGTTCGTCTGCCTGCTCGGTGCCTCCGGCTGCGGCAAGTCCACGCTGCTGAACCTGGTGGCGGGTCTAGACCCGGTCAGCTCCGGCTCCATCGAGGTGACCGGCGGGCGGGCGGCGCTGATGTTCCAGGAGTCCGCGCTGTTCCCGTGGCTGACCGCGGCCGGGAACATCGAGCTGGCGCTGCGGCTGCGCGGGGTCGGCAAGCTGGAGCGCCGCGCCGAGGCGGAGCGACTGCTGCGCCTGGTGCGGCTGGAGGGCGCGGCGCACAAGCGGGCACACGAGCTGTCCGGCGGCATGCGCCAGCGAGTCGCGCTGGCCCGCGCGCTGGCCCAGCAGGCCAACGTGCTGCTGATGGACGAGCCGTTCGCCGCGCTGGACGCGATCACCCGGGACGTGCTGCACGGCGAGCTGACCGCGCTGTGGCAGGAGACCGGGGTGACGGTGCTGTTCGTCACGCACAACGTGCGCGAGGCGGTGCGGCTCGGGCAGCGGGTGGTGCTGCTTTCCTCGCGGCCCGGCCGGGTGGCCCGCGAATGGCGGGTGGACATCCCGCAGCCACGCCGGATCGAGGACGCCGCCGTGTCCAACCTGGCCCGTGAGATCACCGACGAGCTGCACCGGGAGATCACCAAGCACGCGGAGGTCAATCGCCATGGCTGAAGAGACCGCCACCGTGACGGCCACCACGGCCGCGCTGGACGAGACCGCGGCGCGGATCGAGCCCGCGGCCGACGACGGCCACGACAAGCTCGCCAAGCTGGAAGCCGGCCTTGACGCCCTGGACGCGGCGGCGGCCAAGGACCGGCGGCCGTGGTGGCGCATCCTGGTCGCTCGCGTGCTGCCGCCGGTCATCGCGCTCGCGGTCATCGTGGCGATCTGGGACCTGCTCGTCGCGCTGCACGTGCACTCCGGCGAGATCATGCTGCCCGGTCCCGGCGACGTGTGGGACGCGGTGCGCACGAACTGGGGCCCGAGCCGGATCGGCGCGGCCGTCTGGGACTCGGTGTACCGCGCCGCGATCGGCTTCGCCGCCTCGGTCGCGATCGGCACCGTGATCGGCCTGCTGGTGGCGCGGATCGCCCCGCTGCGCGCCGCGATCCAGCCGCTGCTCTCCGGTCTGCAGAACCTGCCCTCGGTGGCGTGGGTGCCGATCGGCATCATCTGGTTCGGCGTCACCTCGGCGACGATCTACACGGTGGTGCTGCTCGGCGCGGTGCCCTCGATCGCGATCGGCCTGATCGACGGCCTTGACCGGGTTCCGCCGATTTACCTCCGGGTCGGGCGCAACCTCGGCGCGCGCGGCCTCGACTCGGTGCGCTTCGTCCTGTTCCCCGCGGCGCTGCCCGGCTACGTCTCGGGCATGAAGCAGGGCTGGGCGTTCGCCTGGCGCTCGCTGATGGCCGCGGAGCTGATCGCGATCTCGCCGTCGCTGGGGCCCGGGGTCGGCCAGGTGATGAAGTTCGCCCAGGACAACCTGGACCTGTCGCTGGCCATCGGCTCGATCATCATCATCCTGATCATCGGGATCGGCATCAACCAGGTCTTCTTCGCCCCGCTTGAGCGGCGGCTGCTGCGTACCAGGGGCCTGAGCCGTTCATGACCGCCCCGCACGCACACATCTCGCGCCCCGCGCTGCTCGCCGTGGCCCACGGCTCGCGCGACCCGCGCCACGCAGCCTCGCTGCGCGGGCTGCTGGCGGCGGTGTGCCGGGCCAGGCCGGGGCTGCGTGCGGAGCTGGGTTTCCTCGACCTGTGCGGCCCGGACGTACCTACCGCGCTCGCCCGGCTTGTCGCGGCAGCGCACGAAGATACGCGCCGCGTCGTGGTGCTGCCGCTCTTTCTCAGCCACGGCTATCACGTCGGGCACGACATCCCGGCTGTCACCACGCAGGCGCGCCGCGTCCTGCGTCGTCCGCCGGCGTTGCTCGTCGCCGATCCGCTGGGACCGGATCCGCTGCTCGACGCGGCGATGCGGCGGCGTCTGGGTGAGCAGGGCCCGGACTGCGCCGATTCGGACCTGGACGTGGTCGTCGCCTCTGCCACGATCGCCCCAACGGAGACGACGAGCGCCATCAGGGCGCTGCGATCCGCCGGCGCGTCGCGGATCGCCGTCGCCTCGTACTTCTTGGCGCCCGGCCTGCTGTACGACCGGGTGCGCGCCGACGCGCTCGCGGCGCGCGTTCCGATCGCGGCTCCGTTGACGACGCCGGACAGCGAGCCGCCGGCAGAACTCGTCCAGCTCGTCCTGGAGCGTTATGCGCAGGCCGCCGGGATGCGGCCCGCGCCCTCACTCCCGGCTACCGCCGCCGCCGTCGCAGCGGCCTGACGCGTCGCTCTGTACGAGTCGACGTGGCCGCGCCGCCCGGCGATCAGCTCGCCAGCACGCGCTTGCGCTCGACTTCGACGTCGAACTTACCGGCCGGGTACTCCGGATCGATCCGCTCCAGGGCCTCGACCAGCAGCCGCGTGACCGCGTAGTTGCGGTACCACTTGTGGTCCGCCGGGATGGCGTACCAGGGCGCGTCCGGCGTCGAGCACTTCTCCAGCGCGATGCGGTAAGCGTCCTGATACTGCGGCCACAGCGCGCGCTCGTCCACGTCGCCGGGGTTGTACTTCCAGTGCTTGGCCGGGTCGTCGAGGCGGGCCAGCAGGCGCTGCTTCTGCTCCTCGCGGGAGATGTGCAGGAAGCACTTGACCAACACCACGCCGTCCGCGACGAGCTTCTGCTCGAAGCCGTTGATCAGCTGGTACCGCCGGCCGATGATCATCGGCAGCGCGAGCTTGCGCACTCGGGCGATCAGCACGTCCTCGTAGTGCGAGCGGTCGAAGATGCCGACCTCGCCGGCGACCGGCAGCTGCGAGCGGATGCGCCACAGGAAGTCGTGCGCGCGCTCTTCCTCGGTGGGCGCCTTGAAGGCGGTCAGCCTGGTGCCGTTCGGGTCGAGCTGGCCGACGACGTGGCGCACCGTGCCGCCCTTGCCTGAGGTGTCCATGCCCTGCAGGACGAGCAGCACCCTGCGGTTGCTGTCGCCGCCGCGCGCCGCCGCGAACAGCCGCTCCTGGAGCTCTTCCAGCCGGACCGCGAGCTTGGGCAGCTCTTCCTCGGCCTGGTCGCGGGAGGAGACGCCGGGCGTGGAAGCGGGGTCGATCGCCGCGAGGTCCACCGACCCGGCCGGCACCCGCAGCAGCTCGCTGAACGGAATCGGAGCAGCGTCAGCCTCCTGCTTCACGCTCTTCTGCGCAGACTTCCCGCGTGCGGCCTTGCCCTTCGCAGCCGTCTCCGGCGCCACCTCCGGCGCGGCCGCGTCCGCGGCTACCGTGTCCGCGTCCGCGGCTACCGTGTCCGCAGCGACCGCCTCCGGCGCCACCGTGGCCGCGTTCTTGCCCTTGCCGCCGCTCTTAGCGCCACCCTTGCGCGCGCTCTTCTTGTGGCCCTCCGCGGCCGCCTTCACCGTCTCAATGCTCTGCGGAGTAAGCGCGGGGAAGTCCGCGGCCGCCTGTTCCGGATTGTTCGCGCGGTCGAGCTCCGCGATGACGATCTCGGCCGCGACTTGCTCCACGAGTTGCTGGGTGCCCTCGGCGCGCTTGAGCTTGACCGACTTGAGCTTCGTGGCTCCGTTCGAGCGCGCGGTCGCGCCCACGGAGGCCTTCTCGACCGCGCGCTCGGCGAGCGTCACCGTGGCCGGCTGCTTGTCCTTCTTCGTGCCCGCGGCAGCCTTCTTATCGCCGCTGGCCTTCTTGTCCCCGGCCGCCTTCTTGGCCTCGTCCGCGTCGCGCTTCTTGAGCTTCTCGTCGGCACGGCGCTTGCCGTCGCCCTTGCTCCCAGACTTCGCCACGTGGCCGCTCCTCAGTCAGTCGAGCCGTCCGCTCGGTCGTTTACGCGATTCTCGCACTTCACCGGCCGGCCGTCAGGAACGCGCCGGGACCAGCGCGGCTCCGGCGCTCGCCAGCGAGACCAGGCGCGAGGTCGCGCGCAGATACTTCTTGCGGTACCCGCCGGCCAGCAGCTGGGGGGTGAAGAGCCGGTCAACCGGCACGCCTGAGGCGAGAACCGGGATCGAACGATCGTACAGCCGGTCCACCAGCACCACGAGCCGCAGCGCCGCGTTCTGGTCGTCGATCGGCCGCAGTCCGCGCAGCGCTGCCGCCTCGACTCCGTCGAGCAGTGCGCCGTAGCGGCTCGGATGCAGGGTCCCGAGATGGTCGGTCAGTTCGCCGAAGTCGTCCACGACCCGCCCGGGCTCGTCAGCGTCCAGGAACGCCGCGATGTCCGCCTCGCTCGCGGGAGCGGGCGCCGCGGCGGCCTCGCGCCTGCGGTAGTCGCGGCCCTCGATGCGCAGCGTGACGAAACGCGCGGCCAGGCCCTGGATCTCGCGCAGGAAGTCAGCCGCGGCGAACCGGCCCTCGCCGAGCCGGTCCGGCAGCGTGTTCGACGTCGCCGCGAGCCGCACTCCCGCCTCGGCCAGCCGGGTGAGCAGGGTGCTGATGAGCACCGTGTCACCGGGGTCATCGAGTTCGAACTCGTCGATGCACACCAGTTCCCGGGTGGCCAGACGCGCGACGCAGGCGGCGAAGCCGAGCGCGCCGACCAGATTCGTGTACTCCACGAACGTGCCGTACGACTTCTGCCCCTCCGTCGCATGCCACAGCGACGCCAGCAGGTGCGTCTTGCCGACGCCGTAACCGCCGTCGAGGTAGACCCCGGCCTTCCCTTCGAATGCCGCGAAGCCGCCGTTAGGCGAACCGGCACCCCTTCCCAGCAGGCGCCGGGCCGAGAATCGCGGTGTGCGCCGCTCGTCTCCGGGCCGTTCGGCCGCTGCCGCGAGGAGGTCGCGCGCAGCACTCTGCGATGGCTCGTTGGGATCGGGTACATAGGTGTCGAAGCGTGCGGATGCGAAGCGCGGCGGCGGCACGAGTTCCGCGAGCAGCCGCTCGGGCGTGACCGTCGGAACACGCCCGGCAAGGCGCCCCGGTATCTGCGTGCTTAAGATCACCGTCACCTCACGATCGTATTTCCGCCATGACGGCGAACCCGGCCGCCGGCGGCGTGACCTTCCTCTCCCCCGGGCACATCTGCGCAGGTCAACGGTAGCCTGTGAGCGATATCACGGCCTGAGCACGACCCGCTCGCACGCCGTGCGGCCCGCTCCCACCGGGCTCCCGGTACGGCTGCGATAGCGGCGCGGCTGTGTCACGCTGACGATGTGCGCCAACTGATTCCGCGACCCAACCGAGACGTCGAACCCGATCTGGCCGTGGTGTACGCGTACCCCGGTCACACCCGCCGCTGGGTCCGGGCGAACATGGTGGCCTCCGCGGACGGGGCGGCGCAGGCGGAAGGCAAGTCCGGCGGACTGTCCGGAGAGGCGGACAAGAAGGTCTTCCGTGCGCTGCGCGGCCTGGCCGACGTGATCCTCGTCGGGGCGACCACGGTCCGCACCGAGGGATACCGTCAGCCCGCGACGCCGCGTGAACAGTACGCGCGCCTGCGCGAGGCCGCCGGCCAGGCCCCGGCCGCCGCGATCGCCGTGATCAGCGCGAGCCTCGAGCTCGACTTCGACGCGCCGCTCTACCGCGAGGCGGCGGTCCCCACGATCACCATCACGGTCAGCGACGCACCCCCGGATCGCCTGGCCGTGGCGCAGGAGGCCGGCGAGGTGCTGATCGCGGGCACCGGCCGCGCCGACGTGCGGTTCGCCATCGACCGGCTGGCGGCGTCCGGCCGCGGCCGGATCCTGTGCGAGGGCGGCCCGCATCTGCTCGCCGAAGTGGCCCGCGTCGGCCGCTTGGACGAACTCTGTCTCGCCCTTTCGCCGCAACTGCTGGCCGGCCACGCGATGCGCATCCTCGACGGCCCGCCGCTCGAACCGCCCCTCCCGCTGACCCTGCACACGCTACTGGCGGAGGACGGATTCCTGTTCACCCGCCACCTCGTCACCAATCGCGCCACGCCCTGACCGCGGCCGCCGCGACCAGCGCGGCGCATCCTCTGAGTTCCCTCTGAACCCCATTACCGTCCGCTTACCCCGCCACCCCGCGGCCCCGAGAGCCGCGCAGCGGCCTTACGCTCGAATCATGACCTACGAGGTGACCAAGTCCGAGGACGAGTGGCGCGCCGAGCTCTCCCCGAAGGAGTTCCGCGTCCTGCGCCAAGCGGGCACGGAACCCGCCTTCACCGGCGAGTACACCGACACCGAGACGGTCGGCGTCTACAAGTGCCGCGCCTGCGGCAATGAGCTGTTCCGTTCGGACACCAAGTTCCACTCGCACTGCGGCTGGCCGTCGTTCTACGACCCGACCGACTCCAAGGCGGTCGAGCTGGTGGAGGACCGCTCCTTCGGAATGGTCCGCACCGAGGTGCGCTGCGCCCGCTGCGGCTCGCATCTCGGCCACGTCTTCGAGGGCGAGGGCTACCCGACCCCCACGGACCAGCGCTACTGCATCAACTCCATCAGCCTCACCCTCGAACCGGCCGAGGAGTAGAAGGGCTCGGCCCATGGCGACCTGGGAGGACGTGCGGCGCATCGCGCTCGCGTTGCCGGAGACGTTCGAGCGCACGACGCATGGCACGCTCGACTGGCGGGTGCGGGACAAGCGCGCCGACAAGAGCTTCGCCTGGGAACGACCGCTGCGCCGCGCCGACCTCGATGCGTTGGGCGCCGCCGCGCCGCAGGGCCCGATTCTGGGCGTGCGGGTCCCGGATCTCGCCGCGAAAGAAGCGCTGCTGGCCTCGGATCCGGACGTCTGCTTCACGACGCCGCATTTCGACGGTCACGCCTCCGTCCTCGTGCGTCTCGGCCCGATCGACGTTGAGAATCTGCGCGAGCTGCTCATCGAGGCTTGGCTGTGCCGTGCGCCCAAGGACCTGGTCCAGGCCTACCTCGGCACGCCTCCCTGACGCCGGGCTCGCCGCGGCCCCGGCGCTTTCCAGATCGGCAGGCGCGGCCGCGAAACGCGCACAGCTTGATCAGGCGAGATCCTTTGCGGACCCGCCGGGGATGCGGTTGGCTGGATCGCAGCCGCCGTGGCGCGGGCGCGCTGGCCTCAGCCGTCCCGCCGCGCGGCCGTCAGTGCGACTTTGCGACTCGTCGTCCTCGCGGGAGCCCGGATGCGCTTGACCCCCACGGAGCGGGACCGGCTGCTGCTGTTCGGCGCGGCGCAACTGGCTCGGGCCCGGCGCGCCCGCGGCCTGCTGCTGAACGTGCCGGAGGCGACCGCGCTGATCGCCGACACCGTGTGCGAGGCCGCGCGGGACGGCTTGCGGCTGGCCGAGGCGATCGAGGCGGGGCGCAGCGTGCTCTCGGCGGCCGAGGTGCTGCCCGGCGTCCCCGACATCGTCACCGAGGTGCAGGTCGAGGCGGTATTCGAGGACGGCACGCGGCTGGCCGTGATCTCCGAGCCGTTTCGCGGCGCCTCGCTCGGCGGGCGGGCGCCGGGCGCGATCCTGCCGCGCGAGGACCGGGACGACGCGCGAACCGCCTCCTGGGACGCGGCGGCTGGCCAACGCCCGCCGGTGACGAGCTTGCCGGTCCGCAACACCGGCGCCGTGCCGATCTCGGTGACCAGCCACTTCCACTTCTTCGAGGTGAACCGGCGGCTGGCGTTCGACCGAGCCGCCGCGTACGGGCTACGGCTCGACATCCCGGCCGGTTCGTCCACGCGGTTCGAACCGGGCGCGGTCGTCGAGGTGGCGCTCGTGCCGATCGGCGGGGCGCGCATCGCGATCGGTTTCTCCGGGCTGGTCGACGGTCCGCTCGATGCTCCGGGCGCGCGCGAGGCGGCACTCGACCGGGCACGAGCCGAGGGATACGCGATGGAATTCGAGCCGCACATCGCCGCCGAGGAACCGAAGGACGGCGCGCGATGAGCAAGCTCGAGCCACACGACTACGTGTCCGTACACGGCGCGCGCAAGGGTGACCGCATCCGCCTCGGCGACACGAACCTGATCATCGAGGTCGAAGATGACGCGCAGGAACCCGGTTCCGAGTTCCTGGCCGGATTCGGCAAGACCGCCCGCGACGGCCTGCACCTCAAGGCCGCTTCGGTCGCCGATACCTGTGACCTCGTCATCAGCAATGTCGTGGTCATCGACGCGGCGCTCGGCATCCGCAAGGTCTCGATCGGCATTCGCGGCGGCCGGATCCACGCGATCGGGCGGGCCGGGAATCCGGACACCCTCGACGGCGTCGACGTGGTGGTCGGCACCGGGACCGCGATCGTGTCCGGCGAGGGCCTCATCGCGACCGCCGGAGCGATCGACACGCACGTGCACCTGCTCTCGCCCCGCATCATGGAGGCCTCACTGGCCTCCGGCGTGACCACGATCATCGGGCAGGAGTTCGGGCCGGTCTGGGGTGTCGGGGTCAACTCGCCGTGGGCGCTGCGGCACGCGTTCAATGCCTTCGACGCCTGGCCGGTCAACATCGGGTTCCTCGCCCGCGGCTCCTCCTCCGACCCGGCCCCGCTGATCGAGGCGCTGGCCGAGGGCGGCGCGTCCGGGTTCAAGGTGCACGAGGACATGGGTGCGCACGCCCGCGCCCTCGACACCGCGCTGCGTGTGGCTGAGGACTTCGATGTGCAGGTCGCCGTGCACACGGACGGACTGAACGAGGCGTTGAGCGTCGAGGACACGCTGTCCGTGTTGGAGGGGCGGACCATTCACGCGTTCCACATCGAAGGCTGCGGAGGCGGGCACGTGCCGAACGTGTTGCGGCTGGCCGGCGAGCCGAACATCATCGGCTCCTCGACCAATCCGACGCTGCCGTTCGGCCGGGACGCGCTCGGCGAGCACTTCGGCATGATCGTCTCAGCACACGGACTCAAGACGGACCTGCCCGGGGACGCCGCACTCGCCCGCGACCGGATCCGCGCCGGGACCATGGGCGCGGAGGATGTGCTGCACGATCTGGGCGTCATCCCGATCACCTCCTCCGACGCACAGGGCATGGGCCGCGCCGGGGAGACGGTCCGGCGCACCTTCGCGGTCGCGGACAAGATGAAGACGGAACGCGGCGCCGAGACTGCTGACTTGAACGGCGCGGCACACGACAACGACCGCGTTCTGCGCTACATCGCCAAGCTGACGGTCAATCCGGCGATCGCCCACGGCCTTGCGCACGAGATCGGCACGCTCGAAGTCGGCAAGCTCGCGGACATCGTGCTGTGGAACCCGTCCTCGTTCGCCGCCAAGCCGTACCTCGTGCTCAAAGCCGGTTTCCCGGCGTACGGCGTGGTCGGCGACCCGAACGCGTCCACCGATCGCTGCGAGCCGCTGGTGTACGGACCGCAGTTCGGCGGGCACGGCGCGACCGCGGCAGACCTCTCCGTCGCGTTCGTGGCAGGCGCCGCCGTGCAGGCCGCAGACGATCGGACGCCGACGCGCCGGCGCAGGGTCGCGGTCCGGGGCACCCGCGGCATCGGTCCCGGCGCCATGGTCCGCAACAGCCGCACCGGCGCGGTCCGCGTCGATCCGGCCACCGGCCGGGTCACCCTCGACGGCGCGCCGATCGAATCAGCCCCCGCAGACTCCGTCCCCCTCTCCCGCCTCTACTTCCTGTAGGAGCCACGCCGCGCCATGACCACGCCCGCAGAGCACGGATACGCCATGCCGGCCGAATGGCAGCCGCACGAACGCACCTGGATGGCCTGGCCGACCGAGGGCTACACGCTCGGCGACGACCCGGACGAGGCGTATCAGGCGTGGTCGCAGGTCGCCAACACGATCGCCCGCTACGAGCCGCTGACCATGGTGGTCGACCCGGCCGAAACCGCGACGGCCTCGGCCCGCCGCTGGCTCGACCCCGCGGTGACACTCGTCGAGCGGCCGCTGGACGACGCCTGGATGCGCGACATCGGCCCGACCTTCCTGACCCGCCCCGCGAGCGGCGCCAAGCAGGCCGGTCTCGCCGCTGCGGACTGGATCTTCAACGGCTGGGGCGCGCAGTCCTGGGCCAGCTGGGACAAGGACGCCGAGATCGCCGAGACCGTCGCGGAACTGGCCGGGGCCAGGCGCTTCGCCTCGCCGATGGTCAACGAGGGCGGCGGCATTCACGTGGACGGCGCCGGCACGGTGCTGGTCACCGAGACGGTGCAGCTCGATCCGGGCCGCAACCCGGGCTGGACGCGCGAGCAGGTCGAGGCGCAGCTGCGCGGATTCCTCGGTGCGTGGAAGGTGATCTGGCTGCCCCGCGGCCTGACCCGCGACTACGGCGAGTTCGGTACGCGCGGGCACGTCGACATCGTCGCGGCGTTCGTTAAGCCGGGAGTCGTCGTGGTGCACACGCAGCCGGACCCGGCGCATCCGGATCACGAGGTCTGCAAGGAGAACGCCGCGATCCTGCGCGCCGCCACCGACGCGCAGGGCCGCCGCCTGGAAGTCGTCGAACTCCCCGCACCGACGGTGCTCGAAGAGGACGGCGAACCGGTCGACTACTCCTACGTCAACCACTACCTGGCCAACGGCCTCGCCCTGATGTGCGGATTCGACGATCCGCGCGACGAGCAAGCCGCCGAGATCTTCGCCAAGCTGCTGCCGGACCGCAAGATCGAGTTCGTCGACGCGCGGCCGATCTTCGCCCGCGGCGGCGGCATCCACTGCATCACCCAGCAGCAGCCCCGCGTCTGACGCGGCATCGGCTTCAGCCGCGCCACGCCACTACGGCAACGCGTCCACGATCTCCGCCACCGACCGCCGCCGCCCGGTGTAGAAGGGCACTTCTTCACGCACGTGCCGCCGGGTCTCCGAGCCGCGCAGGTGCCGCATCAGGTCCACGATGCGGTGCAGTTCGTCGGCCTCGAAGGCGAGGATCCACTCGTAGTCGCCGAGCGCGAACGACGGGACCGTATTGGCGCGCACGTCGGGGTACTCGCGCGACATCATGCCGTGCTCGGCCAGCAGACGGCGGCGCTCCTCGTCGGGCAGCAGGTACCACTCGTACCCGCGCACGAAGGGGTAGACCGCGATCCACGCGCGAGGCTGCTCGCCGGCCAGGTAGGCCGGGATGTGGCTCTTGTTGAACTCGGCGGGGCGGTGCACCGCCATGTTCGACCACACCGGCTCACAGGCCCGGCCGAGCCCGGTCTTGCGGAAGCGCGAGTACGCCTCTTGCAGGGCTTCGGCGGTCTCGGCGTGCCACCAGATCATCAGGTCGGCGTCCGCGCGCAGGCCGGAGATCTCGTAGGTGCCGCGCACGACGACGTCCTTCTCGGCGAGGTCGGCGTAGAGCTCGTCGACCTCCTGCGCGAAGGCGCCCCGGCTGTCCTCCGGCAGCTGCTTGGTCACGCGGAAGACGGACCACGCCGTGTAGCGGATCACCTCGTTCAGCTCGCGGGCCTTGCGGCTGATCGGCGTGGTCTCGGTCATGACTCTTCTCTTCCTTCGTCGTCGCCGTCTTGCTTCACATCAGTAAGCGCTTCAGAGTTCATCGCACCGATCGCACCCAACTCGACAACCGCCCTACGCGCCGACGCGATGCACGCCGGGATGCCCACGCCGTCGTACGCAGCCCCGGCGACGGCGATCCCCTTCGGCAGCGCGGCGCGTACCGCAGCAACGCGATCCAGATGCCCGACTGCGTATTGCGGTAGGGCATCCATCCAGCGCTGCACGTGCGTGTCGATGGGCGCCGCGGTGATGCCGATCGCGTCGGTGAGGTCTGACAGCGCGGTCTTCACCAGGTCCTCGTCGTCGCGGTCGAGGTCCTTCTCCTCGCCGTGCCGCCCGAGCGAGGCGCGCAGAATCACCAGGTTCCCTGCGGCGTGCGCCAGCCACGGCCACTTGGCGGTGGAGAAGGTCGATGCCTTGATCGCGCGGCCGTCCACCGGCGGCACGAGGAATCCGGAGCCGGGCAGCCCTTCGGGTCCTATGGCCGCGCCCGGGAAGGCGAAGGTGACGATGGCCATCGACGCGTACTCGATCGCGGCGAGCTGTTCGACCGCAGTCGTGGCGTGCTCGCCCAGTAGCCGCGCGGCCTCGGGTCCCGGCACCGCGAGTACCACTGCGTCAGCGTCCAAAGCCGTCCCGTCTGACAGCTCCAGCCGCCACCCGTCCACCGTCTTCGTCAGCGCCCTGGCGCCAACCCCAACACGCAGCTCAGCACCGTGCCGCTTCGCATCCGCCCCCACCGCGATCGGCAGCCGCCCCACCCCGCCGCGGATTCCCGCGAAGACCGGGCCGCGGGATTCGCTTCCGGACCTCGCGGCGAGCAGGTCGCGCACGCCGTTGGTGAGCGACGTACCCGCGATGGCCAGCGGCGCGAGCTGCGGCACCGTGGCCGCGAGCGAGAGTCGGTCGGCGTGCCCGGCGTAGACCCCGCCGAGCAGCGGTTCGACCAGCCGGTCGACGACATCGCGTCCGACGCGTCGGGCGACGTACTCCCCGACCGCCACGTCGCCTTCGACCGGCGTTCGCGGCAGTAACCGGTCGGCCCGCACCCGCGCGAGCGCCGCCGCGCTGAGCAGCCCACTGGCCGCCAACGCGCGCAGATCGCCGGGCACACCCATCAGCTGACCGCCGGGCAGCGGATGCAGCTCGCCGCGGCTCCAGATCCCGGCCGCGGTCGTCGCCGGATGCACCAGGTCCTCGGCCAGCCCGACTTCCTCGGCCAGGCCGGTGCCCTCCGGCCGGCGGGCCAGGATCGACTCGGCGCCGAGGTCGACCTGCACGCCCGCGACGCCGCCGAGCGCGAGCTTCCCCCCGGTCTGTGAGCCGGCTTCCAGGAGCGTCACCTGCCATCCGGCGCGGGCCGCGACCTGCGCCGCGGTCAGCCCGGTGATGCCGCCGCCCACAACCGCGAGCCGCCGTGGCCGTGCGCCGGAGTTACTAGTCGTCGAGGCCATATTTCTCATCGACCGCCACGGAAGCTCATCGTGCACTCACCTCGTGTACCAGTTCTACGATCCTCGCCAGCACGTCCGGGTCGGTCTGCGGCCCGACGCCGTGCCCCAGGTTGAAAACGTGCCCTTCGAGCCCATCGGCGTCGCGCAGCACCCGGCGGGTCGCGGCGTCGACTGCTTCCCAGGGCGCGAAGACGACTGCCGGGTCGAGATTGCCCTGCACGGCCTTTCCTGGACCGATCCGCCGCGCGGCCTCGTCCAGCGGCACCCGCCAGTCGACCCCGACCACGTCGGCTCCGGCCTCGCCCATCAGCGCGAGCAGTTCGCCGGTCCCGACGCCGAAGTGGAGGCGCGGCGCGCCGAAGTGGGCGACCGCAGCGAGCACCTTCGCGGACGCGGGCATCACGTGGGTGCGGTAGTCGACCGGAGCCAGCGCCCCGGCCCACGAGTCGAACAGCTGCACCGCGCTCGCCCCGGCGCTCAACTGCACGCTCAGGAACGCGGCCGTGATGTCCGCGAGCCGGTCGAGCAGCGCCGCGAACAGCTGGGGCGCGCCGTACATCATCGCCTTGGTCTGCTCGTAGCTGCGCGAGGGGCCGCCCTCGATCAGGTAGCTGGCCAGGGTGAAGGGCGCGCCGCCGAAGCCGATCAGCGGGGTCGGCCCGAGTTCGGCGGTCAGGATGCGCACCGCCTCGGTGATGAACGAAAGATCATCCGGGGTCGGCACACGCAGCCGCTCCAGGTCGGCCTCGGTGCGGAACGGCTTCTCTATGACAGGCCCGACGCCGGGCTTGATGTCCAGGTCGATGCCGATCGCCTTGAGCGGCACCACGATGTCGCTGAAGTAAATCGCGGCGTCCACGCCGTACCGACGCACCGGCTGCAAGGTGATCTCGGCGACCATCTCGGGAATGGTGCACGAGGTCAGCATCGGCACACCCTCGCGCAGCTTGCGATACTCCGGCAGCGCGCGCCCGGCCTGACGCATGAACCACACCGGGGTGTGCGGCACCGGCTCGCGGCGGCACGCACGGATGAACGCGGATTGCGCCGTGGCAGCCCGGACCCCTACCGCCTCAGCCGAGCCAGGCGAGCCAGCCTGCGAATTCCGCGCCCCCCGCTCCTCCGACAGCTCATCGGGAACGCCTCGGCCCACTTGCTGCTGCTCCGGCTCTGCAGATCCCGGCCGGTTCGGGTGCGCACCACTCACAGGTCGATCCTCGCACGCCGCCCGGCTTGTCCGGCGCAGTGGACGGCAGTTCGCGGCAAGCGCATTTTGTGATGACTTTCACAGGTCGCTTCAAGCGGTCGGGCGCGGCGTGCCGCGAACCGGTGGGTCGCGGACGTACGCTGCCGTTATGGCCGACGCGCATCGCGGGCACCGCGGGATCCGCACCGCGCAGCCGCAACCGGAGGAGGCGGCGGCTCAGCCGCTGTTCGACCGGGCGGTGGCGGGGATCGCCGGGGTGCCGTTGCGCCCGGAGTTCGAGGTCGAGGCTCTGCCGCCACCGCGCCGGCTCGCCTCCTTCAGCCACGCGGTGTCGGTCGCGGTCACCGACGCGGACGGTGACGAGGTCGCCTCCGGCCGCTTCGTGGCGCTCTACGAGCCGGAAGGCCACGCCGAATGGCGCGGCGTCTTCCGCTGCGTCACGCTCGCCCAGGCCGACCTGGAGGCCGAGATCGCCGAGGATCCGCTGCTGCCCGACGTGGCCTGGTCCTGGCTCACCGAGGCGATGGAGAAGCACGACGCTCGGCACGCAGTCCTCGGTGGCACGGTCTCCCGCTGCGCCTCGATGTCCTTCGGCGAACTGGCCGAACGCCCCGCGAACACGTCGGTAGAGCTGCGCGCGTCCTGGACCCCTGCTCCCCCCGGCAGCGCCGAGGGCGAGTGGACCGAGGAGCTGGCCCAAGCAGCCTTCGACGCCCACTTCCGGGCCTGGCTCGACCTGCTGGCCACCGCCGCCGGCCTGCCGCCCCTCGTCGCGGGTGTGACCGTCCTGCCGACCTCCCGCTGACCCGCACCGTCGCGGGCGTGACCGTCCTGCCGACCCCCGCTAACTCGCCCCGCCGCCGCACCGGACCGCGCGCGCCTACTCCCGCCCC
>NZ_DASRBQ010000019.1:0-60672 GCF_035653575.1 Actinocrinis sp.
CCTGCACCCGAGATCACCCCCGCCGCGCCACACCCCCGCGTGCAGCCCGCCCGCGCCGCATGCCGCCCCGCGCCGCGCCCGCCGACAACTATCGCGATGCGCACCGCACCGCCGAACCGGTACGCTTCCCCCGTTCGTCAGCGGGGTGTGGCGCAGCTTGGTAGCGCGTCCGCTTTGGGAGCGGAAGGCCGTCGGTTCGAATCCGGCCACCCCGACCCTGTGAGCAACACGTGGCGGTCACCTGTGCTCAGGTGACCGCAGTGACTCAGTCTCCTGCGATCGGGCGGGCTTCGTCTCCAGACCACCCGGGATCGGTACCGCTTCTCCGGCTGTCCACATGGGCCGTCGCCAGGCGGGTTCGGGCGGTCTTCGGCCGATTGAAGCGCGATCGGTGGCGGCGGGACGCGGCCGACCTGTGACGATCCGTCATGATCAGTCGTGATCTGCGCTTTTATCACCCGGCCGGGGTCGGCAAGGTACGATACCCGCGCAAGCGCGATGCGGCGCGCGTCTCGGTATGCCTGCCGCCGCCGCAACGCTTCCATACGGCGTGACCACACCCCGAGCACGCGCTTGCTACCGAGAAGTAGTCCCAGCGAGGAGATCACTGCTGTGAAGAGCGCCGTCGAGACCCTCGACCCCACGCGGGTCCGGCTCACCGTCGAGGTTCCCTTCGCCGAGCTCGAACCCAGCCTCGACACGGCGTACAAGAGGATCGCCGAGCAGGTGACGGTCCCGGGCTTCCGGAAGGGCAAGGTGCCACCGCGGGTCATCGACCAGCGCATCGGCCGCGGCGCCGTGCTCGAGGAGGCGATCAACTCCGCGCTGCCGGAGCTGTACGGCCAGGCCATCCAGGAGGCCAAGCTGGAGGTCGTCGGCCGCCCCGAGGTCGAGGTGACCGAGTTCGCCGACGGCGAGCAGCTGAAGTTCACCGCCGAGGTGGACGTGCGCCCCGAGTTCGACCTGCCCGACTACAAGGGCGTCGAGGTCGAGGTTGAGGACGTCGAGGTCACCGACGAGGACGTGGACGAGCAGGTGGAGGCGCTGCGCAAGCGCTTCGGCACGCTCACCGGCGTCGAGCGCGCGGTACAGGACGGCGACTTCGTGACCGTCGACCTGATCGCCACCATCGACGGCGAGGAGCTCGAGGACGGCACCGCCACCGGCGTCTCCTACGAGGTCGGCTCGAACAGCATGGTGGACGGCCTCGACGAGGCGATCATCGGCAAGAGCGCCGGTGAGACCGCGCAGTTCGTCTCCACGCTGGTCGGCGGCTCGCACGCCGGCGAGCAGGCCGACATCAAGGTCACCATCGGCGCGGTCAAGGCCCGCGAGCTGCCCGAGCTCGACGACGAGTTCGCCCAGCTGGCCAGCGAGTTCGACACGCTCGAGGAGCTGCGCGCCGACATCCGCGGCCGGCTCGAGCGGGCCAAGAAGTTCGAGCAGGGCGCCCAGGCCAGGGACAAGGTGCTGGAGAACGTGCTGGCCAAGGTCGAGGTCCCGCTGCCGGCCAAGGCCGTCGAGGCGGAGATCGCCTGGCGCAACGAGCAGCTCGACGAGCAGATCCAGCGCGCCGGGATGACCCGCGAGGGCTTCCTCAAGCTGCAGGACCAGGACGCCGACGCCTTCGCCGCGGACCTCGACAAGCAGGTGCGCGAGGGCATGAAGGCGCAGTTCGTGCTGGACCGGCTGGCCGACAAGGAAGAGCTGAGCGTCAACCAGGCCGAGCTCACCCAGCACCTGATCCGCCGCGCCTCCGGCTCCGGCCTGACCCCGGACCAGTTCGCCAAGCAGGTCGTCGACTCCGGGCAGGTGCCCGCGCTGGTCGGCGAGGTGCGCCGCGGCAAGGCGCTGCAGCTGATCCTGGAGAACGCGCAGATCAAGGACGCGTCGGGGAACACGGTCGACCTCTCGGAGCTGGACGCTCCGGCGCTCGGCGAGGGCCCGGACGCATTCGGGCGTGAGCTGGGGGACGAGCACTACGGGCACGACCACGCGTAGGTAGCGGGGAAGCGGCCAGCGACCAGTCGCCGAGCGAAGCGAGGCGGGCTGGGCGCAGAAGGCACTGCACTGCACGCCTAGAGCGAACAAGCGGCCCTAATCCGTCGTCACGTTAGTGGCACGGGTTAGGGTCGCTGTCAGTAGAACGGGTCTTCTGAAGCGAGACAGGTGGACGACGTGACGAATCCGTATTCGGACAGGGCTCCGCGCATGGCGGGTCTCGACGGCCCGGGCGGGCTCAACGACCAGATCTTCAACCGGCTGCTGCGCAACCGGATCGTCTTCCTCGGCGCGCCCGTGGACGACGACATCGCCAACACCCTGTGCGCCCAGCTGCTGCTGTTGAACGCGGAGGACCCGGAGAAGGACATCTGGTTCTACATCAACTCCCCGGGCGGTTCGGTCACCGCGGGCCTGGCGATCTACGACACCATGCAGCTGATCTCCAACGACGTGGCCACCGTCGCGCTGGGCATGGCCGCCTCGATGGGCCAGTTCCTGCTGACCGCCGGCACCCGCGGCAAGCGCTACGCCCTGCCGAACGCCGAGATCCTGCTGCACCAGGGCTCCGCCGGCCTCGGCGGCTCCGCCTCGGACATCAAGATCCAGGCCGAGCGGCTGCTGCGCAGCAAGCGCCGGATGATCGAGCTGACCGCGCTGCACACCGGCCAGCCCGAGGCGAAGATCGAGAAGGACTCCGACCGCGACCACTGGTTCTCCGCCGAGGACGCCAAGGAGTACGGCCTGATCGACGACATCTTCACCTCCGCAGCGCACGACCCGGTGAACAACCCGGTCACCACCTCCTGACCCGCCGCGACCAGACAAGGAATTCCGCAATGACTGAGAGCCAGTCGGCCGCGCGCAGGCACGAGGCCCGGTACGTCCTGCCCCACTTCATCGAGCGCACCAGCCAGGGCGTGCGCGAGTACGACCCGTACGCCAAGCTGTTCGAGGAGCGCATCATCTTCCTCGGCGTCCAGATCGACGACGCCTCGGCGAACGACGTGATGGCGCAGCTGCTGACCCTGGAGTCGATGGACCCGGACCGGGACATCACCATCTACATCAACTCCCCGGGCGGCTCGTTCACCGCGCTGACCGCGATCTACGACACGATGCAGTTCGTCAAACCGGACATCGTGACGGTGTGCATCGGCCAGGCCGCCTCGGCCGCCGCGGTGATCCTCGCGGCCGGCACCAAGGGCAAGCGGCTCGCGTTGCCCAACGCCCGCGTGCTGATCCACCAGCCGTACACCGAGACCGGCCGCGCCGACCTCAACGACCTGGAGATCCAGGCCAACGAGATCCTGCGGATGCGCGCCCTGCTGGAGAGCCTGCTCTCCAAGCACAGCGGCCGCACCGAGGAGCAGGTGCGTGACGACATCGAGCGGGACAAGATCCTGACGGCGGCTCAGGCCGTCGACTACGGACTGGTCGACCAGGTGGTCACCAGCCGGGTCGAGGGCATGGCCCGGCCCTCGCTCTGACCAGGGTGCCGGGTACAAGTCGAGGCACCAGGTTCGCTTGAGGCCGCGTCGCGCCGGAACGGACGGTGGGGGGCGCAGGGAAGCTTCCCGGCGTTTACCTGCCCCCGTTCCGGCCGCGAACGCGGTACCTTCTTCCATTGAGGGCTTTTTCGGCCCCGCCGGGCCGGGCGTCCGGCGTCGAGGCGAAGGAGATCCACCCCGTGGCACGCATCGGTGAGGGCGACCTGCTTAAGTGCTCCTTCTGCGGGAAGAGCCAGAAGCAGGTCAAGAAGCTGATCGCCGGACCCGGCGTGTACATCTGCGACGAGTGCATCGACCTGTGCAATGAGATCATCGAGGAGGAGCTGGCCGGCTCCGCCGAGCACCGGTGGTCCGAACTGCCCAAGCCGCGGGAGATCTACGACTTCCTCGACCAGTACGTGATCGGCCAGGACGCCGCGAAGAAGGCGCTGTCCGTGGCCGTGTACAACCACTACAAGCGGGTGCAGGCGGGCGACACCGGCCGCTCCTCCCGCGACGAGACCGTCGAGCTGGCCAAGTCGAACATCCTGCTGCTCGGCCCGACCGGCTCCGGCAAGACCTTCCTCGCCCAGACCCTCGCCCGGATGCTCGACGTCCCGTTCGCCATCGCCGACGCGACCGCGCTGACCGAGGCCGGGTACGTCGGCGAGGACGTCGAGAACATCCTGCTGCGCCTGATCCAGGCCGCCGACTTCGACGTGAAGAAGGCCGAGACCGGGATCATCTACATCGACGAGGTCGACAAGATCGCCCGCAAGAGCGAGAACCCGTCGATCACCCGCGACGTCTCGGGCGAGGGCGTCCAGCAGGCGCTGCTGAAGATACTGGAGGGCACCATCGCGGCGGTGCCCCCGCAGGGCGGCCGCAAGCACCCGCACCAGGAGTTCATCCAGATCGACACGACGAACGTGCTGTTCATCGTGGGCGGGGCCTTCGCCGGCCTGGAGAAGATCATCCAGGCCCGGATCGGTAAGCAGGGCATCGGCTTCGGCGCCCAGCTGCGCAGCCGCGCCGAGCTCGAGTCCCAGGATGTCTTCCACGAGGTCATGCCGGACGACCTGATCAAGTTCGGGATGATCCCCGAGTTCATCGGCCGCCTCCCGGTCATCACCAGCGTGCAGAGCCCGGACCGGGACGCGCTGCGGCGCATCCTGATCGAGCCGAAGAACGCGCTGCTGCGCCAGTACCAGCACCTGATGGCCCTGGACGGGGTCGAGCTCGAGTTCTCCGACGACGCCATCGAGGCGATCGCGGACCTGGCGATCCTGCGCGGCACCGGGGCGCGCGGCCTGCGCGCGATCATGGAGGAGGTGCTGCTCTCGGTGATGTACGAGGTGCCCTCCCGCCGCGACGTGGCCCAGGTGCTGATCACCGCGGAGTCGGTGAAGGAGCACGCGAACCCGACGCTGGTGCCGCGCGACTCGCCGCACCGGGCCAACCAGAACCGCACCCCGCGCGAGAAGTCGGCGTAGCGGGGCGGCGGGGACCGGTACGTTCCAGAGCGGTGAGGGATTCCTCGCCGCTCTTGGCGTATCTGGATCCGGGTGACGGGCTGGCCGGCTGCAGAGCTGACGCGCCGTCAGAGCGCTGGTGTGCGCCTCAGTGCTCGACGGCCGCCCGCAGGTCGAGCGTGTAGGTGACCATCTTGCTCTGGCTGACGCTGGGCAGGAAGTAGACCCAGCCGAAGCTGTCGTGGTCCACCCACACGCAGGAACGCACCGTGGTCCCGTCCACGTTCAGCTTGCCGCAGTCCAGCGCGCCGCCCAGTGCCCCGGGATTCTCCACGGTCACGTTCGTCATCGACGCGCCGTCGGTGATCTGCTTCATCACGCCCGTCGGGCCCATGATGCCGAGGCTGGTCTGGAAATCGGCCAAGTTCGCGGTGCTCTCCGCCAACAGCCACACGCTGAAGGAGCCCGCCGAACCGACCCGGTAGAAGCCGACCTGCGGATCCGGGTAAGCGCTGTTCGACTGGAGGTTCTTCTTCAGATCGCTGATTCGCTGCTGGGTGTCCCCGTTGACCACCAGGTGCAGCGGCCCCGCGGTCACCGGGATGATGAGCGTGTGCGAGGTCTGCGACCCGGCCGTGTCGGCGCCGGTCGGCGAGGGGTCCGCCGCGTTGTTCGGCGTGCTCGACCCGGACGCTGGAGTGGCTGTCGCCGTCGGCCCGTTCTGCGCGGCCGGTGTGGTCGGGCTGCCGCCGCTCATCGCCACGACGGCCGCCACGACTCCCGCGACCAGCACCGCGCCCGCGCCGAGCCCGACGTACAAGCCGGTCCGGCTGCGCTTGGGCGGCTGCGCGGTGCCCAGGGGAGGAGCCCCGAAGAACGGCGGCCCTGCCTGGTACTGGGGCTGACCCCAGGGCGAGGGGTTCGCGGCTCCCGGATTCCCCTGAGTCGCGTCCCACTGCTGTGTCGCTTGCCACTGAGACGGGTCCGGCTGCGGCGCGTACCACTGCGGGGTGTCTTGCTGCTGCGGGAAGGCCTGCGTCGGATGAGGCTGCGTGGGATGAGGCTGCGTGGGATGAGGAGGCTGCGTCGGATAAGGCGGCGGGAAGGCCTGCGTCGGGTGCTGCGGCGCCTGTTGCGGCAGGATCGGCTGGCCGTACTGGTCATAGCCCGTCGGCTGATCCGGTTGAGCCGGTTCCGAAGGCGGTTGCGCGTCCCATGACATGGCGTCAAACCTCCCTGCCCCGCCGCGGTGGCGAAGCGGGCAAACACTATCGAGGCGGCGCCGAATAAGGCGGGTACCTTTAGCTGCGCTCGAGCGGCCGCACCGCCCGCACGGCCGCGCGACGACGGTAATTGGGAACGGAGCCCGCTGCGCGATCCGTACAATCGGAGCGTGACCGATACCACTTCCCCTCAGAGCCAGGGCGCCCAGCTGGACGCCGCCGCCACCCTGCCGACGCAATACGCGCCCGCGCAGGTAGAGGGGAAGCTTTACGAGCGTTGGGTACGGGCCGGCTACTTCGAGGCCGACGCGAAGAGCGACCGCCCCGCGCACACCATCGTGATCCCGCCGCCGAACGTGAACGGCTCGCTGCACATCGGCCACGCCCTCGACATGACGATCCAGGACGCGATCACGCGCCGCAAGCGGATGCAGGGCTTCGAGACGCTGTGGCTGCCCGGCATGGACCACGCCGGCATCGCGACCCAGAACGCGGTGGAGCGCGAGATCGCCAAGGAGGGCCTGTCTCGGCATGACCTGGGCCGGGAAGCCTTCGTGCAGAAGGTGTGGGAGTGGAAGGCCGAGTACGGCGGCCGCATCCTGAACCAGATGCGGCGGCTCGGCGCCTCGGTGGACTGGAGCCGCGAGCGCTTCACCTTCGACGCCGGGCTCTCCCGCGCCGTGCAGACCATCTTCAAGCGCCTCTACGACGACGGCCTGATCTACCGCGCCGAGCGGATCATCAACTGGTGCCCGCGCTGCATGACCGCGCTCTCCGACATCGAGGTGAACCACGAGGAGGACGAGGGCGAGCTGGTCTCGATCCGCTACGGCGACGGCGCGCACTCGATCGTGGTGGCCACCACCCGGGCCGAGACCATGCTCGGCGACACCGCGGTGGCCGTGCACCCGGACGACGAGCGCTACAAGCACCTGGTGGGCACCGAGATCGAGATCCCGTTCACCGGGCGCCGGGTGCCGATCGTGGCCGACCGGCACGTGGACCCCGAGTTCGGCACCGGCGCGGTGAAGGTGACCCCGGCGCACGATCCGAACGACTTCGAGATCGGCCAACGCCACGGCCTGCCCTCGCTGCTGATCATGGACGAGCGCGGCTCGATCACCGCGCACGGCCCGTTCCAGGGCCTTGACCGCTTCGAGGCGCGGCCGGCCGTGGTGGCGGCGCTGCGCGAAGAGGGCCGCATCGTGGCCGAGAAGCGGCCGTACCTGCACGCGGTGGGCCACTGCTCGCGCTGCGACACCGTGGTGGAGCCGCGCCTCTCGCTGCAGTGGTGGGTGAAGGTGGGCCCGCTCGCCGCCGAGGCCTCCGCCGCGGTGCGCGAGGGCCGGGTGAAGATCCACCCGAAGGAGATGGAGCCGCGCTACTTCGCCTGGACCGACAACCTGCTGGACTGGTGCATCTCCCGGCAGCTGTGGTGGGGCCACCGCATCCCGGTGTGGTACGGCCCGAACGGCGAGATGGTCTGCGTGGGCCCAGACGAGGAGCCGCCCGGCGCCGGCTGGACCCAGGACCCTGATGTGCTCGACACCTGGTTCTCCTCCGGGCTGTGGCCGTTCTCCACGCTCGGCTGGCCGGACGACACCGAGGACCTGCGCAAGTTCTATCCGACCAGCGTGCTGGTGACCGGGTACGACATCCTGTTCTTCTGGGTCGTGCGGATGATGCTGTTCGGCCTGTACGCGATGAAGGACCGCGGGCCGATCGAATCAGTGCCCTTCCGCACCGTCTCGCTGCACGGCCTGGTGCGCGACAAGTTCGGTAAGAAGATGTCCAAGTCGCGCGGTAACGGCGTGGACCCGCTTGAGTGGATGGAGAACTACGGCTCCGACGCCGTGCGCTTCACCCTGGCCCGCGGCGCGAACCCGGGCGCGGACCTGGCCACCAGCGAGGAATGGGCGCAGGGCTCGCGCAACTTCTGCAACAAGGTCTGGAACGCGACCCGCTTCGCGCTGATGAACGGCGCGGCCCCGGCCCCGCTGCCGCCGCGCGAGCGGCTCGGCGCGGCCGACCGCTGGATCCTGTCCCGGCTGTCCGCGGTGACCGCCGAGGTGGACGCGTACATGGAGGACTACCAGCACGCCAAGGCCTGCGAGGCGCTCTACCACTTCGCCTGGGACGAGGTGTTCGACTGGTACGTGGAGCTGTCCAAGGGCCCGCTCGGGCGCGGCGGCGACGAGGCCGAGGCCACGCGGGCCGTGCTCGGGCACGTGCTCGACGTGACGCTGCGGCTGCTGCACCCCTACATCCCGTACGTGACCGAGGAGCTGTGGCTGGCCCTGCGCGCTCAGGCGCACGAGGGCGGCGCGCCGGGCGAGCCGGACTCGATCGTGGTGGCGGCCTGGCCGGTGGCCGATGAATCCCTGCACGACCCCGAGGCCGAGGCCGAGATCGCCGCGCTCCAGCAGGCGGTGACCGAGGTGCGCAGGTTCCGCGCCGACCAGGGCCTGAAGGTGGGGCAGAAGGTGGCCGCGACGCTGGCCCTCTCCGGCCCGCTGGCCGTGCACGAGGCCGAGATCCGCACGCTGGCCCGGCTGACCGACCCCGGCGAGGGCTTCGCGGCCACGGCCACGCTGCAGACCGCGCAGGCCACCGTGCAGCTCGACCTGTCCGGCGCGATCGACGTGGCGGCCGAGCGGGCCCGGCTGGCCAAGGACCTGGCGGCCGCGCAGAAGGAGATCGCGGGGGCCGAGGCGAAGCTGGGCAACGAGGGCTTCCTGAGCAAGGCCCCGGAAGCCGTGGTGGAGAAGATCCGCACCCGGCTCACCGAGGCGCGGGCCGACGTCGACCGGATCACCGCGCAGCTGGAATCTCTGCCGCAGGGCTGAGAACGGCTCACCGCGACGACCGCACGCAGCGCGGCGCACGACCCGACCGGGTCGTGCGCCGCTTTGCTTCACTCAGCCCTGCGCTCTATCGGAGCCCTTATTCGAAACCGAAGTCCTCGGTCCACCACGGGCCGACCGAGTTTGATCCACTGGTGTTCTGCGCGCCGTTTGCCGGGGCGCTTTTCGACGGTCCGTCGTAATAACCGACCCCGGCCGCCTTGTATGAACAGTTCAGAATATTCTGTCGGTGCCCTGGTGAATTCATCCAGCCGTTCACGACCTCCTGCGGAGTGCGGTATCCCTCGGCGATGTTCTCCGCCGCCGGCTGGGTGTATCCCGCGTTCTGCATGCGGGTCCACGGAGTGACCCCGGACGGCGTATCGTGCGAGAAGTAACCGTTGACTCCTATGTCCTGCGAGTGCTCGTAGGCGGCGCTGGTCATGGCCAGGTTGACCGCCAGCGGCGGGCACCCGTTGGCGGCCCGCTGCTGATTGACCAGTTCCATGACCTCTTCCGCGTAGAAACCCCCCGCGGACTGCACATCGTGCACGGCCCCGGTCTCCGGCGGTGCCTCGCGCAGCATGGGCGCCGCGACCGGGATCTGATGAAACGCCAAGGGCATCGGCACGGCCAGCGCCCCCGCGCCGACAGCCGCCTGAAGTACCCGCCGCAGACTGCGCTCGCGTGCCTCGTCCGATGCCGGACGGCTTTCGTTGATCATGCGGAAGACCATATTCCGCCCGAACGGCGGAACAGGGTGCCCACGCCGAAGCGGAGCCAAACCTCCGAAAGGTAGCAACTCCTCTCCGGATTTGACCAGGGACGGGGTTGGTGAGACGCTAGAAGCCCGCGCACCTGTCGTTTTGCACCATCGGACGCCAGTGGGCCGCCGCGCTTGCCGGGGCGTACAAGAGTCGGCTTCAGCTGCACTACAGCCGGGCTCTTTACCCCCTTCGGCACCCCTCCAGCCCCAGCACCGATCACGCATGACGACGCCGCGCGAACCGACCTCACGTGACACGGCATACCAGACGCCGTGTCGGTCACTCAGCGTGGAGGACCCTGGAATGGCTAAGGCGCTACTCGGACACATCGGGGGGACGGACCCGCGCATGGTCGCCGAGATGCGGAGGCTGCAACAGCGAGTACGTGACCTCGAAGACCAGCTGGTACGAGTACAGGCTGAGAACGACTCGCTCGCCGCGGCAGTGCAGACCGCTTCTCTGGACCACGAGCTGTTCGCCACTTCGGTCGCCGAGCGGGAGCCCGCGCTGACCTGACCGGATTCTCCGGTCAACCGGAGGCGCCGGCCGACACCGACGGCACCCGAAACACTGTGAAGGGACGCGAATCCGCGTCCCTTCTCCGCTTCCCGGGCCCGTCCGCCCCGTAGCCGGACCTCAGCCCCGCCGGTCGAGCCCGGCGCGCCGGGCATCTTCCACCCCGGTACCGGTACGACTTTCCCCGCAATCCGGACGGCTCGCCCGGAGCCGTCACCTCGGCCGGGTACGCTCAAGGGATAAGCCTTCCCGCCCGGCCCCGCTAGGACTCCGACCGACGTGTACCTGAAGAGCATGACCCTCCGGGGCTTCAAGTCGTTCGCCTCCGCGACGACCCTGCGCTTCGAGCCCGGGATCACCTGCGTCGTCGGCCCGAACGGCTCCGGAAAGTCCAACGTCGTCGACGCCCTCGCCTGGGTCATGGGCGAGCAGGGCGCCAAGTCGCTGCGCGGCGGCAAGATGGAGGACGTGATCTTCGCGGGCACCGCCGGGCGCCCGCCGCTCGGCCGGGCCGAGGTCACCCTCACCATCGACAACACCGACGGCGCCCTGCCGATCGACTACACCGAGGTCACCATCTCGCGGATCATGTTCCGCAACGGCGGCTCGGAATACGCGATCAACGGCTCCAACTGTCGCCTGCTGGACATCCAGGAGCTGCTCTCCGACTCCGGCATCGGCCGCGAGATGCACGTGATCGTCGGGCAGGGCCAGCTCGACGCGGTCCTGCAGGCCGGGCCCGAGGAGCGCCGCGCGTTCATCGAGGAGGCGGCCGGGGTCCTCAAGCACCGCAAGCGCAAGGAGAAGGCGCTGCGGAAGCTGGACGCGATGCAGGCCAACCTCACTCGCATCACCGACCTGACCACCGAGCTGCGCCGCCAGCTCAAGCCGCTGGGCCGGCAGGCCGAGGTGGCCCGGCGCGCCGCGGTGATCCAGGCCGACCTGCGCGACGCCCGGCTGCGCCTGCTCGCCGACGACCTGACCGAGCTGCGCACCGCGTACGAGAAGGAGACCGCGGACGACACCGCGATCCGCGAGCTGCGCGCGCAGCTGGAGCGCGAGTACGCGGAGAGCCAGGCCCGCGAGACCGAGCTGGAGCACGAAGTCCAGGAGCTCGTACCGCACCTGGCCGCCGTGCAGGAGGCCTGGTACCGCCTCTCCTCCCTGCGCGAGCGGCTGCGCGGCACCGCGTCCCTGGCGGGGGAGCGGGTGCGCAACCTCAACCAGTTGGCCCAAGGCGCCGACGCGAACGAGCGACGCGGCCGCGATCCAGAGGACATGGAGCGCGAGGCGCAGCGCATCCGCGAGCAGGAAGAGGCCATCGCTGAGGAGATCGCCGAGGCCCAGCGCGTGCTGGCCGACGCGGTACGCCGCCGCGGCGAATCCGAAACCGCGCTGGCCGCCGAGGAGAAGCGCCTGGCCGCCGCCGTGCGCTCGGCCGCCGACCGCCGGGAGAACCTGGCCAAGCTGGCCGGCCGGGTCGACGCGGTCAAGTCCCGCTCCGGGGCCGCGCAGGCGGAGATCGACCGGCTGCACGCCGCGCACGAGGAAGCCCGCGGCCGGGCCGCCGCCGTCCAGCGCGAATACGACCTGCTCAAGGCCGAGGTCGAGGGCATCGACGGCGGCGACGGCCTCGACGCCGAGGTGGAGGCGGCCACCGAGGCTCTGGCCACCACCGAGGACACGCTCACCGCGCTGCGCGCCGCAGAACGCGACGCCGAGCGGGAGCGCGGCGCGATGGCCGCCCGCAAGGAAGCGCTCGAACTGGGCCTGAGCCGCAAGGACGGCGCCGGCGCCCTGCTGGCCGCCACCGACCGGCTCTCCGGCCTGCTCGGCTCGGTCGCCGCGATACTGACCGTCGAACAGGGCGCCGAGGCCGCCGTCGCCGCGGCACTGGGCCTGGCCGCCGACGCCGTCGCCGTCTCCTCAGCCGACGCCGCGGTCAACGCCATCCGGCTGCTGAAAACCGAGGACAAGGGACGCGCGGCCATCATCGTCGGCGGCGCCCCGGCCGACGACCGCTTCGCCGAGTGGCCGACGCTGCCGCCGTACGCGAAGTACGTCGTCGACCTGGTCACCGTCCCCGAGGAGATGCGCGCCTCGCTGCGCCGACTGCTGCGCGGCATGGCCATAGTGGACGACCTCGGCGAGGCCTCCTCCCTAATCGGCGCCCACCCGGATCTGATCGCGGTCACCCGGGACGGCGACGTACTCGGCCGACACGTCGCACACGGCGGCTCCTCCTCCGCGCCGTCCCTGCTCGAGGTGCAGGCCGCCGTCGACGAGGCCGCCGAGAAGCTGCTCGAGGCCGGCGAGCGGGCCCGTCGCCTACGCGCCGAGCTCGAAGCAGCCACCGAAAGCCAGCGCACCGCCAAGCAGACCCTTGACGCGCTGCTCGCCCAGCGCCGCGCCGCCGACGCGCAGAAGGCCTCGGTCGCGCAGCAGCTCGGCCGGCTCGGCGGCCAGGCCCGCGCCGCGCTCAGCGAGGTCGAGCGATACGCCAAGTCCATCGAGACCGCCGAGAGCGCTCGCGAGAAGGACCTGCAGACCCTGGCCGACCTCGAACTCCAGCACGAGGAGGCGATCGCCGCCGCCGAGGCGCTGGAGGAGGGCTTCGACCTGGCCCCGGACGCCCGCGACGAACTTGCCGCGGAGGCGAGCGCCGCGCGCGCCGCCGAGATGGAGGCGCGGCTGGCGGTACGCACCGGGGAGGAGCGCGCGCGCTCCCTGGCCGGCCGCGCCGACGCGCTCGACCGCAACGCCCGCCAGGAGCGCGAGGCCAGAGCCCGCGCCGCCGAACGTCAGCAGCGCGCGTCCCGGCAGGCCTCCGTCGCGCAGGCCGTGGTCTCCGGCGCCCGGCAGACCCTCGCCTGCCTGGAGGTCTCGCTCGCTCGCGCCGGAGCCGAACGGGAGGCGGCGGAGCGCGACCGGGCCGAGCGCGAGGCGGCGCTGCAAATCCTGCGCGGCCGGGTGCGTGAACTGGCCGGCGAGCTGGAGAAGCTGACCGACTCGGTGCACCGCGACGAGGTGGCCCGCGCCGAGAAGCGGATGCGCATCGAGCAGCTGGAGGCCCGCGCGCTGGAGGAGTTCGGCGTCACCGTCGAGGCGCTGCTCGACGAGTACGGCCCGGACAAGCTCGTGCCGCCGGCGGCCGCCCTCATCAACGCCGACAACCCCGACGACCCGCGCAACGCCCCCATCCCCTTCGTCCGCGCCGAGCAGGAGAAGCGGCTGCGGCAGGCGGAGAAGGACTACGCCGCGCTCGGCAAGGTCAACCCGCTGGCCCTGGAGGAGTTCGCCGCCCTTGAGGAGCGCTACAAGTTCCTCAACGAGCAGCTGGAGGACCTGAAGAAGACCCGCACCGACCTGCTCCAGGTGGTCAAGGAGGTCGACGAGCGGGTACAGCAGGTCTTCGCCGAGGCCTACGCCGACACCGCGCGCGAGTTCGAGGGCGTCTTCTCCCGGCTGTTCCCCGGCGGCGAGGGCCGGCTGTACCTCACCGACCCGGAGGACATGCTCACGACCGGCATCGAGGTCGAGGCGCGCCCGCCCGGCAAGAAGGTCAAGCGGCTCTCCCTGCTCTCCGGCGGCGAGCGCTCGCTGACCGCCGTCGCGCTGCTGGTGGCCATCTTCAAGGCGCGCCCGTCCCCGTTCTACGTCATGGACGAGGTCGAGGCCGCGCTCGACGACACCAACCTGCAGCGGCTGATCCGGATCTTCGAGGAGCTGCGCGAGTCCTCGCAGCTGATCGTGATCACGCACCAGAAGCGCACGATGGAGGTCGCCGACGCGCTCTACGGCGTCTCGATGCGCGGCGACGGCATCACGACCGTCATCTCGCAGAAGCTGCGCGACGCCGCAGCTGCCTGACGCGTCGTCAGATCACCGTCGGATCTGAGCTCTGCCGATCTGTCCGCCCCAGGCGATATCCTCCCGTCCCGTAACGTACGGGAGGACGTCGGCAGGGGGAATCGTGCCGGAAGAAACCGACAACGCCGCGATCAAGACAGCCGTCGTCAGGCCGGCTCCTATCAGAACGATGTCTGGCGTCGAACCGGCCGCCGTCATCGCACTCGTTGAAGCGTTGACGTCCGCCTCCGAACGCCTCGCCGGCATATCGGGCCGTCTCGAAGCGGCCCGCGTCCACGATGAGGCGTTCGGCAAGCTCATCGACGCGGCGAAGGTGCGCGACGCATACCACAAGCGGCTACCCGCGACCGAGCACAACCTCGGCGAGGCCCGCGCCGTCATCGAGCACTTACTCACCGAGTTCACCGCCGACGCCCCACTCGCGCAGACTCCCAGCTGCCCGGCAGATGCCTCGTGAGCCGCGCGCGTACCCACCACTGGACCCATCGCTACGACCGCGCCTGTGAGGCTGGGGCCGATCAATCGCCCGAGGCTTATCGAGACCACGCCCACGACCCGATCGACGAAGCTGCGCTAGCGCAGATCGGCCGAACGCATCTTTCGCACGTCCGCATCCCGAGCATCCCGGTGCCCGGCCTCGGCACGCTGGAGAAGAAGCTGATCTACTGGGTCTGCGAACACACCGGCGCGCCAAACCCTTTCCACGCGCTCGAACGGCTCACCGGCGACTGCGCCGAACTCCTAGCAGCCGAGCGGGCCTGGGAGGCGGCGTTCAACGAGATCGAGGCTGTCGCCGCGTCGATCCGAGCCGCGGCGCAGCCGGTTCGCGCCACCTGGACCGGCGCCGAGGCCGAGCGATTCGGCACCGCATTGGACGCCTATCTCGCTGAACTCGACGTCCTCGCCGGATGCGTGCGCACGACGCGGGATTGCTTGAAGGCGGTGCGCAGCGAGGCGCAGCTGGCGGAGAGCACCGTGCAGATGCTGATCAACCTGCTGCTCGGCTCGCTCGGTGGGCTGATCGTCGCGGAACTGATGACGGCCGGGACGGTGACACCGGTGGCCGCGGCTCAGGTCCAGATGGAGCTGACGTACGTCGCCAAGAAGATCGCGACCATCGGCGGCAAGCTCAGCGCGCTGTACTCGGACGTGATCAAGGTGCTCGACACGGTGCGCGGCTTCAAGCGGATCGAGGCGATGCGGTTCGTCTTCGACCTCGCGCCGGGCGTGACGTCCGCGCTGTGATCCTCCTCCCGAGCGCTTTACCTCCGCGCGCGGCCGGCGTGGCCCCGGCAACCCCCACGCCTTGAGAGAATGGCTTCATGGAGATTGTGATCATCGTCATCGCCGTCGTGCTCGCCTTGGCGGTGATCGGAGTGCTCGCCAACTACCTCGTGAGCGGGAGCCGCGCCCGCCGCCAGGTGCCGCCGCCCGCGGAGCCCGCGGCGCCGCAGGTCGAGGAGCGCCCGGCCGGGGGAACGTCGACCGCCACACTCGCCCCCGAAGCACCACCCGTCGAGGCGCCCACCGCCCCGCCGGTTCCCACCGCGCCGCCCGTTCAGACCGCGCCGCCGCTCGAGGTCCCGGAGCCCACCGCGGGCCGCCTGGTACGCCTGCGCGGCCGCCTCGCCCGCTCCAACAGCGCGGTCGGCAAGGGCCTGCTCAGCCTGCTGTCCCGGGACAAGCTCGACGAGGAGACCTGGGAGGAGATCGAGGACCTGCTGCTGACCAGCGACATCGGCGTCGCGCCGACCCAGGAGCTGGTCGAGCGGCTGCGCACCCGCGTCCGGGTCCTCGGCTCACGCACCCCCGATGAGCTGCGCAACCTGTTGCGCGAGGAGCTGCTGACGCTCATCGGCCCGGACACAGACCGCACGGTGCGCTCGCTGCGCCCGGAGGGCGAGGGACCAGCGGTCGTCATGGTCGTGGGCGTCAACGGCGTGGGCAAGACCACGACCACCGGCAAGCTCGCCCGCGTCCTGGTAGCCGACGGCAGAACGGTGGTCCTCGGCGCCGCGGACACGTTCCGCGCGGCGGCGGCCGACCAGCTGCAGACCTGGGGCGAGCGAGTCGGCGCGACCACGGTGCGCGGCCCGGAAGGCGCGGACCCGGCGTCTGTGGCGTTCGACGCGGTCAAGCAGGCCAAGGAGAACGGGGTCGACACGGCCCTGATCGACACGGCGGGCCGGCTGCACACCAAGGTCGGCCTGATGGACGAGCTCGGCAAGGTCAAGCGCGTGATCGAGAAGCACGGCCCGGTCGACGAGGTGCTCCTGGTCCTCGACGCGACCACCGGCCAGAACGGCATGGTCCAGGCGCGGGTCTTCCGCGAGGTGGTGGACATCACCGGCATCGTGCTGACCAAGCTCGACGGCACCGCAAAGGGCGGCATCGTCGTGGCGGTCCAGCGAGAGCTCGGCGTCCCGGTCAAGCTCGTCGGCCTCGGCGAGGGCGCCGATGACCTGGCCCCCTTCGAGCCCGCCGCCTTCGTGGACGCCCTGATCGGCCAGTAAGGCGCGGCTTCGCCGGGACGCTGGGCCGCTCCGCCTCGCCTGGCGGCTCGGCGTCTTCGCGCACGCCTGCGGCTGGCCATAACGCCTACGGCTGCCCGCCCTCCCGCCCCAGACGCTCCGCACCCTCGCTGACGCTCGGCCGCTCCGCTCCCTTCGCACTCGTCGTCAGTGAGGACGGTCTCGCTGGCGTCCGTAGTTCGAGACGTCGATCGGGACCTTCGCGCGCCCCTATTTATCCCAGCCCAGCACGTGAGCGAAGGCCGAGATGACTGTGGCAAGCGCAGCCTCGGGCGTCCCGGGATCCAAGGTCTGATGGCGCAGTTGGCTTTCCCAGTCGCCGCACGCCTGGCGGTCGAAATAGTGCGGCGTGATCTGGACGCCGGCGACGCGACGGTACAGGTCGGCCGCCTCGGACGTGATCGCGCCGAGATTCGCGAGAGCCGCGAGGTCATAGAGGTCTCGGGCCGTGCGGCGGTCCAGCCACGCGACGGTCTTCATCGCGACGAAGGCGGGAAGTGTCGGAACCGACATGGTTACCGACGTCGGCAGGTCGCTGTAACGGAGGCTGACTTCGCGCTGTTCTGAAGGCCAGGACCGCAGCTCATGGTGATCTCTGCTGTCGATGAGTTGGACGCGGACGCGCAATCCATCACCGGTCACCAGGCTTGCCGGCTCAAGGTGTTTGGTTCGGCTTAGCGCGGGATCCCAAGCCAGGCTGGGAAACTCGCGTCGCAATGCGCGCGGCAACGCCGAGTCGAGGTCCGATGCGAGCCGCGCGCGCTCCGGAGTATGCAGGTCGATGTCTTCCGACAGTCGGCCGCCCCGTGCCGGATCGGTGAGGTGCGTGCGGGCCAACGCAGTACCGCCGAAGAACGTAAGCGGCGAGTCGACGTGTGCCACTGCGCGCAGCAGGTGGCTGATGAGGTGGTCCCGGCGAACCTGATCCTCGGCGACGCCGAACTCGGCTGCCGTCTCGGAGAGTTCGGCGTCAGACAGCATCCGCAGTTCCGATCAGGTCGCGGACTGTGCGCAATGCCGATGGCCGGTGCTGTGAGTGGGCGAGTTCGGTGAGTAGATCGGCATCGGCGCGCGAGTTCAAGGCCCGAATGGCGTCGAAAGCCTCCGTGGCAGGTTGGCCTCCCAGTTCGGGTCTCGCGGCAAGATCAAGCATCGTCTGCTCTATTGTCGTGACCCAGCCAGCTGTCAGCTCGGTGGTGATGCGCTCTAGGTCGAGCTTCGCGGCATCGCGCTTGACGAAAACGACGTCGCCTGCGGTCGTGACGAGCCGGGGGCGCTGCTTGGGAACTGCTACGACGGCAGTCGCCAGAGCGCGGGGAATGGCGCCGTGGTGTCGCGCCGCGGTGACACCCATCAGCGCCACTGCGTCCCGGCTGTAATCGGCCTGCCCGATGCCGAGCGCCACAGCCTCGATCGCGGGCCGCCAGCGATGATCGCCGAGCCGATTCTGCGGGTTCAGCACGTAGTAGCCGGTGGCGACGCGAGTGATCACACCGTTGGCGACAAGTCGCCTGAGTTCGGGGCGGGGATGCGCATAGACGAGCCCCGCTTCCGCAGTCCGCAAGATCCGATTATCCCGCCGCGCCAGCGCCGGAGGGAGTGCGGTCGCCGCTCGGGCCATCTATCACCACCGTAGGCTTGAACCCTACGCTCATTATAGTCAATGGGGTGAAGCGCCTTGCGGCTTGGTCGCCGCGCGACCCAAACCGACTAGCGGGTCGGCAGCGAGCCGGCCAACGCGCGGCGGGGTGCGAGGGCGAGGGCGCCGAGAACCACGTGGGCCGCGGGGAGCGTGGGGCGGGCCGCGCTCGGCGCGCGCAGCCAGAACGGATCGGCCGGGGTCGGCGCGGCGGCGCGCTGGGCGAGGTGCAGCTGGAGCTGCGACTGCGACTGTGCCTGCTCGAGGACCTTGGGCAGCTCCACATGGCTGCCGGCGCCGAGCAGGGCGGGGCCGGTGCGCGGATCCATCAGGGGGCTGAGTGCGGCGGACGTGCCGACCCGCACGAGGAAGCTGATGCGCGCGCCGTGGGTACGCTCGCCGGGCCGCGGGGTGACCAGCACCGGACCGAGCTGCACGCCGAGGCGGTCCAGGCGGATCAGCGCCGTGCGGCCGGCGGTCGCGTCGGCCTCGATGACGTCGAAGGCGATGCCGCATGCTGCGAGGATCGGCGACTCGGGCGTCCGCGACCACGTCGCGAAGACCTGCTCGAGGTCCGTGGACGGCGCCTGCTCAGGGCTCGGCGTGATCGGCCAGTTCCAGGCGGCGTAACGCAACGCGGCGGTGCGGGGAGTGCTCGCGCTGGGACTCGTGCGCGGGCGGCCGATGGCGTGCGCGCGGGACGCGGCGCTGGTGCGCACGCTCGGGGCCGGGCCGATCGCGAGGCCGAGACCCGCGCTCGTGCGGGGCGCGATCTGCCGTGCCGATTGGGCTTCGGCGTCGGGTGCGGACGCTACGCGGTCGCGTGCGTGCAAGCGTTCCGGCGCGATCAAGCCCCGTGCACGCGCTGCGGCCTCGTTATCGGCTGCATTTGCACGCGCTGCCGCCCCGGCCGCGTTCTGGCCGGCGGCACGGCGGCGCGCGGCCTGGCGCGGTAGGAGAGCGCCCAGTCCGAGCTGGCCACGCATCGTCGTCACGCCTCTCTCAACTGTGACGCCCCGATTCGGTTACTGCCGCGCGCTCCGGTTCCGTCCCCTCACCGGAATGAGCGATGGCGAACAACCTCCCGCAATAGACCTTAGTCGGGGGGACAAAACGACGCGCCGGAGGCCGGGTGGCGAATCCTGGCGCATTTGCAGATTCCGCTGCGAACGCCGCAGTCGAGCGGTTACGTTCAGCTCACTAGGGGTTCACTAGCGGTCACAAGCGGCTTCAGACGCAGACGACGCATGGCATGTATGGGAGGGGCGGGCCGGTGCCTGAGCGGCTGCCGAACGAGCTGTTCGCCTCCTGGTTCCTGCGCAGCGGGTGGTCGAAGGGCGAGGTCGCCCGGCTGGTGAACCGGCGGGCGCGGGACCTCGGCGCGACGCACGTCGCCACCGACACCTCCCGGGTGCGCCGCTGGCTGGACGGCGAGCAGCCGCGCGACCCGATCCCGCGGATCCTGACCGAGCTGTTCAGCGAGCGCTTCGGCTGCGTGGTCACGCTCAGCGACCTCGGGTTGCGCGAACCGGCCAGCCCGATCGCCGGCACGCTGACCGACCTGCCCTGGTCGGCCGAGCGCACCGCCGAGCTGCTCGCGGAGTTCTGTCGCAGTGACCTGATACTCGGGCGCCGCGGCGCGGGCGGCGCTCCACCGCTGGCCGCCGGGTCCGCGCTGGTCGAGCCGGTCAAGCGCTGGCTGCTGCCCGCGCCGATGGTGCGCACGATGGGCCCGGCCGGCGCCGTGGGGACGCTCGCCCCGATGAACGCGGTCACCGTGTCGAGTGCGGCCGGCACGGCGACCGCGTCGGGAGCTGCCGCCACGCCGGGCGGCCTCGGCAGGACCGGCGGCGTCGGCCTGGCCGGCCGGCCGCGGCTGAACCGCACCGCGATCCTCGTCGAGCAGCTGGAGGAGGCGGCGCGCACCTTCCGGGAGTGGGACGCGGCGGTCGGCGGCGGAATCCGGCGCGCGGCCGTGGTCGGCCAGCTCTACGAGGTCGCCGAGGTGCTGCGGCAGTTCCGCGAGACCGCGCCGGCCCGCGAGAGCGTCCAGCCGCGACTGTTTCGCATCGCCGCGCAACTCGCCCTGCTGGCCGGGGAGATGGCGCTGGACTCTGGCCTGCAGGCGACCGCGCAGCGCTACCAGATCCTCGGCCTGCACTGCGCGAAGGAGGCGGGGGACCGGTCGCTGGCCGCCGGGATCCTGGCCGCGATGGGCCGCCAGCTGATCCATCTCAATCGCGCCCAGGACGCCCTCGACCTGCTCGCGGTCGGCCGGGCCGGAGCCCGCGGCGAACTCGAACCGCTGGCCTGCGCGCTGATCGAGGCGGTCGAGGCGCGGGCCCACGGCGCGCTCGGCCGCGCCGAACAGTGCCGCAACGCCGCGGAGCGCGCCGCTGCCTCACACGAGCTTGGCCGTGCGCAAGACCACACGCCGGAGTGGCTCGCCGGTTACACCACCGCCGCCTTACACGCCGAGCTCGGCCAGGCCTTCCGCGACCTGGCCGACCGCGTTCCGGCCGCGGCCACCGAGGCCGCCGCCGAGTTTGAGGCCGCGGTGCTGCTCTACGAACGCGAGGGCGCCTCGCAGCTGCGTGGCCACGTGGCCGCGCTGATCGGCTTCGCGGACGCCCGAACGCTGCTCGCCGACGCCGCCTCAGCCGCCGACGCCCTGCGTACGGCCTGCTTGCTCGCGGTCCGGCTAAGGTCGCGGCAGACCGAGGAACGGCTGCGCGAAGTACTGGCCCGCGCCCGGCAACGCTTCCCCCAGGAGCCCGCTCTGCGCGAGCTCACCGAGCGGTTGCGCGACCCCGCTCCGGGGCCCGGCGCCTTCCCGATCCCGGCGGCGGCTCTCCCTCTCCAGGCGTTCACACGCTCGTAACCAGTTTGAGCAATCCGTCACGTCAGTGAAACATCACGCGCCGTGAGCGGTAACGGCTCGCGGCGATGGTTCTGCGCAGGACAACGGCGTCACCCCCCTGTGAACGGTCGGCCGCGCGGTCGGCACCCCACTGTGCGCAACCCTCCACTGACACGACCCTGTTACGGTCCTGGCCGCTGCGCCGGACCGCCGGGCGGGCCTCGCGAAGGATACGTGAACGATGCCAACTCTTGACTCCGGTAACACCGCCTGGGTGCTGGCAAGCTCAGCGCTCGTGCTGCTGATGACGCCAGGGCTCGCCTTCTTCTATGGCGGCATGGTGCGCGCCAAGAGCGTGCTCAACATGCTGATGATGAACTTCATCTGTATTGCGATCGTCACCGTGGCATGGGTGCTGTACGGATGGTCGGTTTCGTTCGGTAACGCGAATGACGCGAGCGGAAGCGGCTTCTGGGGCGGTCTGACCCAGTGGGGCATGCACAGCATCGCCACCGGCGCCAGCTCCGGCCACCCTGGGATCTACGGCTCGACCGGCGTGCCGCTGTTCGCGGTCGCCTGCTTCCAGCTGATGTTCGCGATCATCACCCCCGCGCTGATCTCCGGCGCGATCGCCGACCGTACCAAGTTCGTCGGCTGGAGCGTGTACGTACTCGGCTGGGTCACGCTGATCTACTTCCCGGTCGCGCACTGGGTCTTCTCGCCCAACGGCTTCATCAACGCCAAGCTGCACGTGATGGACTTCGCCGGTGGTACCGCGGTCCACATCAACGCCGGTGCTGGCGCTCTCGCCTGCGCCCTGGTGATCGGCAAGCGGGTCGGCTTCCGCAAGGACCCGATGCGTCCGCACAACGTGCCGTTCGTAATGCTCGGCGCCGCGCTGCTGTGGTTCGGCTGGTTCGGCTTCAACGCCGGCTCCGCGCTCACCGCCAGCGGCCAGGCCTCGGTCGTCTTCCTCAACACCCAGGTCGCCACCTGCACCGCGGTGATCGGCTGGCTGGCCGCGGAGAAGATCCAGCACGGCAAGTTCACCACCGTCGGCGCGGCCTCCGGCGCGGTCGCGGGCCTGGTCGCGATCACCCCGGCCTGTGCCTCGGTCTCCCCGATCGGCGCCATCTTCGTGGGCCTGATCCCCGGCTTCGTCTGCGCCTACGCGATCAACCTGAAGAACAAGTTCGGCTACGACGACTCGCTCGACGTCGTCGGCGTCCACCTGGTCGGCGGTATCCTCGGCACGCTGTTGATCGGCCTGTTCGCCGACCCGATCGAGGTCGGGGCCTACACCAACGGCGCGCGTGAGGGCCTGTTCTACGGCGGCGGCCTTGACCAGCTGTGGGCGCAGGCCGAGGGAGCGGGCATCGTGTTCGCCTACTCCTTCCTGGTCTCCCTCATCCTGGCGTTCGTCGTGCACAAGACCATCGGCCTGCGGGTCACCGAAGAGGCCGAGATCACCGGCGTGGACCAGACCGAGCACGCCGAGACCGCGTACGACTGGGGCGGCCTCAGCGGCGCCCTGCACCGCGCGGCGGTGAGCGTGGCCGCCGCGACCGCACCGGCATCCGCTGCGGCGGCCGAGCCGATCGGCGCCGCGTCCTCCGATGAGAAGGTCGAAGCCTGACCATGAAGCTGATCACCGCGATCATCAAGCCATACAAGCTGGACGAGGTTAAAAGCGCGCTGCAGGCCTTCGGCGTGCACGGGCTGACGGTCACCGAGGCCTCCGGCTACGGCCGCCAGCGTGGTCACACCGAGGTCTACCGCGGCGCCGAGTACACCATCGACCTGGTGCCGAAGATCAAGCTGGACCTGCTGGTCGAGGACCACGACGTGGAGACCCTGATCGACGTCATCGCCAAGGCCGCGCAGACCGGCAAGATCGGCGACGGCAAAGTGTGGGTCACTCCGGTCGAGTCGGTGGTGCGGGTGCGCACCGGCGAGCGCGGAGCGGACGCGCTCTAAGTCACAGGCGGGGTGAGCGGGCGGAGGCCGGATCCGGTCTCCGCCCGTCCGCGTGCCGGGGCGACGTGGCAGCGTGGAACGAGCAGGGCCGCAGTGCGAGCCGCAGGACCACAGTGCGAGCCGCAGGACCGCGGTGTGAGCAGAGCCGCTGTGTGAGCAGAACCGGAACGGGAGCGAGCGGAGAGGCCGCATGGGATACGCCGAGCAGCGCACCGAGCTGATCGCCTCCGGGCTGCGCGGGCCGAAGCTGCGCGGCGCGCTCGCCGAGGCGGCCGATGCGTGGCTGACGGAGCTGTTCGCGAACGCGCTCGCCGCCGCCGGTCTGCGTGCCGGGGGCGGGGAGGCGGGAGCCACGGTCCACGGCACAGGCGTCGCGCTGGTGGCCGTCGGCGGCTACGGCCGCTCGGAACTGTCCCCGGGCAGCGACCTGGACGTACTGCTGCTGCACGACGGCTCGCACAAGTCCGACCGGATCGCCAAGCTCGCCGACGCGATCTGGTACCCGGTCTGGGACTCGAAGGTGAAGCTCGACCACTCGGTGCGCACGATCGGCGAGGCGCGATCCATGGCGAAGGAGGACCTGCCGGTCGCCCTCGGCCTGCTGACGGCGCGTCACATCGTCGGCGATCCCACGCTGACGGCGGGGCTGCGCACGTCCGCGCTCTCCGACTGGCGCGCCGGAGCGGCCAAGCGGCTGCCCGAAGTGCAAGCCACGCGCGCCGAACGCCTCGAACTGCACGGCGAACTGGCTTACCGGCTCGAAGGCGACCTCAAGGAGGCGATCGGCGGCCTGCGCGACGCTTACGCACTAACCGCTATCTCAGCCTCCTGGCTCGCCGACATCCCGCACGGCGAACCGGAGGCCGCGCGGGCCCGCCTACTCGACGTGCGCGACGCGCTGCACATCACCACCGGCAGGGCTGCCGATCGGCTGCTGCTCCAGGAGCAGGACGACGTAGCGGCGCAGCTGGGGCTCAGCGGCGGCGCGGACGAGCTGCTGGCCGAGGTCGCCGACGCCGCGCGCACCATCGCGTATGCCTGCGATGTGGCGTGGCGGCGGATCGAACAGGTGCTGGCTCAGCGCACGTGGTCCGGTCGCCGGCGCGGCGCGGCGACACAGCGCACACCACTCGCGGACGGTGTCGTCGCGGCGGACGGGGAGGCGACCCTCGCGCTCGCGGCAGACCCGGCGCGTGACCCGGTACTGCTGCTGCGTGCCGCGGCGGCAGCGGCCTCGGCAGGACTGCCGCTCGCGCCCGCAGCGTTGCGCCGCCTCGGCGAGGAGGGCGCGCCGTTGCCGGTTCCCTGGCCGCGTGCGGCCCGCGAGGAGTTCGTGCGCCTTCTCGGTTCGGGGGCCGGCCTCGTCCCGGTGTGGGAGGCGCTGGACCGCACCTCGCTGCTCAGCCGACTGCTGCCCGAGTGGGAGCGAACCAGGTCGCTGCCACAACGCAACGCACTGCACATCCACACCGTCGACCGGCACTCCGTACAGACTGCGGTCCAGGCGGCCAAGCGCACGCGACGAGTCGCCCGGCCGGACCTGCTTCTCGTCGCAGCCGTCTGTCACGATCTCGGCAAGGGCTTGCACGGCGAGAACGGCGAACCGATCGACCACAGCGAAGCCGGCGCCGAAATCGTCGTCGGCCTGGCCGCGCGCCTCGGCTTCAACGCCGCGGACAGCGCCGTGCTCGCCGCGCTCGTGCGCCACCATCTGCTGCTGGCACAGCTGGCCGTCAACCGGGACCCGGACGACCCGGCGACGCTAGACGCGTTGCTGGCCGCCGCCGACGTGCCCAGTGGCTCCGTGGACGCCGCCGAGTTCGTCGCGCTGCTGCACGCACTCACCGAGGCCGACTCGGAGGCGACCGGGCCGGCGGTGTGGAGCCGCTGGCGCGAGGCACTGCTGCGCGGGCTCGCGGACCGCGCGCGTGCCCGGCTCGCCGGACATGCACTGGCCGCCGCTCCCGCATTCGACGGCTCCGCGCTCGCCGCGCGCGCGGCCGCGTCGCCCGACCGGCTGGCGGTGCTGGCACTGGCCCCCGGGGCGGCCGGCGTCGCAAGGCTCGATGTCGCGCTCCCGGACCAGATCGGGGTGCTGGCGACGGTCGCGGGCGTGCTCAGCCTGCGGCATGTGCGGATCCTCGCCGCCGAAGTCGAGACGGTCGGTTCAGTACCAGGCGGGCCGATCGGTAACGCAGCGGCCGGCGGTAACGCAGCGGCTGGCGGAAGCGCGGTGGCTGGCGGGAGCGGCGGCGGGGAGCTGTGGGCGGTGCAGCGCTGGACTGTCGCCGCGGAGTACGGCGAATTACCGGACATCGCGCGGCTGCGCACCGACCTGCGCGCAGCGCTCGGCGGACGGCTCGACCTGGCCGCGCGCGTCGCGTCCCGAGAGGCGGAGCATCGCCCGGTGGGCCGTGCCCGGCTGGCCCAGCCGCCGTCCGTGACAGTGCTCGAAGACGCCTCGGCGGTCGCCACGGTGATCGAGATCCGCGCGGGCGACACGCCCGGCCTGCTGCACCGGGTCGCCTCCGCGATCGCGGCCTCCGGGGCGGACATCGCCACCGCGCGTATCGCCACCCTCGGCGCTGAAGCGATCGACGTGTTCTACCTCACTGGCCCGGAGGGCGCCCGGCTCGCCACTCAGGACGCGGAGCGCGTGGCCGAACGGATCAGGTCTGCGCTCGGTGCCTGACCCGCACGGGACCAGCGCTTTGCGGCCGGATTCCTAAACCGCCGAAGATTTGGACAGCGCTTCACCTCGCGTTCACACCGGCAGTTCAGGCGCGGGATAGCGTCGCGGCGAGCCCGAGAACGAGCCGTGAACGAGTCGGCCGTGCCGTCCCGCCAGGAGGCGTCCCGTGGAGCCCACCAGTTCTGTCACTGCTGCTTCGGAGAGCCGCACAGTCGAGAGCACCGAGTCTGAGGCGACGCTGCCGGAGAAGGGCGGATTCAGCCGCCGTTCCGCGCTGCGTGCGGCTGTAGTCGGCGGTGCGCTAGCCGGCGCGCCGGTGGCCGTCGCCGCTCCGGCCTCGGCCGCATCGGCTGTGTCCGTATCGAGCGTGACCACCGCAGCCCAGGCCACGTCACCGCTGCTGTGGCGTCAGCCGGAGAAGCTTGGCGCGCCGCCGGTGGACGGCCTGCACCTTACGTTCGGGGCGGACCCGTCGCGTGAGATGTTCGTGTCCTGGTCCAGCGTCACGCCGATCTTAAAGGCCCGAGTGCGGTACGGCACGCCAGAGGACGGCTTCGGTCACGAGGCTAAGGCCGAGACCCGTACGTACATCGACGCCGCCAGCAACCGCGAGGTCTACGTTCACCACGCGCACCTGACGAACCTGCACCCTGACACGACCTACGTCTACGCAGCGCTCGGCGACGGCGTACTGCCTGACGCCGGAACGTTCCGTACCGCACCGACCGGCCGCGCACCGTTCACGTTCACCAGCTTCGGTGACCAGTCGGTACCCAGTGTCGGCTGGCTGCCAGGAGCCGGATCCGGTACGTACAGCGCCGGAATCAGCGGCCTGGCCTCGCCCGCCGCCGCCGACATCGTGCACGGCATCGAGCAGGTCCAGCCGCTCTTCCACCTCCTCAACGGAGACCTCTGCTACGCGAACCTCTCCAACGACCGGGTGCGCACCTGGAACTCGTTCTTCGCGAACAACACCCGCTCCACCCGCTACCGGCCGTGGATGCCTGCCGCCGGAAACCACGAGAACGAGAAGGGCAACGGCCCGATCGGCTACCAGGCCTACCTCACCCGCTTCGCGCTGCCGGGCAACGGCTCGGCCGACTGGAACGGTCTGTGGTACGCGTTCACGGCCGGCAGCGTCCGAGTCATCGTGCTGCAGAACGACGAGGTGGCGCTGCAGGACGCCGGAGACTCGTACGTCAACGGCTACAGCGGCGGCGAGCAGCGCGCCTGGCTCGAGCGGCAGCTGAAGGCGGCGCGCGCCTCCCGGCAGATCGACTGGATCGTGGTCTGCATGCACCAGGTGATGGTCAGCTCCTCGGACGCGAACGGCGCCGACCTGGGCATCCGGCAGAACTGGGGACCACTGTTCGACCGGTACGAGGTGGACTTGGTGCTCTGCGGGCACGAGCACGACTACGAGCGCTCCCTCGCGGTGCGCGGCACCGTGTCCGGCTCCGAGACGCTCACCCCGAACCCGGTCTCCTCCGCGACCGACGACATCGACACCTCGCAGGGAACCGTGCACATGGTGCTCGGCGGAGGTGGCACGAACTCGCCATCGAACTCGAAGTTCTTCACCAACGGGACCGGCAAGGTCATCACGGCGGTCGGCGCGGTCGGCGCCAACGGCAAGAAGACGCCGACCTACGTCTTCGAGCAGGCCGTCTGGTCGGCCTTCCGCGACCTGACCCACCCCTACGGCTTCGCGGCCTTCGACGTGGACCCGGGCAACCGGCCCGGCGGGCAAACCTCGATCCGGGTCACCTACTACACCGTGGCGCAGCCGGACGGGGCGATCGCGCCGCTTGAGTCCTTCACCTTGCACCGCAAGCGCTCCGACGGCTGAGGCTGACGGCTCGCGCGCGGCGATACGCGGTGGCACGCGGCGCGACGGGCAGCGACAGGGGCAGTGCAGCTAGCTAGCCGCTGCGGGCGGGCCTGAGCCGGGCGTCTTAGCTGCTCAGGCCCGCTCAGACGGCGGACGGCGCCCCGGAGGGAGCCGCGGCGCCGGATGAAGCCTCCGGCTGGTGAGGCCGCGCGGTTTGCATACCTTGCACACCGCGCGCCTCGTCCGGCCGCGGGATCCGGACCGGCCAGCCCGGCTCCGGGGTGAACGGCTCGCCGCGCCGGGCCTTGTACTGCGCGAAATCCGCCTCGGCGGCCGCCTTCCAGGTCGTCTGCCGGGCGTGCAACTCGGTGAGGCTCGCCTCCGCGACCTCCTGGTACCGCGCCGCCTGCGCGCGGGCCACCTCCAGCGCGGCGACCGCGTCCGCGCAGGCGTCGTGCGCGTTCTCGATAGTCACGCCGTAGTGCGCGCACTGGGCCTCAAGCGTCCGGCTGCCCTTGCGGAACCGGTCCATGGTCCGGTCGATGATCAGCGGGTCCACGATCGGGGCCACCGCCGCGACCCGGTCCCGCAGCGCCCGCAGGCCATGCCGCTCCAGTTCGGCCTCAAGCAGGGTGAGGTCGAAGGGCGCGTTGAAAACCACCAGCGGAGCGCCCTTGGCCAGGTGCGCGGCCAGCAGCGCGGCGATCCGCTCCAGCGCCTCAGCCGGCTGGGTGCCGTGCGCGCGGGCCTGCTCGGTGCTGATCCCGTGCACCGCGGCCGCCTCCGCCGGGATCTCCACGCCGGGATCGACCAGGAACTCGTGCCGCTCGCCGGTCGAGGTGACGAAGGCCGCTGAGACCAGCCGCGCGGAGAACGGGTCGGTCCCGGTCGTCTCGCAGTCGTAGGAACCGATCAGTCCGGAGTGCCAGCCGGGAGCCGGCGCGGGCAGGCAGGCGACGTGGTAGACGACCCACGCGTCCGACTCTTTGCGCAGCTCGCCGCCCTGCTCGGGAACCATCTCCCCACAGGTCTTACACGCACCGGCGTACCGGTTCGGCGCCATGGCCGCCACCGACCTCTCTGCTTGACTGAACCTCACCATAGGCGACAGCACCGACAACTCGGCCGCCGCGGATCCGGCCACGCAGCGCCAACGGATACCCTTGACCGAGACGCACGCGTGCCCGTTCGCGGGACGCCACTGTTTCAGCCGCTTCGGCGGGAGCATTCGAGGACCGCTCGAGAGCTCCGTGGCCGGCGCTCCGCTTAGGCAAAGCAGTACGCAACAACTTCAGTCCCTTCAAAGCAGCGAGGATCTGACGGCGCCGTGTTCGACACGCTTTCCGACCGCTTGGCAGCGACCTTCAAGTCCCTGCGCGGCAAGGGCCGCCTGTCCGAACAGGACATCGACGCCACCTGCCGCGAGATTCGCATCGCGCTGCTGGAAGCCGACGTGGCGCTGCCCGCGGTGCGCCAGTTCGTGGCCGCGGTCAAGCAGCGGGCCCTGGGTGCCGAGGTCTCCCAGGCGCTCAACCCCGCCCAGCAGGTCATCAAGATCGTCAACGAGGAGCTCATCTCGATCCTCGGCGGACAGACCCGCCGGATCAGATACGCCAAGCGCCCGCCGACGGTGATCCTGCTCGCGGGCCTCCAGGGCGCCGGTAAGACCAGCCTGGCCGGCAAGCTCGGCCGCTGGCTCAAGGGGCAAGGGCACAGCCCGCTGCTCGTCGCCGCGGACCTTCAGCGGCCCAACGCGGTAACGCAGCTGCAGGTGGTCGGCGAGCGGGCCGGTGTGTCGGTATTCGCGCCTGAACCGGGCAACGGCGTCGGCGACCCGGTTAAGGTCGCGCAGGACTCGATCCAGTACGCCCGCGACAAGATGTACGACGTCGTGGTCGTCGACACCGCCGGACGTCTGGGCATCGACGCGGAGCTGATGCAGCAGGCCGCCGACATCCGCGACGCGGTCAGCCCGGACGAGATCCTGTTCGTCGTGGACGCGATGATCGGCCAGGACGCGGTCACCACGGCGCAGGCCTTCCTCGACGGCGTCGGCTTCGACGGCGTGGTCCTCACCAAGCTGGACGGCGACGCGCGCGGCGGCGCGGCCCTCTCGGTCGCGCAGGTGACCGGCCGTCAGGTGATGTTCGCCTCCAACGGCGAGAAGCTCGAGGACTTCGACGTCTTCCACCCGGACCGGATGGCCTCCCGGATCCTCGGCATGGGCGACGTGCTCACCCTGATCGAGCAGGCCGAGCGCACCTTCGACGCCCAGCAGGCCGAAGAGATGGCCCGCAAGATCATGGGCGGGGACTCCTTCACGCTGGACGACTTCCTCGCGCAGATGGAGCAGCTGCGCAAGATGGGCTCCATGCAGAAGATCCTCGGCATGCTGCCCGGCATGGCCGAGGTGCGCCAGCAGCTCAACCAGATCGACGAGAAGGAGATCGACCGGGTCAGCGCGATCATCCGGTCGATGACCCCGGCCGAGCGGAAGGACCCGAAGATCCTCAACGGCTCCCGCCGGGCCCGCATCGCCCGCGGCTCCGGCGTCTCGGTCTCCGCGGTCAACAACCTGGTCGAGCGGTTCTTCGAGGCGCAGAAGGCGATGCGCACGATGAGTCGCGGCGGCATCCCCGGCATCCCGGGCTTCGGCCCCGGCGGCGGCCGCCGGATGTCCGCGAAGCAGAAGGCCAACGCGCAGGCCGCCCGCAACAAGAAGGGCCGCAGCCGCTCCGGCAACCCGGTCAAGCGCGCGGCGGAGGAGCAGGCCAAGGCGCAGCGCGCGGCCGCGGGTCCGGCGCTGCCACAGCTGCCGAACCCCGGCGGGGACTTCGAGCTGCCGGACGAGATCAAGAAGATGCTCGGCTGAGCCTGAGCAGGCGACGAGGCGATCGTCAGGGCGTCCGGTAACGCATCTCCGGACGCCCTAGGCGTTACCGGGGGAAGTTCGCCATACCGACCTTCCGGGGTTTGGTAATTCGCACCCCCTGCGGTCTGGCAGAATGGCAGGTCGAGTACTCGGACCGCGCGGCCCCTCTCTCCGCCGGCTCCGCGTCCGCCGGGAGGCCGGAAACCGCAATCCCCACGCGGCGGCTCGGCCACCCAACCGAATTACGAATCCAGGAGATCCCACTCCCGTGGCAGTCAAGATCAAGCTGAAGCGTCTGGGCAAGATCCGCACGCCGCAGTACCGCATCGTCGTCGCCGACGCCCGCACCAAGCGGGACGGCCGCGCGATCGAGGAGATCGGCAAGTACCACCCGAAGGAGGACCCGTCCTTCATCGAGGTGAACTCGGACCGCGTCCAGTACTGGCTCAGCGTCGGCGCGCAGCCGACCGAGTCGGTCGCCGCGATCCTGCGCGTCACCGGCGACTGGCAGAAGTTCCGGGGCCTGCCCGCCCCGCCGCCGATGAAGGTCGCCGCGCCGAAGGCGGACCGCAAGGCGCTGTTCGAGGCCGCGCACAAGGAGGCCGAGAACGAGCCCAAGGCGGCCACCACCGCCTCGCGCAAGCGTTCCGAGAAGCCGGCCGAGGAGGCCGCCGCCAAGCCGGCCGAGACCGAGACCCCCGCCGCGAGCAGCGAGGCCTGAGCCGATGCTGGAAGAGGCGCTTGAGCACCTGGTCAAGGGCATCGTCGAGCACCCGGACGAGGTGGTCGTCCGGGATCGGGCGCTGCGCCGCGGCCGGATTCTCGAGGTCCGGGTGCACCCCGACGACCTGGGCAAGGTCATCGGGCGCCAGGGCCGCACGGCCAAGGCGCTGCGCACCGTGATCGGCGCGCTCGAGGGCCGCTCGGTCCGCATCGACCTGGTCGAAGCGCCGGGCTATCGCTGAGCGCGCGGACCTGATGTCTGCCGATCAGATGACGGCGAACGGACACGACGACGGCGAGCCGCGTGAGAAGCTGCGGCTCGTCGTCGGCCGTATCGGCAAGGCCCACGGCCTGCGCGGCGAGGTCACCGTCGAGGTACGTACCGACGATCCCGACCTGCGGTTCGCGCCCGGCGCCGTGCTGGAGACCGACCCGGCCCGCCGCGGTCCGCTGACCGTCGCCTCCGGGCGGGTGCAGGGGGGCCGTCTGGTGCTGCGGTTCCAAGGCGTCGAGGACCGTACCGCGGCCGAGGGCCTGCGCAACACGATGCTCATCGTCAACGTGGATCCGGACGAGCTGCCGGATGACCCAGACGAGTTCTACGACCATCAGCTGGTCGGACTGCGCGTGGTGACCGTGGACGGCCAGGAAGTCGGCACGGTCGCCGAGATGCTGCACCTGCCCACGCAGGACCTGTTCGCGGTGACCCGGCCGGACGGCCGCGAGGTGCTCATCCCATTCGTCGAGGAGATCGTGCCCGACGTGGATCTGGAGGAGCAGACCGTCCTGGTCGATCCGCCAGAGGGCCTGCTCGAGCTGGCCGATCCGCCCAAGCCCGCGACCGCGGACTCCTGAGCAGCGTCCGCAGGCGGTCCCGTGCGTATCGACGTCATCACGATCTTTCCCGAATACCTGGCGCCGCTGGGTGTCTCGCTCATCGGCAAGGCCGCGGACCGCGGACTGCTGGAAGTCCGCACGCACGATTTGCGTTCATGGACCCACGACGTCCATCGCACCGTCGACGACACGCCTTACGGCGGCGGCCCCGGCATGGTGATGAAGCCTGAGCCGTGGGGCGAGGCGCTCGACACGGTAATCGCCGACGTCGCGCCAGAGTCACCTGAGCTGCTGCCGACGCTGGTCGTACCGACGCCCAGCGGCCGCCCCTTCACCCAAGCCAAAGCCGCGCAGCTGGCCGAGTCACCATGGCTGATCTTCGCCTGCGGTCGGTATGAGGGCATCGATCGGCGCGTTATCGACTCGGCAGTTGAGCGGATGCCCGTAGAAGAGCTGTCTATCGGTGACTACGTGCTGGCCGGGGGAGAGGTCGCCGTTCTCGTCATGGTCGAAGCGATCGGACGGCTGCTACCCGGTGTCCTGGGCAACGCCGAATCGGTCCGTGACGACTCCTTCGCCGCCGGCGCGATGGAAAGCCTGCTGGAAGGCCCGGTGTACACCAAGCCGGCCGAGTGGCGCGGCCGCGTCGTGCCCGAGATCCTCACCTCGGGCAACCACGGCGCGATCGCCCGCTGGCGCCGCGACCAGGCCTTCGCGCGAACGGCCGCGCATCGGCCCGAACTGCTCGCCAGGCTCGACCCGGCCGCGCTCGACAAGAAGGACCGCATCGCGCTCGCCGCACTCGGCTGGCACATCGAGGACGACCGCCTGGTACCGGACCGTGCCACTGAAGACAAGGCACCGGACGACCGTGTACCTGACGACGGTGTAACCAACGACGGTGTAACCAACGACGGTGCACCGGGCGATTTCGCCGATCAGCCCCCCGCGTGAGAGACTGACCCGTCGGCCCGACCGGCCGCGTCACCCTGCGGTCCGCGCCACTCCTGCCATGGGGGGAGCGAAGCGCGCAGCACGGTCGAGGCCCGACGATTACGCAAACCACTGAAGCCGTGGGTGACCTGTGGCACCTGCGAGGAGACCACGATGCAGAAGCTAGACGAGCTCGACTTTCAGTCGCTGCGCTCCGACGTACCCGCGTTCAACCCCGGTGACACCCTCAACGTGCACGTCCGGGTCGTCGAGGGCAACCGCTCCCGGATCCAGGTGTTCAAGGGCGTCGTGATCCGTCGCCAGGGCGCGGGCGTGCGCGAGACCTTCACCGTCCGCAAGATCAGCTTCGGTGTCGGCGTGGAGCGCACCTTCCCGGTGCACACCCCGGTGATCGAGAAGATCGAGGTCGTCACCCGCGGCGACGTGCGCCGTGCGAAGCTCTACTACCTGCGTGACCTGCGCGGCAAGAAGGCGAAGATCAAGGAGAAGGTCGACTACGCGCGGTAGTTCGGCCGGTTCGCCGGATTCCGCAGAACCGGCGGCCTACTTTTCCCGTGTCACCCTCGGTACCCTCGGGAACCGGGGGTGTTCGCCTTTCTTCAGGCGGAATCGGTAGTCTGCGAGGCTGGTGACACCAGCGCGCGGCGCGGTGCGAGGCGACTGGAGGATCGGCGTGGCGAAGGGGCGGCGACGCCGGCTTAAGCCGATCAAGCTGTGGCGGGAGATTCCGATCCTGCTCGGCATCGCCCTGCTGCTCGCCCTCGGTATCAAAACCTTCATGGTGCAGGCGTTCTTCATCCCGTCGCAGTCGATGCAGAACACGATCATGCCCGGCGACCGGGTGCTGGTGAACAAGTTCTCGCCCTGGTTCGGCGCCCAGCCGCAGCGCGGCCAGATCGTGGTCTTCCACGATCCCGGCGGCTGGCTTGAGGGCACGGCCACGCCGGCCTCGGACAACCCGATAGTGCGTGACGTCAAGAGCGTCTTCACCTACGTCGGCTTGTTGCCCTCGGCCAACGAACACGATCTGATCAAGCGGGTCATCGGGGTACCCGGAGATCGTGTCGTCTGCTGCGACGCACAGGGTCGGATCACAGTCAACGGCGTACCGCTCGACGAGACGGGGTACCTCTTCCCGGGCGCGCAGCCTTCCACGATCCGTTTCGACGTCACCGTCAAACCCGGGCGAATCTGGGTGATGGGTGACAATCGCGGGGATTCGGCAGATTCCAGATACCACATGACCGGCGGATCTGACGGTACTGTGCCAATCAGCGACGTGGTGGGTCACGCGTTCGTGTTGATCTGGCCGCCAAGCCGCGCCGGCGGGCTGGGTGTTCCGGCTACCTTTCACCAGAAGGCGTTGGCCGGGTTCCCGCCGGCTCCGGCGCTGCCTGCCACCGCGGCGCTCCTCGGGGCGTTCCCGGTGCGGCTGCTGGGCCGGCGAGGGTGGCGATGGGCTAGGTCGACACGGTTCCTAACAGACACGAGGTTGCGACGTGGCATTGGACAGACCGGACGCACTGGGCGCACAGGGGCAGCCCGGGACGGTGACCGGTGGGCGTGGAACCGATGGGGACGGTTCGCGCGGACACGGTGGCGATGGCGGGTTCCCGGGGCCGGATGGCTTCGCGGCGCACGCAGGCTTCGCCGAGCAGACGCCGAATGCAGGGACCGCGGCGTCTGAGGAGTCGTCAGCAGCCGGCCGCAACGGGCACACAGGAGCCGCAGAGGAGCCCGGGGCCAAGGAACCGGACCAGCCGCAGCCGGACGGCAGCGGAGGCGAGGAGGGGGCCGCTAAGCCGCGCTCGGCGCTCGGCTGGGTCTTCCTGCCGTTCGTGGCCGTGTGGCGCTTCCTGTTCCCGAAGAAGCCGCGCCCGTTCATCGTGGAACTGCCGTTCCTCGTCGTCTTCGCCCTCTTCCTCGCCTTCCTGATCAAGACCTTCCTGGTCCAGGCGTTCTTCATCCCGAGCGGTTCGATGCAGAACACGCTCGCGATCGGCGACCGGGTGCTGGTGAACCGCGCCTCGGTGTGGCTCGGCGGGCAGCCGCAGCGTGGCCAGATTGTCGTCTTCCAGGATCCGGGCGGCTGGCTCGGCCCGGAGGAGACCACGTCAAGCAGCAACTGGCTCACCAAGACGCTCACCTTTGTCGGCGTGCTGCCCCAGGACAACGGCGACCTGATCAAGCGGGTCATCGGCGTCGGCGGCGACCACGTGGTGTGCTGTAACGCGCAGGGCCAGATCACGGTCAACGGCGTACCGCTCGACGAGACGTACCTGTATCCGGGCGACTCGCCGGGCTCAGGCCAGGACGGCACCTTCGACATCACGGTCCCGCAGGGCCGGCTGTGGGTCATGGGTGACCACCGCGGCGTCTCCGAGGACTCCCGTGCGCACCAGTCGCTCAACGGTGGCACCATCCCGGTCAGCGCGGTCGTCGGCCGGGCCGATCTGGTCATCTGGCCGATCAGCCACTGGGGCACGCTGCCGGTGCCTAACACGTTCAAGCAGACCGGCCTGTCCACGCTTGCCGCTCCCGGTGGTGTCCCGGCCGTGGCGATGGTCGGCGCGTTGCCCGTGACGCTGCTGCGTCGGCGTCGGAAGCTGCGCAAGCTTGCTCGGAAGGCTCAACAGGCGCACGAGTAGCTAATCTGATTACGTGTCAGCGCTCCAGCAGCCCCTCGATTTGGGCATCCCGTTACCGCCGACCCTCGGTGGAGAGCAGGACCTCTATGGGTACGAGGCGGCGCTGCGCCTTCACGGTTTCGCCTCGGTAGCCGGTGCGGACGAAGCGGGACGCGGCGCCTGCGCGGGACCGCTGGTGGCCGGCGCCGTCATCCTGCCTCCCGACCTGCGGCCGGACGGCCTCAACGACTCGAAGCTGATGACCGCCGCCGCCCGGGAGCGGGCATATGAGCAGATCGTCAGTCACGCGGCCTGGGCGGTGGCGATCATCCCCGCCGCCGAGGTGGACCGGATGGGCGTGCAGCAGGCCAACTACGCGGCGCTGCGTCAGGCCGTCGCGGGCCTGTCGCAGGCGCCGGGCCTGGTCCTGTTCGACGGCTTCGCGGTGCCCGGTGTGGCGATCCGCAGCCAGGCCGTGGTGAAGGGCGACCGGCTGGCCGCCTGCATCTCTGCGGCCTCGGTGATAGCGAAGGTCACCCGCGACCGGATCATGGTCGAGTTGCACGAAACCCACCCGGTCTACGGTTTCGCAGCTCACAAGGGGTACTCGACGGCTGCGCACCAGGCGGCCCTGGACGAGCACGGGCCGTGCCCCGAGCACCGCCGCTCCTACGCGAACGTGCCCGGAGCGCGTCCGTGTCCCGTGGCGGAAGGGGGAGACCCGGGACAGGACACCGCCGGAGCGATTGTGGGTCAGAATGGGAAGGGGAGCGCCCAGGCCGCCCAGGGCGATCTCCTGGACTTCGGCGTAGTCGCCGAAGCCGGTTCACGAGCTCGACTGGACTTTTAGGGGAGCGCGGGAATGAGCGCCGAGGATCTCGAGAAGTACGAGACCGAGATGGAGCTTCAGCTCTACCGGGAGTACCGGGACGTGGTCGGGCTCTTCCGTTACGTCGTGGAGACGGAGCGGCGGTTCTACCTCACCAACCACGTCGACCTGGACGTCCGCTCGGCCGACGGCGAGGTCTACTTCGAGGTCACCATGTCCGACGCGTGGGTCTGGGACATGTACCGCCCGGCCCGCTTCGTCAAGAACGTGAAGGTCGTGACGTTCAAGGACGTCAACGTCGAGGAGCTGGCCAAGGCGGACCTGGAAGTCCCCACCGACTAAGGCCGCCCTCGCCGAAACGTAACCCCTGGTCAGACCCCATCTCGTCAAAGTTATCCACAGTCCGAGGAATTTTTGCCCCATTTTCCCTCTCGATCCCGCATTGTGGATCTTGCCGGGAAGGTCCGGCACCGGCGCGAGCCGGATCCACGGGAACGGGAAAGCGGGGCAGCACGATGGGAACGGCGGCAGTTTTCGCGGCACACCGCCGCACGCGCGGCGAGTTCAGCGTCACGAGCGGTCTGCGCGAACAGCCCGGCAGCTGGCAGTGGGGCCATTGGCTTGGCCGATACGGCGAGGAGGCGGCGGCGCACTACCTGCTCGGCGCGGGCTATCAGCTCCTGGATCGCAACTGGGTGTGCCGAGACCCCGACCTGCGCGGCGAACTTGACCTCGTCGCGCGCTACCGCCGCACGGTGGTCGCCTGCGAGGTCAAAACGCGCGCAGGCGACCTCCTCGCGCACCCGGCACAGGCGGTCACCCGAGAGAAAGCCGCGCGGCTAAGGCTGCTCGCAGCCCGCTGGCTCCACGAACACCAACGCGGCGCCTCCCCACCCCTCCACCGTGCCGCCCGCCTGCGCATCGACGTCATCGCGATCCGCACCGGCCCGCGCCCGCCCTACCCGCTGCGCAGCCTCGACCACCTCGTCGGCGTGGCGTAGCACGTCCACCGTCCATCGAGCCGGACTCCGCACCGAACGAGGAGCCGCACCGAGCCCACGACCTCGCCAGCCCGTCCAGCCGGTTTGCCGACCAGCCGGTCCAGCTGGCCAGTCGTGCGATCACCACATCCGGCTCGCGGCCCCGCGCTCGGTGCGGCGTGACCTCCGTGCCGAGGCCGCACCCGCTCGCGACCTCGATTACTTGCTAGGACAGGTCGCACCTGGCTCCAGCCTCAGCACACGCTGCCCAGCGCTGGCCGCTGCTGCACCGAGTTGCTGGCCAGCCTGGCCGGTCACGCCAAGGCGGCATCCGGTTCGCTGCCTCGTGGCCTCGTCAGCGCGGCACTCGTTCGGGCTGCGCTCGCAAGGGCGCAACGGGTTCGCAGCCTTGCCGCCTCGCCAGCGCAGCAGTCGCCCGAGGCTGCGCTCGATCCGAGTCTTCGGCACCCCTTCGTGTCGACTCTCTCCTCCTCGATCATCTCCTCCTGCCACTCACATCTTTCCGGAGCTCCCTATGCCTCCCATGTCTCCTCACTGCTGGCTGCCGCCCGACGGCCCCTTCGCCCCACCTCCTGTGTGCACACCCGTCCAGGTCTTCTTTCTCGCCTACCGCCACCCTGGAGCGACACCGTGACCGGCTTCGGCCGCGCTTGGTCGGTCGGCCTTCTCGGCCTGCGCGGCACCCCGGTCGAGGTCGAGGCTCACGCGGCGTCCGGCCTGCCCAAGTTCACCCTCATCGGCCTGCCTGACTCGGTGCTCAACGAGGCTCGCGACCGTGTCCGCGCTGCCGCGCTGAACTCCGGCATCGACTGGCCTCAGGCGATCCTGACCGTCAGCCTCTCTCCGGCCTGGATCCGCAAGCAGGGTTCCGGTTTCGATCTGTCAAGCATTTGCGCAGAGCGTTTTTAACGCTAACCTCAAGACGTGACCGAACCCACCGAGACGGGCCGCCGTGCCGCGATCTACGAGCGCATCAGCTCCGATCCCACCGGGCTAGCCGCCGGAGTCGACCGGCAGGACGCCGACTGCCGCGCCCTCGCGGAACAACTCGGCTGGCACGTCGTCGCCGTCCACCGCGACAACGACGTTAGTGCGTACTCTGGCAAGCCGCGCCCCGGTTACCGCGATCTGCTCAACGATCTGCGCGAGGGCCGCGCCGACGCCGTGATCGCCTGGCATCCGGACCGCCTCTATCGCCAACTGCCCGACCTCGAGGAGCTGACGAAGGTCGTGCAAGCGCGCGCGGTGCTCATCCGCACCGTGCGCGCCGGAGTCGTCGACCTGAACTCGGCCAGCGGTGTCATGACCGCCGAGATCCTCGCCTCGGTCAGCAAACACGAGGTCGCGCACTCGATCGAGCGCATCACCCGCGCCAAGGCCCAGGCCGCCGCAGAGGGCCGCTACCGGGGCGGCCCGCGCCCGTTTGGGTTCGAGGCGGACGGCGTCACGGTGCGCGAGGATGAGGCGCGGTGGATCGTCGCGGCCACCGACGCGATCCTGTCCGGCGAATCACTGAACGGGTTCTGCCGCGCCCTCAATGACGCCGGGGTGCGCACCGTGGAGCGCCGCTACCGCCAGAGCGACGGCAGCAAGGGCGAACCGGAATCCCGTGCGTGGCGACAGCCCGAGCTACGCCGGATGCTGCTGCGCGCCCGCAACGCCGGACTGGTCGAATCGCGCGGCGAGATCGTGGGCAAGGCCGAGTGGCCGGCCATCGTGGACGAGGACCGGTGGACTGCGTGCCGAGACCTGCTGACCGATCCGGGTCGGCGAACCCAGACCGGCACGGCCCGTGTATGGCTTGGCTCGGGCATCTATCGCTGCTGGTGCGGCTCCACGCTCAAGGGCACGACGACAGGCACCGGCGCGCGGGCCAAGGCGGCGCAGCGCGGCGGCGAGCCGGGCAAGGGCCACGTCGCCGCGTACCGCTGCCGGGCGAACTCCGCGCACGTCGTTCGGCGTGCGGTGAACCTCGACCAGTACGTGACCGACCACGCGATCGAGCGGCTGTCGCGGGCGGATGCCGCCGAGTTGCTGCTACCGCCACGCCCGCAGCTCGAACCGGCCGAGGACTTGGCGGCGCAGGCGAACGCGCTGCGCGCCAAGCTGGAGACGATCGCCGCGGACTATGCCGCAGACGCGATCACCCGGGCGCAGATGCTCAAGATGACCGCAGACACCCGCGCCCGCATCGAGGCAGTCGAGGCACGCACGGCGCAGCGCGCCACGGTGTCGGTCCTCGCGTCGCTGCCGCTCGGGACGCCGGACATCGCCGAGCAGTGGGACGGCTACCACCTCGACAAGAAACGGGCGATCATCGACGCGCTCATGACTGTGACCGTCCACCGCGCTCGCCGAGGCCGACCGCCCGGCTTCCGGATGGGCACTGGCGAGACGTACTTCGACGAGGACACGATCGAGATCGGCTGGAGGTCCCCCGAATGAGCCCTCTGGCGCGATACGGTCTCAGCGCAGTGCGAGCAGGTAGCTACCTGCCGTAATCTCGGCATACCTACCGTTTAGCAGATAGTAACGCAGCAATTTTTGCTGCATACTTTGAAGCATGAGTACCGAGACGATCCGCAAGAGCGTTCCCCTCAACGCCGCCGAGCAAGCGGCGCTCAGCGAGGCGCGCATCGACGGTACACCCGTCCACGACGCCCTCGCCGAACTCGTCGGCCCCGACGCCACCCGCTCCGAGGCCGCCACACTGCAAGCCCTCCTGCATTTGGGTCTGCGTGCGGTCAAGGAGCGCGTCGACGAACACGGATACGCCGCCCTGGCGGCGGCGCGCACCGAGGAAGACTGGGCATTCCACCGCGCGATGCGCGCACGCCGCCGCGTACGCGGAGCCGAGGGCGAGTGAACGCCTACCCCATGCGCGGCCAGGTGTTCTACGCCGACGTAGGCGACGGAGACAAACCGTTCCTCGTCGTGTCCAACAACCGCCGCAACCAGGTGTTCGGCGATTTCCTAGTGGTGCGCATGACCACGACACCCGAGGAGAAGATTCCGGAGGTGGCAAGCGTCGTCGAGACCGGGCCCGGCGACCCGCTGGTCGGCCGAATTCGGTGCGATGACATTGTGCTGATGTACCGCGACGAGCTCAAGCGTGAGGCTGGCGCGTTGACGCGCACGACGATGCAGCGCGTCGCCGCTGGGCTTATGCACGCGCTCGCGATTTAGCCGACAAACGCAGAGGGGCCGCCTGCCGAGCAGCAGGCGGCCTCTTGCTATCGAGTGGAAGGAAACCGCCTAATGCTCTCCAACGCGGAGCGAGTAGGCGTTGATGGCGCCCCTGAGGCCGCGACGGTATGACACCCGAGATTGAAGCAGTCCTCATCGGCGCCGGCACCACAGCCGTCACCAGTGCCATTGCCTGGACCGTCAATCAGGTGTTCAAGCGCCGAGATGTGCGTGCCGCTGCAGCCGACGCAGCCCGCAACCGCGATGTTCAAGCCCTTGAGGCGCTCATGCGCGACGCCCAGGAAGTCCGCTTCAACCTCGGAGTCCTCCAGAACCAGTGGAGCGGATGGCGTGCTCGCGCGCCGCAAGCCATGCAAGCGCTCGCCCACGCCCTCGGCGGTTATATGGATGGCAAGCGCTTCGCCGGGCTAGCGGACGCGTTCGGCGTCGTCGCTGCGTCGCGGAGCGCTGAGTTCGACTCGAACATGCTGCTGCTCATTGAGCCGCTGCAGAGGCTCGGCGCTTCGGTCGCACATATCGCCTCGCTACCAGACGTGGAGGTGCGCGAGGTCGCGAACCGAGTCGGCAACGCGGTCGGCGGCCTGGCGCAGGCGGCGATCCACCGGCCGGGCCACGCGTCACGAGTGAAGGCCGAGGAGGAGTTCGACGCGGCGATCATCGAGCTGGGCGAGGTGATGCGCTCGCGCGGTCAGCCGCGCCCTAAGACGCCTTCGGACTCGAAATCCTGGCCGGCTCCCGAAGTGACATAGAGAGCTACGCCGCGCATCGGGTTGTCCGTCCACTGGTCGAACTACGCATCAGGCGAGGTTTACGCGGTTCCCGTGGGCCAGGGCTGAGTACGCCGTCGATCAACACAGTCCGGTCTCTTGTCACGGTTCGACGAAGTACAGGACGTGTCGGGACATCCGGAATAGCGTCGCATCTGCCTTGTTGGCGTCGGAAATCGAGGGGAATCGATGAGGCCACTTGCTGCAGCACTCCTGGTCGCTGTGCTCACCGCGTCGGCCGCAGCATGCAGCTCCGCACCAGCGCCGGCGCCCGCGGCATCCGCAGCCCCTGCCGAGGCACTGGTTTTTGCTGGACTTTTGGCCGGGACGCTAAGCAACGGTATTGACCCGCTCCAGTTCTCCCGCGTCGAACCATCGCAGGCTCCAGACGGTACGGTCACGCACACGGCTTGCGCCTCCTTCGATGTGAAGGACATGAGCGGTATGGACTGGGGAAATACCTATGAGATTGCGATCTACGGACGTGTTGGCACGCACAACGCCAGTCTGGTCGTGACTCTCGATAGCGAGATCAAGCCGAGCGGTACCGTGCCCTTTACGGGCCGAGCGAACCAGGGGGCGATGGCTTCGCTCAATGCGACAGGAAGCTCGCTCGCCGATGCTTCCTATCTTGCCTCGGACGCTTCATCGTCGATCACGTTCGATCCCGGCAGCCGGTCGGGCTCGATCCAGCTTCACGTCGCGAACGCACCATTCGGGCCAACGGTCGAGACGGTTGCCGGGACATGGCGCTGCCCTTAGATGTGTGATTAGGTCGCCACCGCCTGCGGACACCTACAGCCCGACGCCGCGCATCGGGTTGTCCGTCCACTTGTCCACGGCGCGGATGTAGCCGAGTACGACGGGCGAGTTCTCTGCCCACCGGCCGTGCCGCGCGATGACGGAGACCGGTGCCCCGGCCTTGTAGCTCGCAGTAGCCCCGCCGGCCCGCAGCGAGTGCGCCGTGTACTTCTCGGCCCCCGGAAGCTTCGCCCGCACCGCGGCCGCACGCACGACACGGTTGATTCCGTCCGGGCTGATGCCGCCACCGATGCGGCCGTGACGGTCCACGCTGCGCAGCAGCCGCCCCGACTCGATCCCGTCCTCGGCGAGGCGCGCCCTCCAGGCACGCAGCAGGCCCACCGGGTCGGTGTCGTCATGGTTGCCGCGCGGGATAGCGACCTCTTCGCCGTGCGCATCCTGGTCCGTCTTGCTCATGCGGATCTGCACTAACAGGCCGTTCTCCGTCTCGGTCACGTCTGTCAGGTCGAGGGCGGCCAGCTCGCTGCGCCGGCCCATGAGGGCGAAGCCGAGCACGAGCAGCAGTCGATCCCGCGCACCGGCCGCGGTGCCCGGGTCGGTGGCGTCGACCATGGCGCGCAGCGCGTCGAGCACGAGCGGCGGGGCCTTGCGCTTGCGGGCGCCCTGCCCGGCTCGCTCGCGGCGGTGCGAGCGCAGCACCAGCCGCGCGGCGGACGTATCCGGCTGGTTCGCGTAGCCGGCGAGCCGGTGTGCGGCGCGAATGGTCGCGACCGCCTGCTCGACTGTGCTCGGTGCTTTGCCCTCGGCGCACAGGTGCTCGACGTACTCGGCGAGCGTCTGCGCGGTCGCCGGCAGCGCCGTCCGGCTCTGCGCCGAGCACCAGGCCGTGAACGCCCGCAGGTTCCGCTCATAGGCTCGACTGGTGTTGGCCGCCCAGCCGTCGTCGATGCGCTCGCGGGTGGACGGCGAGACGGTCAGGTCGACGTCGGCGGGGGAGTGGACCGGCTGCAGCGTCATAGTTTCAGTCTAGCGATTCTGGTTCGCGATAACCTCACTTATCGCGAACCAGAATAGCCTAGCGGAGTGCCGTGGCGATGCCGTGGCAGCGTCACTCCGATCTGTCTTGCTCGCGTGCCCGCTCGGCCTGGAGCCGTCGTTGCGTGGCCTCTCGCTCGGCCTCTTGCTCCGCCTCAAGCCGCTTGCGCCCCTCCGCCGCTGCGGCTTCGAATTCGCTGAGGTCGACGAGGATCGTGCGGCCGGTCAAGCCCCGCAGCCGGGGCGCCGCAGCCGACTCCCGCTCCTGTCCGAGCGGCGGCAGCAGTCCCCTCTCCCTCGCAGCCCGGATACGTCGAGCTGCTGTCGCGCGCGAGTAGCCGAGCGCTTTCGCGACGGCTTCGCCCGGAGCGTTGCTACCTGCGGCCAGCGCTTCGGCATAGACCTGCGCCGCCTCCGCAACACGGTCGTTCGAAACCCTTTTCCCGCGAACGCCCGCCTCGGCTGGTGGGCTGAACCATGCCTGATACGGAGGGTCGCCGGGGATCTGGAATGCATCCTCGCCGAATTCGGGACGATCGGTGGTCGGCGCTATGACCTTGTCAAGGGCCATCCTCAGCAGAGTGTCGACGGGAAGTTGGCGCAGGAGCGTCGAACTCACGGAGCCGTGCAGGTCTCGTGTGGTCACCTCAAGCCGCCACGCACGCGGGCGGCCACCCGACTCAACCGCTCCCCAGAGGCGCACGTTGACGGCGGGCTCGGCGATCTCGATCCACGCCTCGAACCTCGTCGGCGCAGCACTAGTGGGGCCAGTGCGAACCCAACTCGTCTCTGCGGACGGAATTGCCCCTGTAACTACGACGTTCGGGTCGCCTGGCCAGCGCCTCGGCCGCCGAGGATCGTCGGCTGCACGCCCGTGAGGATTGATCTCTTCGGCCACACGGTGACGATAGGAGCCTGTCAGTGACATGGCAACATTGATCAACCCTTGACGCAAGTCTGATCGGGCTTGCCCTGTCAAATGCAGGTCAAAGAAGTTGACAGGTCAGGGCAGCTTTGTCATGCTGACAAATCGCTGACGGCACCCTATCATCGAATGCATGAGACGCCTGTCTACGGCTGACCGCGTTCTCGAGGTCACCGAGTGGATTCGTACCGGCGAGGCGCGCGAGCGGCGCATCCGCAGCGGCCTGTCGCAGAGCGAAGTCGCCGCGTCCTGTGATGCCAGCCCAACAGCAGTACTGCGGTGGGAACGCGGCGAGCGCCGACCGCGCGGCCGGTACGCCGTGGCGTACCACAAGGTGCTTGAGCAGCTGGGCGCCCGGGAGCTGGCCTGATGATCTCGTACGCCGACAAGCGACTTGCCGACGCCGAGGCCGCGGGCGATCAGGCACAGATCCGCTACTGGAAGCGCGTTCGCGCCCGTGTGGATGCCGCGCCCGCGCTGAGTGAAGCCCAGCGCGACCGCCTCGCCGTACTCCTGCGCCCGCCGCCCGTCGAGGTACCCGCGCCTGCTTCGCACCCCCGCCGTCAGGCCGCCTAGACGCGAATCGGGCGATCCCACGCCCAGGGACCGCCCGACCAAGCGAAGCCGCGCCAACGTCTTCTAGGAGCAATGTACCAGTGAGCACCCCGCCGAGCAGCAGGTCACCGGACAGCGCAGACGCACTGCCCGCCGGCCTCGACACGCTCAGCCTGGACGAGCTGTTGCAACGCGTGCACGCCCTCGTGCGCGGCGGCGTCGAGGACATGCCGCCCGCCGACCAGGTGGCGCGCGGCCAGTTGCGCGCCCGGCTGCTCAACGAAGAGGAGCAGTTCGACTTCGGATACGCCGAGGGATACGAGGCCGGATACGCCGCCGCACACAGCGACATGGCCGAGTGGTTCGCCCTGGTGTCCCGTCTCGTCCGGCAGCGCGCCGGTCACCCGGCGTACGCAGAGCGCGCCGAGGCTGAGGCCGAGTGGGTCAAGCCGCGCGAGGGCGATTACCTGGGCCGACTGAGCCGCGAACAGTACTTCGGCATCGGCACCCCGCGGCTCGCTGCGGCGGAAAGGCGCGCAGCGTGAGCATGGACCGTGTCATGCAGGCATTCGACCGGGACGTGACAACCCCGGTCGTCAACGGCGCCGAGGAGCCGCCGGATTGGGACGAGCCGCTGGCCGACTCCGCGGTGTCGCACACGCGTCCGGGACTGCTGCCCGAGGAGTTCTGGGACGCACGAAAGAGCTTCGGGCATATCCGCCGAGCCGCACACTCCCGCGCCTGCTCCGGAGACGTGGTGTTCTACACCACGCTGGCCCGCATGTCCGGCATGATCTCGCACCACATCAGGGCGGCGACAGGCATCGGCGGCCGGGCATCACTCAACGTGTTCGCTGCAACGGTGGGCGCGTCCGGCACCGGCAAGTCGACCGGATCGGCGCTCTCCCGCGAACTCATGCCGTCCCCACACAGCCATGACGACTTCTACGACGGACTGCCGATCGGTTCCGGCGAGGGCATCGCCGAGGCGTTCATGGGTGTGGTCGAGAAGGACACGGACAAGGTTTACGAGCGGGGGCCGCACAAGGACAAACCGATCACGGTGAAGGTCCGCGAGCAGGTGAGGCACAACCTGTACTGCTATGTGGACGAGGGGCAGACCCTCGCGCAGCTGGGGCAGCGCTCAGGCTCGACGCTGGCCGAGACAATCCGGCGCGCGGCCGTGGGCGAGGCACTGGGCCAGACCAACGCTTCTGAGGAGCGCCGCCGCTACGTCGCCCCGGGTTCTTACGCCATGGGCATGCTCGCCGGGTTCCAGCCGAGCACCGCCGTTCCGCTGCTGGCAGACGCCAGCACGGGCACCCCGCAGCGGTTCTTCTGGTCATGGGCCGAGGACCCCTCAATCCCTGATGAGCCGACACCGTGGCCCGGCGCGATCGAGGACCACCTCGGCTGTTGGCGCCCGTCTGGCCCCGTAGACATCGACTTCCCGGACAGCGTCAAGCGGAGGCTGTGGCGCGACCGGGTGGCGCGCAACCGCGGTGAGATTGAGATCTCCGAACTCGACGGGCACGCGGGCCTGATGAAGGTGAAGCTCGCGGCGATGTTCGCGCTGCTCGACGGCCGCGACAAGGTGACCGAGGACGATTGGGATCTCGCCGAGATGGCGTGGACAGCGTCCTGTGCCGTGCGTGACGCCCTTGTCGCTCGCGCTAAGCGGGAAGCGGACGTGGCGCGTGAACTCCAGGAACAGGCGGCCGTCCAGCTCGCCGTCCGCACGCACGACGCCAAGACAGCGGCGGACTTGGCGGTGGAGCGCGTCGCGCGCCGGGTGCTGCATATCGCGTCGGCGACGCCCGGCGGGGTCACCTATGGGGCGTTGCGCAAGTCCATCACGAGTCGCGACCGAGGCATGACCGAGAAGGCGATCACGTTCGCCGTTTCCCGCGGTTGGGTCACTGAGGAGAACGACCGAATCTGCGTCCGAACTGACCTCGTCGAAGGTGGCCATGGTGGCCGCTAATTGCCGGGTGGCCATGGTGGCCATTGGCCACCATCCCCCTCTGAGTGCTGTTTCTGGCGCCCTCAGGACACTAACTAACTATAAGAAAACGGACATTCCCGCTTTCACGCGTTGGAGTGCGGGGGTGGTGGCCATTGGCCACGGCCACTTGGCCACCATGGCCACCTTCCGCCGGCCGCCACACCGGCCGGGGCGAGCCGAATTCGCCCCGGCCGGTATCCATCCGACCCAACGGAGGACCCGATGACCACTGGCGACTACCCGATCCTGTTCGCCGAACCCCACGGCGATGACCCTGCCGAGGCCGGCGCGCTGCGCGCCCAGGTGCTCGCGTCCGCGCGACTCCTGCTCGCCCCCGACCGGCGCGTGACCATGGCCGAGCTCGGTCGGCACGCCTGGGCGCGGCTGACCGCGCAGGATCGCGCCGCCGCGGTGCCGGAGCTGATGGCCACGTACATCACCCGCGTGCAGCGGGAGGTGGCCGAGCGTGTGTACGCCAACGACGCGGCAGACGCGGCGGTGAGCACGTATCTGCGCGCCATCGACGTGCCGATGCTGTGGGACTCCCACCAGGCGGCCGGCGGGTCGGACGAGGCGACCGTCGACCGCCAGGCGCTGCTCAACATCTTGTGTGAGATCGAATTGCTGTACCACCGGCTCGCGATGGCGCACCCCGCGGCGGGGCAGGACTGACCGCCCAGTGACCCGAGCCGTACAGCCGACACTGCCCGGGGCCGAACCGCGTCGGGCGGGAGTCGGCCGCGCTCCGGCGATGAGCGAGGAGTCGCTGCTCGCGGCGATCCGCAAGCTCGCCAAGATGACCGGCGGCAGGTGGATGACGTATCACACCCGGTTCTCACGCGGCAGCGAACCAGGCTGGCCCGACCTGGTGCTGCTCTCGGTGCGCCAGCGCCGCCTGCTGGCGATTGAGCTCAAGCGGGAAGGCGAGCAGCCCACCGCCGCGCAAGAGCTCTGGCTAGGTGCTCTAGCCGCCGTGGGGATCGAGACGGGTGTCTGGCGGCCTGGTGATCTTCCCGAGATTGCCAGCGTCCTGCGCGGCCGTCGGATCGAGCCGGGGGAGTTCGGGGTCACACCGCTGTCCGAGGCTGAGGCGAGGTGGATGCGGTGAGCAGGCCCCGGCCCTGGCGTCCCCGGCAGGACGGCAGCGTGCACAGCTTCGACCACACGGCGCTGCGCGCCACGCCGGAGTACGTCGCGCTGCTCAAGGCCGTCGATGCCTTCTCGCGCGCCGCGCACGGGTTGAGCGACGAGCAGGTGATCGAGGCCGTGCGCAACACAGCGGCGCTCATGGCGCTGGGCGACCCGTGCCCGCGCTGCAGCGTCGGCGCCCGCCTGCGGCTCGCCGTTCCGCACAAAGCTGAGGCGAGCGCGCGAGGTGCGCGGGTGACCGCGTTCTATCTGTGCCCGACCTGCTCGACGGCCTGGAGCGCGCAGTACGCGGACCCGCAGGCGAGGGCCGAGGAATGAGCACGGACCAGGTCAACGCGGCCAAGGGCTGCCGGGCCGCAATCGCGGTCGTGACGGCCTGCCGCCACGGCGTGCCCGCGACCGTGGCCGACGCTGCGGGCGACGCGCCGCTGACCTGGACCGTCGTAGCGCTCGGCCACCTCGCCGCAGGACTGCTCGCCACGATGCCCGACGCCGAGGCGGAAGAGTGGCTGCGAGGCAAGGCGCTGCGGGTCGCTGCGGACCTCGCCGATCTGGAACAGGCGCACCGCAACCGCGACCGCGAGGCCACCTGACGCCGCACACAGACCCGGCCAGCCGCTACGCAACCGGCGCGCGGTGGCCGTACACGAAGGAGAGCACGATGCAGCAGGACGAGCCCGAGAGCATGGGCACGCTGCCCGCCCCGGCCGGGGCGGCGGTCGAGGCGCACAGCACCGGAGCGGGCGCGCCGTACGCCGAGGGCGCGCACACGCCGATGCACAGCCGCGTGGACGACGCGGGCGTCAGCCGGGTCGCCGAGCGGTTCGAGGACGCCCCGCGGGACGCCGGAGCGCGCCAGCCGGGGCAGGCGTAGCGACGATGACCCCACGGATCCGGCACGCTGCGTCCGACCTATCTAACCGTCCCCATGCACCGGTCACAGGTGACCGCTGATGGCCCGGGTCAGGTGGGCGCGCAAGTGTGCCGCACGGCGCAGGAATGGCCTGCCGTGCGGCAACTACGCGATCAGCGGCGGCAAGGTGTGCCGGGTCCATGGCGGTTCGGCCCGGCAGGTTCGCCGGGCCGCACAGCGCCGGCTGCTCGAAGCCTCGGCGTACCGGGCGTTGGCCGCGGCGATGGAGCGGCTCAAGCGCGAGCGGACGGATTGGGCGGTCGCTCGCGTCCTCGCTGCCTCTGACGTGCTCGGTATCGCCGTCGAGCAGCTGGTGCGCTCGGATGTCTGGTCGGCCGCCGCGATCTCCGATCACCCGGACCTGCACGCGCCGGAGCCGCGGCTACGGTTCGACCGGCGGTTCGGACCGCGCGGGACTGCGGCCACGCAGAAGGTGAAACGAGATGCCCCGTAGAGGCGGGCCGTACCCGAGACTCCGGCGCGACCTGGCGGTCAAGGTCGAGGAGGGTCACGCCGTCGTCCGGCTGATCCTCGCCGGCCACTCGATGCGGTCGGCTGCGGCGCAGCTCGGGCTGTCCGTGACGACGGCGTGGCGGCGGTACTGGTTCGTCATGGACTGGTCCCTGCCGCAGAGCTACGGCCGTCCGCGCGGCCCGATCCCGCCGCAGCGAGGCACGCGGGCCTGTCCTCGCGGCCGCCCGTTCCTGCCGACCCTCGACGCGGTCGACCGCCCACGACCGCGCGCCCGATCCGCTACCGCTCCCCGAAAGGACTGCTGATGCCCACGACCAGCACGCCACGTACACGGCCGCCGGACGGCTTCTACTCGGTGTGGGATGCCGCCCGGTGCAAGCTGACGCACTGGCACGTGACGGACCGTGGCCGCGGTCTCGCACCGTTCCCATCCGGCGCGAAGTACGGCCCGCCGAAACCCGGGTACGACCCGGACCTTGACCCGGAGGTCCGGCGCGAGGCGATGCGCCGCTGGAGAGAGGACCGCGACGCCTTTCTCGCCCTGGTCGTCGCGTCGATCGCTGCCGATCCGGACGCCGCCGGGCGGGCGTTCGTCCGCTGGACCGGGCGCTGTCAGTCCTGCCGGGCCGCGCTCAAGGTCGAGGATTTGCAGCCGGACGCCGAACCGGAGCAGTCGAGCGACCGCGCGTCGCACTCGCCTGCCGCCGCCCTGTTGGCCGCTGCCGTAGCCGGCCGCACGGTTGACGTACGGGTGCTGCTCGGCGACGCGGACCCGGCCGAGGTGATCGCGCAACTCGCCGAGACGATCGCCGTCCTCGCGCCGCTGACCGGCGGGAGGGCCTGAGCGAGGTGCAGCAGGTGGAGGCTGGAGCGGTCATCCTGACCGGTGCCGAGGCGGTTGCCCTGGCACGGATCGTCGCTGCCGGCCTCCCGATCGTCGAGCGTGTGGACGGCGGCCCGAGCGAAGCGGACCGTGCGCTTGTCGCGCAGGTCATCCGTGTTGCGCAACTGGCGCAACAGGCTGAGCGGCGGTTACGCGCTTCCGGTTGCGCACCCGCCCCCGAGGTGCGCGACGCTGGCGCATCCTCGTTGGAGACCTGGCCCGGGACTGCAGAAGCCGGGGCGATGTGTGGCGTATCTAGTGCGTATATACGGCGGCTAGCAAGCTCGAAGCGTCTGCAGGCGGAGCGCGATGGCCGTAAAGCGTGGCGCATAGAGCCCTCATCGCTTATGGAGTGGTCCGCGAGCCGCGCCCGCTGACGAGCACGGCCGAACGCAGGCCGAGAGGGGCCACGATGCCCGACGCCACCACCACCGCCACCGACGCGCCGGATGCGGGCGCACGCATCCGCGCCCTGATCGAATCGCTGCTCAGGCAGGCCGCCGACTACGACGAGTTCGGGGACAAGGTCGGCGGGGACCTCGGACCGCACTACAAGGATCTTGCACGCGCCCTGCGTTGCCGCGTAGCGGTCCTGCTCGGCCCCTACGGACTGGCGGCCGCACGCAAGGCGCAGCCCGCCGCGAGCCTGAAGCCGCGCGACTCGCGCGAGATCGGCGAGGCCGCCCGCGCGTACGTGGAACTGCTGACCGCACGCCGCGAGGGGATCGACGACGACGGCGCCCGGCTGCTCGCGGGCCGTGATCCGGGACCGGTCCTGTGGGTGGCGGTCACGGCCATGACATCCCTGCTCAACAAGGTCTCCGAGGAGTCCGCGCAGGACCTGATGTCCCGCTGGGGCGTGACTGCGGCGAACCTCGCCGAGGGGGTGACCACCGCCAATGGCTGACGGCGAGGAACTGCCCCCGGTCGTTGCGACGCTCCTAGGCGAGGACGCCGAGTTCCTGGCGATGCTGGACCGGGACATCCAGGCCGCCCGGGAGGCGGGCGTCGCGATCGAGACGGCGCTGACCGAAGGTATCGGCGCCGGCTTCACCTTCTCCGGCGGCCAGATCGGCAACGAAGGGGTGGGCGCCGCGGGCGAGGCGATCGGCGGGGAGCTGGCCGCCGGGATCACCGAGGGGGCGGCGGGGCTCGGCGAGGAGTTCTCCACTGAGATCACTCCCGAGATCGAGGCCGCGATCCGGGAGATGAACGGCCCGGTCGTTCAGTCCATGGCCGAGACCGGCGCGCAGGCGGGCGCGGCGTTCACCTCCGCGGCCGAGGAGGAGTTGGCGGCATGGCGTGGGGCCGTGGCTGAGGCCACGGCCATGGGCGCGTCCGTGCCCAGCCCGGTCGGCGACGTCTTCACGCAGGTCGACTCCGGGGCGATCAGCGCCGCCGACGCGGTGGCGCAGCTTGAGGCGTCCATGTCCGCCAGCGGGCAGGCGGCCGAGATCAGCGGCGCGCAGTTCAACGCCGCCGCCGCGGCGCTGCGCACCGTGGGCACCAGCAGCGGCCTGTCGATCGAGCAACTCAAGGCCGTCAGCGTCAGCTTCGCCGACGCGCAGGCCGCGGCCGAGCGCTACGGCACCTCCGAGGCGCAGCTCGCGCTGAGCACCAAGGGCCTGGAGGAAGCGCAGGCGGCCCTCGCCTCCTCGAACGCGACGCTGATGCAGAGCTACCTGGTCATGGCCTCCTCCGGGCAGGCCGACCTCGACGGGCTGCAGGTCGCCCTCGAGGACGTGGCCAGCGCGCAGGCGACCGTCGCGAGCATGGCGCAGGCCCAGATCGACGCGCTGACCGCGGTCAACCTCGCGGTGATCGAGGGCAGCGACGCGTTGATGAACGAGCAGGAGGCGCTGCGCTCGCTCGGGGTGGCGGCCCAGGTGACCGGCGTGGACGCCGAGGAGCTGTTCGTCCAGCTCAACGAGGGCACCTACGCCACGCTCAACCAGGTCGCCGCGGACGCCGAGGCCCAGCTGAAGGCGCTCGCGCTCGGCGAGGCGCAGAAGCAGCTCGCGGCCGCGAACCTGACCCTGGTGGACACCTACCATCAGGTGGCCAACGGTGTGGAGGTCTCCGCGCAGAAGCAGGCCGCGGCCCTGTCCGCCGCGGCGGCTGCGCAGCGTGAGGTCACCGCCCTGGGCGGCGGCGCGGCCGCCAGCCTTGGGCAGGCCGGCACGGCGGCGGAGGGCGCCGGCAAGTCCATGGGCGGACTGGCCGGGATCATGAACGGCCCGCTGATGCAGGGCATCTACGGCATCTCCGCGATCGCGTTCCTGCCGATGGCGCTCGGCCAGTTCGGCACGATGATCGCCGGGGCGTTCGACAACGCCGCCGCCGCCGCCTCGGACTTCACCTCGGCGGTGCAGCAAGACTCGAACGCGGTCGGCGACAACACGGTCGTCACCATCCAGAACGCGCTGTCCAAGAGCCAGCTGACCGGCCTCGCGCAGCAGCTGGGCGTCTCGCAGGCCACGCTGATCGAGTACGCGGCCGGGGAGAGCGCCGCGCAGACGCAGGTCACCAAGGCCTACGACGCCAAGGCGCAGTCCATGGCGCAGGCCGCGGACGCCTCCACCATGGGCGTGAGCGCCACGAACGCGCAGATGACCGCGCAGCAGAAGCAGCTGGAGCAGCTGCAGATCCAGAAGACCCAGCTGGACCAGGTGGCCGCCGCCGTGCAGCAGGCGGTGCAGCAGGACCGGGACTTCACCGCCGCCACCATGCAGGCCGAGCAGACCGAGCAGATCTTCAACGCGGCCCTGGACGACGGGCACACCAAGATGCTCGCGCAGGCCCAGTCCGGCGCGATGGGCACCGTGGCCACGCTCGGGTTCAGCGACGCGCAATCCGACCTCAACCACACCCTGGTCGAGGCCATCTCCCAGTACAGCGTGGCCGCCAACCAGGCCAGCGCGTACGAGAGCGCACTGCTCGCGCTCGGCGGCCCGAACTCGGGCATGGTCTCCGCCGCCCAGTACGGGATGCTGCTTCAAGGCGCCCTGGACGGGGTCACCCAGAAGATGCAGGACCAGGCGCAGCAGACCGCGCTCTCCGCCGTCGGCGCGCTGAACCTGGGCGACAACCAGACCGGCCTGAACGAGGCCATGATGAGCGGCGTGGAGGCCTTCTCCCAGGCCAACACGCAGGCCTCGGCGTATGCGACGATCCTGAGCGCGCTGGACCCGCACACCGTGAGCGCGGCGCAGTACGCGATGATCCTGCAAGGCGCCCTGGACGGGGTCACGAGCAAGATGCAGACCCAGGCCCAGCAGGCCGCCCTCTCGGCGGTCGGGGTGCTCGACCTGGGAGCCAGCCAGTCGAAGCTGAGCGAGACGCTGATGGGCTCGGTGCAGTCCTTCTCGCAGGCGTCCGCGCAGGCCTCGGCGTACGCCACGGTCCTGGGCTCGCTGGGTGCGCACACTGTGAGCGCGGCGCAGGAGGCCATGCTGCTGGGCGACGCGATCGACGCCACGGACGTCAAGCTCAAGGCGCAGGCCAGCAGCACCGCCCTCTCGGCGGTGGCCGCGCTGCAGCTGGGCGGCAACCAGGGCGCGCTGAACCTGGCGCTCTACAACGCCGTGGACGCCTACGCCCAGGCCAGCGCGCAGGCCAGCGGGTACGGCAGCGTGGTGACCGCGTTGAACGGCTCCATGCAGGGCATGCTGGCCGCAGAGGCGCAGGTCACCATCGGCCTGGACGGGGTGTCGAAGGCGGCGGCGTCCAACGGCACCAGCCTGGACATCAACAACGCCAAGGGCGCCCAGAACATCCTCACCTTCGACCAGCTCTCGCAGGCCGCGGACAAGGCCGCCGAGGCGGTCTACCAGAACGACGTGAACACCGGGCACGCCTCGCAGGCGTTCTCGGACGCCAACCGGATCCTGGGCGAGGAGAAGCAGGCGTTCATCGAGGCCGCGGACAAGGCGGGCTTCAACAAGGACAAGGTCAAGGAGCTGGCGGACCAGCTCTACCACCTGCCGCAGAACATCCCGATCGACATCAGCGCGAACACCGCCCCGGCGACCGACGCAGTGCAGTCGATGGTCGAGTACTTCGACCACGAGGTGGCCTACGTCCAGGTGTACGCGACACCCACGGGCCTGCCCGGCGGCAAGGCGCTGCTGCCCAGCCGGGATGCGGGTGGCCCGGTCGCCGCGGGCGAACCGTACATGATCGGCCTGAACGGGCGCCCCGAGGTGTTCGTGCCCGGCGCGGACGGCTACATCACGCCGATGGACATGCTCACCCCCGCGATGGCGGCTCCGGCTGCCGCAGGCGGTGGCGGCTTCGGTTACGGCGGTGGCTTCGAGCCGCCGATCGTCAACGTGTACGTCACGCTCGACAGCCAGGAGATCACCGCAGCCTCGCGGGTCGAGGTGCAGGGCTACGCCCGCTACAACTCGCTGACCGGGTTCGTCGGCGTCGGCAACTGACCGGCGCCTTGCGCCACGAGACGACAGGAAAGTCATGTCCACAGCAACCGCAGTCCGTAGCGCGGCGAACGCCTCAGTGCAGGCGGAACTCGACTCCCCGGAGCAGGCGCAGCGCGCCCTCGAACAGGCCGCGCTCCTCCGCTCGCACGCGGCCGGCGCCCGCAGCGACGGCGCCGCGCTCGTCCAGGCGGCGCGCGACGCCCTCGCCATGGCCGAGCGCCGCGCCCGCGTGCTCGGCTGGATCGCCGACGAGGCCGAGCCCCTGGCGGTCGAGTTCGAGACCCGCGCCCGAGTCGTCAACCATGTGCGCAGCTTCCGCGAGCAGCTGCCCGCCGCGCAGGCGGCTCGTGACGCGCTGGAGACCGAACTGGCGACGCTCACCGAGCGTGCCGCCGGACTGGAGGCGCGCCTGGCGGAGCTCGGCGGCCAGCACGAGGCCTTGGCGGCCCAGCTGACCGAGGCCCGCGCCGCAGGCGAGGTGATCGAGGTGGCCGGGATGCGCACCGCGCTCAACGCCCTAGAAGAGGTCGCGGCCGATCTGCGTGGGCAGCTGGCGGCGGTGCGCGGCCGGATGCAGGAGATCGGCGTGGCGGGCAATGACCGGCTCCTCGCCCAGGCGCACCACGAAGTCGAGGCGCTGAGCGAGCAGCACGCCCAGGGCATCGACGCGCTCGGACCGGACACGCCCAACGAGACGGTGCTGTCGTTCGTCATCCGACTGCTCGGCCACGCCGACCGTTGCGAGGGCGATGCCGAGCAGGCCCGGCACGCCGCCATTCTCGCGGTCCTCGACGGCGAGCCCGGGTTCACGGCGGTCATGCGCGAGGCCCGCGAGCGCCGCGCGGCGATCGAGCGGCGCAACCGGGGCGAGGACGGCGCGCAAGCCGCCTAGCCGTGTGAGAAGCCCGTGATAGGCCCCACTGAGCGGCTGGTCAGAGCCATAGACCAGCCGCTCACTTGATCTCGCAGCAAGCTCATTTGCTGGATTCGGCGGCGTTCCGGCGTCAGCTAAGCCGCCAGTCGTACACGCCGCCCTGCGCGTTGTACTCAACCATGACGGGTTGGTCGGCTCCGGTGAACAGGAACGGGATCAGCCCGGAGCGGCATGTGCCTGCGTGGTAAGTGAGGTTCGCGTCGTTCGGGTAGAGCGGCCCGGGCCAGTCCTGCGTCCCGTATGCGGACGGCGGGGTGTACGCCGCTCCTGCGGCGGTCAGTACGCTCAATGGGCTCCAGGTCAGGCCCACGCCGTTCCCGGACTTGTCGGCCGTGACGCACATCCGGACTCCGACGAGCGCGACCTTCGTCCCGGCTTTGGCAAGTTCCTGATTCTCTGTGCTCAGCGTAACGACCCGGTAGGACGTGGCCGTGACCTTAATCGTGACGCCGTCGCCGGCGTCGGCGAAGGTCTGCTCGGTACCGAGCGCAGGGGCTGCACTGCCGGACGGTGACGGGCTCGGGCTCGGTGAGCTGTTCGTACCGCTCGGACTGGCGCTCGCGCTCGGCGGGCTCGATGCTGTGGCCGTCGGGCTGGCGGTGCTGCTGCACGCTGCGACCGCCGCAAGTAAAGCGGCAGCGCTGGCGGCGAGGATGTTGCGGTTCATGGACCCCCCACTGGGTCGGCGTCTCGGCCGCCGATGACGCTACGCCGGGGCTGGGACGCGCCGCGGCGGATTCGCAGAATCGTGATGCAGTGTTCGGCGCCATGGGCGTCAACGCGACTTGCGGCGCCCGGTCGAGTCGAAGGCGTGCTCGGCGAGGTTGAGCGTGATGTCCTCGTCGGTGAAGCCGACCGCCCGGCCGAAGCGCGTGTGATGCAGCTCGTCCTTGTGGTCCTCCAGCCACCGCGCGCTGACGATGCCGCCGAGGATCTTGGAGGTCGTCTCGTAGTCGTGCAGTCGTGGAGCGGCGATTCCGTCGCACCGCTCGCATCGCTCTTCGGCTGGTTGACGTGCGCCGGTCATCGCGGTTTGCGGCAGCGGTCGCAGACAGGCGCGCCGGGTCCCTTGCTGCGCTGTTCGATCAGATCGAGTAGCTGTTGCTCTGACCACCGCGCTGACGCGCCGATGGACGTGCAGGGGATCAGCCGGGCCGCCGCCTTGCGCTTGAGCCAGTACGCCGAGACCAGCGGCTTGCCCTTGCTGTCCAACCCGAGGCGCGCGGAGGCCTGCTCGGCGTCGTAGAGGAGCTGACCAGTGTTCGATTGCGGATCATTCTCGACCATGGCACGGCCTCTCGTTCTTACGGAGAGGGTCGAGGGTGGCGATGGTGGCGCGCTATCGCTCGATCGGCGGACTCGGCGGCCGAGCGCGCTGAATGCCACCGTGTCGGGAATCGACTGACCATGGTTGCGGATAGCGGCGAGCCCACGGGAGGCACGCTGAACGCGCGGGCTGGGCGCTCGGTCAACCGAACGAAGCCGCGCCTGTTCACGCCGCAGGGTGCCTCCGAGTACGTCGACGGCGTGCGCTCCAAGCGCTGGTTCGAGGACCGGTGCCGGGCTTCGGAGATCGACTGCTACAAGCTCGGCGGCGGGTGGGCGATCCCGGAGTACGCGCTGCTCGACCTGCTCGAAAAGAGCTTCATCCCGGCCATGAACTGCCGGCACCGATTCTCGCGCTGACGCCGAGATCGACCGCGTCCCGCGCCGCAGGCGGCTGACCCGAGCTAAGCGACGCCCTCCACTGCCGACGCAGCATGGCCGCCGTCGACCAGCCGCAGCGCTCTCCGGCGCAGCTCGGGCGTGTCCGCGTCCTCGCCGAGTTCGGCTGCCAGCGCCGCGAGCTCGTCGCGGATCTCGACCAGTCGTGCCTCAATCTGCCGCGCCCTGGCCACGTCGATCACGCCCTGCACTCCTCCCGGTCAGTCCCGACCCTGGTCCACCATGGCACCACGCGTTGCCGCCAGTGGCGCGATCACGGAAACCGCCCGGCCGCGGCGCTCTCAGGCACGCCGCGGCCGGGCCGGCTACCGCGCATCCAGCCATGCCAGCGCCGCCTCGAGATCGGCGTGCAACCCGAACACCTTGTCCAGGCCCATCGTGCGCACCATGCTGCCGACGTGCGGGCTGCATCCGACCAGCGCGACCCGCCCGCCCGTCGCGCGGGCCCGCTTGAGGGCGCCGATCAGCACGCCGATCCCGGCGGAGTCCAGGAAGCTCACGCGCTCCATCACGACCGCGATGCGCAGCGGCCGGGGCGCGGCGAGCTGCGCCAGTTCCTCGCGCAGCAGCGGCACCGAGTAGCAGTCGACCTCGCCACTCACCTCCACCACCGCGCGGCCGCCGTCGATCCACGTCTCGACGTCCAGCCCGAGCCTGCTCACCGGCCCGCGCTCGGGCTGTCTCAGCGTGTCCACATCGTCACTCAAGCGCTCACGCGGCGCGCTCGGCAGCGGGTGAACGCCCGCGCGGGGCGTGAGAGCGGGGCGTGAACGCGAACCGCTCGGCACGGATCGGCCACGGCCTGTCACGGGGCCACTACGTGCGCTTATGCTGCGCCCTAGGACGACCAGCACCGGGGAGGCCGCCATGCCGACCGCGAACGCCGCGCTCGCCGAGCACATCGCCGAGGCCGGGGTCAGTCACGCGGGCCTCGCCCACCGGGTCGTCACCCTCGCCGCGAGCCGCGGCCTGCCGGCGCCGCGGTTCAACCACGCGAGCGTGGCGCGCTGGCTGCGCGGCGAGCAGCCGCGCGGACGGACGCCGGACCTGCTCGCCGAGGCCTTCACCGGGCTCCTGGGCCGCGAGGTGACCCGCGCCGATCTGGGAATGCGCGCGGCCACGGTGCCGCCGGATCTCGGGCTCGCCTATGAACTCGACCTCAACGCGGCGGTAGCCGCGGCGACTGACCTGTACGGGACTGACGTGCACCGACGTTCCATGCTCGCCCGCTCGACCTATACCGCCGTCGCGTACCTGGTGCCGGCGCTGCGATGGATGACCGCGCCGGCCGCGCAGCTGCTCGACCGGTCCGGGTCGCGCCGTGTCGGCGTGGCGAACGTGACCGCGATCCGCGAGGTGACCGCGACGTTCCGGCGCCTGGACAACCTGTTCGGCGGCGGCTACGCCCGCAGCACGGTCGTTCAGTACCTGGCGGACGAGGTAGCGCCGCTGCTGCGCGAGGGCGCCTATACGGCCGCGCTCGGCCGGGAGCTGTTCTCCGCCGCGGCGGAGATGACGCTGCTGGCCGGGTGGATGGCCTTTGATCTGGAGCAGCACCCGATCGCGCAGCGGTACCTGATCCAAGCGCTGCGGCTCGCGCACGCCGCCGGGGGCCAGGCGCTCGGTGGCGAGATCCTGGCCGCAATGTCCTGCCAGGCCGCCTACCTCGGCGACGGCAACGGCGCGGTGGACATGGCGCGCGCTGCCGGCCAGGCTGCACGTTCCGCCGGATCTGCCGCGCTGCTGTCCGAGTCCCTAGTCAGCGAGGCGCACGGGCACGCCCTGGCCGCGGATCCGCGGGCCTGCGCTCTCGCCCTGGTCGACGCGCACCAGGCCCTCGACCGTTCGACGCCGGGCGGCGAACCGGCCTGGCTCGGGTACTTCGATGCCGCCTACCTCGCGGCCAAGACCGGCCGGGCGCTGCTGGACTGCGGCGACCCGACGCAGGCAGCGATCTCGATGCGCGCCTCGCTCGAGATGGCCGGCGGATACTCGCGCGGCCGCGCGTTCAACCTCGCGCTGCTGGCCGGGGCGTTGCTCGACTCCGGGCGGGTCGAAGAGGGCTGCGCTACCGGGCGCCAGGCCCTCGACGCCGCGGACGGCGTGGAATCGGCGCGAGTGAACGGCGAACTCGCCTCGCTCGCCGCCCGGGCCAGCCGTCACCGCGGCGCGCTGCCAGTGCGCGAGCTGCTGCCCGCCCTGCCTACCGCACGCCGAGGCGTTCGCGCGCTGCCAGCAACCCGATAACCGACGCGGCGCCGAGCGTCATCCCGGCGACCATCGCGGGCACGTCGGCGAGCGGGATCCACCGCACCTCGGCGCCCTCGTTCACGTCCATGGCAGCGCCGTCGACCGCGCGCGGCTCGAGGCCGAGATACACGTGATTGGGTGCGGTCGCGGTGCCGGTCATCGGCTCGAACGTCACCAGGTGCTCGACCCGGCCGGGGCGCCACCCGGCCTCTTCGACCGCCTCGCGTTCGGCGCACGCCGCCGGGTCCTCGAACTCGCCGTCAGGGCGCCGGTCGAGGTAGCCACCGGGCACCTCCCACACGTCCAGATCCGGGATGAACCGGTGCCGACGCATCATCAGCACCTCGCCCCGCTCGTTGACCAGCACGCACATCGCGGCCGGGTCCACGCGCAGCACGACCTGGGAGAACTTCATGCCGTCCGGCAGCAGCACGTGCGCGACGGTCAGCCGACTGTGCCGGTTGACGGCTGCGGCGGGAAGGGTGATCGGCTGCTCGCGAACCTGCCAGCGGGGCGCCTCAGTGTCGGTCACGCCACGACCGTACCTGAGCGCCAGCCCGTCACTGTCACCCGGATGCGGGCAGCCCGAGCGGCGTCACGGGCCCAGCGGGACGCTGGCAGCATGACTGAACTTCGCTGGCTTGGCGCAACAGGATTGGACATCGAGCCGCTCGAGTTGAACGAACACGGCTACGGCACCGGACACGCGATCGAGGCCAAGGCAGTCGCCCTAGCTGGCCCATGGTTGCTGGTCGAGCGCGGCGATGGGACGTTCGAGATCCTTCCAGAGCACCGAGTCGCATGGATTCGCCTCGACAAGACGGCGACGCGGTTTAGGGACGTCTGAGGCGCTTGCCACGGCATCAAATGACAGGTGTTGCGCCGCAGGTCACGATATGTGCACTCACGGGATTCTCACCGGTCGTCAGCCGTCCGGAGGTGTCTGGTCGTGCCGCTGCCGGATCGTCTCCGGGTCGTACACGTACCACTCCGGGAGGCTCGCCGGCTGGCCGAAGTTGACGAACGTCCAGCACACCCAGCGGTCATGCGCGAGGTCGTGAACCCACTTGTGCACGCGGGCTGGCCGCCACTGA
>NZ_DASRBQ010000020.1:0-6725 GCF_035653575.1 Actinocrinis sp.
GCATCGTCACGGGGCTCTCGCTTCTCGCGCTCGTGGTGCCGCATGGCCGTAGTGCATACCGGTCGATGGGCTACGTGGAACAGAGGAAGCGAGGTTTTGTCGCTGCGGTGCTCTTCTGCGGTCTATCCACAGCCGTTGTCACGTGCTCGATTCTCTGGGTTAACTAAGAAGCTGTCCTGCATCTCTGATGTGAGGTGTCTCGCCTGGTGATCGTTCGGGTGGCGTGATGAAGGCTCCTGTTACTGGTGGTGTTCTCGACGCATCACATGATCAGAAGATGCGGGTAGATTCTAAGAGGAACTGCTGGGACGAGGTGAGCCAGGTCCGCCAATTCGCTGCTCGGCTGTCACCGTGGTCCCAGCGGGAATGCGGTGCGCCATTGTCGGGTAATCGATGACCAGTCCGTCCCGATCCACGGTCAGATCGCTGACAAACGTTCCCGACGCGTAGCGTACGCGTGCCGCGTCCTGAGTCAGCCCGAGGTGTGTATACGACTGCTGGGATGCGACCACGCGCAGCGTCGGCACCTGTACGAACGCCATGAGGAACCGATGCTCGCCAGGACCGTGCTGCAAGCCGTGTCGGATGATCGGCATGGTGTTGGTGACCGGCGAGCAGGCCAAGTCGCAGTCCAGCGCGCCGGCGAGGTCGGCGCGTGGCTGGCCATCCACGTTCCACGTCCCGCCGTCTCGCCGCAGGTCCAACTCGTACTGCGCGTTGGCGGTGGTAGCGGTGACCTGCAGTCGGGTGGTCGCGGCACGATCGTCGGTTTGCAACGTGTACGTCAGCCAGTACGGCTCGGGAAGCTGCCCGACGGTTCGGCCGGTGGCGCTGAGAATCATCCCGTCGAGGTTGAGCCAGGCGGCTTCGAATCCCGCCGTCTCGGTGACTTGCCAGACTAGATGCCGACCTTGTTCATCCATGGCTTGAGCGTAGCGGCGGTGCCGGGCGCCAGGGAGGATCGGTGTCCCGCACCGCCGGCTACGTGCGAGTCGCCGGGTGTGATGGACTGCGGTTTAGCGGCAGCAAGGCGGCTGATCTGCCGCGATGGATGCGCCGGATTGGCTGTGAGCAGCGCAGAGGTTCGGCGATATCGTCAGACCATGAGAATCCCGCGCTGGTTCGGCTCCGCGGCGCCGGACGAGGCGCGGCTTCGGCTGCCCGGTGCGGACGGCTGGGCGGCTTTCCTGGAGGCGAGGCTCTCCGAGCTTCAAATGCAGCGGCTTGATGCGCTCGAGCTTCAGACGGATCGCGGCGCGCGGCCATGGCAGGACCCTGATTGGCGGGAAGAGGTCGACCGGCACCGACACGACCTGCGGACCCTCGCGGCGCTGCAGCAGATGGTGGCTGCTCTGCGCGATGCGGTTCCGATCACCCCGCCTTCCTCGATCGGCGCGCAGCTGACCGATGCCCGGCCGCTGCTCGTGTGCGAAGTCAACACGGTGACCGCGGTGAACGCTCTGTGGGCTGCGGCGCGCTTCTCGACCGACCCGGACCGCACGGCCGATACGACTGGCGCGATCCTGCACAGAGTGCTGACAGAGCCTTGGTCCGTGGATTCGCCGCTGCTGCGCAACGCCTGTATCAGCATTCTCGGTGAGTTAGCCACTCCGCGCGCGATCGACGAGCTCATGAGTGCCGCCCGGCTGGCTCCTGCCAAACGTGTGAAGGCGCAGATCCTGCTCGCCCTTGACCGCATCGCGTCGGCTGACGCTCCGGAGGCCGACCGGATTGCCGAACTGCGCGTGCCGCGGCACGGCCTCGACAAGGACGCGAAGGTTTCCCTCGCCACCCGCGACCGCGCCGCCACGCTGGAACTCTTGCCGTCGGGCGACGTGCGCGTCGTCGAGGTCGTAGACGCCGGCACGCCGGGCGACGAGCACGCGCGGCACGCGGTGGAAAAGCGCGTCCGGGACATCGAGTCCACGTATGCCAGGGAACTAAATCGCGTCGAGGATCTGCTCTCCACCCAGCGCACTTGGCCGCTGGCGGACTGGAGCAAGCTCTATCTGGAACACCCGATCACCCGGGCCGTGGCCTGTCGGCTGGTATGGCGGCTGTATCCGGCTGAGGGGAGCGCGTGCGAGATCATCCCGGCGCTCGGCGGTGGGCTCCTGGCGGTGGACGGCCACAGTGCGACCGTGACGAATGCGATCTCTGCGACGGCTGTGACATCTGCGATGCCGGGTGGGCCAGAGGCCATGGTAGAGCTCTGGCATCCGGGTGCCGCTAGTGCGGCGTCGCTGGCCAGCTGGCGCCGGTACCTGCCGAACCTCCCGTCCGGCCAGCCGTTTCCGCAGATTGCCCGGTGGCACACCAAGAGGCCGCCGGATTACGACGGCTTGTTCGTGACCGACTACGCCGGCTGGGAGGCGGACTACGCGGCTTTCACGGCGACGGCTCGGGCCCGGCGCTGGCAATGGCGGCCCACCCCTTCGAACGCCCGGCCCCGCCCCGACGCCGACGACGTGCCCGGCGGTCTGTGCTTGCGTGAGTACGCCGAGGCCCAGCTGACCTGCGCACTCGAAGTGACTCTCGACGGCGAGACGGTTCGCTGCGGCCGCGCCCGATTCCATCGCCGACGCGACCGGCAGCGTCAACCGGTGCCGCTCGGCGTGGTGCCCTACCGGGTGTACAGCGAGGCCGTTCGGTGCCTCGCACTGCTGGCCGGCGCCGAACTCGCCGAGGATGAGATCCAGGACTTGCCGCCCGTGGCCGACGCCCTGGCGGACCGAGGCTCGGGGGTGACTGAGTCCGATCGGGGGAATGCTTAGCTTGGGATGGTCGGCCATCCCCGCACAGCACGAGGATCGTGTTAGCGCGCGCTCTGGGGGGAGCTCCATGCTGTGGAACGTCGTCGCCGTCGCGCTTTCCGCGCTCGCCTTGGCCTGCTCCACCTTCCTCGCGGTCCAGCAGTCGGTCTTGATGCGCCGGGCCAACCACATCCCCGCGTACATCGACCTGACGAGACAGTTTCGGTCCCTGCATTTCAACGACCACTACCGCTTCGTCGTTGAGCGACTTGCCGAATTCGATGCGCAGCTCGGGATATCCGGTCTGCCGGAAGAGGCGCGAGCGGCGGTGTACGACGTCGCAGGGCTCTTTCAAGGGATCGCCACCCTGCGCCTGCTCGATATCCTCGACAAGCGCATCGACGCGATGGTTCAGTACCGAACGCTTCGCATCTGGGCGGCGCTGGCCCCGTTCGTCGAGCGCGAACGCGAACTGCAGGGGACGCCGGGCAAATACCTGTGGCGGATCCTGGAGGAGTTCGCCGCCGATACTCAGCGCCTGTCCGACGACGCGGTCAATGCGATGATCAACAGGCACAGGCAATCCGGGTTGCGACGGCTCGTGCGTCGCGGTTCCTCGGCGGGCACGGCGAAGGCCGCCGGTCCGTCCGGGGAGAGCGGGCGGCCGGCGGCCTGGTTCGGCGACCGTTGGGGGAAGGCGGTCAGCCGATTTCGAGGGCGGGATCCGCTGCCGCGGCCACCGCGCCCTCTGCCTGGCCGGGGTTCGCAGCGCCCTGCTCGGATGCGCCGCCGAGGCCGCGGAAGGTGAAGAAGCCGTTGAGCATGCTCAGGCCGAGGAACACCGCCAGGACGATGAACGCCCGGCTCAGGCCGTGCACCAGCGCCGTCTGGTACGGCTGGCCGGCCTCGAGAAGGTGCGAGACGCGGCTGTTGAGCACCGTGACGCTGACCGCGATGCCGAAGCCCGCGCCGATCTGCGTCGACGCGTTGAGCAGCGCCGAGGTGGTGCCCGCGTCCTGCTCAGTAGCCTGAGACGTGCCGACGATCGGGGTCGGGATGAGGCACAGCACCAGGCCGAGGCCGAACAGCGCCGAGAGCGGCAGCATGAAGCGCGCGTAGCCGCCGTGCAGCGGGATGCCGATGGCCAGGGCCACCACCGCCACCAGCACGCCGGTACCGGCCAGGTACATCGTGCGCGGCCCGGTCTTCATGATCAGCTTCGGCGCGAAGCTCGCGAAGACCATGATGCCGATGCTGGTCGGCAACCAGGCCAGACCGGTCTTGAGCGGGCTGTAACCCTGCACCTCCTGCATGTACAGCGGCAGCATGAAGAACAGCGGCATCATCAGCGCGGCGGTCAGGAACTCGCCGAACCCGCCGGCCAGCACCGCGCGGGAACGGAACAGCCGCAGCGGAACCAGCGGCGCCTTGCTGCGGGCCTCGACGAACACGAAGGCGACCAGGAGCACCGCGGAGGAGGCGAAGCTGGCCACGGTCGCGGGCGCGGTCCAGCTGTGGATGCTGCTGTTGATGATCCCGTAGACCAGCAGCAGCAGGCCGCCGGTCGCGGTCAGCGCGCCGAGCAGGTCGGTCGACGGGCGCTTGCCGCTGGGCCGCGGGATGTGCACCCAGGCGAAGGTGCCGGCCGCGACGATCACGCCGATCGGCACGTTCAGCCAGAACGCCCAGCGCCAGTCGGCGTCGGCGATCGCGCCGCCCAGCAGGGTGCCCATGCTCGCCCCGACGCCGATGATCGTGCCCCAGACGCCGAAGGCCTTCTTTCGCTCATCGGGGTCTGGGAAGACGGTCACCACGATGGACAGCGAGGCCGGAGACAGCGCCGCCGCGGCCAGGCCCTGCACCGCGCGCGCCGCCAGCAGCTCGGCCTCGGTGTGCGAGAGGCCGGCCGCGAACGAGGCCGCGGTGAAGACCAGCAGGCCGATCAGGAAGATCTGCTTGCGGCCGATCACGTCCGCGAGCCGCCCGCCCAGCAGCAGCAGCCCGCCGAACAGCAGCACGTAGATGTTCATCACCCATTGCAGGCCGGTGGTGGAAAGGCCGATGGCCTCCTTCAGCCGCGGCCCCATCACGTTCACGATCGACCCGTCGATGGCGAGTACGAATTGCGCGAAGGACACGATGACGAGGATCCACCAGCGTCGCGGGTCCGCTGTGCCGGCGCGTGGCACCATGGCAGAGTCAGTAGTCACAGCTTCTCCTTTTCGGAAGACCGGCCGGGCGCCGGTCCCGCAGGTCGGGAGCGGTGTCGCCGCACCTCGCGCACGACGCTAGGCGGGGCGGCTTTAGTAGCGCTTAGGTCGCTTGGGGATGATTCGTCTTTCGCAACACGGGTCCCACTGGCGTTCACCAGGTGACGAGCAGGGTGCTGACACCGTGCACGAGGCGTCCGGTGGGGCGGCTGATCTCGGTGGCCGGCGAGGCCAGGCGCAGTGCGGGGAACCGGCGTAGCAGGGAGCTGAGAGCGATCCGGAGTTCCGCGCGGGCGAGACCGGACCCGAGGCAGTAGTGCGCCCCGTGCCCGAAGGTCAGATGCGGATTCGCCCCCCTGTCGGTATCCAGTCTATCGGCGTCAGGGTACTGAGCGCCATCCCTATTCGCGGAGCTGAGAGAGGGTAGGACGGCGGAGCCTGCCGGGATGAGCGTGCCGTCCAGGGGCACGTCCTCGAGCGTGATGCGCAGCAGCGCCTCGTCTCCCGGCGGGTACATCCGCAGCAGCTCCTCGACGGCGCGCTCGATTGTGTCCGGGTGCTGCAGCTCGGCTCGCAGTCCCTCGTGCTCATGCCGGGTGAGCAGCGCGAACACGCTGTTCGAGATCTGGTTCGCGGTGGTCTCGTGACCCGCCACCAGGAGGCTGATGCCGAGGAAGATCAGCTCCTCCTCGCTCAGTCGGCCCTCGTCCCCGTCGTGCACGGCGACGAGGGCGGAGAGCAGGTCGTCACCTGGGTCGTCACGCTTGCCGGCGACCAGGGCGGCCATGTAGTCGCGCAGGGCGACCTGCGCGGCGAGGATCTCGCCGGCGGGCAGCGCGGTCGTGGAGAGGAACGCCGCCGACCAGCCGGTGAACAGCTTGCGGTCCTCGAACGGAACGCCGAGCAGTTCGCAGATCACTGAGATGGGCAGCGGGAAGGAGAGGGCCGCGACGAGGTCGACGGGCGGTTCGGCCCGCTCCATCGCGTCGAGCAGGGCGTCGGTGTGCTCTTGGATGCGCGGGCGCAGCGCGGCGACGCGGCGGGCGGTGAACTCCCGCGAGACGAGCTTGCGCACCCGGGTGTGTTCTGGCGGATCCATGTTCAGCAGGCTCTTGAACTGCTGCGGGGCCGCGGAGATGCGCGGCGCGTCGGGGCGCGTGGTGGCCTCGCGGCTGAATCGGGGATCGGACAGGACGGTGCGCACGCCGTCGTAGCCCGCCACCAGGAAGGCGGGATCGCCGCTGGGCATGGTGACCTTGGCGACGGGGCAGCGCGACCGTAGCTCGGCGTATTCGGGGCTGGGGTCGAGAGCGGAGGGGCGGGTGAAGGGATAGGGGAGGCCGGGAGGGCAGGGCGCAGGTGGAGCGGGGGGCGGGAGCGTAGGGGTCAGGTGAAGGGTCTGATGGCCGGAGGCGACGGCGGACTGGAGACCGTAGTAGACGCCTGTCATGATGCGCCGCTTCAAGCGGTTACTGCGGTTCACGACGCGATATGCGGTCTTGCGCAGGACCACGCCGAGCGGCCGGGAAATGGCGAAGGCGCGTTCCTGGCGCAGCTGGATGTCGCGGGAGATCTTGACGGAGGGTTCGCGTTCGCGCTGGAAGGTCGCTGTAGCCTCGTCGAGCGCGGTAGCCGGATTCGGGGAGGCGAGGGCGCCGGCCACGAGGGGAGCGAGGGTCACGGCGTCGAGCAGGGCGTGATTGACGCCCTGGCCGAGGATCGGGGTGAGGGTGTGCGCCGCGTCGCCGATCAGCACCAGGCC
>NZ_DASRBQ010000021.1:0-48666 GCF_035653575.1 Actinocrinis sp.
GGCTGCGGCCTCCTCGACTTCGAGGAGGCCGCAGCCGCTACGGATACACGACACGGCCGGGCCACGGCCGCCAGCCGAATCAGTTCAGCTGTCGCCGATCGACTTCGGGACGATGAGCTGTCGTCGGCCGAATTCCTGACGATCAGCTGTCGCCGACCGACTCCGTAATGATCACCTCGAACTCCTCGACGCTGCGCACCGTCGAGTGCGCCTTGCCGACTGCTTCGTCGCGCAGTTGGGCCACCGGCCCGCGCGACTGCGCTAGGGCAGTGCGGTCCCGGTAGACCACGCCGATCGAGGAGCGGCCCGCCGAGCGGTTCATGAACATCGCCACGCCGATCACTCCGGGGATCGCCTTCAACCGGTCCATGACCATGCCGCGCATGGTCTCGGCCGCCAGGTCGGCGTCCATCGGGTCGAAGTCGAGGCGGCTCATCCGCATGCAGGCGCCGGTGGGGGTCTGCTCGGGCCGGCTGGCGGCGATCACCTCCCAGTTGTCGATCGTTATCGCCGTCGCGAACGGACGCAGCAGCTCCGAGCGCCGCGTGTGCAGCGCGTCGTCGCTGTCCTGCCTGGCCTTCTCGCTGTCCCACCATGTGCCGATGGAGAGCTTGCCGAGCTCCCGGTCCGCGAACAGCCCCATGCCTCGGTAGCCGGGCTGCGCGGCCAGCAGCATGCGGCCCTCGTCCTTGAGCGCTTCGATGGCCGCGTCGATCTTCTGCGGATCGCCCACCGCATAGACAGTGCGCACGAACATGGCGCCTCCTGAGGGGAATGCGGCACCCTGCCGGCAGAGTGCCGACGAAACCTCGCCAACGCTGCAAGGGCCGTTGGCGGGTGGACAGCACGCAGTCTTGTCAACGCCATGAGGGGCGACAATAGGCTATTCAGGTGGCCCATGAGCACGTTCCGTTACCGTCGAGCCCTGATTCTCCGGCGCCTGAAGCGGGCACGTGGAGGCGCGCCGCCAGGCCGCGGCAAGTTCGGATCGGTTCGGCTCGGCCTGGCGGCGCGCCTTGTGAGTGCGCCCCTCGTGTGTGTACGGCTTGCGCGCGTACGGCTCGCGTGTGCGCGGCTCGTGTGTGTCTATCCTTGTGCTCGCAGTGCGCCTACTGTGTGTTCGAGATAGCGCAGTACTCGCGGTGCGCTCGCTGCGCGTTCGTGATGGCGCAGTACTCGCGCTGCGCTTACTGCGCCATCACGATTGCGCGCGGATCAGGATCCTTACGGCAGGCTCCACTGCTGGTTGGCGCCGCCGGCACAGGACCAGATCTGCACCTGCGTACCGGACCCGCCCCAGCCGGTGTCGTCGAGACACTTGCCGGATTGCGGGTTCACGTACTCGCCGTTCGACTGGTGCTGCCAGACCTGCGCTCCGGTGCCGTTGCACGTGTAGAGCTGCACGAGCGTTCCGTTTGCCGTCCCGCCACCAGATACATCAAGGCACTTACCCAGCGCCTGCAGCTGGTTGCCGGAGGTCAGCGTCCACGACTGCGCGCTGGTTCCGTTGCAGGTGTAGACCTGGACCGGGGTGCCGTCCGCGCTGTTCGCGCTGCGCACGTCCAGGCAAAGGCCCTGGTATCCCGTCACCGGACCGGGGCCGGTACCGCCGCCGCCGCCACCGTTGCCGCTGCCCTGCGTGCCGCTCCACGTGAACGTCGCGGAGGTCGCGCTCGGCAGCGAGTAGCTGAAGGACTCGTTGCCCCAGTTGACCACCAGCTGCTGGGTGCTGCCGCTCCCGTTGTACGCGACCAGCGCCTTTGAGCCGTCCGGGTTGATCCACGCCACGTTGGGGACCGTCGAGCTGGCCGTGGAGTCGATCCGGTACGCCCCGGGCTTCACGAACTTCGTGAGCTGACCCATGTCGTAGTACTCGACCGTGTAGTCGACCTGCCCGCTGAGGCTGTCGCCGTTGTGGACCGTGATCAGGCCGGTGCACGTACCGCAGCCGCCGTTGTGCGGACCCATGTTCTGGTCCACCGCAAGGCTCCACTTGACCACCGACTGACCCCAGTTGCGGGTGTAGTCGATGATGTTGTTCATGTCCTCGTTCTGCTGGTTGGAGATCCAGGTGCCGCCGGAGTGCTCGGTGTCGAACTGACCGATGTTCGGGTACTGGTTGTGCACCGTGGTCTGCTCGCCCGCGCTGCCCTCGTCGTAACCGTGCCAGGCGACCCCGCCGAACAGCGAGTCGTTGCGGACGGTCGCGTCGTCGACCTCCTGCTGGGCGTAGCTGCCGTAGTTGCTCCAGTTCCAGTCCAGCGCCAGGTCCTTGGTGCTGGTGATGCCGGCCTGGTGAAGCGCGGGGAGCAGGTCGGTGGCGGTGAAGTAGTCCAAGCCGTTGCCGTTCCAGTTCATGGTCGGGTACGTCGAGCCGTCGCAGCAGCCTGGCTCGTTCTGCGCGGACACGTAGTCCACGTGCACGCCCTGGGCCTGATACGCCTGGATGGTCTTGACGAAGTACTGCGCGTAGGCCGCGTAGTACTGCGACTGCAGGTAGCTGTGGCTGGTGAAGTTGTCGTCCGACTTCATCCAGGCCGGGGCGCTCCACGGCGTCATCATCAGCTTGAGGTTCGGGTTCAGCTGCTCCGCCTGCTTGGTCAGCGGCAGGATGTCCACCAGGTCGTGGCTGATGGAGAAGTTGTTCAGGTTCGGGTCGGTCTGACCGGCCGGCATGTCATCGTACGAATAGTTGTAGCGGGCCAGGTCGGAGGCGCCCATCGGGTTGCGCAGGAAGTCCAGGCCGATGCCGTTGTTCGGGTCGAACAGCTTCGTCATCACGGCGCTGCGCGTCGCGGAGGTCAGCGCGCCGCTGCTGCCGAGCAGGTAGCCCGCGGTGTCGGTCATCGACGCGCCGGCGCCGACGAACTGCTGGTACTTGGTGTTCTCGTTGACCGTGACGGTGACCGCTCCGTTGGCGTTCCCGGAGCCGAACGAGATCGGGGACTGCTGCTGGAGGCCGCGCGTGACGTTGCGGCCGCCGGAGTCGTTGGTCGTGGTCAGCCAGATGTTGACGGTCTCTCCGGCGGCGTGCGCCGGGGTGGCCAGCAGCAGTGCGCCGGCCGCGAGCGCGCCGGCGGCGCCGGCGATGATCAGGGTGCGCAGCCCGGCAGCGCGGCCGAGCGGTAGGTTCGGTGGGGCCATGAGCTCTCGCCTTCCGGCCGCTGCGCCAGGCGGCCCGCAGGTGCGGGTGACGGTGGGTGAAGTTGTGATCGAACGGCGTCGCGATGACCCGGCGCCGCCCTTAATTCGCGCTGTGATTTAACTCGTACGCCATACTTTCGTCAAGGGATGCGGCAGCCTGTCCAGGGGATGCGGCTGGAGAAAGGCGGGAAGGAACGGATGGCCGAGCGCGTCATGCGAACCGTGCGCGACCTAAGGCGGTCGAACCGGTCGCTGCTGCTGCGGCGCCTCTACTTCGACGGCCCGCTCAGCCGCCAGGACTTGATCGACACCACCACACTGAGCGCCGCCTCGGTCAGCAACGTCATCGGCGACCTGATCAACGACGGTCTGGTCGCCGAGGTCGGCTCGGTCGGATCGGACGGCGGCCGGCCCCGCATCCTGCTCCGGGTCGACGGCTCGCGCTGGCACGCCATCGGCGTGGACGTCGGGGAGACCCGGGTGCTGGTGGAGCTCTTCACGCTGGATCTCGCCGTGCTGGCGCGCGCCGAGTATCCGCTGCCGGACGGCTGCGGCGACGTTGCGGCGGTGGTCGAACGCATCGACGCCGGACTGCGCGGCGTACTCAAGGAGAGCGGGATCGATCAGGCGAGCGTGGCCGGCGTCGGGGTCGGGGTCCCCGGTGTCGTCGAGCGCGGCCGAGAGAACAGCGGCAGCCGGGGCGGCGTGGTAGTGCATGGCCAGACGATCGGCTGGGACGCGGTTCCGCTGGAGCGACTGCTGCGCGAGGCCGGAAGCATGCGCGCCGGCATGCCGCTCTTCATCGACAACGGCGCGAACACCCTCGGCCAGGCGGAGATGTGGTTCGGAGCCGGAGCGGGCACCCGCGACGCGGTCATCGCGCTGATCGGATCCGGAGTCGGCGCCTGCGTCGTCACCGACGGATCTCCGTATCGCGGCACGGGACGCAGCGCGGGGGAGTGGGGCCACACGACCGTCCAGGTCGGCGGGCGACCGTGCCGGTGCGGGGCGCGCGGCTGCCTGGAGGCGTACGTGGGCGCCGAGGCAGTGATCGAGCGGTATCGCGAGGCAGCGGCTGACGCGACGTCATTGGGAGCTGGACCGCAGCCGGAAAGCGAGGAGAGCGCACTGGCGGCGATCCTGGCGGCCGACGAACGCGGCGACGAGGCGGCGCGCGCCGTGCTCGAGGAAACCGCTGTCTACCTGGGCGTCGGCGTCGCGAACCTGATCAACCTGTTCAACCCGGAGCGGATCGCTCTGGGTGGGTGGGCCGGGCTGCTGCTGGGGGCGCGCCTGCTGCCGCGGGTGCGGGAGATCGCCGGTGAGTACGCGCTGCGGCACGCTTTCGCGACGGTGGATCTGAGCCTGTGCCAGCTGGGTCCGGACGCCGTAGCCCGCGGGGCGGCCACGCTCCCGGTCGCGGGCTTTCTGAGCGCTGCATCGGCGCAGGGACCGGACCTCGGCGCGATCGGTGCGCCGAGCCTGAACCTCCGCTGACCCTGGAGGTCGGCGTGGGAACGCGCCGACCTCCAGGGTCCAGGAGTATTAGAACCCGTGGACGGGCTCCGCTTTAGATTCAGCTGTTGCTTCAGCTTGGGCTACGGCTTGACGACGGCTGCTTGATTGAGCGTGACGTTACCCGTCCAGGTTCCATAGGTGCCGGGGTATCCGGAGAGGTCGCCGACCGCTCCCCACACGCTGTTCGCGAACGTGTTGTTCTCGACGGTGACGTTGATACCCGTCTGGTTGCGCAGGTTGAAGGCGCCGCCGTTGAGGTAGTTGCCGATGATCGAGATGCCGGTGTCCGTGGATCCACGGTCCTGGATGAAGATCGCGGCCGTGGTGTCGCTGCGGACGGGAACGTCCACGTAGTTGCCCTCGATCTTGATGTTGCCGCCACCCTGGCTGAAAATGCCGTCCAGGTGCGTCGGGGTGCTCGCGGTGCCGTTCTGCACCAGGCCGTGGATCCAGTTGTCCTGGATGACCGAGTTGGCCGTGGGGTCAATGCCCTGAGACATGCCGGACAGGTCGTCACGGATGGCGATCTGCGCCTGGTTGCCATAAGCGGACCAGATCGGCGCGACGTCCTCGCCGGCGGGCATCGTCTTTCCGGGCAGCCAGCCCACCGTGGAGTCGGTCACCTTGATCGTCGAGTTGAGAGCCCCCGAGCTCGTAGGGTGCCCGAGGATCGCGTACCACGAGGTCCCGGTTCCGCCCTGGACGATCGACTGAGAGATCGTCAGGTTGCCGGTGCCCGTCCAGTAGAAGCTGCCCTTGATCCACACGTGGTCGAGGGTCAGGTCCGTCTGGTCGCACCGAAGGCCGTAGGACTGCCAGGAACAACCGCTCGGAGCCGCGCCGCCGGGCTCGTAGACCGTCAGGGCTGACGTGCTGCCCAGGTAGCCCACGGTGCCGGGCTTGACGTAGCCACCGGTCGATGCGGCCGTGGTGGTGACCGCGGCGGGCGTCGAGGCCGCGGCGGACGACGGCGAGGAGGTCACGGAAGGCGTGGCCGAGGCGGTGTTGCTCACCGAGGCCGATGGGCTGCTTGAAGCCGACGTGGTGGTCGGCGCCGGCGTGGAAGCCGTCGTGGCCGAGGGCTGGAACAGCACGTCGACCCAGTAGTTGGTCAACGCCTTGGACGACGTCGCCGGGAATGCCGTTGTGCCGGCGTACGTGTAGACGCCGTTGCCGTTCAGCGACGTCGCCTGTTCTGCCACCAGGTTTCCGCTCTGCCGAGCGGTGCCGAAGTAGTTGTAGTCGTAGGCGTAGTGACCGTGCGGAGCGAGGTAGGACGCGTCATACGTCGTGAACGCCGCGATATTGATCGGCGTCGCGAAGTGCGCGACCTGCCAACCCGTCGTCGTCTCGTTCGAGAAGGTGACGTTCCCCAGTTGCTTGCCCGTGGACGTCCACAGCGATCCGACGTGGGTTCCGGTGTTGCCGGGGCCCTTGTAGAAGCGGATACCGAGGATCTGGCCCGACACCGAGGAATGGAACCTCAGGCCGACGTTGACGCTGTTGGAGTCCGAGGCGTCCGCGTGAGCCGGGACGGTGTTGGTGGACCAGAGGCTCTGCACGCTCGGCGCTGCGGAGGCGTTCCAGCTGAGGAAGAAGCCCAGCAGCGCGACGGCCAATGCAAAGGGAACAGAGAGTAGAGCGGCTTTCTTCACAAACTTGTCCTTCAAAGGGCGGCGGTCAGGCCGACAGGGCGGCGGGAGACAGCCAGGTGGGAACCCACCGCGGCAGCGCAGTGCCGAGGCGTGTGACGGGGAGTCAGGTTGGTTACGGGCGCGCGAAAGCCGAGCGGCCAGGATGATGTTGCGGCGTTTCACCGACTCAGCGAGTCGCGCGCCCGAGCCCTGAGGCGTCGACAGCCGTGGTCAGGACCGGCCGAGCTGGTCGGCAGTGCAGGCTGTCGCCGGTTGGTCAGCGAGTTTCGCGTATGCGCTCGCGCTCGGCCCGGCACGAGGGTGCGGGGCCGGTGGCCAGACTCGTCACGGAGACGGTGGCGATGGCGGCTATCGGAACCGAAGCCGATGCTGGTGCCGTGGGTTCTAGATGTACGCCCATAGGGTCGTGTCGTGCCTCTCCTCCGGCCGCCTACCGGGTTAGCTGACGGGTTCGGGCGGGGGAGTCTTGTCGCCCTACGGCGCGGTGCGCGGTTGCAGCGGCGATACTCGCGGCGGCAATCCGGCACTACGCACCGATTCACCCCAGGGACGCCGTCGTACGACGAAGGTGGGTCCCCGGCTCCACGGCGCGCCGGACCGCGAGCACACCGGCCCGGTAGCTCGAAGGCTGCCGGGGGCACGCGGTCCGCCGTGCCACACGTGGACTCGGCGGGTGCGCCGGTGCCGTCTTCGACAGCGCTAGCCTGCGCACGCGCTCGACCCTATGAGGTCGCCCCGCGCCGTGTCACCCTCTTCGGGGGTGTTTGTGAAATTCGCTACTTGTCGCTACCCAATCGTTCGCTATGTGCCATGGCTTGGTGGCTCTATGTCGCACATTGAGCGCAGTTGTGTTGCCTGCCTCACCGTCGGTAGCGGTAAATTGACGCGGCGTCAGATTCCTTTTGTGCACGGGAGCTTACAGCACGTAGCCCTCCCGCCGACTCGGGCTTGACCGGGTGAGGCGACGGTGTATCAGTGCTTTGGCGTCCACACGTAGGGAGTCGTCGTGGTCACGGCGTGCAGTCCAAGCCGCTGCAGAATCGGCCTGCTGTTCTCGGAGGCGTCCACTTGGAGGTACTTCACTCCGCGCGCCGCAGCCAATTGCGCGCGACGGGCCACCATCGCCTTGTAGATACCGCGCCCGCGCCACTCGGCGAGCGTCGAGCCACCCCAAAGCCCAGCGAAGCCCTCGCCTTCCCGCAGCACCAGCCACGCCGCGCAAACCACCTCGGGGCCGGACGGGGTCTGCGCCTCCGCGACGAACACCGCGAAATCCTCGCCCCCGGTGGCGATCCGGCCGGCCAGGTCATCCACGAGGTAGCCGTGATCCTCGCCCCACACGCGGCCGTGCATCTGCGCGATCCGGCGCAGATCGTCCTCCAGGCCCTCGCCCTCGGTGACCTGACGCAACGTCACGCCTTCCGGCATGACTGGCTCGGACGCGAGGGCCGCGGCCTCGCTGATCACCACGGTTTCCCGGTCCTCCGGCTCGAACCCGGCGGCCGCCAGCCGTTCGGTCAGGTCCGCCGGCAGATCGTGCCCGCGCGTCTTCCATTCCACGGCCTCGCCGCGCGCCGCGAAGTAGTCGCGCTGGCGGGCGATCAGGGCGTCGAGTTCGGCGCCGCGCACTCCGGGATCCCGCGGCGTCTCGACAAAACCCCGGTGCATGCCGACCGTGCGCAGCAGCGCGCCGTCCCACTCGTAGCTGATCCCCGCGGGACGGGGTTCGTGGATGACGGCACGGGTGTTCTCGTCATACGCGGCGAGCAGCGCGGCGATATCAGTCACACGATGGAGACTAAGCAGGCCCGCAACCGATTATCGGCTGCTGGGACCCTCGCGACGCTGCTCGGCCAGCCGATCCACCAGCAGCGAGAGGGCAGGCAGCGCGGCGTCGATCGCGGCCTGTTCCCGCGGCCCGAGCTCGCCGAGCGCGGCGGCGATCCGCTCGCGGTGTGCGGCGTGCCAGTCGGCCAGCTGGCGGCGGCCGTGCTCGCTCAGCTCCACCACCGCGACCCGCCGGTCGGCCGGATCGGTGCCGCGCTCCACCAGGCCGGCAATCATCATCTGGCTGATCAGGCCGCTGACGGTGGAGGGGACGAGCCGCAACCTCGTGGCGAGGTCGCCCACCCGCGCCGGAGCCGCGTCGGCGAGCGACTGGAGCAGTTCGACCTGCGCCATGGGCAGCGACTCCCACGGGTAGTCGGCCCGGATGCTCGCGCGAAGCACCCGACGCAGTCGCGCGACCACGTCAGTGAGCGTGTACGCACTGGCGGGATACGCCGGCGCGCCGTTCGCGTCGGATGCAGAGTTCGCATGGGATACCGCGTCGGAAACGGACACCGGTGGCGTGGCGTTCGCTTCCTCGGCCCTCGCCGCGCCACTCCCGGTCACGCAGACACTGTACCGGTACTGTCCTTCGATCGGCGTGGGCGATCGAACTGCGGACTCACCCGAAGCGGCCGGTGATGTAGTCCTCGGTGGCCCGCTGGGCCGGGTTGGCGAAGATCCGGGCGGTGTCGTCGATCTCGATCAGCTTGCCGGGCTGGCCGGTGCTGGCGATGTTGAAGAAGGCCGTGCGGTCAGAGACGCGCGCCGCCTGCTGCATGTTGTGCGTGACGATCACGATCGTGTACTCGGACTTGAGCTGCGCGATCAGGTCCTCGATGGCGAGGGTGGAGATCGGGTCCAGCGCCGAGCAGGGCTCGTCCATCAGCAGCACGTCGGGGGAGACGGCGATGGCGCGCGCGATGCACAGGCGCTGCTGCTGTCCGCCGGACAGGCCCGCGCCCGGCTTGCCGAGCCGGTCCTTGACCTCTTCCCACAGGTTCGCGCCGCGCAGCGAGTGCTCGACCAGGTCGTTCAGGTCGCCCTTGCTCTTGAGGCCGTTCAGGCGCAGCCCGGCCGCCACGTTGTCGTAGATCGACATGGTGGGGAAGGGGTTGGGCCGCTGGAAGACCATGCCGACCGTGCGCCGCACCGCGACCGGGTCGATGGAGGGGCCGTAGAGGTCCACGTCGTCGAGCAGCACCTTGCCCTCGACCCGCGCGCCCGGGATCACCTCGTGCATCCGGTTGAGCGTGCGCAGCACGGTGGACTTGCCGCAGCCGGACGGGCCGATGAACGCGGTCACCGTGCGGGGCTCGACCGTGAGGCTGATCTCGTCGATCGCCTTGAAGCCGCCGTAGTACGCGGACATCCCGGAGACATCGATCCGCTTTGCCATCGTGAGTTTCTTCCTTCTCGTTCCGGTTGTCAGTCCGCTAGTCGCCGATGTCGAACACGTAGCCAAGGCCGCGCACGGTGCGCATCCGGGCGTAGGCGTCCGGGTCGATCTCCAGGTGCCGGCGCAGCCGCCGGATGTGCACGTCGAGCGTCTTGTTGCGGTCCGGGTAGCCCTCGCCCCAGACCGCGTCCAGCAGTTGCCTGCGGGTGAGCAGCCGGCCGGCGTTCTCCATGAGCACGGCCAGCAGCTCGAACTCCTTCGGTGCCATGTGCACGCTGCGCCCGGCGACCCGCACCGCCATGCCGTCGAGGTTCAGCTCGACCGGGCCGACCGTCAGCAGCCGTAGCCGTCCGAGGGTCTGCGGGCTCACCGCGACGTACGCGTCGTGGCGGGCGGGGCCGGTCTGGGTGTGCGAGCGCGCGGTCATCAGACGCGTCCCGGCTTCTTCCACCAGGCCAGCAGCCGGGCGGCCAGGTTGAGGATCATGATGATCAGGATCAGGGTCAGCGCTCCGGCCCAGGCCCGGTCGATCGCGGGCTGGTAGGGCTGGGTCGCCTCGTTGAAGATGAACGCCGGCAGCGAGCCCTGCGCGCCGCTGAACGGGTTCTGGTTGATCGAGGAGGTGAAGCCGACCACCAGCAGCACGGGCGCGGTCTCGCCCATGATGCGGGCGACGCCGAGCATGATGCCGGTGACGATGCCGGGCAGCGCGGTGGGCACCACGATCCGCAGTACCGTGCGCCACTTGGGCACGCCGAGCGCGTAGGAGGCCTCCCGCAGCGAGTGCGGCACGAGCTTGAGCATCTCCTCGCTGGAGCGGATCACCAGCGGCAGCATCAGGATCATCAGCGCCAGCGAACCGGCGAACCCGGAGCTCTTGAAGCCGAAGGCCAGGATCCACAGCGACAGGATGAACAGGCCGGCCACGATCGAGGGCAGGCCCATCATCACGTCCACGATGAAGGTCACCGCGCGGGCCAGCCAGCCGCGGCCGTACTCCACCAGGTAGATCGCGACCATCACGCCGATCGGGACCGCGATGAGCGTGGCCAGAGCGGCCTGCTCCAACGTGCCCAGAATGGCGTGGTAGGCGCCGCCGCCCGGGTCGGACTCGGCGATGTTGCGCATCGAGTGGTAGAGGAAGTTGCCGTTGAAGGACTTGGCCCCGTTGCTGATCACCAGCACCAGGATGGAGGCCAGGGGCAGCACCGCGAGCAGGAAGGCGAGGCCGACCCCGCCGCGGGCGAACAGGTTCGCCAGGCGGCGGCCGGCGGCCACCGAGTTGAGCGGGGCGGCCGAGAAACCGGGGTCCTGGTGCGCGTCGTTCGGGTCGATCGCGCGGTGGAACGGGCTGCGACGGAAGTTCTCCACCGGGCTCACGTCGCTTCCGGCCCTCGCCACCGCCACCTCAGGCGCCTCCGCGACGGTCGGGGTGGCTCCGGAGTCCTCCTTGATGACGCCGCGCTGGGCGATCCACCGGGCCAGGTAGTTGACCAGCAGGGTCATCACGAACAGCACGAGGCCGGAGGCGATCAGCGCGCCGCGCCCGACGTCGAAGGCGTTCTTGAACTGCACCGCGATGTTCGCGGCGATGGTGTTGCCGCCCGGCTCGAGGAAGTGGGTGAAGAAGGTGCCGGTCTGGGAGAGCACCATGGCCACCGCGATGGTCTCGCCGAGCGCACGGCCGAAGCCGAGCACGATCGCGCTGATCACGCCGGAGCGTCCGTAGGGCAGCACCGCGAGGCGGATCATCTCCCACTTCGTGGCGCCCAGCGCGTAGGCGGCCTCGATGTTCTCGCGCGGGGTCTGCAGGAACACCTCGCGGGAGATCGCCGCCACGATCGGCAGGATCATGATGGCCAGCACCACGCCGGCCGCGAACACCGAACGCGGCGCGGGCGCCCCGTCGTAGTGGAAGATCGGGATCCAGCCGAGCACGTCGGAGACGACCTGGGAGACCCCGCCCATGTGCGGGACCAGGAAGATGATGCCCCACAGGCCGTAGACCACGGAGGGCACCGCGGCCAGCAGGTCGACGACGTAGCCGAGGGCCTGCGCCAGGCGGCGCGGGGCGTACTGGGAGATGAACAGCGCCGCGCCGACCGCGATCGGGGCGCCGATCACCAGCGCGAACAGCGAGGTGATCAGGGTGCCCCAGGCCACCAGGGCCACGCCCCACACCGAGGGGTCGTCGTCCGGGTTCCACTCGAAGGCGGTCAGGAAGTTGACCGAGTCGGCGCTGATCGCGTGGATCGCCTGGGTGATCAGGAACGCCACGATCGCGCCCATCAGCACCAGCAGGAACCAGGCGCTGCCCCGCGCCCCGCCCGCGAACAGGCCGTCGCCGCGGCGCGAATGGCCGGTCAGCCCGGCGCCAGGACCACGCCGCGAACGACGCGGCTCGGAAGGGGGACCGGCCGGGGCGTACTCGGCCGCGCCGAGCCGTTCATCGCTCAAATGTGAGGGGCCGGAGTCGGTCACGGCCGGCGGCTCGCCGCTCATCGTTCTCCTGACAGTGCAGTGCGGGCGTAGGTGCGGTCGGGTAGGTGGGGTGCGGTCCGGCGTCGGGCGCGGGGCCGGAAGGGCCTCGGCTGCCGCCGCGGCAAGCAGGTCGCGGCGACAGCCTCAGGATCCTTCGGCGGGGTCCAGACGAGCCGGACACCGGTTGCGCGATGGGCGACTAGCCCAGGTTGCCGACCGCGGTCGCGACCAGGCTCTGGATGTTGCTCGGCAGGTTGACGTAGCCGGCCGTCGGCAGCTCGGCCTGCGCCGTGGCGCTGGCCATGTAGCTCAGGAAGCCCTTGATCAGCGGCAGCTGCGCCGGGTCGTTGCCCTTGTCGCAGGCGATCTCGTAGGTGACCAGGACGGCCGGGTAGGCGTTCGGGTCCGAGTAGGTGTAGTCGAACGCCAGCTGGATGTCGTTGCCGGTCTGGTTCACCTTGGCCTTGCCGATGAACGCGGACGCGTTGGCGGTGGTCGCCTCGACGAACTGGCCCTGCGCGTTGCCGACCTTGGCGGTCTGCAGGTTGTTCGCGCTGGCGTAGGAGAGCTCGGCGTAGCCGATGCCGCCGGAGGTGGTCTTCACGGCCTGGGCGACGCCGGAGGAGCCGTTCTCACCCTGGCCGCCGGTGCCCGGCCACTGCTTGTTGGCCTTCGCCGGGAAGTCGGCCGGGTCGGTGCCGTTCAGGTAGTTCGAGAAGTTGTACGAGGTGCCGGACTTGTCCGAGCGGTGGAAGGTGGTGATCTTCGTGCTGGGCAGCGTCACGCCGGAGTTGTCCTTGGCGATCGCCGGGTCGTTCCAGGTGGTGATCTTGCCGTTGAAGATCTTCGCCAGGGTCTGCGCCGACAGGTTCAGCGGGGCGGTCACGCCTGAGACGTTGTACATGACCGCGATGGCGCCGGGGACCATCGGCAGGTCCACGGCCTTGCCGCCGGTGCAGCGCGCGTCGGCCTTGGCCACGTCGGTGCCGGACAGCGGGAAGTCGGAACCGGCGAAGTCGACCTGCTTCTGCTCGAAGGAGGTGACGCCGGCGCCGGAGCCGCTCGGGTTGTAGTTGATCGTCGCGCCCGAGCAGGCGGCCTGGTAGTCCTTGGTGAACTTGTCGATCGCGTTCTTCTGGGCGCTCGACCCGGCCAGGGTCAGGGTGCCGCTCGCGCAGGAGATGCCGCCGGAGGCGGAGGCCGAGCTGCTCGCGCCGCCACCCGAGGAGGAGCTGCTCGCCGCCGGGCCGTTGTTGTTGGAACCGCACGCGGCGAGCGTGGCGGTGGCGATGAGGCCGGCGCCCGCGACGGCGACGTACCGCTGGAGCTTCACGGGGAAGTCCCTTCCGTTCGAAAGCCGGATCCGTCTCCCCGAGGGGGCGGCTCTCCGGCCGTCATGAGCCTGTTTCGTGCTGACGTCTGCGAACGTAGGGACGTGAGGTGAATCGATGAACCGGGCAAGGTGAACGCCAGGTATACAGTGCGGGACTTTTGGGCGGACGCCCGAAGCGCGCGGTTTGGTCCGGCTTCCTGCGCTCTGACCTGCGAGAAGTTCGCATTGTAGCGCAGCGGCCGACGGGCCGTTCACCAAACGGACACGCTGTTCACTGGAATTCCGTCACCGCACCGGACCGGAGCGCCGATCAGTGCGCGCCCGCCGGCATCGTGCGGATCTCGACCAGACCCTTGTAGGCGATGCCGCGCACGTGGACGGCTGGCCCGTCGGCAGGCCAGGCGTCGGACGCGGCGTCTTCGGCGTTGGTCACGCCGATGCCGGAGAACTCTACGCGCATGCCGGGCGGGACGAGGACTTGCACCCGGCACTTGTAAGCGACGGCCCGGATCGTGGTCACGGCGCTGGTCAGCTCGGCGGCGCGCAGGTCGATGACGGTGCCGCCGCCCTTGTACGAGACGGCCGTGAACTTGGCCGGCACCCGCCACCGGCCGCCCCGCCGAAGCGATGTCTTGTACGCGAGCGAGAGCTTCCCGGGCTTGTGCGTGCCGGCCGGGGAGAGCGAGGTGGACGGGGTGAGGGAACCGGCCGGGACGAGTGCGGACGCGCGTACCGACTCGGCAGGCAAGTCGGCGGCGACCGCATCAAGCTGGCTGCGCGTCTTGGCGGCCAGCGCGCTGCGCACCCGCGTGTCGAACTCCTCGTCGTCGAGGCGCCCCTCGGCGAAGGCGACTTGGAGCCGCGTGACCATCTCCTCGCGCTCCCGGTCGGAAACCCGTAGATCGACTTCCTCGGACACCGCAGACTCCCTCCGCACGCCTTCGGCAACTCGCGATATAGCGTAACTTGCCGAGGGGTCTCGCGGAAGCGCGGGAGGGACGCGTCGCTTCGCTATCGGATGCGAGCCGTCAGATGGCGTCCCATGGCGCTTGCGCGTAGAGGTCGAGCACGCGGGCCAGCAGCGGAGCCTGGAGCGGAATGTCGAGTTCGTCGATGCGGCGAACGGTCGCGACGCCTCGGGAGTTCGTCACGAAAGCGCCGTCGAAGGAGGCCAGATCGTCCAGCAGCACGCGACGGTGCCGTTGCGGCACGCCCGCCGCCGCGAGTTCCCGCTGCAAGACCAGCATGCCGATGCCCAGGAGCATCGGCGCCTGCGGCCAGATGACCGCGTCGTCCTCGATGAACCCGACATTCGTGATCGCGCCCTCGGCGACTAAGCCACCCTCGCCGACGAGCAAGGGCTCGTCGAAACCGCGGCGCTCGACCAGCTTGATGTAATGACCCTGCGCAAAGCCGCCGACGTGCTTGATGTGCGCGAAAGGCCGCTGATACGGCACGGAACACAGGCTCAGCGGCCCAGCCGGCATCTCGTACGGCGGTCGCACCGTCACCAGGACGCTGATGTCTGGCTCGACGCCCGGTGCGGGCTCGGCGGAGCCATCGGTACTGAACACGTTGATCCGTACCGAAGCGTCCTGGATGCCGTCCGCGAGCGCGTGTCGCAGGTGGTGGAGAACCCGTTCGCCGCTCAATCCGACGCCGAACAGCTCCTTGGTCGCCGCGTCCAGGCGCGCCAGGTGGAAGTCCAGACCGCGCACTCTGCCACCGCGCACCTGCATCGCAGTGAAATGCCCGTAGCCGCTGAGCGCGGGGTAAAGCTCCATGTCCCTGACCGCGCGGCCGTTGAGTTCGAGGCGCGGGGTATCGGCGGTCGGGGTGGTGGTCTGCGTCGAGGACTCGCTCACGCGGTCACCCTAACGCTGTCACCACGAGGCGGAGGCGCTCGTCAGTCGCCGTGGTCCGTGTCGTCTCCGCGCGGGATCGCGAACTCGGTAAGCAGCGCGGCGCCCGGTACCAGGTCCGCCCACTCGCCGCGCAGGCTGAACAGTGCGATGCCCGAGGTCGGGTACTTCTCGCGGGCGCGGCTCAGTGGCGCGCCGGAGTCCTCGTCGGCGAGGGTCACCGCGAGGTGCTGCATGCCGGGGTTGTGGCCGACGAGCACCAGCCCGCGGACGCGCGCCGGAGTCTCGCGCAGCACGGTGTACAGAGTCGACGTCGTCGCGGCGTACACCCTGCCGTCGAAGACCGGCGCCGGCGGGTCGTCCAGTTCCTTGGCGACCAGCTCCCAGGTCTCGCGGGTGCGCCGGGCGGGGGAGCACACGACCCGGTCGATCGCGAAGCCGTCGAGCCGCTGCCCGGTTCCGCGCAGCCATCGGCCCGCGGCGGGGGCGTCGCGCCGCCCGCGCTCGGCGAGCGGCCGTTGCCGGTCCTCGACATCCGGCCAGGCGGCCTTCGCGTGTCGCAAGACGATCAGATACCTGGTGGTGACGGGTGCGGTCACCCGTACAGCTTCGCAGAGCGAGTCAAGCCCGGCATTCCAGGGGCGCGCCTAGGGTGGCTAATACGGGGGAGGGGTATGCAACCATACCCCATAGGGGTATGCTGGACTCATGGAGGGACACGGGTACACCGCGCACAAGCAGGATTACTTGAAGCGGCTGCGCCGGATAGAGGGCCAGATCCGCGGCTTGCAGCGCATGGTCGACGAGGACAGCTACTGCATTGACATCCTCACCCAGGTCTCCGCGGCCACCAAGGCTTTGCAGTCGGTGGCGATCGGCCTGCTCGAGGAGCATCTCGGGCACTGTGTCGCGGCTGCCGTGGCCGAGGGCGGGGACACCGCCGACGCGAAGGTGAAAGAGGCAGCCGACGCCATCGCCCGGCTGGTTCGTTCGTGAAAGAGGAGTGGAGCAAAGCGATGAGCACCAACCCGGACAAGAGGATCGTCACCGACTACACCGTCAGCGGCATGACCTGCGGGCACTGCGTCGCATCGGTGACCGAGGAGGTGGGCGCGCTCGACGGCGTCTCCGCGGTCGACGTGGACCTGGCCTCGGGCCGGGTCACCGTCACCAGCGAGCGGCCGCTGCCGGTCGCCGAGGTCCAAGCGGCCGTGGACGAGGCCGGTTACCAGCTGGTCTCCTGACGGGCCGAGGGCGGCTGGCGCAGCGGTGAACGACCGAGTGGCGATGGAAGCAATGACTACCGAGACCGCCAACGCGCGGGTGCAGCTGGACATCACCGGCATGACCTGCGCGTCCTGCGCGACGCGGATCGAGCGCAAGCTCAACCGGCTCGACGGCGTCACGGCGACGGTGAATTACGCCACCGAACAAGCGAGCGTCGAGTATCCGCGGGCACTGAGCCCGCGGGACCTCGTCGCGGTCGTCGAAGCCGCCGGGTACCGGGCGACCGTGCCCGCCCCGCGCACGGCTCCCGACGCCGCGAATGAGAGCTCGACGGCAGCGCCGGGACAGGCCACTGATGTGGCCACGGATGCCGACGAATCGACGGAGTCCGCGGACTCAGCGGACTCGGCTTCCGAAGCCGCCGCCGCTCTGCTGCGGCGCCTGACGACGTCCGCGGCTCTCGCGCTGCCGGTCCTGCTCATGGCGATGATCCCGGCGCTGCAGTTCCGCAACTGGCAGTGGCTCTCGCTGACGCTCGCTGCCCCGGTCGTGGTGTGGGGCGGCTGGCCGTTCCACCGCGCCGCGTTCACGAACCTGCGCCACGGCGCGGCGACGATGGACACGCTGATCTCCCTCGGCACGCTCGCCGCCTTCACCTGGTCGCTGTACGCACTCTTCTTCGGCGACGCCGGGCGACCCGGCATGCGGATGCCGTTCGAGCTGATCGCGAGCGGCTCGGGAACGGACGCGATCTACCTCGAAGTGGCCTCGGCGGTGATCGTGTTCATCCTGGCCGGCCGCTACTTCGAGGCGAGGGCCAAGCGCCGGTCCGGGGCCGCGCTCAGAGCTCTGCTGCACCTCGGCGCGAAGGACGTCTCCGTTCTGCGGGACGGCCGGGAGACTCGCATCCCGATCGGGCAGCTGGCGCGCGGCGACCAGTTCGTGGTGCGGCCGGGGGAGAAGGTCGCCACCGACGGCGTGGTCGTCGAGGGGCGCTGCGCGATCGACGCCAGCCTGCTGACCGGCGAGTCCGTGCCGGTCGAGGTCGGCCCCGGCGACGCGGTGACCGGCGCGACCGTCAACGCGGGCGGGCGGATCGTGGTGCGCGCCACGCGGATCGGCGCCGAGACGCAGCTGGCCCAGATCGCCCGGCTGGTGGTGGAGGCGCAGACCGGGAAGGCCGCGGTGCAGCGGCTCGCCGACCGCGTCTCAGCGGTCTTCGTGCCGATCGTGATCGTGCTTTCGCTGGCGACCCTGGCCGGCTGGCTGCTCGCGGGCGAGGGCGCCGCGCGGGCCTTCACCTCTGCCGTCGCCGTGCTGATCATCGCCTGCCCTTGCGCTCTCGGCCTCGCGACGCCGACCGCGCTGCTCGTCGGCACCGGGCGCGGCGCGCAACTCGGCATCCTGATCAAAGGCCCCGAGGTGCTGGAATCCACCCGGCGCGTCGACACGATCGTGCTCGACAAGACCGGGACGGTGACCACCGGCGAGATGACGCTGCTGCGGACGGTCACCGCGTCAGCCCCTGAGGAAGGGGCCGACGGGCCCGACGAGACGCAGGTCCTCCGGTTCGCCGGAGCCGTCGAATCCGCCTCAGAGCACCCGATTGCGCGTGCCGTCGCCAAGGCCGCGACGCACCGCCTCGGCACGCTGCCGCGCGTCGATCAGTTCTCGAACACGGACGGCCTCGGCGTCGAAGGGCTCGTCGACGGTCATGACGTGCTGGTCGGACGCCCGCGGCTGCTGGCTGAGCGCGGCGTCGAACTTCCGGCGGACTTGGACGAAGCGCGGGTCGTCGCGGAGGCGGAAGGAGCGACCGCCGTCGCAGTGGCCTGGGACGGCGCGGCGCGTGCGGTCCTTGTCGTCGGCGACGTGGTCAAGCCCGGATCTGCCGAAGCGGTGGCTCGGCTGCGCGCCCTCGGCCTGACTCCGATCCTGCTCACCGGCGACAACGCGCGGGCTGCGCGCCGCATCGCCGAGCAGGTCGGCATCGACGAGGGCGACGTGATCGCCGAGGTGCTGCCCGCGGAGAAGGCAGAGCACGTGAAGCGGCTGCAAGCGCAGGGCCGCACGGTCGCCATGGTCGGTGACGGGGTCAACGACGCGGCCGCGCTCGCGCAGGCAGACCTCGGCCTGGCGATGGGCACCGGGGCTGACGCGGCGATCGAGGCCGCGGACCTGACGCTGGTAGGCGGTGATCCGCGCAGCCTGCCCGACGCGATCCGGCTCTCCCGCCGAACCCTGGCCACCATCAAGGGCAACCTGTTCTGGGCCTTCGCCTACAACGTCGCCGCGCTGCCGCTGGCCGCCGCCGGACTGCTCGGACCGCTGATCGCGGGCGCGGCGATGGCGGGCTCTTCCGTCTTCGTGGTCTCCAACAGCCTGCGGCTGCGCCGGTTCGGTTGAGGGCCGGCAGCGCGATCTTGCCCGGGGCGGTTGTCCCGCTCAGCTGGACAACTCCTCGGCCACAGCGGCGCCGAACGCGTCGATGTCCGCCTCGGTCGTATCGAACGACGCCATCCAGCGCACCTCGCCGGTGCGCTCGTTCCAGGTGTAGAACCGGAACCGCTTCTGCAGCCGCTCGGTCACATCCCGCGGCAGGATCGCGAACACCGCGTTCGCCTGCACCTGCTGCGTGATCCGCAGGCCCGGCAGGTCACACACCTCGTCGGCCAGCCGGCGCGCCATCGCGTTCGCGTGGCTCGCGTTGCGCAACCACAGGTCGCCGCCGAGCAGCGCCTCGAACTGCACCGACACGAAGCGCATCTTGGAGGCCAGTTGCATCGCCGCCTTGCGCAGGAACTGCATGCCGCGCACCGCGTCCGGGTTCAGCACGACGACCGCCTCGCCGAGCAGCATGCCGTTCTTCGTGCCGCCGAAGGAGAGCACGTCGACGCCGACGTCCGTGGTGAACGCGCGCAGCGGCAGGTTCAGCGTCGCCGCGGCGTTGGCCAGGCGCGCGCCGTCGACGTGCACCTTCATGCCGTGCCCGTGCGCCTGTTCGCAGATCGCCGCGATCTCCTCGGGCGTGTAGCAGGTGCCCAGCTCCGTCGTCTGCGCGATCGAGACGATCCGGGGCTGCGCCCGGTGCTCATCGCCCCAGCCCCAGGCGTGCCGCGCGATCAGGTCCGGCGTCAGCTTGCCATCCGGCGTGGGCAGTGTCAGCAGCTTGAGACCGGCGACCTTCTCCGGCGCGCCGCACTCGTCCACGTTGATGTGTGCGGTCTCCGCGCAGATCACCGACTCCCAGCGCTCGGTCATCGCCTGGAGCCCGACGACGTTGGCGCCGGTGCCGTTGAACACCGGGTACGCGGCGGCCTGCTCGCCGAAGTGCCGCCGGAACACCTCCTGCAGATGCTCGGTGTAGGCGTCCTCGCCGTAGCTGACCTGGTGGCCGCCGTTGGCAACGGCGAGCGCGTCGAGGATCTCCGGGTGCACGCCGGCGTAGTTGTCGCTGGCGAAACCGCGGGAGTCCGGGTCGTGTCGTCGCTGTACCGTCATCAGATCCGCTCGCTGTCCATCGCCGTGCCGCTGCTTGTTCTCACTGAGCCTAAGCGGTCTACGCCGCGTGCCCTCCGGTGATCCCCTTCGTTGAGGCCACCACGTCGCGCAGCTTCTTCTCCAGCGCCTCGTAGAACATGCTGAGCGGGAACTCGTCCGGCAGCACCTGGTTGACCAGCTCCTTCGGCGGGCCGTCCAGCGGCAGCACCTCGGCCCACGGCTGGCTCAGACCGCGCGCCCAGGTCGAGGCCGGGTTCGGCGTGACGTACTCGGCGACCAGCTCGTAAGCGGCGATCCAGTGCGCGGTCTTCGGCCGGTCGATGCCGTCGCGGTACAGCTTCTCGACTCGCTCGCACAGCGCGATCACCGCCGGGGCGACGCGCTGCCAGTCGATGGTCAGCCGGTTGTCGGTCCAGCGCAGTACGTCGTTCTTATGCAGGTAGGCGAAGAGCAGCTGCCCGCCGAGCCCGTCGTAGTTGCGGATCCGGTTGCCGGTGATCGGGAAGCGGAAGAGCCGGTCGAACAGGATGGCGTGCTGCACGGCGCGGCCCTGCTCAAGGCCCTCGGCCTCCAGCCGCACTGCCTCGCGGAAAGTGTTCAGGTCGCAGCGCAGCTCTTCGAGCGAGTACAGCCAGTACGGCATCCGCTGCTTGATCATGAAGGGGTCGAAGGGCAGGTCGCCGTGGCTGTGGGTGCGGTCGTGGATCATGTCCCACAGCACGAAGGCGTCCTGGGCGCGCTGCTGCGAGCCGATCAGCTCGGCGGCCTCGGCGGGCAGCTCGAGCCGCACGGTCTCGGCGGCGGCCTTGGTCACCGCCCGGAAGCGGGCGGACTCGCGGTCGCAGAAGATCGCGCCCCAGGTGTACACCGGCACCTCGCGCACGGCGACGGTCTCGGGGAAGAGCACGGCCGAGTTGGTGTCGTAGCCGGCGGTGAACGCGGTGAACGCGACCGGCACGAACATCGGGTTGTCGTAGCGGCTGCGCTCCAGCTCGGCCAGCCAATCCGGCCAGACCACGCGTAGCAGCACGGCCTCGATGTTGCGGTCCGGATTGCCGTTCTGGGTGTACATCGGGAACACGACGAGGTGTTCCAGCCCGTCGATCCGCTGCTGCTCGGGCCGGAAGGCGAGCAGCGAGTCGAGGAAGTCCGGCACGCCGAACCCGCCGTCCGCCCATCGCGCGAAGTCGGCACGCAAGGCGGCGTGGTACTCGGCGTCGTGCGGGAACAACGGCGCGAGCGCGTCAAGCGCCTCCAGCAGCGCGCCCACCGCGGCCCGGGCGTCCGCCAGGTCGTGCGCCTCGGGATCGATCGAGCCGTCCTTCGCCTGCAGCGGCCGGATCTCCTCCACCGCGGCGACGAGCCGGTGCCAGGCGGGATGCCGCTGCGCCCCCGACTCGGCAGGCCGTCCGGCCGGATGGTCGAGGATCACACCTATCTCCGTCATAGCCCGCTCCGTCAGAAGAATTTACGCTGATCAAGCTTTCATATTGCAAGAATTGTCGCCGATGGCATGAATGAGTGCAAGACCTGAGGTGGGCAGGCAGAACTGCCCGGCCGCGGCAGCGCGACCGGGCAGTGGCGAGGGAGCGGGGCGGGAGCGCGGAGGAGCGGAGCGAGGGTAAGCGGCGGGTCAGTGCGCGGAGGCGGTCGCCGTGTGGAAGGCCGTCGGAATCAGCCAGTGCCCGCCGAGCACCACCGAGCCCAGCGCGACCACGACGAACAAGAACACCCAGAGTCCGGCCGGAAGCTTGGTGAGCTTGCCCAGCTGGTCCGCGTCCGAGTCCGGGGCGCGGCCGCCGCGGCGCTGCCACTGCAGCTCGAAGACCGGGCGCACCCCGCCGAGCAGCAGGAACCAGACCGCGAGGTACGCGAACCCGGCCTGCACCTTCGGATCGGCGTACCAGGACACGATGAAGGCCAGCGCCCCGGTGACCACGACCGCGAGCAGGCCGAAGAAGTTGCGCAGCATCAGCAGCATGAGGGCGAGCAGCCCGACGCACACCCACAGCAACGCTGTGATATGCCCGCGGCCGAGCAGTGCCGCACCGCCGAGACCGAAGAGCGAGGGGGCGATGTAGCCGGACAGCGCCGTGAGCACCATGCCGAAGCCGTATGGCTTCCCGTACGAGACGGTGACGCCCGAAGTGTCCGCGTGTAACCGAATTCCGCTCAGTTTGCGGCCGGTGAGCAGCGCGGCGACTGCGTGGCCGCCCTCGTGCGCGATCGTCACCGCGTTTCGGGCCACCCGCCAGACCGGTCGGTAAGCGACGGTCGCCAGCGCCAACGACGCCGCGGTGAGCACCAGCCAGCGCGGCGCGGCGGGTTGCGCGGCGGTGATCTCGTGCCAGAGCTCGCTGAGATTCGACACGGCCATGTCGGCAAGGATGCTAGATCCGGTACGGTCCGGTCCAGCCACCATCCTGAGCCGTGTAATAAATCGGCGGCGCGGAGAACTCGTCGAGCACGAATACATCGAGCTCGTTCGCCCCCGCGCGGTAGCCGGTCGCGATCGCCGCACCCGGCGGGAGACCGACACCGTTCGGTACTACGCCGACCGACCACATACCGTCCGGCTCCTGCGCGTATTGACGAAGCCGGCCGTTTTCATCGACGACGAAAACGAGCAACTGGCGCCCGCCATTCTGATATCCGGTCGCGAGCGCAGACGGCGCGTGCAACCCGCCGCCCGGAAGTACCTGCGCGTCCCAGCCGAACCGTTCTCGCCGAAACGCACAAAGGCGACCCTGCACGTCCACGGTGAACAGGGTCAACTCGCCTCCGCCCCCCGGATAGCCGGTGGCCAGCGGCGCACCCGGCGGCAGGTCGAAGTCCTGCGCCAGTTGCAGCTGCGGCGACTCGACGTCCCACGCGCCGTCCGCCGTCTCCGAAACCGCCTGCAACCGGCCGTCGCGGTCGATCGCGAACAGGGTCAGCTTCATGCCGCTGTTCTGATATCCGGTCGCCAGATTCGCCCCGTGCGGCAGCGGTGTCTCCAGCGGAACTCGGCGCGGGTACCAGCGTCCGTCGTCAGTCCCCTGAAAGATGAGCGGTTCGCCGGAACGTCCGACCACGAACACGTCGAGCACCGAGCCGCCGCCCTGATAGCCGGTGGCGATACACGCGCCGGGTGGTATGCCCACAGCTTCCGGCACGACGTCTGCTTCCCACGCGCGTCCCCCAGGCGTGAGATAGATACGCAGCATTCCGTCGCGGTCGACGGCGAACACGTCGAGCTGTGCGCCCCGCGCCTGGTAACCGGTCATCAGTGCGCCGGGAGGGTGCAGGTCGGTGCCGAAAGGTAGGCCGTCGGCTTGAGGCAGTGTGACACTCGCCCACGTCGCGCCGTCCTGGACGGCGCAGCGCAGAACGCCGCTGGAGTCGATGTGGAAGACGTGCAAGCGGTCAGGTGCGCGCCGTAGTCCGGTCGCAAGCTGCCCCCCGACGCGGCTCACGAGTGAACTCCTCCCCCTTCTGCCTGATGTGCGTCCATGGTGGGACATGAAGGGCTCGGACGGTACGGTTTTCGTAAAGATTTCATGTTCTGAACGGAACCGCACCAGTGATCTTTTCGGAGATCATTTCCGGGCGCGGCTCAGCGGTTTGCGTCGCCACGGGATCCCGACGGCGCGCTCAACGAAAGCGCTGGTCAGCTCGTCGCGTTGACCAGGGCCTGATAAGTCGCCGTGTCGCAGGCGCCGTCGGGCGTGGGCTGACCTTGATCGTGTTGCAGATAGTCGTATTTGAACGCGCGAATAGCCGACGTGGTGGCGTTCTGGTAAAAGCCGACGTCGTCGGTCGGGCTCCACCACCGGTTGCCAGTGTCGGCCATCGTCCGCTCGGTCAGGCCGTACTGCGACGCGTCGCGACTCAAGGCCAGATAACGCAGCTTCGCGAGCCGGGCTTGAATGTCGGCGACCAGCGGTTGATAGTCGGTCGTCCACCTGATCGGCTCGAAACTCGCCACCGTGCTCGGGTGCGGCGAAGGCTTGGCAGGGCTGGGCGACGGGGCCGGGCTGTGGCTGGGGGAGTGGCTCGGCGAAAGGCTCGGGCTCGGCCGGCGGGACGTCGCAGCCGGCGGTACCGGATGCGCGGCGCTCGCGGTGGCCGACTTGGTCGGCATGGCGGTGGGCGCCAGCGGCCCGCTGGAGTGACCCGCGGCTATCACCACCAGCGCGATCGCGGCGATCGCGGCCAGCAGCACCGAAACTCCGATGGCGGCCGGCAGCCGCGACGGCTTGCCGCTGCCGCCGCTGTGCCGCGGCGAGTGGTCGTGTTCCGGGTCGGGCGGCGGGACCGGCGCGATGTACCCGCCTGCGCCTGCGTTCTGCGCGCCGACCGACTTCGGAGTCGGCGTGGCGATCGTGGTTGGGCCGCGCAGGTCAGGCACGGACACCGTCGGCACGACTACGGCTGGCCCGCTCGGCGAGGGCGGCATTCCCGGAACTGGGGGCAGCGGCGGGGGAGTCTCAGTGATCGTAGTCGGGACCGCCGGCTCCCCGGCCAGCGCCTCCCGCAGGGCCTTGACATCGATCGGCCGGGTCAGGTCGTGCGGTCCGACCGGTACCAGGGCCATGGTCGAATCGGAGGACTCGACCTGCGCGTCGAGCGCGCGCCGGAACGCGGAAGCCTGGCCGGGCGGCTGCCCGCCGGCTGTGGGTGCCGACGACTCGGCGCCGGGTAACTGGGGAGCGTCCACTGATCCTCTACCTGGGATGGGTGTTGGGGACACACCGTTAGTCGCCCGGACGCTACCGCATCACGGTCACCTTCCGTAAGGCATGCGAGCTCTCACACCGATAACGACGCAGTGTCGAGCAGGACATTGCCGGCCATGCCAACCATGTGCATGTCACCTGGACTGCCCGGTCGCGGTGGTACCCTGTTCCCGTGCACGCAGTACGCCTGCTCCTTACCGGGCCGCGCTGAGAGCGAAAGAGCCCCGATCCCGGGCTCCTCAGCGTGGCGACCCCTCCTGCGCGAGGGGTTTTCGCATTTCTGGCGCCAGCATCGTTCGGCTCGGCAGAGCGGGCCCGCACCGGCCGGCGCCATCGAACCGGTAGTAGACGGACAGACACCCTGAGGGGACCTCATGAGCGAGAGCAAGCCGCCGGCCACGGACGAGCCCGCCTTCCGGTACACCGCGGCGATGGCGGGCGAGATCGAGGCGCGCTGGCAGGCGTACTGGGCACAGCACGGCACGTTCGACGCGCCGAACCCGTCCGGGCCGCTGGCCACGGACGCCCCCGTGCCGGGCAAGAAGTACTTCGTCCTGGACATGTTCCCGTACCCATCGGGCTCGGGCCTGCACGTCGGCCACCCGCTGGGCTTCATCGCCACCGACGTGTTCGGGCGCTATCAGCGGATGCTGGGCTACAACGTGCTGCACGCGATGGGCTTCGACGCCTTCGGGCTGCCCGCCGAGCAGTACGCCGTGCAGACCGGGACACATCCGCGGGTGACCACGGAGAAGAACATCGAGCGCTACCGGGCCCAGATCAACCGGATCGGCCTGGCGCACGACAAGCGCCGCGGCGTCGCGACCACCGACGTCTCGTTCTACCGCTGGACCCAGTGGATCTTCCTGCAGATCTTCAACTCCTGGTATGACCGCGACGCCCGCCGGGCCAGGCCGATCAGCGAGCTGACCGCGCAGTTCGAGGCGGGCACCCGCGCCACGCCGGACGGCCGCGCCTGGTCCGAGCTGACGCCCGGCGAGCGCGCCGACGTGATCGACGGCTACCGGCTGGCCTACATCTCCGAGGCGCCGGTCAACTGGTGCCCCGGCCTGGGCACCGTGCTGGCCAACGAGGAGGTCACCGCGGACGGCCGCTCCGAGCGCGGCAACTACCCGGTGTTCAAGCGCAACCTGCGCCAGTGGATGATGCGCATCACCGCCTACGGCGACCGGCTGCTGGAGGACCTGGACCGGCTGGACTGGCCCGAGCCGATCAAGCTGATGCAGCGCAACTGGATCGGCCGCTCCGAGGGCGCGCGGGTCCGGTTCCCGATCGCCGCCGAGGGCGCCGGCGAGATCGAGGTCTTCACCACCCGGCCCGACACGCTGTTCGGCGCGACCTACATGGTCCTGGCCCCCGAGCACCCGCTGGTCGACCAGATCGTGCCGGCCGCCTGGCCGAACGGGACGCGGGAAGCCTGGCGCGGCGCCGAGCGATACGAGACGCCGACCGAGGCCGTCACCGCCTACAAGGCGCAGGCCGCCGCGAAGACCGAGGTCGAGCGGCAGACCGAGGGCCGGCAGAAGACCGGCGTCTTCACCGGCGCCTACGCGATCAACCCGGTCAACGGCGAGCGCATCCCGGTGTTCGTCGCGGACTACGTGCTGTGGGGCTACGGCACCGGCGCGATCATGGCGGTCCCCGCGCACGACCAGCGCGACTTCGAGTTCGCCCGGGCCTTCGACCTGCCGATGCGGATCGTGGTCTCGCCCAGCCACGGCCTGTCGCAGAACATTGACGAGTGGACCGAGGCCTTCGACTCCTACGAGGCGCAGTCGGTCAACTCGGCCAACGCGGACGTCTCGCTGGACGGCCTGGTGGTCGTCGAGGCCAAGAAGCGGATCATCGCCTGGCTGGAGGAGAAGGGCTACGGCACCGGCACGGTGACCTACCGGCTGCGCGACTGGCTGTTCTCCCGGCAGCGCTACTGGGGCGAGCCGTTCCCGATCGTGTACGACGCCGAGGACCCGACGCACGCGATCGCGCTGCCCGAGAGCATGCTGCCGCTGGAGCTGCCGGAGATCGCCGACTACGCGCCGCAGGCCTTCGACCCGGACGACGCGACCTCCGAGCCCGCGCCGCCGCTGGCCCGCGCGAACGAGTGGGTCGAGGTGGAGCTGGACCTGGGCGACGGCCGCGGCGTGCGCCGGTACCGCCGGGAGACCAACACCATGCCGCAATGGGCCGGCTCCTGCTGGTACCCGCTGCGCTACCTGGACCCGACCAACGAGGACCGGTTCGTCGGCGTCGAGGTCGAGAAGTATTGGATGGGCCCGCGCGACGCCGAGGACGTCGGCGGCGTGGACCTGTACGTCGGCGGCGCTGAGCACGCGGTGCTGCACCTGCTGTACTCCCGGTTCTGGCACAAGGTGCTGTACGACCTGGGGCACGTGTCGTCGGCCGAGCCGTTCCGCAAGCTGTTCAACCAGGGCTACATCCAGGCATACGCGTACACGGACGAGCGCGGCGTATACGTACCGGCTGAGGAAGTGGAGGAAGTCGACGGCGTCTACTACTTCCACGGCCAGAAGGTGAACCGTGAGTACGGCAAGATGGGCAAGTCGCTGAAGAACTCGGTCACCCCCGACGAGTTCTGCGACACCTTCGGCGCCGACACGCTGCGCGTCTACGAGATGTCGATGGGTCCGCTGGAAGTGTCGAGGCCCTGGGAGACGAAGGCGGTCGCGGGCTCGTTCCGCTTCCTGCAGCGGGTCTGGCGCAACATCGTGGACGAGGGCACCGGCGCCGTCCGGGTCGCCGACATCGAGCCGGACCTGCCGACGCTGCGCGCACTGCACACGGCGATCGCGGGCGTACGCGAGGACCTGGACAACCTGCGCTTCAACACGGCCATCGCGAAGCTGATCGTGCTGAACAACCACCTGACCAAGCTGCCCGAGGTGCCGCGCAGCGTGGCGGAGGCGCTGGTCGTGATGGTCGCGCCGATCGCGCCGCATATGGCCGAGGAGCTGTGGGACAAGCTGGGCCACGAGGGCACGGTCGCGTACACGCCGTTCCCGGTGGCCGACCTACAGTACCTGGTCGCGGACGAGGTCACCTGCGTGGTCCAGGTCGCCGGCAAGCTGCGCGACAAGCTGCAGGTCCCGCCGGACATCAGCGAGGACGCGCTGCGTGAGCTGGCCCTGGCGGCGGAGGGCGTGCGGCGCGCGCTGGACGGCCGCGGCGTGCGGACGGTGATCGTGCGCGCGCCGAAGCTGGTGAACGTCGTCCCGGCGTAACGCGGCAACGGAGCGAACGGACGCCCCGGACTGGAAACCGATCCAGCCCGGGGCGTTCCGCATCTTCGCGTCTGCCCGTCTCCACAAGTTGTGCGGTTCGCCTGGTGTGACCAACGGCGGCCGATAGATTCACCGATGTGACGCACGCGAGCCTCAGCCTGACAACGCCCGCCCTCGTGGTGAGCATCGTCGTGTACGCACTCTTTGCCGCAGGCAGCATCGCGCTTACAGTCATCGACGCGCGCACGCAGCTGCTGCCGAATCGCATCGTCTTCCCGCTCTACGGCATCGGCCTCGCGGGTTTCGGCCTGATCACGGCGCTCCTGCACAACCGTACGGCGGTAACGCACCTGGTGTCGGCGCTGGCGGCGATGGCCGTGCTGTTCGGGATCTTCTACGCCATCGCGATGTTCGGGCCGATGGGCTACGGCGACGTGAAGCTCGCCGGCGTCATCGGCCTCTACCTCGGCTGGCTCGCGATCCCGGTCGTCTTCGCCGGAATCCTGCTCGGCACGGTCCTCGCGGCTCTCGTCGCGATCGGCGCCGCCGCGTGGCGCTCCGCGCGACGCCGACCCTGGCGCCGCATGGAGATCGCGTACGGCCCGTATCTCCTGCTCGGCGCCTGGGTCGCCATCCTGCTCAACTTCTGGGGTTGACTCGGTCGGGTCGATCCGCGGTTAATGCCCGACGACCGTCTGGATCTCCTGCACGATGACCGGGCCGGACGTCTGCCTGACCGGGCCGATCGGCTTCGTCCAGCCGGGTTCGCCGGTCCCGGCATCTCCGGTCCAGGTCACGTTCCACATACTGCTCTCAACCAGCGTGTAGCCGGTGGTGGTGGATTTGAGGAAGGTGATCTGACAGCCGGGCTGCAAGCTGCCGTCGGCGTTGAAGTAGCAGGTCACCGAAGGCGGTGACATGACGCCGCCTTCCTGAGCGCTGAACGTCACCGAAACGGGGTTCGCGTTGACCGTGCTGCTTTGCCCGGTGGCCGGCAGGGTCGCGGTCGCCGTGTACGTGTGGAAGCCGTTCGCACCGGGTGCGTTGGTGATCAGTGTGGGTAGATTAACCGTCTGTGTCGTGTTCAGAGCCGGACTGAAGGTCGGCCAGCCAGGGGTGACCTCCGTATTGGCAGCGGCGTACTCGGCGAGCAGGTTCGGGTCCATGACCGGCACTCCGGGCGGCGGAGCGCCGTCCGCGAGCCAGAACCATTCCTCGTACTGGTTGGCCACGCCGAGGCTGGACTGAAGGGCGACGTAGTCGCCGTAGCCCGCGTCGGGAGTACACGCGATCGCATACCACTTGCCGCCGCTCACGCCCTCGTTATACGGAGGCTTGCTAAGTCCGACGGCCGCATCCACGCCCTGGCCGTCATGGTAAATCGCGTAGAACGCGTTCCTGATGGCGTCTTCCTGCGCGTGTAGGTAGAACGCGTAGACCTGCGCCATGTAGGCCGCGAAGCCGTCCGGTGTGTAGGCCGGGTCGACGCCGTAGCCCGAATTGAGCTCAAGCCAGCACTTGGGCGGTACCCAGCCGCTCGGGGCGTACGGCGAGCCACCGCCCGAGTACACGTCGCCGCTCAACTCGACATGCGTGGCGATCCAGAATCCTCCGGAACCGCCCGTGTCCGCCTGCGCGCCGGAACCGGCCGCTCCGGACAGGCCGAGCCCGGCAAGCAGCGCCACGGAGGCCACCCACCTGGCCAGCCGCGACCTGGTCGCCCTCATGACATGCACGACTGCCTCCCCACCTGAGCCGACGCGTACACGATGGCCCACGCTCCGCCGGAGTTCTTCTCGAACGCGGTGTCCCACCACGAGAAGGCCGCCGTGCCGGTCGCGGCCGCGCCCTTCTTCTGCCCGGTCTTGAAGCTGACCGGCACCACCTTCGACGCGTCCTGGCAGAAGAACACGTCCGCCACCTTCCCGGTGAACTTCACGTTGAACCCGTAGAAGCGCACGGAACCGGTGGGGCGCTCGTCGGCCTGAGCGAAGGTGTTGATCATCGAGTACAGGTTCCCGCGCGCGAACGACGTGGTAAGGCTTTGATAGAGCGCGTCATTCGGCGCGTTGCGGGAAACCGCCTGCTCGTATGCCATGAGCATGGCGCGGGTTTGCTCCTCCAGGGCGTCCTGCGTCGCGTTTCCCGTCGGATTGATCTCGATGTCCACCTTGTAGTCCGCCGGAATCTGCCCCGCGACGCTCGGGGTCGCGCTCACTGCCGCGTTCGCCGAGTCCTGCGCGGCGTCGACCCCGGGCAGGGCCGCCGGCGGCTGCGAGGCGGAGGCGCCGCAACCGGACAGCATCGCCGCGGCGGTCACGGCCGCCACGGCGCCGGCGGCGAAGGGTGCGAAGCGGGCGAAAATGCCGTGATTGCGACGGAGCATGGGATCCCGTCCCCAGGGCCGGCCCGGAGTGCTGAACTGACTGCTCGTCGGCCCGTGGCGCGATGTTGACAAGTCGGCTACGGATCGTACCGGCCGCAGTAGGCTGCCGGTAGTCGCAGAAGCCGGATTTAACCGAATCTTTTTCTACCGAACCGTCGGAAACCCGGCGGGACGGACGCGTGAGGTCGCAGTTTCGCCGATCTTGGCCCCGAGGTCTGTTCTTCAGCGTCACCGCGTGAGTACTATCAGCTTCCGACCCGGGCCGGGAGCCCGGCTTCCAGCGCAAACTCCAATAACAACCCTGACTCGAAGCTTCCGCGTACCCTGACGAACCGATTGGCCGGGGGGCCCGACACCGTGATGAACAACGACAACGGCGCACCGCCGGTCGGCGGGGGGTGGAAGCCGTCCGCGTCCCCATCCCCGTCCACGGCGACCATCGCCGGCCGGTCCGTGCCGGGCGGGCCTCCCCCGTCGAACGTCCGGCCGCCTTCCGCGCCGCGCAACCGCAAGCCCGCGCTGGCCGCCCTCGGCCTGCTGCTCGTCCTGGTCGGCGCGCTGGCCTCGGTTTATCTCCAGCAGCGGGCGGGGAATCGAGTCGGTGTCGTCGAGATCGTCAAGCGGGTGCCGCAAGGACAGGCCATCACCACCGACTCGATCGGCGAGGTGATGGTCGCGGTGGACTCGAACATCAGTTACGTCACCTGGGCACAAGCCCGGGCCGGCGTGCTGCACGGGTACACCGCGCGTACCGACCTGTTGCCAGGCACCCTGCTGGTCGGTCAGATGCTGACCACCGTGCAGCCGCTGTCGCCGGGGCAGGAGGTGGTCGGACTCTCGCTCAAAGACGGCCAGTATCCGATCGGTATCCAGGTGGGGGACACGGTGAGCGCGTACTACGTCTCGAACAAGAACGATGACAAAACCGGACAGTCTTACCTCACCGACGGATTCACCACACCACCGATCGTCGCAGGCGTGCGGGTGTACGACGTGGGCACGGCGGCCACCAGCGGAGCGCTCGACGTGTCGCTGGTGCTGAGCCAGCAGAGCGCGAACGCCGTCACGCAGGCCGCCTCCGGCGGGAACCTCGTGCTCGTCTTCGACAAGCACACCCAGTAGCGGGCTGTCGTCATGGCATTGATCGTCGTCGCCGGCGACAAGGGCTCACCCGGGGTCACCACCGCCTCGGTGGCGCTGGCGGCTTCGTGGCCGCGCCGCGCGCTGATGGCCGAGTGCGATCCGCACGGCGGGGATCTGGTCTACCGGCTGGCCGCGGACCACGGCGGCCCGCTGGACCCGAACCGCGGCCTGCTCTCCATCGCGATCGCCGCGCGCCGCGGTTTCGAGGCCTCCGCGCTGCCGCAGCACGTGCAGCGGATCACCGGCGGGCTCGAGGTGATCGTCGGACTCGGCACCGCCGAACAGTCCGCCGCGGTGTCCGGGCACTGGCCGCAGCTCGGCCGCTGCTTCGACCACTACGCCGCGATCCCGCACGGCGCGGACGTCATCGCGGACTGCGGCCGCGTCGGCCCCGACTCGCCGACGCTGGAGCTGATGCCGTACGCCGCGCTCGTCCTGCTGATCGCCCGCGCCGACGCCGAGCAGGTGGCACACGTGCGCGACCGTGTCAACGGTTTGTCGAACCGGCTGCACGGCAACCAGGGCTCGTCCGCCTCGGTCGCCCGCCCGCCGATCGGCGTGGTGCTGATCGCCCCGCCGAAGGAGGCCAGGCGGGCCGCCAGCCAGGTCGGCGAGCTGCTCTCGGTCACCGCGGGCGGCGGCGAGGTGCTCGGCGTGATCGCCGACGACCCGGACGGCGCCGCGGCGCTCAACGGCCGCGGCCGGGCCCGCGTCGACAAGTCGCTGCTCATCCGCTCCGCGCGCGACGTGGCCCTCTCGGTGACGCGGCGATACGGCCTGCTGGCCGTCACCTCGCCGGTGCACGGTCAGGCGCCGGGGCTCAGCCAGGGGCAAGGGCAGCAGGGCCACAGCCAAGGCCCGGCGTTCGGCCAGGCGGTGGGCGCCTGATGGACCACGGGCTCGTCAAGCGGCTGCGCCAGGAGGTCGGCGACCGGATCGCGGAGCAGCGCCGGCTCGACCAGATCTCCGGCCTGCCGCCGATGACCGGCGAGGACGAGCGGCAGTACGCGCGCGCCGTGATCGGGCAGGTGCTGGACGAGTACACGCGCAGCGAGGTCACCCTCGGCCGCACCCCGCCGAACGCCGAGGAGGAGGAGGCGCTGGCCTCCGGCATCCACGCGGCGCTGTTCGGCGTCGGGCGGCTCCAGCCGCTGCTGGACGATCCGGAGATCGAGAACATCGACATCAACGGCTGCGACCGGGTGTTCCTCTCCTACGCCGACGGCCGCGAAGTCATGGGCGAACCGGTGGCAGAGTCCGACGACGAACTCATCGAGCTGATACAGGTGCTCGGCGCGTACTCCGGTCTGTCCTCGCGTCCGTTCGACTCGGCCAATCCGCAGCTGGACCTGCGCCTGCCGGACGGCTCGCGGCTGTCCGCGGTGATGGACGTCACCCGCCGGCCCGCGGTCTCGATCCGCCGCGCCAGGCTCGGCAAGGTGTTCCTCTCCGACCTGATCGGCAACGGCACGCTCGTGCCCGAGCTCGGCTCGTTCCTGTCCGCCGCGGTCGCCGCCCGCAAGAACTTGATGATCGCCGGCTCGACCAACGCCGGGAAGACCACCTTGCTGCGCGCGATGGCCAACGAGATCCCGTCGCACGAGCGCCTGATCACCGTGGAGCGCGCGCTCGAGCTCGGCCTCGACCAGTTCCCCGAACTGCACCCGAACGCGGTCGCCTTCGAGGAGCGGCTGCCGAACTCGGAGGGCCTCGGCGCGATCTCGATGGCCGAGCTGGTGCGCCGCTCGCTGCGCATGAACCCCTCCAGGGTGATCGTCGGCGAGGTGCTCGGCGACGAGATCGTCACGATGCTCAACGCCATGTCGCAGGGCAACGACGGCTCACTGTCCACGATCCACGCCAACTCCTCGCTGGAAGTCTTCAACCGCATCTCCACCTATGCGCTGCAGGCCGCGGAGCGGCTCCCGGTCGAGGCCTCGCACATGCTGATCGCGGGCGCCATCGACTTCGTGGTCTTCATCGAGAAGCGCAACGACTACGCGCGCGGCGGCACGCTGCGCCGCTTCGTCTCCTCGGTGCGCGAGGTCAACGGCGTGGACGGCCGGGTGCTCTCCTCGGAAGTGTTCGCGCCGGGCCTGGACGGGCGCGCCGTGCCGCATTCGCCGATCTCCTGCCTGGAAGAGCTGGTCGCGAACGGCTACGTGCCCAGCGGGTTGTGGCGGTGATCTGGTGACGAACCGAGGTGTGGCGCCGTGAACCCGTCCGACCTGCTTACCCAGGACACCATGCTCGCGCTGGTGGTCGGCGTCGTGGCCGGGCTCGGGCTCGCGCTCCTCGTCGCCGGGCTGATCGGCTGGCCGGGCAAGCCCAGGGACGCGAAGGCGACCTCCGAGGTCGACCGGATGCGCAAGCTCGGCCAGCGCCTGGTGATCGCGCTGGCCATCGGCCTGGTCGTCGGACTGGCGAGCCAGTGGCCGGTGCTCGGACTCGGCACCATCGCGTTGGTGCTGTTCTGGAACCAGCTGTTCGGCGGCGCGGCCGCGGAGAAGCTGGCGATGCGCCGGGTCGAGGCGCTGGCGATGTGGACCGAGGCGCTGCGTGACACCATCGCCGGCGCGGTGGGCCTCGAGCAGGCGATCCCGTCCTCGGCCCGCGGCGCCGACCCGGTGCTGCGGGACAATCTCAATGCCCTGCTGGACCGGCTGCGCGGGCGGATGCCGCTGTCCGAGGCCTTGCAGCATCTGGCCGACGACCTGAACGACCCGTCGGCGGACCTGGTGATCGCGGCGCTGATTCTCAACTCCAAGCTGCGCGGTCCCGGACTGCGCGAGGTGCTGACCGCGCTCGGCAAATCAGCCCGCGAAGAAGTGGACATGCGCCAGCGGGTCATCGCGCAGCGCGCCGGAACCCGCCGCTCGGTGCAGATCATCGTCACCGTCGTCGTCGTGTTCGTGCTCGGCATGGCGATCTTCAACCGGCACTTCGTCGAGCCGTTCGGCACGCCGGTCGGCCAGCTGGTGCTCGCCATCGTGCTCGGGCTGTTCGCCGCCGGCTTCATCTGGCTGCGGCGCCTGGCCAAGGTCGAGTCGCCGAGCCGGTTCCTGCTGCGGCACACCGTGCCGGCGCAGCCCCAAGTGCCTCTGGGCGGCCAGCTGACCGTGGCCGACCCGGCCGGGCTCTCGTTCCAGCCGGGGATGTCGCCGCCCGGACCGCGACCGGGCGGAGGTCGCTGATGCTCACCGAAGTCGTCGTCGGAGCGCTGTGCGGGCTGGGCCTCTTCGTAGTGATCAGAGCCCTCATTCCGTCACGGCCGGGCGCGGCCGCGCAGGTCGCGCAGATTGACGCCTTGCGCGCCCGCGGCCAGTTCGGCGCCCCGTCGCCCGCCGACGAGTCGATTCGCGGGCGCATCGGCTTCCGCATCGCGCAGTTCTACGCCAGGCAGGGCTGGCAGCAGCGCTCCGTCCGCGCCGACCTCGCCCTGCTGGAACGCTCCTGGCAGGAGTTCCTGGTCACGAAGCTGGGGCTGGCGGCGCTCGGCTTCGTCTTCGGCCCGGTGCTGTTCGCGCTGCTGTGGTTCGCCGGACTGCACCTGACCCCGATCATCCCGATCTGGCTGGCGCTGGCCTTCGGCGGGCTCTGCTTCGTCCTGCCCGACCTCGAGGTGCGCCGCGACGCCACCGCCAAGCGCGACGACTTCCGCCGGGTGGTGGCCGCGTACCTGGACCTGGTGTCGATGAACCTGGCCGGCGGCCGCGGACTGCCCGAGGCGCTGATGACGGCGGCCGAGGTCAGCGACGGCTGGGCGCTGCGCCGGGTGCGCGACTGCCTCACCGACGCCCGGCTCTCCGGCGTGCCGCAGTGGAGCGCGCTCGGCGACCTGGGCACGGAGATCGGCATCAAAGAACTGACTGACCTGGGGGCCGCGCTCAACCTGGTGGCCGACGACGGCGCCAAGGTGCGCGCCTCGCTGGCCTCCCGCGCCGAGACGATGCGGCGCCGGGAGCTGGCGGAAATGGAAGGCAAGGCCGGCGCGCGCTCCCAGTCGATGCTGGTGGCGCAGATCCTGCTGGCCGCCGGATTCCTGATCTTCATCGTATATCCGGCCGCGGTCCGAATCTTCCAGCTGCAGTGACCGCGGCACTACCGAAGGAGGGAACTGGGATGGGCACAGTGTTCGGCGGCCCAGCGCTGCAGTACGCATGGGTGAGCCTGCGTGGCCGGGTCGCGCAGGTCCGCTCCGGTGAGAGGGAGCGGGGCGCGTCGGCGGTCGAGTGGGTGGTGATCTCGATGATCGTGGTCGGCATCTGCGTCGCGGTCGGCGTCCTGCTGTCCACCGCCCTCACCACGAAGGCGACGGACGTGGGCAACTGCATCGCCGGCGCGAACAACGCGGGCGGCTGCGGCTCGGGCACCAACGGCGGAGGCAAGTGAGCGTCAGGTGAAGCAGCGCAGCGGGGGAACCCGAACGCGCCGAGACGCCGCGGGAAAGCGCGGCCGCGACCGCGAACGCGGCGTCTCGGCGATCGAGTTCGTCCTGCTGACCCCGCTGCTGTTCTTCCTGATCTTCGCCACCGTGCAGTTCGCGATCTACTTCTACGCCCGGCATGTCGCGATCGCCGCGGCGCAGGAGGGCGATCGGGTGGCGCGCGAGGAGCGGGCCAATCCGAACGAGGACTGGTCCGGCGACGCGGTGCGCAAGACGCACGACTGGGTCAACCAGTTGGCATCTGGCATGGTGGACAACCTGCGGGTGCCGCCGCCCGGCGAGTCGGGGACGCCCGGCGCGGCCTCGTGGACCGTGTCGGTCACCGTCACCGCCACCGTCCACTCCCTGTGGGGCGACATGAACGTCACCGAGACCAGCGCCGGTCCGGTTGAGCAGTTCATCCAGGACACCGGCCGCTGAGCGGGCCGGCGATGAACGCAACGATGAATGAGGCGAGGAGCGTGATGAGGAGACCGCGGCGGGACGGCGGGCGCGAGGCGGGCATGTCCGTCCTCGAAGTCGTGCTGCTCGCGCCGCTGGTCATCGGGTTCATCATGATCCTGGTCGTGTTCGGGGTGCTGGTGAACGCGCGCGGCAACGTCCAGGGCGCGGCCCGCGACGCGGCGCGGATCGGGTCCCTGCAACGCGATGACGCGAGCGCTCAAGGGGCGGCCCAGAACACGGCCGCCACGGAACTCGCGCGTACTTGCCCCGGCGCGGTCGTAACGCAGGTGGACCCGAACAACACAGCGCAGAACTCCCGGGACTTCACCGCTGGCGGGCTGTTCACCATCAAGGTCAGCTGCACCGTTCCGCTCACCGGCCTGGACTGGTTCAGCCTCGGCGCGAAGACGATCACCGCCTACTCGACCGCGCCGCTCGACACGTTCCGCAGGACCGGCTGATGCGTGCCCGGCCGGGTATCAGGAAGCCGATTCGCCGACGACCGTCCGGCGAACGGGGATCGTTCACGTTCGCCGTGATCTTCTGGGCCCTGATGGCGATGATGCTGGCCGGGCTGGTGGTGGACGGCGGCCTCGCGCTCACCGAACGCCAGCGCGCCGGGGACATCGCCGAGCAGGCGGCCCGCGCCGCGGCCAACGACCTCGACCAGAACGCGCTACGCAACGGTCAGTACGTGCTCGCCGCCGACGCCTGTCAGCGGGCAGTGCTCGTCGGTTCCGCGGCGGGAGGCGCAAAGGCTGTGGTCACCTGCGACGGAGTTGGGTCGCTGACGTTGCCGAACGGGCTGGTTGTGCCCACCATGACGGTAAACGTCGAGATCACCTACGATCCGATCCTGCTCGGCATGGTCATGAAAGGGCCCGTTGCCGCCAACGCGACCGCCACCGCCCATCCCCAGCCGGGGCCTTGAGCCGGAGAGAGGAACGCCATGAACCCGCCGACGAGCGCGCCCTCCCGGTCCGGCCAGCCCGGCCAAGCGCAGTCATACTCGGGGCTTGGGCCCGCATCGCAGGCCTCGCATCCGGGCGGCTGGGATCCGCAGCCGCAGCGCATCAAGCACCGCCGCACCGGCGGGGACGTGCTCAAGGGGCTCGGCGCACTCATCGCGCTGGTGATCCTGCTCGGCGCGATCCCGCTCGCGCTCGTGCTCTTCATCGGCTGGCCGCTGCCGCACCACCTGCCGACCGCGGAGATGTTCAACCGGCCGATCACGCCGCATGTACTGCTCGACGCCTTGGCGGTCATCGTCTGGCTGGCGTGGGCGCAGTTCGCGGCCTGCGTGATCGTCGAGTTCGTCGCGGCGAAGCGTGGAATCGGCCTGCCCGCGCACATACCCGGCGCCGGTCCGAGCCAGTTCCTCGCCCGGCAACTGGTCGCGGCGCTGCTGATGATCACGGCCTCGGCCGCCTCGTTCGTGCCGAATCTCGCGCATCTCGGTTCGCATCAAGCCCCGGTGGCGGCGAGCCCGACGGTCGCCACCGCGGGCCGGCTCCCGGCTGTCAATCAGCACTCTGCGATCACGGCGGCATCGAATACTTCTCTCCAGGGCGCATACACCGACAACCTGCCGGCGCTTCGCGGCGAATCAGGGCTACGCGTTGCGGACAATTCGGCCAGCGTCGCCTCACTCAGCGCCACCAAGCTGTACCGCGTCCAGCCGCCGCACGGCAGGCACCACGACTCGCTCTGGGAGATCGCGCAGCGGCACCTCGGCGACGGCCGCAGGTACAAGGAGATCTTCGAGCTCAACAAGGACCGCGTGCAGCCGGACGGTTCGCGGCTGACCCACGCCGCGCTGATCCGGCCCGGCTGGATCCTGATGATGCCGGCCGACGCCACGGGCGGCGACCTGGTCGTCGAACCGGCGCCGATCTCCCCGAATAATCTCAGCCCCGCCCAGACTGGCGGCATCCAACTCAATCCGGGACAGTCGGGTACGGCGCAACCGGGCCAGCAGCAGGGCACGAATACGCAGGGTGCTCCGTCCGGAATCCATTCGTCCCACGCGCTTCCGTCGCAGACGGCGTTCTCGTTGGGCAGTGGCGGCACAGGTGGCCAGACCGCGTCGTCCGCGCTGACACCGGTTCCCTCCACGCCGCCTCCGACAATTACCGGAGCGACCCCTCCTGGCCAGCAGCCCGAGAACCCGCAGGGCGCGCCGAACACAACGGATTCGCAGGCTTCTGCGGAAAACTCAAATTCGGGTACCTCGACCGATAAGCAGCAGAAGCACGCGACTCAGGACTCGCAGAAAGCCACCATCGCCCAGTCCGCCGAGGAGATCGCGAAGCTCGCCAGTGCCGCTGCTGAAGCCGCGGCCAGCGCGCCGAACGCCGCCTCTCCCGCGACATCCCCCGCCGCCGTGCCCCCAGCCGTCGCTCCGCCCCCGGTAGCCGCCCCCGCCGCTGTCGCCCCTTCCGCCGCCTCTCCCGCAGCCGCCCCTCTCGCATCATCACCTCGCCAACTCAAGCCGGTGCCCGCGACCCCGCCTCACGCACCGGCCGGACCAATCACCGCTGGCCACCCGAACGCGCCCGCCCAGGCCGCGCCCCCTGCCCCTGCCCCGGCCGCGCTCCCCGCGCAGCCTGGTCCTCTCGTGCCTCCCGCACCCGCTGCGCGCCCCGCACCCGCTGCGCCCCCTGCCCCTCCCGCGCAGCCCGCACCCCACGTCAACGCCATGCCGCTTCCGCAAGCCCCGGCACGCGCACAAATCGCCCCGCCCAACCAGCCCGTCGGCAGCACCGCCCTGGTACGTCAGAACACGACGACGACGGCAACGACCGGCGGCGCCAGCATCATTCCGCGGCCCTCACACCGCGGCGCTACCTCTCCGGAGGAAAGCCAGCCCCCGTCGACCGAGAACCGCGTGCTCTACGGCCTCGCCGCCGCGCCGCTCCTCGCGGCCGGCCTGCTCAAGGCGCTCGGCCGGCATCGCCGCCGCCAGCTGTGGAACCGTGTATTCGGCCGGCGTCCGGTGACCGCCAGCGGAGACGGTGCGGTGGCCGAGGAGTCGATCCGGGTCGGCGCTGGCGAAGTAGAGGTCTGGTTCCTCGACCTCGCGCTGCGCGGGCTGTCCGCCGGACTCGCCGAACGCGGCCGCAGCGTGCCCGCCGCGTACGCCGTCCGGCTGCGCAACGAAGGCATCGAACTCCTGCTGGGCAAGCCGACCGACCCTGACGACCCGGAGGCCGCGCCGCCCCCGCCGTGGTTCACCGCCGCGGACGGCCGTTCGTGGAACTTCCCCCGCCCGGCGATCGTGGACGTCGACGCGCAGGCGGCGCACCGCCGCTTCGCGCCATACCCCGGGCTTGTCACCTTGGGCGCAGTGACCTCTCCCGCGTCACCAGGCTCGGGAGCCGTGGCCGCTGCCCCGGTCGCCGCGCACACCGATCAGCTGATGATCGACCTCGAAGAAGCCCGCGGCCTCATCGGGCTCGACGGGCCGCCCGAGGTTCGCCGCGCCGTGCTCGCCGCCCTCGCCGTCGAGCTGGCCACCAACTCCTGGTCGGATCGTATGACTGTCACGTTGGTCGGCTTCCCCGGCGACCTCACCCCGCTCGCCCCGGCCCGCGTCCGGCACGTGCGCACCCTCGACGAGATCCTGCCCAGCCTGGAGATCGAGGCCGTCGAGCGGGCGAAGGCGCTCGCCGCGGCCGGGCTCGACTCCGTGCTCGACGGCCGGTCCCGCGCCAGCCAGGCCAGTTCGTTCCCGCCCCACTTCGTGATCGTCTCCGAGGAACCGCACGCCGCGATCCTGGCCCGGCTCTCCGCCGTCGCCACCACCGCGGCGCGCGTCGGTCTCGGCTTCATCGTCGCCGGCGACGTCGTCGGCGCGACCTGGCAGCTGACGGTCAGTTCGAAGGGGGTGATCAGCGCGCCGCTGCTGGGCATCGAGGCGAAGGCGCAGCTGCTGCCCGAGGAGCAGTACGCAGCCGTCCTCGGCCTGTTCCGCGCGGTCTGCGACATCGAGGGCACCGAGGTCACCGCCGAACCGGTGCACCAGTCGGTCGGCTACAGCGGTCCGCTGCCCGACGAGCCGCCCGCCGTTTACGCCTCGCTGCTCGGGCCGCTCGAAGTCACCGGCGTCGGCGAAGTCGAACCCGAACGCGCACCGCTGCTCGACGAAGCGCTGGTCTTCCTGCTGCATCACCGCGACGGAGTCCACCCGCGCGTCCTCGCCGCCGCGCTCTGGCCGCGCGGCGCGACGGCGGACGTCGCGGAGGCAACCTTCGCCCGGCTCGCCACGTGGCTTGGCAACGACCCACACGGACAGCCGAATCTGTACACAGATGCCGACGGCCGTATGCGCCTTGGCGCTTACGTGTGGTCGGACTGGGACGTGTTCGTCTCCCTACAGTCACGGGCACTGTACGACGCATCGATCCAGGACCAGAAGCAACGCGACAAGATGCTCAGGGCAGCGCTCGACCTCGTACGCGGCCCTTACCTCGCTGGTCGCGAGCCGAACCGCTACGGCTGGCTGGCTTACGAGGTCGCCGAGGCACAAGTCCCGGCAGTTATCGCAGACACGGCGCTACAACTCGCCGACTCCTGCATCGCGGCCGAAGAGGCCGAAGCAGGGATCGAAGCGGTAAAGGCAGGCATGCGCGGCAGTCCCGACGATGAGGAACTGTGGCGCGGTCTGCTGCGCGCAACCGCTGCAACGCATGACCACGAACGGCTGCGTGGCGCTATCGAAGGGCTTTACAAGCGAACCTGGTACGTCCACGGCGTGCAGGGTCTCCACCCCCGCACTGAGGCGCTGGTGAACGAGCTGATGCCGGACTGGAGAGAGGTGCTCGCGGCTTAAGGACGACAGGTCCCACATCGACTATCGTGCGAACTATGGCCGGTCGGACAGTGGTGGTGACAGACTCGACCGCATGCTTGGCGCCCGCACGCGCGGCCGCCGCGGGCATCACGGTCGTCCCGCTCCAGGTAGTCATCGGCACGGAGTCGTACACGGAGGGCACGCCCGAAGCCAGGGCCGCGCTCATGGACGCCCTGCGCAAACACCAGCTCGCCACCACCTCGCGCCCATCCCCAGAACAGTTCGCGGCCCACTACCGCCAACTGGCCGAGGCGGGCGCGACCGGCATCGTCTCGGTCCACATCTCGGGCGAGCTATCAGCCACGCACGAGTCAGCGGTCCTCGCAGCGTCAACGTCCCCGATCCCGGTCGAGGTGGTCGACTCCCGCTCAGTCGGCATGGGACTCGGCTACGCAGCGCTCGCCGCGGCGGACGCGGCAGCCCAAGGGGAATCGGCAGCCGCGTGCGCAGCGGCGGCGGCCAAACGAGCGACGATGACCTCGGCCTTCTTCTACGTCGACACGCTCGAATACCTCCGCCGCGGCGGCCGCATCGGCTCGGCCAGGGCGTTCGTCGGCTCGGCGCTGGCGGTCAAGCCGCTGCTGCACCTGGTCGAAGGCCGCGTCGAGCCGCTGGAAAAGGTCCGCACGGCCGCGCGTGCAATCGCCCGACTCGAACAGGTAGCACTCGAACGAGCCGGCCAAGACGCGGTAGACGTCGCAGTCCACCACCTCGGCTCGGTCCCGCGGGCGGAACTCCTAGCCGAGCGACTCCGCGAGCAGCTCCCCGGACTGTCCCGCGTAGCGGCCCCCGCGTCCGAACGCGGCGGAGAGCTAACCGTCTCGGAAGTCGGCGCGGTCCTCGGCGCGCACGCCGGTCCCGGCCTCCTGGCCGTGATCGTCTCGCCCCGCCTACCGTGACGCAGTGGAGCGCGCCCGCCGGCCAACCGGCTCCCGCTCGGCCCCGTTGATCGTTACTCTCGCCCCGCCTCCCGCGATGGGGTAGCGCGCCAGCCCGGATCACTCACTCCCGATCCAGCTCCTCCAACGCAGCTCCTCCCGTCAACGTCCTCCTTTCGTCCACGCCCCCGCCTTCCCGCCGCCCTTTCCTTTGACTCCCGCGTCTCCCGCCACCTCTCTCCATCCGCCTGCGGTGTCCGCATCCCGCAACCTTCTTCCCCCAACTCCCGCGTCTCCCGTCAATGCCCTCCTTCTGCACCCGACTTGCGGGCCTCCCTCACCCCTCAGACGCGATATGTCTTGACTTTCGGAAGTCGAGCTATATCGTGTTCGTCGTCGAAATCGTTTCTCGTGGCCTGGGAGGGTAGCCATGCCCGCTGCGCAAAACCTTGCGGTGGATGCGAAAGAGCTGGTCAAGACATACAAAGGCGGAGTCGAGGCGGTGCGCGGCATCAGCCTCCAGATCCCAGCCGGCTCGGTCTTCGGTCTGCTCGGCCCGAACGGCGCCGGCAAGTCCACCGTCGTCAAGATGCTGACCACGCTCTCCGCGCCGACCGCCGGAGTCGCCACCGTCGCGGGCCACGACGTCGTTCGCGATCCAGCCGCCGTGCGCCGGGCGATCGGTTGCGTCGCGCAGGAGTCCGGCGTTGACGTGCAGGCGACCGGCCGCGAAAACCTCATGCTCCAGGGCCGCATCTACGGACTACGCGGCCGCGAGCTGAACCTGCAGACCATCGAGCTGCTCGACCGGTTCGCTCTCACCGATGCCGCCGATCGCCTGGTCAAGACGTACTCCGGCGGCATGAAGCGCAAGCTCGACGTCGCGATGGGCCTGATCCACCAGCCCCGCGTGCTGTTCCTCGACGAGCCGACCACCGGCCTCGACCCCGAGGCGCGCGCGGAGATGTGGGAGCAGATCAAGGAGCTGGCCTGGGATCGCGGGCTCACCATCCTGCTCACCACGCACTACCTGGAAGAGGCCGATCAGCTCGCTCAGCGTCTCGCGATCATCGACAAGGGCCGCGTGGTCATCGAGGGGACCCCGGACGAGCTGAAAGCCGAATTGCACGGTGACGCGATCACGCTGGAGCTCGGCTCTGACGCCGACGTCGAACGCGGCCGTGACCTGCTCGGCGAGATGACCGTGGTCAAAGAGGTCGCGCAGGACGGCCGGATTTTGCGGGCGCGCGCTGCAGACGGCGCAGGCACGGTACCCGGCCTGATCGGCGCGCTCGACGCCGCGGGAATCACCGTCACCGCTGTCACGGTGGCCCGCCCCTCGCTCGACGACGTGTATCTGCGGCACACCGGCCGCTCGTTCTCCGCGGCTGAGGAGGAGGCGGGACGTCCAGGCCGCTCAGACCGCTCCGCCGTCGCCGCGTAACCAGCCGCTTAGCGGCCTCCGCCAACCGTCTTACGCACGTCCGCTTACCCACGTCCGCGCAGGGGAGGAACAGTGCTTGCGCTTACCCATACCTGGTTTATGACGCAGCGTCACTTTAAGGCGTTCATACGCCAACCGATGTACGTCGCGTTCACACTCATTCAGCCGGTCATCTGGCTTTTCCTGTTCGGCCAGCTGTTCAAACGGGTCACGGACCTGCCCGGCTTCGGTACCGACGTCAACTACATCACTTACCTCGCTCCCGCCGTCGTCGTGATGTCTGCGCTGTTCGGAGCCGGTTGGGGCGGGATGGGAATCCTCGAAGACCTCAACCGCGGCGTGATCGACCGATTCCTGGTCTCGCCGGTCAACCGCGGTTCGCTCATCGCCGGGCGCCTTATCGTCCAGACGGTCGCCACAGTCATCCAGGCCGTGATCATCCTCATCCTCGGCGCCATCGCGGGTGCCGACTACCGGCAGGCGGTGCTTGGTGCGCTGGTGCTGATGGTGGCCGTGAATCTGTTGGCGACCGCGATCGGCTCTCTGTCTTACGGTCTGGCGCTGGTCGCGCGCAAAGAGGAATCGATCATCGCGGTCTCCAACTTCGTCCTGCTGCCGCTGCAGTTCCTGTCGACCGGCTTCATGGCCGCGGCGCTGATTCCGGGCTGGATCCGCTCGGTCGCGGCGTACAACCCGGTGAACTGGGCGCTGACCGCGGGACGTGGCGCGCTGCTGGCGAATCCGGACTGGGGATCGATCACCGCGCACCTCGGGTACCTCGCGCTGTTGGTGATCGCCTGCGGACTCATCTCGACCAGGGCCTTCCGCTCCTATCAGCGTTCGATTTAAGCGACGACTCCCGAACCGTTGACTTCTGCCCCCATTGGGGTTATCAACTAGGTATAACCCTTCACTGACCCCATTGGGGGAGGCATGGTGCCGAAGATCAACGTCTACGTGCCCGATGAGCTCGCCGAAGCCGTCAAGGAGGCCGGCATTCCGGTCTCTGCGGTCTGTCAGCGGGCGCTCGAAACGGCGGTTCGCCGGGTCACCGCCATCCGGCAGGCCGTACTCTCGCCCACTTCGGGCTTCAGCACGTCCAACCGGCTGACGCACTTCACCGACCGCGCCCGCACGGTAGTGCAGATGGCAGTTCAAGAGGCGCGCGACCAGTCAGCTGCTGAAGTCGGCACTGAGCATCTGCTGCACGGAATCCTCGCCGAGGGCGGCAACCTTGCCCTGCAAGTCCTCAGCGCATTGGAGATCGAGCCGGAACAGATCCAGCGCGAGATCGAACGGCGCAGAGGCGGTGCGGCATCGGAAGCAGCAGCTGCGACCAGCGAGCCCGAAACGGAAGCCGCTTCTTCCGCCGCGTCGCCTGACATCGATTCAGGCGCGACCGTGCCGGGTCAGGACGGACTGCGGATCGGTAGCCAAGCGGCCGCAGCCCTCGAACTCGCCGTCACCGAAGCGACCTCGCTCGGGCACAACTACGTGGGCTGTGAGCACCTGCTCCTCGGGCTGATCGCCGAACCCGACGGCGCCGGCGGCCAGATCCTGCGCGGCCTCGGCGCCGAGCTGCGACTGACCCGGCGCGCCGTCGGTGCGGCTATCGCAGGCTATGTGTACCTACACGCGCAGCAAGGCCAGAACACCGCGCCCACCCCGACCGTCGCCGATCCGATGTCGAAGCTCTCGACGATGATCGACCAGCAGCTCAAGCCAGTGGTGCAACGGCTGGAGCGGATCGAGAACAACCTCAACCTCGGCGGCAACGGCTAAGTCTCCGTGCCCGATTCCCGCGTTCCGAAGATAGTTATCCACAGATGTTCTGGAACCGGGTGATTTGAACCCCGCGGCTCCGTAACGTCGAAAGCGAAGATCACGACCGTGGTCCACGCCTTCGAGGAGCCGTCATGTCAGGGAGCGAACGCGCTGGTTTCGCGCACTACGAGTTCGGCAGGTCCGCCCGCGCGGTAGCCGTCGAACACGCCGCCGCGCCACGCAGGCCCGGCCGATTAGACCTGCTCATGCAGCAGATCAACGATCGATTACCGGTGACCCTGCGGGGCCGGTGGCGGCTCGACCGGCGAACCGGCACGGCGCTGGCCGCCGCCGTCGCTTTGGCGGCCGTGGTACTCGGCGGCTGGACCCTCTTTCGCGCACAGTCGAAACAGGTCGCCCAGCCGCAGCTGCTCACCGCCGGTCATCCTGTTCACCGGCAGGCCTCCGATTCCGCCGCCCAGGAGGCCGAGGCGCAGCCGGCCCGTCCCGAAGGCGCGCCACCGGCGGCCGCGCCGTACCCTGCGACGTCGGCGAGCGGCATAGTCGTCGACGTAGAAGGCAAGGTCGCCAAGCCTGGCGTCTTCCACTTGCCGACCGGTTCCCATGTCATGGACGCAATCAGGGCCGCGGGCGGCGCCCTACCGGGAACCGATCTGGTCCCGCTCAACCAGGCGCGCGTTCTCAACGACGGAGAACAGGTACTAGTCGGGGCGCCCGGCGGGCTCGACGCGGGTCTCGCCGCTCCCGGGCCGACAGCGCGGGTCGGTGGACGCGGCAAGGTGCCGCTGTCCGGGCCGATCCATCTCAACACCGCCACCGCAGACCAGCTTGAACAGCTTCCCGGCGTCGGTCCCGCGATGGCCCAGCGCATCCTGGACTGGCGTACTGAGCACGGCCGATTCACCTCGATCGGGGAGCTTCAGCAGGTGCGCGGGCTCGGCCCGACCAAGTTCGCTGCCCTGCGCCAGTGGGTGACACCGTGAGACGGCAGGGCGGCCCGCCAGATCTCAGACTTCTGCCACCGGTGCTGGCCGGGTGGGCGGCGACCTGGATCGGACTTTCGCTTCCACCCGAGATCACCGCCGTGGCCGCGACCGCGATCGCCATCGGGGGAGTAGCGGGAATGGTCCAAGCGCGGCGACGCGTGGCAGCGCATCCGCTGGCCCCGGAGCCGTGGTCGGCCGGGCTGTGCGCCATGCTCCTCGTTGCCGCCGGACTCGCCTTGTCAGCCGCACTGCACGTCGCGGTCGGCTCCAACGGACCGGTGCCCGGCCTGGCAGCGGAATCAGCCTTCGTCGGCACCGCGCTCACGGTGACCGGCGATCCGCGCCGAGTCGAGACGAGCCAGAAAGCACATGCCGCGGCCCATCCCGAGGGGGGAAGCGACTCGCAGACCCGCCGAGCATCAGGTTTCGACGGTAACCAGGCCACATCGACGCTCATCCTCGTACCGGTGCGCATCACGCAGGTCAGCACCGAGAACGGCGTGAGCTACCAGGTCGGCACTTCGGCGACCGTGATGGCCAAACCGCGCTCAGGCGCGGACCTGGATGCCTGGCTCGCGTTGCTGCCCTCAGAGCATCTGATCGTCTCCGGCCGGCTCGAGCCCGCTCGCGGTGGAACACGGGACGCGGCGCTTCTCGTCGCCCGAGGAGCACCAAAGGTGATCGGCGGCCCCTCCACACTCCAGGGCCTCGCGGGAAGTCTGCGCGCGGATCTTCGGGAGGCGGCGTCTACGCTGCCCGCCGAAGAGGCCGGCGTACTGCCCGCGCTCACCGTTGGCGACACAAGCCACGAGCCGACCGAGCTCGCCGACGCCCTCAAACGCACCGGCCTTACCTACCTCACGGTCGTCAGTGGCGAAACAGATCGACAGAGAGATAAGTACGGTACCGTGTCGGCATGCCGACCCTCACCAGCGTCACCATGACCGCTCAGCAGCCACTGCGCGCCTTCATCTATGACCGCAACAGCCGAGTGATCAACGGACGTCTCACGTCGACCGAGGACCAGCGGATCGAGAACCAGCGACTCTGCGAGCGCAACGGCTGGATCATCGCCGGAGAGTTCTCCGACCCGGGACGGTCAGCCAGCCGATACGCCAAGGTGGCGCGCGAGAGCTACGAGCGGATGCTGAATGGGATCCGCGAGGGCGGCTGCGACGTGCTAGTGATCTGGGAAGCCTCGCGCGGCTACAGGTCCGCGGAGACGTTCATCCAGCTGCGCAATCTGCTCGAGCAGAAGGGCGTTCTGCTCTGCTACAACGGCCGCACCCACGACATGTCGAACAGGTCGGACCGTTTCATGACGCTCCTGGATGCGGCGCGCGCCGAGGACGAGGCAGAAGGAATCCGCGACCGCATTCTGCGCACCACGCGCCGCACCGCCGAGCGAGGCCGGCCGCACGGTCGCATTCCCTACGGCTACCGGCGCGAGTACGACCAGGAGACCGGCGAACTGCTGCGGCAGGTCATCGACGAACCGCAAGCCGCGGTGATCCGCGAGGCGGCCGAACGCGTGGCAAGCGGCCAATCCCTCTACCGCATCGCCAAGGACTTCGCGTCGCGCGGCATCCCGGCGCCAGGAGGCCCTGACTACGAGTGGTCGATGCTCTCGGTGCGCAACATCCTGATGCGGCCCTCCAATGCGGGGCAGCGGCAGCATCAGGGCGTCGTCGTCGGCGCCGCGAAGTGGGCCCCGATCCTCGACGAAGAGCTGTTCTACACGGTGACCGGGATCCTGCAGGACCCCGCGCGGCGAACGCAGCGCGACAGCACGGTCAAGCATCTGCTTTCGGGGCTGATGCTGTGCGGGCCGTGTTTCGATGAGGGTATCGAGCAGATCACGAGGCCGCGTAATGCCGGGGGCGCCAAGTCGTACGTGTGCATCCGTTGTTTCCGCAGCGGTGTGCGTCTCGGTCTGGCCGAAGAGTACGTCCAGCACACGATCCTCGCCTATGTCGAGCGGCCCGAGTTCGCCGCCGCGCTTTCCGTCCGGACGGGCGACGACGACGCGGCCACGGCGCTAGCCGAGGCGAAGGCACTCGAGATTCAGCTAGAGGAAGGCAGGCGCCTGGCTTCCACATTCAAGGACGGCCGGTTCCAGCTGTCGGCGGTGTCGTTGGCGAAGATGGAGCAGGAGCTGCTGCCCCGGATCGAGGCGGCGCGTACACGTGCTCAGGACCCGGGCGTGCCGCCCGTGTTACGGCTGCTGGCCTCGGCCGGCCCTGGGGTGGGCGACGTGTGGGAACAGCTCGACGTGACGGAGAAACGCACCGCCCTGCGCGGTCTCGTGCGCATCCGGCTGAACCGGGCCGGACGCGGGGTGCGCGCGATCCGGCCCGGCCGGTTCACCTTCGACTG
>NZ_DASRBQ010000022.1:0-127506 GCF_035653575.1 Actinocrinis sp.
CCTCGCAGTCCTGGCTCTCGGGTAGCGGGAGCGTGAACGTGCGCGTGGACCGCATCCCGGACCAGGCCCCGCTCAGCTCCCCGCAGGTGGTCTACAACCAGACGGTCAGCGCCACCAGCGGCTCGATCACCGTGCCGGTCACCTTCCAGGCGGCGCATGACGCCTTCGCGATCTACCTGACGCCGAACGGCTCCTCAACCGGCAACACGGTGACGGTGACGAACCCGGGTAGCCAGTCCGGCACGGTCGGCACGCCGATCACCGCGCTCCAGATCCACGCGACCGACTCGGCCGCCGGGCAGACGCTGACGTACACGGCGAGCGGACTGCCTCAGGGCCTTGCGATCAGCTCCTCCGGCCTGATCTCCGGCACTCCCGCGGCGGCGGGAACCAGCACCGTGACGGTGACCGCGACGGACTCGACCGGAGCCTTCGGCACCACGTCCTTCAGCTGGAGCGTCACCGGCGGCCAGAGCGGCGGCTCGTGCCAGGTCGCCTACGCCAAGACCAGCGAGTGGCCCGGCGGCTTCACGGCCAACGTGACGATCAGCAACGGCGGCACCAGCGCGATCAACGGCTGGACCCTGAAGTTCACCTTCCCCGGCGACCAGAAGGTCACCAACGCCTGGAACGCGACAGTGGTCCAGTCCGGCACCGCGGTCAGCGCCACCAACGCGAGCTACAACGGCACGATCGCACCGGGCGGCAACACCTCCTTCGGATTCCAGGGAACCTTCACCTCGAACGATTCCTCACCCACCGCGTTCACCCTCAACGGAGCTAACTGCAGCTCCTGACTTCCCTACCTCGATTGACACCCGACTGCCCGCTTCCGAGAATGATCGCGTGACCGAGAGCGGTAACATCGCCGCACCGGCGTCCACCCCGAGCTTCAGCATCTGGGACGTCGCCAGGATCGCCGGTGTGTCGCATCAGACCGTCTCGCGCGTCATCAACGGGAAGCCGAACGTCAGGGAGTCCACCCGGGCGCACGTGCTGCGGACCATCGACGAACTCGGGTTCATTCCGAGCCGCACCGCCCAGGCGCTCGCGGGCGGGCCGGTGCGCTCGGTCACCGTGCTCACCGTCGACACCGCGCTCTACGGCTGCGCGGCGGCGTTGCGCGGCATCGAGGAGGCGGCTCGCGCGGCGGGGTTCACCGTCGCGATCAGCGTCCTGGAGCCGGACTCCGCGCGCAGCAGGCAGGACGTGATCGAACGGCTCGGCGACCCGGGCCGCGCCGCGATCGTGATCGCGTTCGAGGCGGCGGGCGTCCGCGCTCTGGCCGCGCTGCCCGCCGACTATCCGGTGGTGGGGTTGGTCGAGCGGCCAGACGACGCGGCGGACGCGGATGGGGCGAGGCTTTCGAAGGTCTGGATCGACGACCGGGGCGCCGCCGCCCACGCCACCCGGTACCTGCTCGGCCTCGGCCACAAGACCGTCCACTACCTCTCCATCCCCTCCTCCACGACGCATCAGACGCAGCGGGCCCGAGGCTGGCGCGACGCTCTGCACGAGGCGGACCGGACCGTGCCCGAACAGCTCGACGCCGGCTGGACCCCGCGGTCCGGATACCTCGCCGCACGCCGCCTCCTCGCGGACCGCACGGTCACCGCGATCCTGTGCGGCAACGACGACGTCGCGCTCGGCGTGCTACGGGCCGCCCGCGAGACCGGCCGGCGCGTGCCCGAGGAGCTGAGCGTCGTAGGGTTCGACGATGCACCGCAGTCCGCATATCTCAGTCCCGCGCTGACGACCGTGCGCCTCGACTTCGAAGGGCTCGGCCGGGCCGGGTTCCGTCTGCTGCATCGATTGCTCGACCCGCAGAACGCACCCGAACCCGGCCTCTGGGCCGAGCCGGAGCTGATCGTGCGCGAAAGCAGCGGCCCCTACCGGCGTCCGAAGACACGACCGTCGCAAACGGCGACCGTGACTCTAGACGGCTCCTAGACGAGTGCTAGACGGCGTCTTCTGATTCCTCCATGGATTCCCAGTCCGCAGCGCTCAAAGTCGCGCGAGCGGGCGCCGTCGCCGCGGCGACGCTGGCCGCCGCGCGGTGCAGCGTGCCGGTCAGCCCGCCCCAGTCGTAGGCGGTTTCGGCGTGCTCGGTCAGGTCCACCCCGGTCACCTCGGCCTCCGCGCTGACCCGCAGGCCGATGGTCGCGTGCACCAGCTTGGCCAGCAGGTAGGAGACCGTGAAGGTGTAGGCGAACACGATGCCCGCTCCCTCGGCCTGCGCCCACAGCTGGTCCAGGCCGCCGCCGTAGAACAGCCCGGCCCGCGCGCCGTTGGAGAACCCCGAGACCTCCTCCGGCGCGGCGAACAGCCCGATCAGCAGCGTGCCGACGATGCCGCCGACCAGGTGCACGCCGACCACGTCGAGCGAGTCGTCGAAGTCGAACCGGTACTTGAGGTTCACCGCGTAGCAGCACACTGAGCCGGCGGCCAGGCCGATGAAGATGGCGCCGATCGGGGAGACCGAGGCGCAGGACGGGGTGATCGCGACCATCCCGGCCACCGCCCCCGAGGCGGCGCCGACGGTGGTGAACGTGCCGTGCTGGATCTTCTCCGCGGCCAGCCAGCCGAACACCGCCGTGCACGCGGCGATCTGCGTGTTCAGGAACACCAGCGAGGCCTGGCCGCCCGCGGTGAAGGTGGAGCCGGCGTTGAAGCCGAACCAGCCGAACCACAGCAGCGCGGCGCCGAGCATCACGAACGGCACGTTGTGCGGCCGCATCGGGTCCTTCCTGAACCCGATGCGCTTTCCCACCACCAGGGCGCAGGCCAGCGCCCCGGCCCCGGAGTTGATCTCCACGGCGGTGCCGCCGGCGAAGTCCATCACGTGCAGCCTGGCGTTGATGAAGCCGTTGGGCGAGAAGACCCAGTGCGCGACCGGGAAGTAGATCAGCGTCACCCAGCCGAGCACGTAGACCGTCCACCCGACGAACTTGGTGCGGTCCGCGATCGCGCCGGAGATCAGGGCCGGGGTGATGATCGCGAACATCAGCTGGAAGCAGGCGACCGCGAAGATCGGTACGCCGCTCGAGCCGTAGGTGCCGGGATGGCCGGAGCCGGCGCCGGTGGCGACGCCGTGCATCCCCCACTGCGCGAGCGTGCCCCAGAAACCGTTCCCTTGTGCTTCGTTCGCGTTACCGAATGCCACCGTCCAGCCGTAGAGCACCCACGCGACGGTGACCACGGCGATGCAGATGAAATTCATCATCAGCATATTGAGTACGTTCTTCGCGCGGATCATGCCGCCGTAGAAGAAGGCCAGGCCGGGGGTCATGAGCAGAACGAGCGCGGAACTCACGAGCACCCACGCTGTGTTGCCGGTGTCCACTGTTGGCACGGTTAACGATTCCTTCGGTCGGCGCGGCTCTCGCCAAGGTCAGCAGGGCGATGCGGTGCTCCGACACGATCGCGGCGCAGCGTTACCGCACGCGGCGCGAGATGTTTCGGCCAGGTGACAAATGCAACGCTGGCGTTACGACTAGTTGACGCGGCCCCCGGGGATTCGGCGCAGTGGGCAGACAGCGCAGCGAGCATTCAGCGCAGCGAGCATTCAGCGCGGCGAGCAGACAGCACTGTGCGGAGCCCTCCGGTACGAGGGCTCCGCACAGTGCTCAGTGTTCTGATGTCATCCGTTGGCACAGAGCAGCGGTCGGAAGGGCAGCGCGGGGGCGCCGTTCGCGACGATCGTGTTGCTGTCGCCCTGGTGCAGGTTGAGGTACCAGGTGCCGCTGGCCGGCATCGAGTTGACCCCGGTGACGGTCCGGGTTTGGTCGACCACGTTGCCGCGGGCGTCCGCCTGGAAGTCCATCAGCATGTAGAGCACCGCGCCCTGGCTCTGGCAGCTGCCGCTGTGGATGTGCGCGGCGTGGGCGCCCGGCGTCAGACCGCCCGCGTTGAGCGTGACGGTGAGCGTGTGCGCAGCCGCGTCGTAAGCGATCGTGGCCCGACCGGTCAAGGGGCCAACGTTGACGCCGTTGGTGTTCACGTCGATGCCGGTCAGGCTCGACCGCGTACCCCACGGGCTGGAGGAGAGCTGTCCGCTGCGCGCGATCGGCTCGGCGGCAAGCGCTGTGTTTCCGTTGCTGCCATTGCTGCCGGAGTTGGTGGCGTCGCTGCCGATCGTGCCGAGCCGGATGACGAATCGGCTGCCGTAGGGCAGGGTCCTGACAGAGCCGGTCGCCTGCAGCGTCGCGTTGGCCGCGCCGGTGGCGCCGGCGGTCAGCGGGCCGGCGAAGGGCACGATCGGGGTGGTGGCGCCGTAGGAACCGGGCGCGTCGATCTCCACGGTGTGCGACGAGCCCGGCGTCAGTCCGGTGACGGCCACGGTCGCCGTGACGTTGCCGTCGCCGTCGCGGTGCAGCGTCACGCTGCCGGTCGGCATCGGCGCGAGCGACAGGTGGCGGACCGCGGGACGGCTCGGCGTGGCCAGCATGCCGTCCGTGTTGCCCGCGCCGTCGACGTAGAAGCCGACGAGGGCGCCGGCGTCGTTCACGCCGTTGACCGTGGTGGTGCCGGCCCCCGCCGGGTCGTCCACCTGCTTGAAGCCGCCGGCCGCCGTCCAGGTGAAGCCGTGCGTCTGCGCGGCGTTCCCCGTGCCCACCTGGTAGAAGCCGACGACCTCGCGGTGGTCGTTGACCCCGAGCGCCTGCGTCGTCGCGGCGCCCGGGTAGGCCAGGGTGGTCAGCGTGCCGTGCGCCGTGAGCAGGAAGCCCTCGGTCGCGCCGGCCGAGCCGGCGAAGAAGCCTGCGACGTCGCCGTTGTCGTTGATCGCGGTGGCGGTGGTGCTCGTCGCCCGCGAGACGGTGATCGTGTGGAAGGTGTGGCGGTCGATGTTGTATTCGTACCCGTGGTTGTTGCCGGCCGCGTCGGTGTAGAACCCGACCGCGTTGTCGTAGTCGTTGACGCCGAGCAGCTGGTTCACCGGCGGGTTGGCGTTGTTGCCGGTCGGGAACGCGACCCGGTGGAAAGCGCCGTCGCGGTAGTAGAAGCCGGTGTTGTCGTTCATCTGGTTGGCGTTGTTCATGGCGGACCAGAAGCCGACCGTCACGTCGTGGCCGTTGATCGCGGTGACCTGGGTCTGCGCCGAGCCGGGGAAGTTCTCGTTCACGAAGTGGCCCCCGCCGTTGCCCACCCGGTAGCCCTTGTTCGGGTGGCCCTGCGCCCCGGAGCCGAAGTACCCGGCGATGACCCCGGAGTTGTTGATGCCGAGCAGCTGGTTGAACGTCGGGTCCGCGCCGTCGTTCACGGTGCGGAACGCGTACGAGACCGGCTGGGTGAACGAAGCGGAGTCAGCCGGCGATGACGTGCCGTCGCCCTGCGTGGTCGTGTTGCCGTTCATCGCGCCGCTCTGGTCCATCGCGCCGGAGGTGCCCGGGGCCGCCGTGCCGGTCTGCGTCTTCCCGTTGGCCGCGGAGCCGATCGTCCCCAAACCCGCTGACTTAGGCGTGCAAGCCGCTGCGGCTCCGACGACCGCGGTCGCCATGATGCACGCGAGTGCCTTCTTCATGCTGATCCCTACCCCTGACTGCCGAATTCCGGGCCGGCCGCTGCCTGGTCGCCTGGTCGCCTGCGCTTCTGCCTGCCGGCCGTGCGGTGCCTGATCGCACTATTGATGCTGCCTGGCGGGGGCGGGGAAGACGATCATGCAGGCATGCGGAACGCGGGGGTGTGCGTGCACCCCCGGCCGGGTTCGCGCGCGGCACGCGGGCAGGGGCGTGCGCGCCCTGGTCAGGGTTCGGTCACTGGTGCTGAGATTTGGAGTCGAGCAGGGTGAGCACCGCGGCCACGCGGCGGTCCATGTCGACGCTGTCGCCGAGTCCGAGCTTCGCGAACAGGGTGTTGATGTGCTTCTGCACGGCGCGCTCGGTCAGGAACAGGCTCTTCGCGATCGTGGCGTTGTTCTTGCCCTGGGCCATCTGCTCGAGGACCTCGCGCTCGCGGCGGGTGAGGCTGGCCAGCGGTGAACCCTCGGCCCGCTCGCGCCGTGTGACGAGTGCCTCGACCAGCTGCGGATCGAGGGCGGACCCGCCGGCGGCCACCTGGTGCAGCGAGCGCTGCAGTTCGGCGATGTCGCCGATGCGCTCCTTGAGCAGGTAGCCGGCCCCGGAGGCGCCGGCGCGCAGGAACTCGTAGGCGTATTGGGGGTCGGCGAATTGGGTCAGCAGGATCACCCCGGTGCCGGGGTAGCGCTCGCGGATCGCCGCGGCGGCGGCCAGGCCCTCGGTCGAGTGGCCCGGCGGCATCCGGATGTCGGTGATCACCACGTCGGGCCGGTGCTCCTCGACGGCCGCGAGCAGCGCCTCGCCGTCCGCCACCGCCGCGAGCAGTTCGACGTCGTCAAGCGCTTGGAGCAGCGCCGCGGTGCCTGCCCTCAGCAGGTAGTTGTCCTCGGCGAGGACCACGCGGATCGACACTGCCCCTCCCGTCGCCCGGCGATGTCTGGTATCCAAAGCGCATCAGATCGCAGATGCGCTGCACGGTCAATCGCGACAAGTTTCCCAGAGCGCCGCCGGCTAAGCCGCCACGGCGCGGCGCGGATCCCGCGGTCGTCGGCGTGTCGGCCGGGAGGTGCAGTCGATGCAGGGTTTTGAGAGCGGCGGCGCTCGCGCGGTCGTGAGCGGTCTGGTCGAGACGGTCTTCGCCGCGGCATACGTGGTCGCGGTGTACGAACTCGTCGTCGCGGGCGGCATCGCGCTGTGGTCGACCGCGACCGACGACTGGATCCTGCAGATGTGGATCGTGGCCGCCGTGATCTGCGGGATCGGCTTGAAGCCGGTCCGTTCGCTCGCGCGCGTGCTGCTGCGGCGCGTCTGGCCGCCGACGGGGGAGCCGTACGCCGCGCTCGCCTCCTTCGTCGCCGCGGCGTCCGCGGTAGACCAAGACCGGGATCAAGACCAGGACGAGGGCCGGGACCAGCCCGCGCTGCGGCGGCTGGCGCAGCTCGCGATGGCCGGGACCGGGGCGCAGGCCGCCGCGGTCTGGTGCCGGGAGGCCGACGGGACGCTGCGCCGTGCCGCGCGGTGGCCGGACGACGGCGCTCTGGAGGGCGGCGGCGAAAGCGTCGCAGACCTCGCCGAACTCGCGGCGTCGCCGGGCGTCGATCACCTCGTCTCAGTACTCGACGCGGGGGAGTCGCTCGGCGCGCTGGCATTAACCGTCGCACCCACCCGCGGCCTGACTCCCCGCGACGAGCGGCTGGCGGCGGACATGGCGAACGCGGCCGGGCCGCTGCTGCGTAACGCCGAACTGACCGCCCGGCTGGCCGAGCACGTGCGCCGGCAGACCGAGCAGGCCGCCGAGCTCGACAGCTCGCGCAGGCGGGTGCTCGCGGCCCGCGACGCCGCCCGGGAGCAGCTCGGCCGGGAGATCGGCGCGAACGTCGGCGATCCGCTGTTGCAGTGTTCTGCCACGGTGTCCGCGCTGCTCGACGACGAGGCCGGCCGCACGTCCCGCTGGGGCGACGAGCTGGCCGGCATGGCGAGGCTGATCGATTCCGCGATCGGCGACTTCCGCCGGATCGTGCACGGCGTCTACCCGGCCGTGCTCACCGACCACGGACTGGCGTCGGCGCTGGAGAACCTTCTCAACGACCTGCCGCGGCGCGCCGTGCTCAACGCGCCGAGCCTGCCGAGGCTCCCGGCGCGAGTGGAGTCCGGGGTGTACTTCTGCGTCACGGCGATGGTCGGCTCGCTTCCTGCCGGGACGGAACGGCCGCTGCGCGTGGACGTCGATGTCGACGACGCGTCGCTGACCATCGTGATCCTCGACGGCGACGAGCCTTCCGGTGACGGCGAATCGGCGCGGCCAGCGACGCCGGAGCTGCCGGAGGTGCTGTCCGACCGCGTCGAGGCGCTGGAGGGGACCTTGCGCGCCACCAGCGGCCGGGAATGGTCGCGCTACGAGCTCGCGGTGCCGTTGACGGCGAGCGAGGAAAGCGCGGCGACGAAAGACGGGGCGGTCCGCGCATGACAACCTCGACTCCTGAGCCGGTCCTGCCGGCCGCTGAGCAGCCCGAGGCGGGGAAGGCCGGGGCCCGGCTCCGTGCCGGTTCGTGGCACGCCGCGGCCGCTCAGTACGCCGCTCTCGTCGGTATCTGGCTTCTGATCGGGCTCGTCGTCGCGATGGCGGCACACTCCGCTGCGCTGCACAGGTGGGCGCAGGCCGCGGCCGGCGGCAAGCACGGCTCAGCGTGGACCTGGTTCGGCCGGGGCCTGGTCGCAGGCGCTGCGCACAGCTATCCGGTCACCGGAGTCGTGCTCGACTACGTCTACAGCGCGGCGCTTCTCCTTGTCGCCGCGGCAGCCACGCGATTGGCCGGCCGCGACTGGACCTCGCGGTTCCTCGTGATCGGTCTGATGGGGACGGCGGCCGCGTTCAACCTCCAGGCCCACACCGGCATCGACGCCCTGGCCGCGATGACAGGCTGGTCGAGCGGCTTGTTCGACTGGGTGCACACGATCCTGTTGCACGGCATCGGGGTTGCGGCGTACCTCGCGGCCCTGGTCGTCTTCCCGACCGGGAAGCTTGAGTGGATCAACGTACGCAGTCACGCCGCGCGCGTGTCGATCACCCTGCTCGCGGGGCTTCTGGCGCTCGCTCTCGGTGCGTCCGGCACCGCGTATCCCCACACGCTCAGCTTCCTGATCCTCTTCGGGCTGATCGCGCCGCTCTGCGGCGGTGTCGCGCAGCGCAGCCGTCTGATTCGACCCGCGACGGCTGAAGGCCGGCAGCAGTCGAGAATCCTGTTGTGGGCCTTGGGCGGAACCCTCGCCGCAGCGGTGCTGCTCGTCGGAATCGCGCTGGGCACACAGGCGTTGGCGGACACTCCCGGCCTGCCCAAGGAGATGCCCGGGATCACCGCGGGGATGCCGGGCATGACCGGGCATCTGCCGGGACTTGAGGGGGTCGGCTCCCAGACCGTCGTCTTCTGGATCTTCCGCCTCCTCTCCGTCGCAGCCCCCTGCGCCATCCTGGTCGGGCTGCTGCGGCTGCGCCTGTGGACCTTCGAGCTGCTGTTCAATCGAGCTTTGATCTACGGCCTGCTGGCGGCGGTGATCGGCGCCGTGTACGTGTTCGGAGTCGTCCGCGTGGACGCCTGGTTCGGCCTCGACTCGGATTGGCTCGCCCCGCCGCAGGTCGCCGCCGCGGGTCTGGTCGCGCTCGCGTTCCACCCGGTGCGCGTCCGACTCGAACGCCTCGCCGACCGGCTGCTGTACGGCCGGCGCACCGCCCCCTACGACGTGCTCGCGCAGATATCAGCCCTCTCCGCCAGCGGCAGCGGCGGACCGGGCGAGTCGGCTCTCACCGACCTGGCGCGCATCGTCGCGCAAGGTCTGCGCACTCGCTACGCGGTCGCCTGTCTCGATCTCGAGGATGGTACCGAGGCCCGGTATCAGTGGCCGTCCGAAGCGGTCCGCGTCGAAGAGGCGGAACGAACCATCGCCGTCGAGTACCGCGGATCACCGGTCGGCAGGCTCCTCATCCCGGCCCAAGCAGGCCGCACCCCGGCGAACGAGCGGCGCACGCTGCTCGATCACCTCGCACGCGCGGCAGGCGTCGTCATGCACAACGCGCGGCTGACCATCGATCTCGAATACCGGCTGCGCGTCATCGAGGAGCGCGCCGCCGAGATACGCGCCTCACGCTGGCGGATCGTCGCGGCGCAGGACAGCGAGCGCCGCGAGCTGGAACGTGACTTGCACGATGGAGCGCAACCCGGCCTGACCGCGGTGCGGCTCTCGCTCGGCCTGGTATCGCATCTCGTCGCATCGGGGAGTGACGCCGCGCGTGAGGCGCTGCTGCGCTTGCGCTCGCAGATCGACGACGCCACGTTGAGCCTGCGCCAGACGCTGCGCGGCCTGGCGCCCACCGCACTTGGCGAGCACGGGGTCATCAGGGCCCTGGAAGAGCTCGCGCAGTCCCTCGGCGCGGACGTGGATTTCCACGTCGACGACGAGACGCGCCGGGCCCGATTCGGTCCGCAGACCGAGTCGGCCGTGTACTTCTGCTGCGCCGAGGCGATTCAGAACGCTGTCAAGCACTGCCCCGGTTCGGCGGTCGTGGCCACGCTGCGGTGGGAGGGCGAGCGCTCCCGGCTGCTCTTCGAGATCGCCGATGACGGGCCCGGGTTCGACGCCGCCGGCTCTACCGGCAACGGGATCCAGAACATGGCCGACCGCATCGGCGCGGCCGGCGGTGTCCTGAAGATCGAGTCTGAGCCGGGCGCCGGAACCAAGGTCTCCGGCAGCGTGCCGACGGCGTCCGGTGAAGACGAACCCCCGGCGCTCGCCGCCAGCCGCAAGAGCAACGCAATGCCCTGAGGCCGGTTGGCGGCCGCCCGGCTCAGCCGCTCCAGGCAGCGTTCTCGTCGAACTGCTCGGCGCGCTGGGTCAGGCTGAACCAGTTGCCTGAGTCGTCGCGGAACAGCGCCTCGACGCCGTACGGCCGCCGTTTGGGCTCCTGGATGAACTCCACCCCGCGTGCGGACAGCTCCTCGTAGGTCTTCTGGCAGTCGTCCGTGCTCATCACCCCGGCGCCGAGCACGCCCTTCGCGACCAGTTCGCGCAGCTGCCGGGCGGACTCGGGGTCCACTGCGGGCGGCCCCGGCAGCATGAGGGTGAGCGAGTGGTCCGGCTGGCCCTTCGCGCCGACAGTCACCCACCGCGCGCCCGGCCCCATCTCCACGTCGAAACGCAGCTCGAAGCCGAGCTTCTGGGTGTAGAACTCCAGGGCGGAGTCCTGGTCGAGCACCCACACCGTCGAGATCGTCAGCCCGGTGATCATGATTGCGCTCCTTGCTCGGGGCGGCTCGCTCCCGCCGCCTGTCCGCCTGCCTGCCGCTTCCCGGCCAGCCTAAGAGCGCGCGGGCGAAGTCGGCTTCTCGAAACTTGCGTCGCCGCCGTCGAAGCCGCCCGCCCACAGCAGGACGAAGCAGCCGGGCACCGGAGCCGGCCCGCCGCGCAGCGCGGCGTCTCGGAACTGGGTCGGCGTCTGCCCCGTGAACTGCTTGAAACGGGTGCAGAAGCTGCCCAGGCTCTCGAACCCGACCGCCGTGCACACCTCGCTCACCGTGAGGTTCGCGCTGCGCAGCAGATCCTGCGCCCGCTCGACCCGGCGCCTGGACAGGTAGCGCCCCGGGCTCTCGCCGTAGGCCTGCTTGAACAGCCGGATGAAGTGGTACGGCGAGTAGCCCGCGATCGCGGCGACGGCGTTCAGGTCGAGGGGCTGCGCCCAGTCGCGGTCCATCGCATCTTTCGCGCGGCGCAGCAGCTTGAGCCGCGCGAGGTCCTGGTCGCCGCCGAGCGAGGTATCGGTCACGCCTTCAGCCTGCCACGTCGCGCCGGCGTTCACCGGATCGGGGGAATGCGATCGCGGGAGGCGCGGGAATCGCCGCGCCCGGAAAACCGCGGCCGCCGCCCGGTGATGCGGTGTTATGCCCCGCCGCCGCGCGAGCCGCTTTCCGCCGCCGTCCCGGAATTTCGTTCACATGTTCCATACGGTCGAGTATGTGTATTGCGAAAGCCGGCCCGCGCGTAGGCCGCGAGCTGCGGATTCTTTTTCCCGGCTCTTGAACGAAATCGGGCCGACACCGGCTGGACATAGCGGCGGACCAGGGCGAGGCTATAGCGCGGCTCAGCCGCAACATGACCGTATCCCCACAGTCGCAGTCAGGTCACGGATGGTTTCAGTGTCGGAAGTTGCTTTCGCGCGTTCCTGGCATCATTTCTACGCACGCGGAGTGCCGCACACCATCGACATACCCGACGTGCCCGTCACCCGGCTGCTCGACGACGCGGCGGAGCAGTATGGACGCCGTACCGCGCTGGTCTACTTCGGCCGGGAGATCACCTACGCGCGGCTGCTCAAGCTCGTCGACCTGTTCGCCGACGGCCTCGCCGGGCTCGGCGTGCGGCGCGGCGACCGGGTCGCGCTGATCCTGCCGAACTGCCCGCAGTTCACCATCGCCTGGTTCGCGGTCCTGCGCATCGGGGCGGTCGCCGTCCCGTTCAACCCGCTCTACACCGCCGACGAGATGCGCCACCAGCTGCACAACAGCGGCGCTACCGTCGCGATCGCGTTCGACCAGTCCTACGACCGCATCGAGCGGATCCGGGCGGAAACGAACCTCCGGCACGTCGTGCTCACCTCGCTGACCGAGTACCTGCCGCGCAAGCTGCGCCTCGCGATGCGCCTGCCGCTGCGCCGCGCCCGCGAGGCCAGGGAGCGGCTGACTGCCGAGGTGCCGCCGGACGCTCCGGTGCTGAGCTGGAACGACGTCTTCGAGCAGGCCATCGGGCCAAGGCCGCAGACCAAGGTCGACCCGGAGCGGGCCAACGCCGCGCTGCTGTACACCGGCGGCACCACCGGCCGGCCCAAGGGCGCCATGCTCACCCACCGCAACCTGGTCGCCAACGTGCACCAGGTGGCCGCGTGGGACCCGCACCTGGTCCCCGGCAAGGACGTGGCGATCAGCGTGCTGCCGGGCTTCCACGCCTACGGCCTGGTGTTCGCGCTCACCGCGGTGCTCATCGGCGCCACCACGGTGCAGCTGCCGACCTTCGACCTCGAACTGCTGTTCAAGGCGACCAAGAAGCTGCGCCCGACCATCTTCCCCGGCGTTCCGCCGATCTACTCGCAGATGCTCGCCGCCGACCGCAAGGCGCTGCGGCCCTTCAAAGCGCTCAGATCATGCATCTCGGGCGCGATGCGGCTGCCGGCCGAGACCATCGACGCGTTCAAGGACGCCACCGGCTGCCAGCTGGTCGAGGGCTACGGCCTGACCGAGGCCTCACCGGTGGTCAGCTGCAACCCGATCGGGGTCAACGCCCGCCCGGGCACCGTCGGCATCCCGCTGCCCAACACCGACGTCATGATCGTCGACGAGCACGAGGGCATCCGGGAGGTGAGCCCCGGCGAGGCCGGCGAGCTGGCCGTGCGCGGCCCGCAGGTCTTCGCTGGCTACTGGCACGAGCCCGACGACACCGACAACATGCTGCACGACGGCTGGCTGCACACCGGCGACATCGCGGTGATGAGCCCGGACGGCTTCCTGACCATCATCGATCGCAAGCGGGACGTGATCATCGCCAGCGGCTTCTCGGTGTTCCCCTCCGAGATCGAGGACGTGCTCATGGAGCTGCCGGCGGTCAAGGAGGCCGCGGTGGTCGGCGTGCCCGACTCGTACCGCGGCGAGACGGTACTGGCCTGCGTCGTGCTCAAGGAAGGCGCGCAGATCACCGAGCAGGAGATCATCGAGCACTGCCAGGAGCACCTGGCAGCGTACAAGGTGCCGAAGCTCGTCGAGTTCCGCACCCAGCTGCCGCACAACATCATCGGCAAGGTGCTGCGACGCCTGGTGCGCGACGAGTACACCTCGCGCGCGGCCATGGCTGCGGCGACGGACGCGGGCCCGGCCCCGTTCCCGGCTCCGGCTCCGGCTGATCCGGAACTGGGGCCGTGGCAGGGGGCTGAGCCGGGGCCGGGGCCCGAGACGGTCATCGGCCCTGGGCCGTCGGCTACGCCTCGAGCTTGTCCTCGAGGAATGCCAGCACCCGGTCAACGCCCTCCTGCTGGCGGTGCTCCGTCAGCGTGGAGTGCTTGCGGCCGGGGAACTCCACCGCGATGAAGTTGTCGCCCAGTTCGCGGCGCAGGGTGTCGAAGCGGTTGCCGACGGCGGGGTCGGCCTCGTAACGCAGGCCGAGCACCTGGCACCCGGCCGCGACCTTGGTCTTGACCGACTCCCAGTCGACCGGGCTGAGCCCGAGGTCGGCTTTCCGCGCCTTGCCGATCGGCGCCGGCGACGCCGGCTGTGCGACCACGGGCGCGGCGACGGGCGCGTCGGCGAGCATCGCGAGGGCATACCCACCGGTCGCGCACATCCCGACGGCGCCGACGCCGGGTCCGCCCAGCTCGGCGTGCAGCTCACGCGTCAGGGATCTGAGCCAGGCGGCCACCGGGACGGTGCGCCCGAGCGCGAACAGGCTGAACTCCCTGCTGACGCAGACCTGGGCGACGCTGCGCAGCATCTCCCGGCCGCTCGCCGCGGCCGCGTCGCGGCCGAAGAGCGACGGCAGCACGACCGTGAACCCCCGTGCCACCACCTCCTCGGCGAACGCGATGACCTCGGGCGTGATCCCGGGCAGCTCGTGGATCACGATCACGCCCGGTCCGCTGCCCTTGCGGTACGTCGGATGCGTGACGCCGTCGGCCGTGTGGCTACCGGAAGTCCAAGAGTCGAGCAATCCCATGGTTAGAACCCTATGTCCGCCAGGCACCCGACGACAGGGCCATCGTTGCCGCCCGGAGAGCAAGCCCGCGACCTTTCCCGGGCAGCTGAGTTACCGCTAGGGCCACGCCAGCGCACTGTGTCACGCGAACCACGACGGGCACGCACTCGGGGCGGTGCCGGCGCCGGCCAGTTGCACGGGAAGTCGAGGGCTGAGAAACTCGTCGGCATGAGAGCGCTCTCAGCGGCTGGATCGGGGCGTTGACGAGCCGCGACGCGCGCCATCAGCCGGTCGCGTTCGAGCTCGCCGCCGCAGCGCGCGCGACGACACGGCGACTCGGTGCGCGCCGAGTGCCGATCGCGGCGCTCGGTGCGATCACCGCGATGGCTTCGGCGTACGCCGCTCTGGTGATCGTGACGTGGGCCGCGCTACTGCCACAGGCCGCCGCGACGGATCTGGCCGCCATGCCGGACGCCGCGATCACAGCTACTCAGGGTTCTGTCAGTAACTCGGCCGGATCCGGCGGCGCGGGCGATTCCACACCGGCCGGACAGCTCAGTGCCTTGCCTCGCGCGGTGCGCGATGCGGTCAGCGGCGGCGAGTACTCCACCGAGTTGATCACGCGCTCTGACTCGCTGTCGCTGCGGTCAGTGCGTGGCACCGCGCCGGACTCGTTCATCAAGGCGTTCGCCGCGAGCAGTCTCGCGCGGCACGCGGTGCTCGTCGCCGGGAGCTGGCCGGGGCCGACCGCGCAGGGGGCCGCGGTCCCGGTTGCCGCACCCGAGGGCGTCTTCACCGCATTGCATATGAGCATCGGTTCCGTCATCGCGTTGCCCGATGCGGCCGGCAATACGACGATCCGGCTGCGCGTGGTCGGGGAGTTTCGGCGCGCTGGCGCTCCGGCGTCCTGGTGGGCATGGGACGACGTGGGGACTTCCGGCTTCCGCGCGGACGGTCCGTACACCCTGTTCGCGCCACTCGCGGTGGACGACTCGGCGTTCCGGACCGGCGCGCTGAGCGTCGACAGCCGAATGTGGCTGGTCCTTGCGACCACGGCGGCGGCGCGTGATCCGGTGCGTTCGGCCGCGCAGGCCGCGACGATGGCGACGGCGTTCAGTGCCGTGTCTTTTCCCCGGTACGTGGTCGGCGGCTCGTTGGCCGCTGACCTGTCCGCGTTGGACGCTCGGGAAGCGGCCGCGCACGCCGAACTGCTCGGGACCTGCCTGCTGGTGGCGCTCGTGGCGGCGGCCGGCCTGGTGACGGCCGCCTCGCTGCTGACCGGCGAGAGCGCCGCGCAGGACGCGTTGAATCGGGCGCGAGGCGCATCGGGTGCGCGGCTGGCCGCCGGTTACTGGCCGGAGGTGGGCCTCTTGGCTCTGGCGGCAGCGGCCGGGGCGTTCGGCGCGCAGGCGGGTGTGCACCGCCGGTCCGCTGCGGTTTGGCTCGCCGCCGCCTTGATCGCGGTCGCCGCAGCGGCGGTGGTGTGCGTCCGCGCGGCTCGCCCGGCCCCGCCGGCTCAGCTCGCGGTGGCCCGCGGCCGGCAGCCCGCGCTGGCCCGCGCGCTGCGTGACGGCGCCGATCTCGCCTTGCTCGTGCTCGCCGCGCTCGCCCTGTGGCAGGCTTCCGGCTCGCCGCTGCTCGGCACCGGGACGAACGGGTTGCTAGGCGCCAATCCGGTGGTCGCGGCGGCTCCGGCGCTCGTGGTCGTCGCCGTCGCGGCGCTGGTGGGGCGGCTGCTGCCCGCGGCGGCCCGGCGGGCCGAATCCGGCGCGAGCGCTGCCCGGTGGCTGCCGGTGGTGTTCGCCTGCTGGCAACTGAGCCGCAGGCCGCTGGGTTACGCGCTCCCGGCACTGATCTGCGTGGCCGCGGTCGGCGGCAGCACCTTCGCGCTGGCTGAGCACGCGAGCGGGCAGCGCTCCCAAATCGATCAGGCTTCGTATGCCACCGGAGCGCAGGTGCGGGTCGACACGGCCGCGCCGCTGTCGCTTGACCAGGTCGGTGAGGTGACGCACGCGCCCGGGGTCCGGGCGGCGACGCCGGTCGTGCGGATCGCGCAGTCGCAAGGCGCATCGCTGCTCGCGCTCGACGCCGCCGCGGCAGCGAACACCGTGCTGCTGCGGCCTGATCTGGCGTCTCAAAAGCCTGATGCGGTGTGGCGGGAACTCGGCGCCGCGCCGGATCCGGCGACGAGATCCATCGGGGTAACCCTGCCGGGCGCACCTGTCGACCTCGCTCTTCGCGCTAGCCTCACCGCCAGCCCTCCTACCCTCCCCTCGGCGACCGTGGCGGCGACGGTGCAGGACGGAGTCGGCATGACCTATCGGCTCGACCTGGGCAGCCTGCCTGCTGACGGCGCGCAGCACACGCTGTCCGCGAGGCTCACCGCGGCGGATCCGGCCCGGCAAACGCGCGTCGCTTACCCGATCAGAGTGCTGCGGCTGGACCTGGCCTACCAGGCGCCGAGCACGGCCTCCGCGCAGGCCGACTTCTCAGTGTCCGCACTCGCCGGGCGTGGCGTGGGCGCAGCAGGCGCGACGGTGGCCGGCTCTGCCGCGGCCTTGGCATCGTGGCAGGTGACAACCACCTGGGGTGGCGGCGACATCCACTGCGGTGCTTCGTTCCTCGGCAGTTCACTGAGTTCGACCATGCCCTACGAGGAGCCAAGCGCGTCAACGCCTCGCGTCGCGCCCGGTGATGGCACAGTCGTCGACTTCTACACCGGCGTGGGCGAAGACTGGTCGGGCCAGAATCAGTGCACACCGATCGAGGCCTCGCTGTCGCTGAGCGCGAGGCCCGCTCGGGCGGCGCTGCCGGCGATCGCCACTCGCGCCTATCTGGACTCGACCGGGACCGCAGTAGGCGCCACGGTGCCGATCACGGTCAACGGCGCCGCACTGTCCGCGCGGATCGTCGGCTCCGTCGAGGCGTTCCCGACCCTCCCGGAAACCGGTCCCGGGGCGCTGATCACCGATCTGCCGACCCTCGCGGCCGCGGCGGTGGCGCGGGGCGGCGCCGTGTTCCCGACCGACGAATGGTGGCTGAGCGCCGCACCTGGCACGGTTCCCGCGGGCTTGCCGCCCGGCTCCGCGGTCACGACTGCCGCCGGGGCCGCCGGCCAACTGGCCGCGGATCCGCTCTCCCGCGCCGCGACGACGCCGATGCTGGTCGGCGCGGCCGGACTGCCGCTGCTGGCCGCCCTGTGCCTGGCCGCGAGCCTGGCGGCCGGTACCGGCACCGAGCAGGACAGGATCCTGACGCTGCTCGGAGCGGACGGTCGCCAGCGCCTGGCGATTCGCTGCCTGCTCAACGGCGCTGTGGCGGTGCCCGCCGCATTACTCGGCGCAGGCCTGGGATGGGTGGTCGCGCGACTGCTGATTCCCGAGTTCGTGCTCGCCGCGGACGGGCAGCCGCCATCGCCTCCTGCGCTGATCGTCTTCCTCCCGTGGGAGGCCGCGCTCGCGGCCCTCGGGTTGACGGCGGTCGCGATCGCCGGACCGTTCTCCTCCGCGTTGCGCGAACGCCGGCTCTCAGCCGCGGCCAAAGGAGCAGAGCTTTGACTAGGGTGGCCGCGGCGTCGCGGATCGTGGCGTGGTATGCGGCGAACGCGTGGCGGCGCCCTGCCGCGGCAGCGCTCGCCGCGCTGGCCGGACTCGGCTGCTTCGCGATCACCGCCGGGATGCGCATGGATCTGGCGTCTCGTACTCGCGCACTGCACAGCGAGATCGCAGCCGCATCGTCCACTGAATCGACCGTCACGGCCACAACCGACTGGTCCGGCTACAGCACTCAGTCGCAGCCCACAGTCGCCTCGTTCACTGCGTCGACCGCGCAGGTGCACGCCGTACTCGCCGCGCACTTTCCGCTTTCGGCAGCACCATCATCCATGTGGACCGCGTTCGAGACGCCGGAGACCCCGATGGCATCCTGGCCGGCCGCCGCGGCGCCTCATGCCGTCCCCGCTCGTATGAGGCTGATATACCGCGACAGCTACGCGCTGCACTCGCGGTTGCTGGCGGGCCGCCGCCCGTCCGCTCCACCGCCGGGCACTGCCGAACCGACTCCGGATACACCGCTTGAAGCCGATCTCACCACCGCGACCGCGGCGCGGCTCGGCGCCCAGATCGGCTCCGTGCTGACTCTCCTGGCCCCGGACGGATCCGGACTGGTCAGCGTGCGCGTGGTCGGCCTGGTGACGCCCACCGATCCCGCCGCCGCGTTCTGGGCCTCCGACGCCGCGCTCGGCGCGCCGCAACTGGAACACCTGAACGCGGGCAGTCCGTACTGGGCCGTGTCCGCGCTCATCGGCCCCGCTCAGGCGGACGCGCTGCTCGCCGACCACGCCGCGGCCCTCTTCCAGCTGTGGTGGGGCTTCACCGTCGCGACGGACCGGGTGGACGCGGACCATGCCGCGGCCCTCGGCGACCGACTGACCACCATGTCAGGCATCGAATCGGCGCTTGCCTACGATCAGCCCGACGGCGTCCCGGTGACGCTGTACTCTCCGCTCGCGCCGCTGCTGCACGCGTTCGCGAAAGAGCAGCACACCGCGGCACTCGAACTGGCGATGCCGGAGACGAGCATCGGGCTGATCGCGGCGATCACCGCCATCCTGCTCGCCCTCGCGGCGACCGAGGCGCGGCGAGCGGAGGCGCGGGTCCAGCGCGCACGTGGCGCACCGGTCCATTTCCTGGTGCTCGAAAGCCTTTCGGACGGCTTCGTCGTATCCCTTCCCGCCGCGGGCGCGGGGGCTCTCCTCGGCTTCGTTCTCCCAGGGCTGACGCCGAGCAGCGTATACGGACACATCGTCGGCGCCGCCCTGGTCACGGCATGCGCGCCTGCACTGTGCACCCTTTTCATGCACTGGCCGCGCAAAATGAACGCCGCGATGACGACCCGGCGGCGGACGAGAGGCACACGAAGCCGGCGCGTCGTCGCGCAATGTACAGTCGCTGTGGCGTGCGCCGCAGGTCTCGATCTCGCGAGGACACAGGGCATTGATGAAGGCGGCGCGATCAACCCCTATGCCGCTGCCGCACCGGTCCTCATGGCTGCGCTCGCGGCCCTCGCTATCGTGAATGCACTGCCAGCGGCCTTGCGCAGGACGCACCGGTGGGCGGCCCGCGGATCCGGAATCGTCGGCCTGCTCGGGGTCGCACGGGCGGCGCGACGTCCTATCGGCGCGCAGATCGCGGCGTTAGTGCTCACGACCGCAGGATGCACCGCGGATCTCGCCGTTCAGTTGGCGCGGGCGCCACACGCAGGCCGGTTCGACCCGCTCGGCTCCGCCACGACCACAGCCCTGGACGTGCTCGCGATCGCCGCCGTCGTTTCCGGTTGCGTGGCTGCCCTGTTCGCTACGAGGGTCGTTGAAGCCGGCCGCGCGGCAGACGCGGCGAGGCTGTCGGCGATGGGCCTGAGCGCCCGGCAGGCGACGGAAATCGCTCTGGTCGAATCGACGCCGCTCGTGCTTGTCAGTGCATTGATCGGAGCGGTCGCGACAGTGCCGCTGCTGTGGACGGTCCGGCCCGCCCTCGGCTTGGCGGTCCCAGCGGACGCGGGCGCCCTGACTGCGGCGGCCCTCGCCGTGGCGGTCCCCGCGTTGGTGCTCAGTGGGCTGATACCGGCGGTGAGTTCGATCGGCCGCGCCGGCGTGCCGAGAGGTGCGCGAGTCCTGGAACAGGGGGAGGTCCGGTGATCGAATCGCCGTCTTCGCAGGAGCCTGCGATCAAGTGCGAACAGCTCGTGCGGATCTACCGCACCGAGGCGCTGGAGGTGCAGGCGCTCCAGGGACTCGACCTGACCGTGGCCAGCGGCGAGCTGACCGCCCTGGTCGGCGCGTCTGGAAGCGGTAAATCGACGCTGCTGGGGATCTTGGCCGGGCTCGACGCGCCAACCGCGGGATCGGTGCGCGTCGCGGGACAGGAACTCGCCGGCCTGACGAACCGGCAGCGGCTGGCCTACCGGCGCACGACGGTGGGATTCGTCTGGCAGAACCCGCTCAGCAACCTGCTGCCCCACCTCACCGCCGCTCAGAACGTCGCGCAGCCGCTGCGTTTCAGCCGGACCGGGCGCCGTCGGCGGCAGGCGCGGGCCGCGGACCTGCTCGAGTCGCTGGGCGTCGGGCACTGCCGCGACCGGATCCCGGCGCGGCTGTCCGGCGGCGAGCGGCAGCGCACCGCGATCGCGGTGGCCCTGGCCAACAACCCGTCCGTGCTGCTGGCGGACGAGCCGACCGGTGAGCTGGATTCGGAAAGCGCCGAAGTCGTGATCGGCGCGCTGCGAACGGCCAACCGCGAGCACGGCGTCACGGTGCTGATCGTGACCCACGACGGCGGAATCGCGTCGCACGTGCGGCGTACCGTGGCGATTCGCGACGGCCGCACCGCTACTGAGACCCTGCGGGCCGTCGCGCACGGGGACACGGAAGGCGTCGAATACGCGATGGTCGACCGAAACGGCCGCCTTCAACTGCCGCGTGAATACAGCGAGCCGCTTGGAATCCGGGACCGCGTGCGGCTGACCCACGAACCGGGCCACATCGGCGTGTGGCCGTATCAGGTGGCCGCAGAACACCCAGCGCTGGAGCACGTGGACGGCGAGCCGGCGGCGGAGGATGAGGCACGGGGAAACAACGATGGCTGATACCGGCGCGTCGCGCAGCTCGAACTCGGCAGACGGTGACGCATTGATCGAGCTTCGCGGGGTCGAGCGCACCTACGGCAGCGGGCACACCGCGGTGCGGGCGTTGCGCGGGGTCGATCTGGAGCTCAAGCCGGCACGGCTGACCGTGATTCGCGGCCGGTCAGGCTCCGGCAAGAGCACGCTGCTCGGCATCGCCGGCGGCCTGGACCTGCCGACCGGCGGCCGGATCCGGGTCGGCGGCCGCGACGTGTCCGCGATGACGGCCCGCGAGCGCCTGCTGCTGCGCCGCACCGAGGTCGGCTTCGTCTTCCAGTCCTTCGGGCTGGTCCCGTTCCTGAGCGCCGCGGAGAACGTCGGGGTTCCGCTGCGGATCGCCGGAATCCCGCCGCAGCAGCGGGAGGAGCGGGTCGCGCGGGTGCTGGAGGAGGTCGGCATCGCTTCGCACGCGCGGCATCGGCCGGCCGAGCTCTCCGGCGGCCAGCAGCAGCGCGTCGCGATCGCCCGCGCGCTCGCCCAGCGTCCACGCGTGCTGATCGCCGATGAACCCACCGGCCACCTCGACGCCGAAACCGGACTGCTCATCATGCGCCTGCTGCGCCGCATCGTCGACTCGGGAACGGTCACCGTGCTGGTCGCCACTCATGACGCACGGATGGCTGAACTCGCCGATGACGTATTCGACCTGCGCGACGGCCACCTCCGTCCCGCATCTATCTAATTCGACACCTCAGCCGCTCACTTCGGAGACCGGCCCGCCGAGCGGCTAGCGCGCCGCGAGGGACCGCCCGCCGACGGTGTCGGAGCGCATCGTAGACGCCAGCCAGGCCTGGAAACCGGCCGGGTCGAGGTCGGTCCACTGCGGCGCGTCAACGACCTGATCCCGGCCGATTCGCCGGCCGAGGTCCACTGCGGCGCGGCCGACCGGTAGCCGGGCCGCGCCGTAGCCGGTCAGCAGCTCGGGCCAGTCGGACGCCTGGGCCCACAAGCGATCGAGGGTCGCAGCATCCTGCAGCGCCTTGGTCGCGCCGGCACCTGCGTGCGGACGGGTGATGGTCGCCGCGTCGCCGGCCAACAGTGTGCGTAGGCCGACGTATCCAGGAACTTCGAGGTCGTAGATGGGCTGGACGAAGAACCGTTCCCGGTCGGTGAGACGCACCATCGCGGCCCAGTACGGCGGCAGCAGGTCATCGGCCTGCGCGAGCAGGTAGTCCAGCAGCGTGTCAGTCATCGTGCCCGGCGGGATGCTGGTCGGCTCGTCCAGCTTTACGCCGAGTGCCGACGCCGGTGCCTGACCGTACAGGCCCCAGTTCATGACCTGGTTGATCCCCGTGGTGTCGGGGATGCGGTAGGCGATCATGTGGCCGCCAGTCACGCCGACAGTCGCGGCCTCCTGCGCTGACCACCGCTCCCCGCGGCGAAGCAGTCCGTCCAGCTCCGCGAGGCGCTCGACCGGGAATGTGCCGCGCCACAGGAAGTATCCGGCGTACTCAGGCTGAGTATCAGGGAACAGCGATGCGCGCACGATCGACCGGTAACCGTCGGCGCCGACGACGAGATCGAACCGCTCCTCGTTCCCGTCGGCCAAGGCGACCGTCGCGGCGTCCGCACCGTCGCGCACCTCGACGACCGCGGCGCCGGCGCGGTATTCGACCGCCGCGGGAATTCGCCGCCGCAGTTCGTGCCAGAGCGATCCCCAGTTGTACGCCCGAGCGCGGAACGGCACGGTCGCGATTTCGCGCCCGAGCGCCGACTCCTCGCCCTGCGCGAACCAGCGCCGGGAGCTCACCGCCGCCCAGGGCATGCCGTCGTCGACGAACCCGGCGGCCTCCAGCTCCGCGTAGCGGTCCTCGTTGACAGCCAGGCCGACGCCGCGCTCCCGCAGTTCGCCGGTGGCGCGTTCGAACACCACCGTCTCGTCGGCCTTCCCGCGTGCGGCCGCGAGCGCGACCGCGCATCCCGCGATGCTGCCGCCGACGATGCCGACCCGACCGCCCTGCATGCGATTCCCCTTCGCCGCGCCGAGGAGCGAGCGTGACGGCGTGCGTCCCCGTCCGCCGCAATCACCGGACAGCATCTCGCGAACGGCGTTGGAGTTCAGCAGAGATTTGCTGGAGACGGCCAAGTCGCCGCGCGGTCAGCGGCGGCCCGACTCGTCGTAGAACTCGGCGGGTCGCGGCCCGGCGCCCGGCGGCCGGTCGGCCTCCGCCTGCCTGAGCTGGACGCGGCGGATCTTGCCGGAGACGGTCGTCGGCAGGGTGGTGAACTCCAGGCGGCGGATGCGCTGGTAGGGCGCCAGGCGCTCGCGGCAGTGCTCGAAGATGGCGCGTGCCGTGGCCTCGGTGGGCGCCCAGCCGGCCGCGAGCAGGACGAAGGCCTTCGGGACGGCCAGCCGCAGTGGATCGGGCGCGGGGACGACGGCGGCGTCGACCACTGCCTCGTGCTGCACCAGGACGCTCTCCAGCTCGAACGGGGAGATCCGGTAGTCCGAGGCCTTGAAGATGTCGTCCGCGCGGCCGATGAAGGTGATGCGCCCATCGTCGTCGCAGGACCCGATGTCGCCGGTGTGGTAGTAGCCCCCGGCCGTCACCTCGGCGGTGAGCTGCGGGTCGTCGAGATAGCCGGCCATCAGGCCGAGCGGCGGGGGGTTGAGGTCGAGGCAGATCTCGCCCTCCCGCGCGGCACTGCCCGTGACCGGGTCGAGGAGCTTGACCCGGTAGCCGGGAGCGGGGCGGCCCATGGAGCCGGGTTTGACCGGCGACCCCGGTGTGTTCCCGACTTGCAGCGTGGTCTCGGTCTGGCCATAACCGTCGCGGACGGTGACCTGCCAGGCCCGCTGGATCTGTTCGATCACCTCGGGATTGAGCGGTTCTCCCGCGCTCACGACGGTGCGCGGCGGTCTGCGCAGCACCGACAGATCGGCCTGGATCAGCATGCGCCACACGGTGGGTGGTGCGCACAGGCTCGTGACCGCGTGCTGATTCATCTGCTCCAGCAGCCAGGCCGGATCGAACCGCGTGTAGTTGCAGACGAGCACGCAGGCTTCCGCGTTCCAGGGCCCGTACACGCTGCTCCAGGCATGCTTTCCCCAGCCTGCCGAGGAAACGTTGAGGTGGACGTCGCCCGGACGCAGGCCCAGCCAGTACATCGTGGACAGGTGCCCGACCGGATACGAGACGTGCGTGTGCGCGACGAGCTTGGGCCGCGCGGTCGTGCCCGAGGTGAAGTAAAGCAGGAGCGTGTCATCCGCGCGGGTCACACCGTCCGGTGTGAAGTCGACCGGGGCCGTATCGGCCTCGGCGAAGGAGATCCATCCCGACACCGGCGGGCCGACCACAATGTGCGTATATGCGCCCTCGATGCCGGCGAACTTGTCCTCGTCACCGCTCACCGCGATCACATGGCGCACCTCGCCGCGTTCGATGCGGTCCCGCAGATCGTTGGCGGTCAGCAGCGGGGTGGCCGGGATGAGTACGGCTCCGAGCTTCATCGCGGCCAGGATCGTCTCCCAGAGCTCCACGCGGTTGCCCATGATCACCAGGATCCGGTCCCCGCGCCGCACGCCCTGGGCGCGCAGCCAGTTGGCGACCTGGTTCGAGCGCTGAGACAGCTGCGCGAAGGAGCGCGACAGCTGCGAACCGTCGGGTTCGATGATCCGCAACGCCGGCGCCTCGTTGCCCTCGGCGATCACATCGAACCAGTCCAGCGCCCAGTTGAACTCGGTCAGCGCCGGCCAGGTGAACTTCTCATACGCGCCCTCGTAGTCGTCGCGGTGCGCGAGCAGCAGGTCGCGGGCGGCGCGGAACGCCGCGGTGGTTTCGCGCTCCGGGGCCACGCGCCCTGGGGCTTCTTGGGTTGCGGCTTCGCGGGCTGTGACTTCGTGGGTTGTGGCTTCGTGCTCTGACATAGTTCCCTCCGCTCACTGGAAGGCGGCGGCCGAGCCTTCCCGGCCGGACGCGACGGGCCGAACGGCAGGGGCGGACACGACCCTCGGTCCTGACCGGCCGGCTGAAATCCCGCGATAGTGGACGGGACGCCGCGGAGGGAGTCCGTCCATGAGCACTGCTGCCAGTCCCGATCGCCGGGGCGGCCCGGTTCGCGAACCGCGGTCGCGGCGCGGCCACGTGGGCGAGGAGCGGGCGCTGCGCTGGCTCGCGCGCGGCGAGCAGGATCTGCCCCAGGGCGGGGACTGGCTTTCCGAGCGAGAATCCGAGGTCTGCGCGCGGATGCGCTTCACCAAGCGGCGCCGCGAGTTCCAGACGGCACGATGGGCCGCCAAGCAGGCGATGGCCGCCCTCCCGGGCTGTGCGCTCGACCCGGCGCTGCTGGAGGTGCGGCACCACCCGACCGGCGCACCGGAAGCCTGGGCCGACCGCCGTGCGCTGCCGGTCGGGATCTCGCTGAGCGACCGGGCCGGCTGGGCGGTGTGCCTGCTCGGCCTCGAACCCGGCGCCGTCGGCTGCGACCTGGAGTTGGTCGAACCGCGCAGCGCCGCCTTCGTGCGCGACTACTTCACCGCGGCCGAGCGCCGCTTCATCCGCGACGACGATCTGCGGGCGAATCTGCTGTGGTCGGCTAAGGAAAGTGCACTCAAGGTTCTGCGTACGGGACTGCGCAGAGACACTCGGACGGTCGAGGTGAGCGTGACCATGCCCGCAACTCGGTTCGCCGAGGACTCCGGCTGGTGCCCGCTGACCGTGCGCGTGGATCGGGCACGGACGTTCACCGGCTGGTGGGCACGCTACAACGACTTCCTGCTCACCGTCGCCACGGCCGCGCCGACGCCGCCCCCCGTCGGCATCGACGCGATCGCGGCGCTCACTGCCGCCACGCCTGTGCACAGCTGGCTCGACGCCCCGGTCAGCGCGGTTCGCCCTCACGTGCCATCCCTCGCTCCAACGCGTCGATGAGGTAAGGCCGTAGTCCCGAGGCCGGGATGATGCGGTCCACCGAGCCGACCCGCAGCGCTCGCTCGATCGTGTGCACGCCGTCGAATTCGGCGGCCACCTCGCCGAGCTTCTCCGCGCGCACCCGCCGCCTGACCTCCTGCAGTCGCGTGCGGGAGGCGCCGGCCACCCGCGGGTCGCGCTCGGTGCGGGCGTCGACCTCCCGGGCGAAGACCACCGCGGCCGCGGGCGCGCCGCCGATCACCGACGCGAAGGAGCCGTCCAGCGCGGCGATCTCGAGCGACGGGTTGAGCCGCTTGGAGAAGACCACGAACGCGCCGCCGTGGTAGCGCGAGATCACCACGAAGACGATCGGCCCGCGGAAATTGGTCACCGCGCGCCCGATCTCCGCGCCGTACTCCAGCTGCCAGCGGCGCATCGACTCCGGTGAGCCGTCGAACCCGGAGAGGTTGGCGAGCACCACCAGCGGCCGGTTGCCGCTGGCCGCGTTCACCGCGCGCGCGATCTTGCGCGAGGACTGCGGGAACAGCGTGCCCGCGGTCCACGCGGGCGGACCGTCGGCGGGCACGAAGCCGTGTCGGGTCAGCGCGTGCGACTCGAGGCCGAGCAGGCACACCGGGATGCCGCCGATGTGCGCGTCCCAGACGATGGCGGTCTCCGCGTCGCGCCAGCGCCGCCAGCGCTCCAGCGGCTCGGCGTCGGCGTCGACCACCGCGCGCAGCACCGAGCGGGTGTCGAAGGGGTTCTTGCGCTCGGGGTTGCGGTCCGCCGAGAACACCTCGCCGACCAGCGTGAAGTCCGAGCCGTCGGCCGGGTGGTGCGGCGCGAGGCGCACGTCGCGGTCGGCCGGGTCCGTCGTCGGCCGGCGGCGCGGGAACCGCTCGCCGGGCACCACGTAGCAGTGTTCGTAGTGCCGCAGCAGGATGCCGCAGGCCTCTGTCACGGTGCGCGCGCCGTACTGGGCCTGGCCGTTGGGGCCCATGATGTGCTCGAGCCCGCCGACGCCGAGGTTGTCCTCGGCCGAGACGCCGCCGGAGAAATCAAGGGCCTGCTTTCCGGTCAGCACCATCGCGCCGGTGCGCACCATGATCAGGATTCCGCGGGTGTGCATGAGCATGGTGGCCTCGGCGTTCCAGTACGGCTGCGCACCGACGTTGATGCCGGTCACCACGACGTTGACCTCGCCGCCCGCCTGGGTGAACTCGATCAGCCCGCGCAGCACCGCGGCGATCCAGTCCATGTTCTCGGTGCCGCTGTCCATCGCGATGCGGGCCCCGGAGGAGACCGCGAACCATTCCACCGGCACCCGCAGCCGGGCCGCCAGCCGCAGGGCGGCGAGGATCCGGCGGCACTCCGGCTCGGCGAGCGCGCCCATGCCGCGGGTCGGGTCGCCCAGGATCGCCGCCCGCGTCATGCCTTCCGGAACCTTGGCCGTGTAGTTGGTGACCAGGCCGACGACGACGTTCGCGCTGTTGGCTCCCGGCGGCCGCTCGACCGGCGAGAGTTCGTCGTTGTCATCGAGGTCGTACTCGGCGAAGCCGCCGCGGGGGAACGCGCTGCGCGTCCCGGCCTGGGGGCTGATCATGCGGATGATCTCGTACGGATACGGGACGCCGATGCGCTGCGCGCGCAGGACCTTCTGCCGGTACTGCGTCAGCGGGCTGACGGGTGCGTCGCCGACCGGGAATTCGCGCACGAGTACTTCTTCGCCGCCCACGCCCTCCAGGTGCAGCACCGCGTCGCGCAGCCGGTCGCCCTGCGGGATCCGCACGCGCATGACGACCTTCTCCAAGCCCACGCCGACCGCCAGCGGGGCGAACGGGCGGGCCAGCTCGCGCCACAGCTCGCGCGGCACGTCGAACGGCGGCCGCACGTAGAGCACGATGCGGTTGTTCTGCGGGCGCCTGCCGGGATCGAGTCCGACCATGGCCTGCCGCATCGCCGCCAGCGCTTGCAGGCCCATCCGCTCCAGCCGCGGCAGCGAGACGACGCGGCCGCTCTCGTCGCGCACCGCCGTCAGGTCCCTGACTTCGGCGATCGCGAAGAGCCTGACGTCGCCCGCGTTCTCCCGCGCCGTGCACCGGAACAGGAAGACGTCCTCGACGGAAGGCAGCCGCTGCACCTCGAAGTTGGCCAGGCGCCACAGCTCGATCCGCTCGGCGATCATCGGGTGCAGGTTCCGGTGCAGCGTGTCCTCCTCGAACCCCGGCGCCCCGTCGCCGCGGGGCCGGAAGCTGAAGTGCTGGGTCCGGCGGTATTCCGGGGCGTCGCCGTTCTCGCTGGTCACGGTGACCTCGACGCGCCGCGGGCAGCGCCCGAAGTCGCAGTCGCCCAGCGCGTCCGCGATGCGCGCGGCCATCGCGTCGGCGCTCGGCCGCAACCCGGAACGCCAGGTGGACAGGTCGACGACGACCTCGCCGTCCGCACCCGGGCGACCGGCCAGGTGATGCGCGACCGCCGCCGCGGCCTGGTGCAGATCGTCCAGCTCGACGAACCCGGCGACCAGGTGGAAGCGTTCGCCTTCGTGCTCGAAGTCGGCCGTGGCCAGCACCATGTCGTCGCGCTCGTCGAATGAGACCGACGTAAGGGACCTGGTGCTGTAGAACCGGCGGATGTAGACCTCGAGCAGGGCCTTGCGGAACGAGCCGGCGGCCTTCACCGAGCGCAGCAGCAGCCGGCCGCGTAGCGGTTGCGGACACCGCACCAGGCGCTCGATGCGCCGGACCCGGTCGTCTCCGGAGGCTTCCGCCTCCAACGCGTCGAGATGCTCGTCCATCTCCTGGTAGAACCCTGCCAGAGATCGTTCGAGCAGCGGCTCGTCGAAGTAGCGGAAGCGCACGTCACGCGCCAGGTCGGCGACGACGGGGTGCCGCGATTGGGCCGCCGCGGCCAGCCGGTCGAGCAGGGAGCGCAGCCCCGGGCCGGCGGCGTGCGCGAGGGCGTCGTGGCGCGACAGGCGCCGCTCCAGGACCGCGGCCGCGGTCGGGGCGAGCAGATCCGCGCGCAGCACCGAGGAGTAGAGCCAGAAGACGGCTTCCTCCAATTGCGGGCTGCGTTCCAGGCTGTGCACGCCGTATCGCGCCAGCGCCCGCTTCAACCGGGCGATGAAGCGCGGCGGCAGGTCAGCGCGTTCGGGATCGAGCCATTGCAAATACGAGAGCAGATACTCGTGCGCGCTGGCGTCCTGGCCGGCCTCGGAGCTGTTGCCGTCGTGGGCCTCCGGCTGCGGGCGATACAGGCCGCTGACGTCCGCGAACAGATCGAGGAACTCCTCCTCCGCGCGCAGCAGCGCCGCGTCGTCCGCCGGCAGCGTCACGGCCAGCTCGCGCTGCGCCGCGACGACGCGCCGCACGGCCGCCTCGTCGAGGTCGAAGCCGAGCAGATACCGGTGCAGCGCGCCGTAGACCGCGGCGCAGTCCCAGGTGTCGGTCTCGTCCGTGGACGCGAGTGCGGCGAAGTCGGCGAGACCGCCGGTTCGAGCGGTGCTCGGCGCGGCCTTCTCGCGGATGCGCAGCAGCGGTGCGCCGGTCGTGACCTGCGAGCCGGCGACCACGTCCACGCCGGTGACCTGCCCGGAGAACGGCGCGGTGAGCGTCGCCTCCATCTTCATGCTCTCCAGCACCAGCAGCGGGTCACCCTCGGCCACCTTGTCGCCGGCCGCGACCCGCACGGCGGCGACATAGGCGGGAAACTCGGCCCGCACCAGGCCGCCGTCCTCTCGATAGACCCGGTGGGTCGCCCCGCCCGCGTCCACGAGGAAAGAAGAACCCTGCGTCACGCAGACGAGCCGCCAGGTGACCGCGGCGCAGCGAACGCGCCGTTCATACGGACCCTGACGCTCGACCTCGACGTCGACGACATCGTCGCCGACCGCGACGCGATAGGCGTGTGGACCGGTGCGGAACACTTCGAGGGCGTACATGCGCCCCCGATAGCGAAGCCGGACCCGTTGGCCGACGTCTCCGGACCGCTCCGGCCGCCCGCGCGCCGCGGCCGCGTGGAAGACCGCCGCCCTCGCCGCGTGATCGATGTCGTACGCCTCGATACCGGCCTGGATCACGGCCATCGGCTCGGGCGCGGCCAGATGCCCGCCCTCGGCCACGAGGCCGTCGAGCCACAGGTTGTCGACCGCTCCCGCACGCAGCTCCGGCCGGTCCAACAGGGACCGCAGGAACAGCCGGTTCGTAGTGCCGCCGGCCACCACCACCGCGGTCTGGTCGAGCGCCCGGCGCAGCCGCGCCAGCGCCTCCTCGCGATCCCGTCCCCAAGCCACCACCTTCGCGATCATCGAGTCGAAGTCCGGGACCACCTCGTCGCCCTCGACGATTCCGGAGTCGACGCGGATCCCCGGACCGCCCGGGGGCCGCCACAGCTCGATGCGGCCGGGCGCCGCGGCGAAGCCCCGCTCGGGATCCTCCGCGCACAGCCGGGCCTCGACCGCGTGGCCGTGCGCCGGTGGCGGCTCGCCTTCCAGCCTGCCGCCGCGCGCGACGTGCAGTTGCAGCTTGACCAGATCGACTCCGGTGGTCCGCTCGGTCACCGGATGCTCGACCTGAAGCCGGGTGTTGACCTCCAGGAAGTAATGGCGACCGCTCTGCGTGTCCACCAGGAACTCGACGGTGCCGGCGTTGCGATAACCCGCCGCCTGGCACATGAGGATCGCATCCTGCTTGATCGCGCGTTCCGCCTCCGCGTCCAGCGCCGGGGAGGCGGACTCCTCGATAACCTTCTGATGCCGCCGCTGCACGGTGCAGTCCCGCACTCCGAGCGCCCACACGTTGCCGTAGTCGTCGGCGATGATCTGCACCTCGACGTGCCGGGCCTGCGGCACCAGGCGCTCGATGAAGAGCGTGGGGTCGCCGAAGGCCAGGGTCGCCTCCGCGCGCGCGGCGTCCAGCGCCTCGGCGAGCGCCTCCGGCTGGCGCACGACCCTGATTCCCCGGCCGCCGCCACCGGCCGCGGCCTTTAAGACCACCGGATAGCCGATCCGTGCGGCCTGCTCGGCCGCGTCCGCCACGCCGGCCACGTCGCTGGTGGCCCCGGGAACCACGGGCACGCCGGCCTTGATGGCCAGCCGGCGGGCCGCCAGCTTGTCGCCGAGCAGCGCGATCGTCTGGCTGTCCGGCCCGACGAAGGCGATGTCCTCCTGCTCGCAGCGGCGGGCGAAGCCCGCGTGCTCGGCGACGAAGCCCCAGCCGACCCACACCGCGTCGGAGTCGGCCCGCTTCAGCGCGGCGATCACCCGCTCCTCGTCCAGATAAGCCGCCTTGCGCCGCCCGTCCACCGGATCGGTGAACGTGGCGGGGCCGAGCGAGACCGCCTCGTCGGCGAGCCCGACGAACCAGGCGTCGGCGTCGGCCTCGGTGCGCACGATGATCGAGGTGATCCGCGTGCCTTCGTCGGCTCCCAGCTCCGCGGCGGCGTCCAGCGCGCGCTTCGCGCTCTCACCCCGGTTGAGGATGGCCAGTCGGGTGATCGCCGGCATTCAGACCACCCCGGCCAGCGAGTTCCGCACGTCGGCGGGCACCGGGTCGGGCAACGGCGTCGCCCGGTAGCCCTCGAGTCGGACGATGACACCTCCCTTGGCGTCGAGGACCGAGGCGTCGAAGTGCTCCCCGCTGCGCTGGACCCGCACGAAGGCCGGTCCTTCGCTCGCCGGCCACACCCGGACCCGGTCGACGTGGCGCGGCAGCGCGAGCTCTCCGTCCTGCGCGGCCTGGATCAGGCCCGCGGTCTGGAAGCAGAGCTCTACCAGCCGCGGCGCGGCGAGGGTGGGGGACTGCTGCGGCTCGTGATCGGGCGGCAGCCCGTCGGCCAGCGCGGCCGCGGTGGCGCCGTCCTGCCCCCAAGCTGAGGCGACGACCTGGTACGCCGGCCCGTGGAAGTAAAGCCGGTAGATATCGGCTGCGGGCACCGCGACCGCGCTATCGGCCCGGCGCGGGGCTCCTTCCCGCTCGCTGCGCTCCGGCCGGTGCGTCAGCCGCACCTTCCCGGTGAAGTGGACCGTGCGAATCGTCACCGGCTCCTCGTCGACCGCGTGCGGCATCGTGCGCTCCGCTTCCAGCGAGCACTGCGCGACCAGGTCGGGGCCGTCCGGGCGCAACAGCGCGCGCACGGTGATCTCGCGCGGCTCGTCCCGGTAGAACTTCAGCGGCGCGAGGAACTCGACGTCCTCCACGTCCCCGACCAGCCAGTCCGGCGCGGCCAGCCGGGCGATCTCGGCGAAGGCCTCGATGCCCATGACCCCCGGCAGCACCGGGGTGCCGTCGATGCGGTGGTCGTTCAGGAACGGCTGGCCCAGCGGATCGAGCGTCGTGCGCACGATCAGGCCGTCGGTCCCGAACGACTCGACGGTGCCGATCATCGGCCCGGCCTGCGCGGTGTCGAACCGCTCTGGCAGCACGCCGCCGGACTCGTCCGGCGGCGCGGCCAGCGCCCCGAGCGCGCCCGCGGCGACGACCTCGCCCGACTCGCCGCTCTCGGTCAGTTCGGCGCGCAGCCAGTCGATCGCGGCCCGCGCCGGCAGCAGCTCGATCCCGGCGCGCTTCATCACGGCGGGGATGGAGCCGCGCGAAGCCATGCCGATGCCCGCCCACGCGCTCCAGTCCACGGCCAGGGCCCGGATCTGCGAGCCGGTGCGCCGCAGGCCGCTGACACACTTGCACAGCAGGTCGTTGGCGGCGCTGTAGTCGGTCTGGCCGGCGTTGCCGAACCGGGCGGCCACGGAGCTGAACGCGACGACGGTGCCGATCGGCAGCTCGCCGGCGCCGCGCAGCAGGTTGAACCAGCCGTCCGCCTTGACGTCGAAGACGCGGTCGAACTCGGCCGGCTCTTTGTCCGCCAGCGCGTGGCTGATCTCCATTCCGGCGGCGTGTACGAGCACGTCGACGCGCCCGGACAGCTCGCGGATGCTGGACATGGTCGCCGCGACCGCGGCCGCGTCGGTGAGGTTAACCCGGTGGTAGTGGGCGGTTCCTCCGGCTGCGCGCACCGCGTCGACCGCCTGGCGCGCGGCGTTGCTGCGCTCCTGGCGAGAGAGTTCGGCCTCGATCAGGACCGGGGTCGGGCGCTCGCCGCGGGCCTTGAGCCGCTCGGCCACCACGAGCTTGAACGCCTCGCGATCCGCGCTGAACAGCCGCGCATCCTCGTCGCCCTCCTCCGGGCACTCGGCCAGGTCGAGCAGGTGGAAGGTGCCGGGCATGTGCCGGGCCAGGTCGGCCACGATCGCGCTGACGATGCCGCCGGCCGCGCCGGTGACCGCGAAGACCGAGTGCGGACCGAGCGGACTGCCCTGGCCGCTGCGCGGTTCCTCGGTCAGGCCGACCGTCCAGCGCATGGCGTCGGCGTGGCCGATTTCGACGCAGCCGGGGTCCTTGAGCGTCTCCTCGATCAGCGTGTCCGCGATCCACGCGGTCTTGCGGCTGCGCGGGAAGTCCACGGCCTTCACGAGGGTCTCGGGCTGCTCGCGCCGGTAGGCCTTGGCGAAGCCGGTGATCGCGCCGCCCATGACGGCCTTCGCTCCCGCGTCGTCGTACCCGTGGTAGCCGCCGAGGCGGGTGCCGGTGACGAGGAACGGCGACTGCTCGTACAGCGCGCGCATCAGCCGGTAGAGCTGCTTGACGCGCAGGTTCAGCGCGGCGCGCCAGGCCGGCAGGTCCATCGTCTCGACCGGGCCCTCGTCATCGAGCCCTGCGAGCCAGTAGACGCCCTGGACGCTCCCGGTGACGTCTGAGGTGCCGTCGGGGGAGAGCAGCACGACCTCGCAGCCCTCCTTCTCCAGCCGGGAGACCAGTTGCTTGGCGACTCCGCCGGAATCCGGCATGACCACGACGCGGCTACCGGAACCGAGCGTGGCCCCGGTCGGCTTGCACAGGTCGAGCGCCGGACGCGCCACCGGGTGCGCCACCCGCCGCAGCACGTTCACGTCCTGCTCGTCCGCGGCCTGCGGGGCCTCGCCTCGCGCTGGCTGCTCGGACGCCGCCGCAGCCGTCTGACGCTGCTTGACCCAGTCGATCACGTGGTTGAGGGTGGGGAAGTCGCGCAGGCGCAGGTTTTCGTCGCGTTCGAGGTGGAAGCGTTGGCGTACGGCGGCGAAGACTTCGGCCTGTTTGACGGTGTCGACGCCGAGGTCGGCTTCGAGGTCGAGGTCGGGTTCGAGCAGTTCGGGCGGGTAGCCGGTGGTCTGGGACACGATCTCGACGACGGCCGTGGTCACCTCGTCGGTGTCAGCTCCCTGTGAAACCGGCTCCGGCGTGACCGCTTCCTCGGCGGCCGGCTCGGCGAACGTGATCGGGATCACGACCGTCTCAGGCTCCTGCTCCGGCGTGCCGGTCCGCTGCTTGACCCAGTCGATCACGTGGTTGAGGGTGGGGAAGTCGCGCAGGCGCAGGTTTTCGTCGCGTTCGAGGTGGAAGCGTCGGCGTACGGCGGCGAAGACTTCGGCCTGTTTGACGGTGTCGACGCCGAGGTCGGCTTCGAGGTCCAGGTCGGGTTCGAGCAGTTCCGGCGGGTAGCCGGTGGTCTGAGACACGATCTCGACGACCGCCGTGGCCACCTCGTCGGTGGCGGCGCCTGCACCGGTGCCGATGTCAGGCCGCTGCGAAACTGGTTCGGGTACGGCCGGTTCGATCCGCGGTTCGTCCATCACCAGGTCGGGTTCGGGTGCGGTCGCGGGCGCGATCGTGCCCACGGGTGCTGTCGTCATGCCCGCGGTGATGTCCTCGGCGACGCGCAGGCGCCGGGTCACCACTTCCAAGCGCGCTTCGGCTCTGCCGCTGACGGAGCTGAGCCAGCCGCGCCAGGCCTGCGGGTCCGCGATGCGGTAGGCGTAGCCGAGCTCGGTCGGCGCGCGGCGGCGGCCGTCCGGCATGGGCGTCCAGCGCAGGAGTGACATCGCGATCTGCGAGCCGAATCCGGCGGCCAGCCGCAGCGCGTAGCGCACGGGGTAGGCGCCGCCGAGGGACAGGTTGAGGTCCCCGAGCTCGGGGTCGCGCTCCTTGAAGTTGGGCACCGGCGGGACGATGCCGGTCTCCAGGGCTTTGACCGCGACGACGTCCTCGATGCCGGCGCCCATCGCGTGCCCGGTGAAGCCCTTGGTGTTGGTGATCACGACCTCGTCTGCCCGTGGCCCGAAGGTGCGTCGCAGAGCGTTGATTTCAGCTGCCGCGCTGCCGCCGCGGGCCGGGGTGTAAGTCTCATGCGACACGAACACCGTGTGCGCGGCGATCTGGTCGCGCTGCACGCCCCGGGTTTCGGCCTGGCGCAGCAGCTGGTCCATGACCTGCGAGATGTGGTCCACGTCGAGGCGGGTGCCGTGGAAGGCGCTGTTCGCGACGACGGTGGCGAGCACTTCGCAGATCGGCTGCACGCCGCGCTCGCGGGCGGCCTCCGCGGACTCGACCACCAGCGCGGCGGCCCCGGCTCCGACGATCATGCCGTGCCGGCGCCGGTCGAAGGGCAGCGCCGCGTCCTGCACCGACTCGTCGGTGGCCGCGGCCCCGGAGGCGAGGAATCCCGAGCCGATCCACGGCAGCAGCGCGTCGCTGGTGGCGTCGTCGGCCGAGACGATGATCACGCGGCGGCAGCGCCCGGTGCGGATCCAGTCCTCGGCCACCGCGAGCGCCATCGTGGTGCTCGCGCAGGCCGCGTTGACCTGGGTGTTGGGCCCGCGCGCGCCGATGATCTCAGCGAACTGCGAGTGGCCCATCGACAGGGCGCGGAACAGGAACCTGCGATCGAACCGGTAGGGCTCGGCCGCCAGCAGCTCGCGCAGCCGCGCGATCTGCACGTCAGCCTCCTTACGCGCCGGGTCCGTCTCGGCGATGCGGTCGCGCACGGTCAGCAGCGCCGTGAGCTGTTCGCGCCGGCCGCGGTCGGTGAAGTAGTGCTCGAGGTCTGCGGCGAACGCGTCATAGGCCGGGAACGCGGAGGCGAACACGACTCCGGTGTCGTCGCGCATTGACTCCGGCAGGCCCCAGCGGTCCGGCAGCCGCGTGCCGAGCGTGGTGGTCCGGTAGTGCATGACCAGCGGAATGCCGGCGTCACGCAGTGCGTCGAAGCCCGCGCCGACGGCCAGCCTTGTGGATACGTCGAGTGCTGCGTCGCGCTCGGCGTCGACGCCGAACTCAGCCACCACGTCCAGCGGGGCGTTGCGCCCGGCCAGCTTGATGACCTCGGCCTCGTCGTCGATGCTCTCGAAGGTCGGGTCGCCGGCGGCGCGCTTGACCAGCCGGGTGATGCGCCGGTCCACCATCGCGCTGCGCACCGCCCGCGGCACGCTGCCGATGAACTGCTGCCCGGCCAGGATCCGCGCCACGTTCGCGTCGTCGAAGACCCGCTCGACGCCGGGCAGGCCCAGCGCGGCACCGGTCACGGCGACCGGTTCGCTCGCCGCGGACGGCTCGGCGGGCGAGGTGGCCGCGCCGGAGCTGGAGGCCTGCGGGGTCTCGCCGTTGAACAGCCTGAGGCCCTGCTCGATCGCTTCGGCGAACACCTTGCCCAGCTCGGCGTAGGCGGTGGTGGAAAGTCGCGTGCCCTGCGCCGTCGCGGTATCGCGCTGCGGCGTGGAAAGCTCCGCGTGCCTCGGCGCCGCCTCCGCCTGCGGCTCAGCAGAGCCCGCATACAGCCCGGCGGCGTAGAGACCGGCCAGCGCGTTCGTGAACGAGGTCTGGTCGCCGGTCTTGGGATGGTTGGTGTACAACGCGATCACATCCTCATGCGCCGAGCCGAGCACGTCGTCGGCGAAGCCCTGCAGCGCCTTCTTCGGACCGACCTCGACGAAGACCCGCGCCCCGGCTTCGTAGAGGGTGTGCAGACCGGCGATGAACTGCACCGGCGAGGCGACCTGACGGCCGAGCAGGTCGAGCATGGTCTCCACGCCCGCGTCCGCCGGGTAGAAGCGGCCGGTCACGTTCGAGACGATCGGCAGCTGCGGCGGCGCGATGTTCAACCGCCGCAACGCGGCCTTGAGCGGTTCGCTCGCCGGGGCGACGATCCGCGTGTGGAAGGCGTGGCTGACCGGGATCCGGGTCGCGGTCATACCGGCCGCCCGGAACGCGGCGATCGCCCGCGTGACATCCATGGTGCCGCCGCCGATGACGGCCTGCTTGGTGCTGTTGATGTTGGCGATGACGACGTACCCGGGGTCCCGCGAGACGATCAGCTCGATCTCTTCCAGCGGCCCGAACACGGCGGCCATCGCCCCGTTGTCCTCGAGTTCCAGCGACGCCATCTCGTGTCCGCGCGCGCTGACCGCCTCGAGCGCCGCCGCGAAGCTCAGCGATCCGGCGGCGGCGAGCGCGCCGTATTCGCCGAGGCTGTGGCCCATCACCAGGTCGGGGGTGAATCCGTACGAGGCCAGCAGCCGGGTGAGCGCGAGGTCGGCGGTGAGCACGGCGGGCTGGGTGATCTCGGTCTGCAGCAGCCGCAGTTCCAGCGCCTCGGTGTCGGCGCCGTAGATGAACGAGCTGAGCGGGCGGCCGAGCAGTGGCGTCATGATCGCGTCGGCCTCGGCGAACGTGTCCGCGACGATCGGCTCGCTCTCGCGCAGCTGAGCCAGCATGTTGACGTACTGCGAGCCCTGCCCGGTGTACAGGAACGCGACCTTCCCCGGAGCGCCGCGGCCCAGGAAGACGCCTTGCGACCGCAGCGCGCGCCACATCGCGGGCGCGGTGAAAGCCTGGATCGCCTTGGCGGCCTTCGCGGCCAGGTCCTCCTTGCCCGTGTAGGCGATCGCGACCCGCACCGGGGCGGCGGCCTTGGCGGCGTCGGGAGGAGCGGGCGCGCGCAGCGCCTTCAGGCCCTTGACGACCTCGGCGTCGTCGCGCCCGGCGACCATCGCGATGTTGGCCGGCGGGGGAGTGATGCGCGCGGGAGGAGCGGCAATCGGCGCCGTGCGTGCGGGAGCCGCCGAGGACGGAGCGGTCGGCGTGGGCGCGGATGCGGGCGAGCTGGTGGGCGCGGTAATGGTCGGCGCGGTGACGGCTGCCGACGAGGCGACAGCGGTCGTGGCCGTGGAAGTCGCCGGTACGGCAGACGCGAACGAGCGCGCGGCTCCCTGCGGCCGGTGCTGTCCGGGCACGTACTCCTCCAGCACCACATGGAAGTTCGTGCCGCCGAACCCGAACGCGCTCACGCCGGCGAGGCGAGGAGTCCCGCCGGTCGGATCAGGCCACTCACGCAGCGTGGTGTTCACCCGGAACGGCGTCGCCGCCCAGTCCACGCCCGGATTCGGCCGGTCGAAGTGCAGGCTTGGCGCGAGCGTCCGGTGATGCAGGCTGAGCACGGTCTTGGCCAGCCCCGCCGCGCCCGCCGCGGCCTTCAGGTGCCCGATGTTCGACTTCACCGAGCCGAGCGCGATCGAGCCCGGCGCGGCGCCCGCCTTCAGGAAGACCTCGTCGAGAACGCCGAGCTCCACCGCGTCGCCGACCGCCGTGGAGGTTCCGTGCGCCTCGACGTACGTGGCCGAGCACGGATCCTGTCCGGCGTCACGCCACGCCCGTTCCACGGCCAGGCGCTGGCCGACCGGGTTCGGCGCGGTGATCCCCTTGCCCTTGCCGTCGCTGGAACCGGCGATGCCGGTGATCAGCGCATAGATTCGGTCGCCGTCGCGCTCCGCGTCGGCGAGGCGCTTGAGCACGAACAGCGCGGCCCCCTCGCCCATCACGAAGCCGTCCGCGCCCGCGTCGAAAGGCCGGGTCCCGGTCGCCGACAGCGCGCCGATCTTGCAGAACTTGATGAACGCGCTCGCGCCCATGTTGCGGTCCACGCCGCCGGTGACCGCCGCGTCGTAGTCGCCGGCCTGCAGTCCGCGTACCGCCGACGCCACCCCGGCCAGGGCCGAGGCGCAGGCCGCGTCCGTGGTGAAGTTCGGGCCGCGCAGATTGAACAGAGCCGCCACCCGCCCGGCCAGCACGTTGGACAGCTCGCCTGGCATGGTGTCCTCGGTCACCGGCCGGAACCCGGCCAGGAAGTCCCGCCGCGTCTCCTCGATCACCGCCGTGCGCACCGCGACATCGAGGGCTGCGAACGACGGCGCGGTGGAAAGCGAGCGGGCGAACTGGGGAAAGGACAGGCGCGTGTTCGTGTCGTAGTGCTTCTCCCCGCCGATCGCGTTGCCCAGGATGACGGCGACGCGCTCGGGATCGACCGTCCACGAGGGCCAGCCCGCGTCGAGCAGCGCCGCGCGCGCCCCGGCGACGGCCCACTTCTGGCCGTCGTCGAGCTGCTCGGCGACCGCGGGCGGCACCGGCAGGCGCCAGCCCAGCGGATCCCAGACGAACTGCCGCACCCATCCTCCGATGCGCGAATAGGTCTTGTCGGGTACTGCCGGATCCGGGTCGTAGAACAGCTCCGGATCCCAGCGGCCGGCCGGTACGTCGCCGATCGAGTAGCGGCCGGCGGTCAGGTTGGCCCAGAAGGCCGCAAGGTCGGCGGCGTCGGGCATGATCGCGCTCATGCCGACGACCGCGATCGGTTCGCGGGTGTAAACGTCCATCGTCCTGCCCTCAGCCCTTGGTGCGCTCGTAGAGCGCGTCGGCGACGAGGTCCATGTCCGCGAGCAGTCCGGCCTGTGCGCCCCGCACCTCGTCTAGCGGGAGCCGCGCCGTGAGATCAGAGCCCTGTTCCTGAGCGCCGGCGACCAGGCGCGCGCCCTCCTCGGCGACCTTCATGGCCGCCTCGCGCGCGAAGATCCGGCTGATCGCGGACAGGACGTCGGGGGTGAACCGCCGGTCCGCCTTGGCGCCGAGCGTGCCCGCCCCGGCGGCCGCGGCCCGGCGCGCCATCGCGGCCGAGCCTTCGGCGTAGGCGATCAGCTCGCCCAAGCGCAGCAGCACGTGCTGGCTGCGGGTGAGACGGCCGACGCGGCACGCGTCGAGCACGGCGGCCAGGCAGGCGAGCGCGAGAGCCGCGGTGTGCGCACCCTGCTGCGGCCCGAACTCGCGCATGGCGGCCGCGGCGTCGCGGTAGTAGGCGCCCCCGGTCTTGAGGTGGTTCTGCCAGCGGTCGCGGGCGATGGTCATCTCCATGATCTCGGAGGTGCCTTCGTAGATCCGGGTGATCCGCACGTCCCGCTTGATCTTCTCGACCATGTAAGGACGCGTATAGCCGTACCCGCCGTGCGCCTGGATCGCGGCGTCGGCCGCCGCGTCGCCCGCCTCGGTCGCCAGGTACTTGGCGATCGCGCCCTCGGTGTTGAGCCCGCCGGCCCCGGAGTCCAGCGCGGCCGCGGTCTCCTCCAGGAACGCGCGGGCCGCTTCGAGCCGCACCGCGTGCGGGACGATCAGCTTGTGCGTGTAGCCCTGCTTCTCGCACAGCGCGGCCCCGCCCTGCACCCTGTTCGTCGAGTACTCGATCGCGCGGTCCAGCGCCGACCAGCCGCCGCCCAGGCCGAAGGCGGCGACCATGACGCGGGTGTATCCGAACACCAGCTGCGCCTGGACCAGTCCGCGCCCCTCCTTCAACCCGACCAGGTTCTCGGCCGGCACCACGACGTCGTCCAGGAAGAGCGCCGCGGTGTTGGAGAGCCGGATGCCGTGCTTGTCCTCGGGCGGCGCGCTGGAGAAGCCGGGCGCGCCCTTCTCGACCACGAACCAGGACGGCCCGCCCGGCGTCAGCGCCAGCACGGTGTACACGTCCGCGATCGTGCCGTTGCTGATCCACTGCTTGCGCCCGTGCAGCCGGTACGCGCCGCCGCCGTCGACCGGTGTCGCGGTCGTCAGCAGCGCGCCGAGGTCGCTTCCGGCCTCGGGCTCGGTCGCGCCGTAGGCGAAGAGGGCCCCGTCGGCGCAGATGCGCGACAGCCAGAGCTTCTTCTGCTCCGGCGTGCCGCCGAACAGGATCGGGTCGCAGCCGAGGAACGTCGCGAACACGGACGTCGCCAGGCCGATGTCGATCCTGGCGAGCCGTTCGCAGATGCGGTACGAGTCGAACGCGCCGCCGCCCATCCCGCCGTACTCCTCCGGGAAGAAGGCCAGCTGCACGCCCAGGTCCTCGCCGCACATCGCGCGCACGGTCTGCTCGGGGCAGACGTCTTCGTGGTCGAGTTCCAGCCGCCGCTCCCACGGCAGCGCGTTCTCGGTGAAGTCGTCGAGCGCCTCGAGCATCAGGCCCAGCGAGGCGGCGTCCAGTCCCGTGGTGCTCGCCGCCGCGTTCACGACCGCTTCCCGATCTCTTCGAGCAGCGCGGGGATCACCGAGAACAGGTCGCCCACCACACCGAAGTCGGCCACCTGGAAGATCGGCGCCTTGGGGTCGGTGTCGATGGCGACGACCGTGCGGGAGCTCTGCATGCCCGCGCGGTGCTGGATCGCGCCGGAGATCCCGGCGGCGAGGTACAGCTGCGGGGAGACCGTCTTGCCGGTCTGCCCGACCTGGTACTCGCGCGGGTACCACTGCTCGTCGGTCGCGCCGCGAGAGGCGCCCACCGCGCCGCCGAGGGCGTCGGCGAGCTGTTCGATGAGGCCGAAGCCCTGCGCCGAGCCGACGCCGCGTCCGCCGGAGACCACGGTCGAGGCCTCGGTGAGCGCCGGGCGCTTGCCACCCTCCAGCGGCGTGCGCGAAACCACCCGCACAGCCCGGTCCTGTTCCTTCGCCTCCACTTCGATCCGCTCCACCTTCGGCGTCGTCGCGGCGATCTCAGGGCTCGTAGAGTTCGGGCGCACCGTGATCACGACCGTCGCGCCCAGCCCCGCGCTGCGCACCCGCCACGCGCCGGCGCCCACCGACTGGACCGCGACCGGCCCGGGCTCGATGTCCACCGCGTCGGTGATGATCCCGCAGTCCAGCCGCACCGCCAGCCGGCCGGCGAGCCGCTTGCCCTCGGGACCGGTGGCGATGAGCACCGCGCACGGTCCCTCCCGCCGGGCGACCTCGGCGAGCAGGCGCGCCTGCGCCGCCGGATCGTCGGCGGCGTTGTCATACATGTAGACGGCTGCCGCACCGTACGCGCCCAGCCGGTCGATCACCTTCTCGCTCGGATCGCCGCCGACCACCGCGATCGGCTCGCCGAGCCGCCGGGCCAACGTGAGCAGTTCGAGGGTTGATGTCGCGACGTCGTCGTTCCCGACGCGTTCGGCGAATACCAGGCAGCACGGCATGGCGGGTCCTCAGAGCTAGGGGTGCGGAAGGAGCTTGCGATCGGCCAGGAAGTCGGCCAGCGCCGCGGCCGCGGCGTCCGAATCGGCGATGACCGTGCCCGCGGCGCGGGGCGGCCGGGCGCTCATCTCGCGCACCGCGGTGGCCGCGCCGGCCAGCCCGGCGAGCGCCGGGTCGAGGCCCAGGTCCGCCAGCGTCCAGACCTGCACCGGCTTCTTGCGCGCGGCGACGATGTTGCGGAAGGTCGGGTAGCGCGCCTCGCCGATCTGGTCGGTGACCGAGACCAGGGCCGGCAGCGCGACCGCCACCTGCTCGATCGCGCGGTCGGTGCGCCGGGTGGCGCGCACGGTGCCCGCCTCCAGGCTCAGCTCGGAGACGAACGCCAGCTCGGGCAGCCCGAGCAGTTCGGCGACCATGGAGGGGACCACCGACATCTCCGCGTCGGTCGAACCCATGCCGCACAGCACGAGATCGAAGCCGCAGCGCTCCGCCGCCGCGGCGAGCACCAGCGCGGTGGTCCGGGCGTCGGATCCGTGCAGCGCGTCGTCGAGGATGTGGACGGCGTCGTCACCGCCGATGGCCAGGGCCTTGTGCAGGCCGGCGGAGGCCGCGGACGGTCCCATGGTCACATGGGTGACCTGCTGCGCCAGCCCGGCCTCGGCGAGCCGGACGGCCTGCTCGACGGCGTACTCGTCCAGCTCGGAAAGCTGTCCCTCGACGCTGTCGCGGTCGAGGGTGAGATCGGCGCGGAAGCCGGCGTCGACGGTGGACGCGGGCACTGACTTGACCAGGCACAGGATCTTCATCTGCCGGCTCCCTGTGGACTACGGCGGTATTCCACGACCGTAGCCAGCGGGCCGAATCGCCTACAGGGTCCTGATTCCCGGTCTCGTCGGGACCTTTGTCACTGCCCGGCATGTGACTGCCGGATCGCGCCGTTCGCCGCACCACGCGCCGTCCGCCGATCGCCGCGACGCCCAGCCGATCACGTGGGATCCGGCTTACGCTGTACGTGATTCAGCTGACGGGTTGTCAGGTTGGGGAGGATGGTCCACTGATGGATCCGCTATCGGTCGATGCTCTTACCGCGCTGATCGTGCGAGCCGCGGCCGGCGAAGCTGGCAAGGGCGCATGGAGCGGCCTGCTCGCGCTCGCACGCCGCGCCTTCAAGCGGTCCCATTCCGCTCAGAACGCACTGGAACAGGCCGCGACGGGCGACCACACCGCCGCCGCCCAAACCGCCGAGCACCTCATCGCGCAGGCGCGGCTCGATCCGGCGGTCGCCGAAGCGCTTCGGGCCTGGATGACCGAAACCCTCGAGCACGCGGGGCAGGTCACCAACACCATCAGCGGCGAGGCACGGATCCACGGGAACGTCGTGCAGGCCCGCGACATCAGCGGCCCGATCACCTTCAACTAGCGCGGCGTTTTCGCGCTCAGTAGAACCAGCCGGAGAACCACAGCCTCGCGAGCCAGGCGGCGTGGGAAATGGGCTCACCGGTCAGGATCGGGTACAGGTACGCGAAGTTCGCCGCCACCGCGATGAGGTATCCGGCGGTGATCGCGACGCCGGTGACACGGCGCCAGCGCGGCGCCCCCTTCTGACCGAGGACGAGGCCGAGGCAGAGCGTGAGCGTCAGGATGACGAAGGGCTCGAACGAGACCGCGTAGTACGAGTACTGGCTTCGTCCGGCGAACGCGAACCACGGCAGCCATCCCGCCGCCACGCCCGCGAGCGCGGCGCCGGCCCGCCAGTCGCGGCTGCGCAGCCACCACACCAGGACCGCGGCCAGCGCCGCAATCGCGACCCACCAGATCGCCGGTGTACCCACGGCCAGCACGTTTTGCACGCAGCCACCGGTCTGCTGGCAGCCGCTCTCCGCGTATTGCGGCGCCGCGTAGTAGAGCCGGACCGGATGAATGAGCAGCGGCCAGGTCCACGGCCGCGACTGGTAGGCGTTGGGTGTGGCCAGCGCGACGTTGTACGAGAGCATTTCGCGGTGGTACTCGAACAGTGAATACAGCGCCGAGACGACCGGCGTGCGCACGCCGTGCTGTTGCGCGTAGTACTTGTCCCAGCCGATGTTTGAGGAAAACCAGCCGGTCCACGTCAGGAGGTACGCCTCGGCGGCCGTGAACCAGACGATGGCCAGCGTGGACGCGGCGGCACGAACGGACTCGGCCCTGCGCGGGGTCGCTTGCCGCGCCGCATACTCCCAGCCGATGCTCAGCAACGTGAACCCGATCAGGAAGAACAGGCCATTCCACTTGCACGCGGTCGCAAGACCCAGACAAGCTCCCGCGCCGATGCGCCACCAGCGCACGCCCTGCGTCGAATTCGGGTCGCGAGCGTCTACGTGATCTGCGGTGGTTGCATTCTGCGGGTGTTGAAGCCGTGCGCGCATCTGGTCCCGATCGGCGACCAGGCAGCCGAATCCGGCCAACGCCCAGAACATCACGAAGATGTCCAGCATCGCGGTCCGGCTCATCGCCAGCTCGAGGCCGTCGAGGGCGAGCAGCAGACCCGCGACGCAGCCGAGCAGCGTGGAGCCGGTCATCCGGCGCAGGATCCTGGCCAGGAGCAGGATGCTGAGCGTGCCGACCAGCGCGGTGGCGAACCGCCAGCCGAACGGGTTGAGCCCGAACAGCCACTCGCCGGCCGCGATCTGGATCTTGCCGAACGGCGGATGCGCGGAGAACTGGCCGCCGTAGACGAAGATGTCAGTGGTCTTGCCGCCGGCGATCTCGCTGTCGGTGGAATTGCTGACCGCGTGCTCAGCGCCGAAGCGCAGGATGCCGAAGGCCTGCGGGACGTAGTAGGTCTCGTCGAACACGACGTCCTGCGGCCTGGCCAGCTCGGCGAACCGGAACCACGCGCCGAGCGCCGTGACCGACAGCGGTCCTGCCCAGCCGCGCACGGCGGCGTTGGCCGCCAGCGCAGCCACCGCGTCGCGCGGTCCGCCTGCCCAGAGCCGCCGGCGCAGTCGCTTGCCGCCGGCGGCGACGTCCCCGGTCTCGTCCTCGGTTCCGGTCTCGGTCACCGCGGGATGGTAGGACGCGGCCGCTCGTTCGTCAGCCCCCGAACCGTCTGCTGAGGAAGACGCGCAGACAGGCTCGCGGCGGCGATGAAAGCCCGTGAAAAGGGAGACGCCCGGCCGGGAGATCCGGCCGAGCGTCTCGGTGCAGCGGTATCAGGTTCCGGCGATCAAGTGATCACCGGCATCCGTCCGAAGAGGTCTCAGTTGTCTGAGTCCGCGGACGGCAGGAAGCCACCGGGCACCTCGTTCGGGGCGTAGATCTTCTTGTCGCCCGGGTACGGCTTGGTCCAGCCGGTGGTCTGGTAGTAGACGTACCGGTTCATCTGCTCCGGGTTGGCGTAGTCCGGAACGGCGCCCGGACCGGTCAGGTGCTGGTGCGACGCCCATGCCTTCCACAGGGCCGCCACGGACGCCTCGGCGGACGGCACGGCCGTCGCCGCTACGTTCGCCTTTGCGACGGACGAGGAGGTCTGGCCGGGAGGCACGTCCGAGCCGCAGGACGGCTGGGGCGAGACGCCGAGGGTCAGCGAGGTCTGGTTCGGTACGGCGTTGAACGGCGCGTAGTTCGGCTTCGAGGTGAACGCGTCGGTCATCGGGGTGGCCGCGGAGTCGAGCTGGTTCATCGGGTGGATGCCGAGGATCTGCTCGATGGTGCGGACCATCGTGATCTGCGAGTAGTAGTGGTCGTCGACGACGCCGTGCTGGGCCCAGGGGCTGATGACCTGGACCGGGGCGCGGTGGCCGTCCACGTGGTCGAGGCCGGCCTGCGAGTCGTCCTCGACGATGAAGATTGCCGAGTCCTTCCAGTACTTGCTGTGCGTGATCTCGTCCACGATCTCGCCGGTCGCCAGGTCGTTGTCGGCGACCTGCGCGGCCGGGCTGGCCGAACCGCCGGTGTGGTCGTTGGACAACCAGAACATGTTCAGGTTGGCCGGGCCGTTCTTCTCGAAGTCCTGCTTCCAGACCTGGGCCTTGTACACGTCCGGCACCGTGGTGTCGAACAGCGGGAAGCCCGGGACCGACACGGCGTTGAGCGACGGGATCGCCGAGCCGACCTGGATCGGGTAGGCGCTGGGGGCGCCGGTGGCGGCCATGGTCTTGGCGTCGCAGTAGTAGTTCTGCCAGGTTCCGCCGGCCGGCTTGTTCTCGATCGACTGGAACTCGCCGTAGTCCTTGACGCTCTTGCCCGCGGCCTGCGCCCCGCTCCAGATGAAGCCGGACTCCTGGTGGCCCAGGACGTCGTTCTCCGTGTCGTAGCTGCGCAGGTACTCACCGGCGGAGGACTCGGTGTACTCCGGGTCGTCCGCCTGCATCAGCCAGTTGTGACCCTCGGCGGAGTTCGTGCCCACGTCGTAGAAGTTGTCGTAGAGGCCGAACTGCTGCGCCAGGGCGTGCTGGTTCGGCGTGACCGCCTCGCCGTACTGGGTCAGCGTGGAGTCGCCGTTGCCCTGCGGAAGGTCGCCGAAGACCTGGTCGTAGGTCCGGTTCTCCTTGACGATCAGGAACACGTGCTTGATCGTCGAGGGGTCGCCGATCCGCGCCGGGACCGGAACGGGCTTCTTGTTGCCGTTGCCGCTGGCGTACTGCACGGAGCCGGGCGTCCAGCCGTTGTACTGGAAGACCTTGCCCGTGTAGCTGCGGATCGCCTGGTCGCTGGGGAGCGTGAACCGGGTCAGGCTGCTGGTGGTGTCGTGGGTGTTGTGGCCGGCCGCGACGGTCGGGCGCAGCGCGTCGACACCGCGGGTGTTGGCGACCACGATCTGGTTGCCGACCGTGGCCACCTCCGCCGGGAAGTAGTCGGTCGGCAGCAGGCCCACGTAGCTGACCGGCTCGTGCGCCGAGGTGAAGCGGTAGACCGCCACCGCGTTCGCCCGGCCGAGGGTCACCAGCAGGCGGCCGTCGGAGGTCAGCGAGATCGCGTCCGGCTCGTAACCGACCGAGGCCTCCGGCCACGGCTGGGTGGAGATCGTCTGGACCACCTTGTTCTTGGTGGTGTCGATCACCGAGACGGTGTTGCTGTTGGTGTTGGCCACGAACACGGTGCTGCCGGCCGCGTACACCGCGGTCGGGTGCAGGCCGACGGCGATGCTGCCGACGGCCGCCGACGGGTTCGCCGTGTCGATGACGCTGACCGTACCGGTCGTGGAGGAACCGGTCTGCGGGTTCGCCGGCACGTTGGTGCCGTAGGAGTTGATGGTCGTGTCGCCGGCGACGGCGGTGCGGCCGCCCTCGTTGCTTACGTAGAGCTTGCCGCCGACCAGGACGATGCCGCGCGGCGCGATGCCGGTGTTCCAGCTCTGCTCGATCGCGCCGGTCGCCGCGTTGAGCGCCACGACGCGGTTCTGGCCGTTGACCGCCGCGTACACGGTCGAGCTGTCCGCGGAGAAGACCGCCTTGGCCGACAGCGCGTGCTCGGCGCCGTTGGCCGGGATCGCGATGTCGACCGGGTTGGACAGCAGGCCGCCGAAGCCCACGTCGAACTTGGTGTAGCCGTCGGTGCGGCCGATCCACAGCGACTTGCCGTCAGGGGAGTAGGTCGGCGAGGTCTGGCCGACGTCGTTCCCGCTGATCTGCAGGTTCGCCGTGGTGTTGTGGCCGATGACCTGCTCCACCTGGTAGCTGCGCAGGTCGATGACGACCAGGGCGACGCCGCCGTCGGCGACCGTGGCGGCCACGTGCGTGCCGTCCGGGCTGACCGTCGCGCCCATGATCTTGCCCTGGTTGATGACCAGCCGGGTGCCGATCGGCTTGATGTACTGGTCGCTCGAGATGACCTCGCCCTTGCCGGTCAGCTCACTGACATGCTGGGTGCCGAACTGCACGGTCGACGCGTAACCGATGCTGGCACCGGTGAAGACGAGCGCGACCGAGGCCACACCGGCCTTCGTGAAGCTTCGTCGGCCACGCTGGCCGTCGGGAACACCCTGAGACTTCCCGACAGGCCGTCTACGGCGCGTTACCTGCATTGAGTCATTCCTTTAGTGAGAAGGAAGCAGATCAACGTTGCCGTCGAACTGCCACAGCGGGTTCGGCGCAGTCCCATCAGGGGTCTGAACCAGGAAGTAGCCGTTAACTTCCTTCGGTCCATCGCCGTCGGCGATGTACCGCCCGTTCGCGGTGACGTCGAGCTGGTAGATGGCCTGACCAGTGATCGCGACGCCGGGGATGTGCCAGGTGACCGTGCAGCGCCAGTCGTTGCCCGGCCCTTCTTGGGCGGCCAGCCCCTCGCTCTTGGCGCACGAGGCCGTCGTCTGCAGCTGCGCCTCGGTGACCGCCGGACGGTGCAGCTGCTGCTCCTGCAGCCGGTAGAGGTGGCCGAACGCGGTGGCGACCGACTGCTGCACCTTGTCCTGATCGATGCCGGAGCCGGTGGCGCCGGTCGAGACGGCGAGCAGGCCGATCGTGGCCGCGAGCAGGCCGGCCAGCGGCAGCGCGCCGACGGTCAGGGCCCTGCGCCCGGTGCCGTCGTTGGTGAGGTTCGTGAAGTCCCGGCGCAGGAACAGCAGGTACGCCAGCGCGGTCGCGACGACGGCCCACGCCAGGCTGACCGCGACCCCGATCAGCAGGGGGCTGAGTTGCTGCGGCTGGGCGAACAGGCCGTTCCAGGAGATGAAGGCGTAACCCGGCAGCGCCAGGCGTACGGCCACCGGCAGCGGCAGCATCTGCGCCAGCTGCATCGCGAACGCGACGATCACCGGCAGCAGCAGGCCCATCGGCGAGCGGCCGAGCGCGACGGATCCGAGCAGCCCGATGGCCGCCAGCGCCAGCGTCGGGGCCAGCGCGCAGGCCCAGGCGAGCAGGACCTTGCCGGCGGCGTCGCCGGGGGCGAGGGCGTGACCGTCGAGGCCGATCAGGGGCTTGTTACCGACCGCGAGCAGCCCGCCGACGATGCCGGACGCGACGAGGCCGGCCACGAGCAGCAGGATCACGGTGAGGCTGGCCAGCGCCTTCGCCGCGAAGATGCGGCGGTGCGAGCGGACCGCGACCAGCAGGTGCCGCCAGGTGCCGAGCCGGTCCTCGGAGGCGAACACGTCGCCGGCCACCAGCGAGGTGAGCAGCGGCAGCGCCCAGGTTCCGGAGAAGCCGAGGGTCACCAGCGGCCCGGCCCAGCCGGTGGTGTGCATCCAGCGGCCGAAGAGGGTGTCAGAGGGCAGATTGCTCTGCTGGTTGATTCCGAAGACCGCGATCCCCGGGCCGAGCCAGCAGGCCAGGATCAGGAGCCGTACCCGCCACGGGGAGAACTGCTTGACCAGTTCGAAGCGGTACGCGCGGGAGACCGGGACCGGGCTCGCGGCCGGAGGCCGGGCGCCGGCGACAGGTGCTTCGGCGATCGTCGCGGTCATCGGTCGGCCTCATCTTCCCGCGCTGTTTCTTCGTGCGCTGTTTCTTCCTGAGCCGTTTGTTCGTGCTCTGTGAGGGCGAGGAATGCGGCCTCGAGCGGCGAGATGACCGGCGCGAGTTCGCGCACTGCGACGTCCGCCCGCACCAGCCGCGCCACCAGTTCGTCCAGGGCGGGCACCTGCGCGCGCACCACCAGCACCTCGGTGTCGTGGCGGTTGACGGCGTCGGAGCCCTCGATGACGCTTATGCCGGAGGTCTCGAGCGCCACGGTGCGGGCGGCCTGCGGGTCCGAGGTGCGCAGCCGGTAGTCGAGCTCGCTGTTCTCGGCGGAAAGCTTGCTCAGCGGCCCGGAGAAGACCACGCGTCCGGTCGCCAGAATGGTGACCTCGGAGCACAGCGCCTCGAGGTCGTCCATCCGATGGCTGGAGAGGATCACCGTGGTGCCGTCCGCGGCGAGGCGGCCGAGCACGCCGCGCACATGCTTCTTGCCGGCGGGGTCGAGCCCGTTGGAGGGCTCGTCGAGCACCAGCAGCCGCGGCTTGCTCAGCAGCGCGGCGGCCAGGCCGAGCCGCTGGCGCATGCCGAGGGAGAAGCCGCGGACCTTGTCGTCGGCCACCTCGGTGAGCCCCACCTGGTCCAGCACGTCGGCCACGTCGCCGGCCCCGGCCGCACGCGCGTCGCGGCGGCGCAGCGCGGCCAGCGCGGCCAGGTTCTGCCGGGCGGTGAGCGTGGGGTAGAGCCCTGGGCCGTCGACGAAGCCTGCGACGCCGTCCGGGGCCGCGAGCGCGCGTCCGACCGGCGTGCCCAGGATCTCGAGGCGCCCCTCGTCGGCGACCGCCAGGCCGAGCAGCAGCCCGAGCAGCGTCGTCTTGCCCGCGCCGTTCGGCCCTACCAGCCCGTGGATCTGGCCGTGCGGGACGTTCAGGTCGATGCGGTCGAGCGCGACGACGTCACCGAAGCATTTGGTGATCCCGCGGCCCCGTATCGCAACGCTCGTCTCCATGCGTCCCTCACGCCCCTCCCTCGGCCAGCCCCCAGGAACGTAGGCACGTCACATGACGTAGGGACCTGAGTCGGTTGAATGGTGAGGGAACGGAAGAGAAACCGGCGGACACGAACGAGGCCTTACACACCTGACGGGCTGTCAGGAGCGCTCAGCGGGTACGCCAACTACACGGCCGACCGTCAAGGGGCGACCGCTATGCCCGAGAAATCCGGTTACGTGAAGCGAAAACGGCGATTTATCGCGATTGCCGCGATTACTGCGATGCGGACGGCGCCGGCGCGGGAGAGGCCGCGCAGCTCGTCATGAATCGCGGTTGTACGACGGCACCCGGCAGCGAGGGGCCGCAGGGCGCGGCAAGTCCGAAATAGTCATGGTCGATGTCGATGGTGACACCGCCGTAGGTCGCGTGGGTGTCGTCGCCCTGGAACTGGTGCACGCGGTGGCCGCGCCAGTGGTCGGCCGGGTCGGCCCCGGGGTCGTCGTCGGCGTTGCCGTTCCAGTTGGCCACGTCCAAGACATCCGGCTCGACGGCGCTGCCCCAGACCGCGACCATGGCGCCGACCGCGCCCGACTCGTTGCCGTAGAGCGCCGCGTGGTAGTGCAGGGCGTGCAGCTCGGCGGTCCAGGCGCTCACGAAAGCCTGTGCGGTGGCGTTCTGGGCGGCGGTGTAGCTGCCGCCCTCCATGTCGTAGTAGAGCAGCGCTCCCGAGCCGAGGCCCAATGAAGAGGCCTGAGTCGCGGCGTCGTCGGCGCTCGCCTTCCCCTGGGCCGCGGCGTTGGTGACGGTGCCGTACGCCACCTGCGGCCCGACGTAGAGCGGCATCAGGCGCCAGCCCGCCTTGGTCTCGGTGGTGACCCACGAGGCCGTCAGATTCGGCTGGGCGCACGCTCGCTCGGCGCCGCCGATGTAGACGCCGACGGCGCCGAACGGCGATCCGGTCCACGCGGCCATGTCCGTCGTGCTCGGCGCGGTGCACGCGTCGAATCCGAGCCCTGTGAAAACCTGCGTCATCGCCCCGACGATCTGCGGCGTGACCGAGCTGTGAATCGCGCTGAGATTCGCCGCGACGCGGTCGGACACCTCGGTGGTCGACTCGCTCGTCGGCGCCTCGGCCGGCGCCGGTACGCCGGCTTGGGAGAGCAGCGAGAGCACGGAGGAGCGGTCGGTGCCGTAGGAGGCGGTGATCTGCACGCCGCGCAGCGTGGCGGTGATCCGCTGGTTCAACGGGTCGTCGGTGGCGCTCGCGCTCGTCGCGGTGGGTGAGGGCACCACCAGCACCGCGCCCTGCACCGAGCCGCTGGTCTGACCGGCGCAGCGCTGCTCGGCCGACGGGCTGCCGAAGTAGACCGCGTGCACATCGAAGCGCACGCAGCGCGAGGAGTCCCCGCTCAAGTCGACCAGATGCCATCCGGCCGGAACGGTGAACGTGTGCCCGAGGTAGGAAACGGCGCGGGCTGCGGCGGAGACCTCACCCGGTGCGCTGGAGGTGCCGGCGCTGTGGCGCGAGCTCGCTGAACCCGCCGCGTGACTTGTCGATGCGGGCCCGGGCAAGAGCACCTGCGCGACCGCGCCCCCGGCGGCGGAAGTCGCCGCGGCAGGCCGCGAGTCTCCGCTCGAACCGGCATCGCCCCACATCGAGCCGGCCGCCACGGCGCTCCCCGCGACCGCGATGGCAGCCACGCCGAAAATACGCGAACGCCGCGAATCAAGCCACGAACGTATGTGCACCGATGCCCCCGGTCATCACTCGGCAAGCGCTTCCAAGCCGCGCAGATCCTAGCAGTGCGCAAGCGCGGCGCAGCGTGAGAGTGACAGCTTAGACGTGTTCTTAGACGTGTTCGGACACGAGGACGCCCCAGGTTCCCGACTCCAGCGCGCGGAAGATGTGCGTCACGTCGCCGGGGTAGGCGATGTAATCCCCGGGGGCGAGTTGGACGGGCTCCTCCTCGGGACCGGCGAGTGCACTGCCCGCGCACAGCACCAAATGCTCGACCACGCCCGGCATATGCGGGGCGGAGGTGCGCTGGCTGCCGGGTTCGGCTCGAATGCTGAACACGTCGCGGCGCGCACCGGGCGGACAGGCGGCGAGCAGGGTGGCTTGGTAGTCGGCTTGCGAGGCCGCGACGACCGGTCCCTGCCCGGAGCGGATTACCTGGACGTTGGGGCGCGGCTGCTCGAAAAGCCGGGCGAACGGGATGTCGAGCGCGACGCACAGCGCCCACAGCGTCTCAAGGCTCGGATTGCCGGTGCCGGCCTCCAGCTGGGAGAGCGTGGACTTGCCGATCTCCGCCCGGCGGGCGACCTCGCTCAGGCTCAGGCCGGTCCGGCGCCGCTCGCGGCGCAGCGCCGCCGCGATGGCCTCGGCCGAGGGCCGGGATGCCGCTGTCGGGTGTTCCGCCATTCGTTCATTTTGATGAACGGCGTTCCCTTTGACAAACGGCCGCGCCGCGTTCACTATGACGGACATGCGTTCGGCGTGGAGAACACTGGATTCCGATCTGCTCCGCAGCATCGCTCTGATCTGCGGCTCCGTCGCCATGGTGGGCGTCTCGTACGGCGCGTCGGCGGTCGCGGCCGGCTTCCCGCTCTGGCTGCCCGTGCTGACCGGCGCCCTCGTACTGGCCGGGTCCTCGGAGTTCCTGTTCGTCGGCATCACGGCCGCCGGCGGCAACCCGTTCGCCGCGGTCGCCGCCGGGCTGCTGGTCAACGCCCGGCATGTGCCCTACGGACTGGCGCTGCCCGAGGTGATCGAGCCGGGCTGGCGCAGGCTCCTGGGCACGCATCTGATGAACGACGAGACGGTCGTGCTCGCGCTCTCCCAGCCGGACCTCGTCCGCAAGCGCGCCGCATACCGGCTGTGCGGGCTGGGAATCCTCATCGCCTGGCCGCTCGGGGCGTTCCTCGGCAGCCTGGGCGGCACCCAGGTACGCGATACCGGCGCGTTCGGGCTGGACGCGACATTTCCGGCGGTCATCCTGGCGCTGATCCTTCCGGCCCTGCGCGAGCGAGTCACGCGCGAGGCCGCGCTGGTCGGTGCGGCCATCGCGCTGGTCGCCTCCGTTTACCTGCCTGCCGGGCTGCCCGAGTTGCTGGCGCTGAGCGGACTGCTGATCCGCTTCGTCCGCGCATGACCGGCAACCGCGTCCTGCTCGTCAGCGCCATGCTGACGCTCGCGGCCGGCACCTTCGTCTTCCGGCTCGTCGGCCCGTTGCTGCGCTCCCGGGTCGAGTTCCCGCCGCTGGCCCGCCGCCTGCTGGAGAGCGCGGCCGTGGTCCTGCTCACGGCGCTGGTCGCCACGACCGCACTGACTCAGGGCCATGACTTCGCCGGATACGCCAGACCCGCCGGCGTCGCCGTCGGCGGGCTGCTTGCCTGGCGTAAGGCGCCTATCCTCGTTGTCGTCATCGCCGCGGCGGCCACCACCGCGCTGCTGCGGCTGGCGCCCTAACGCGGCGCCTGACTGAAATCAGGTCAGAGGTTGAAGGCCGAGGTGAGGGTCGGGTAGGAGGCGGCCTGCCCGAGCGCCGGCAGGCCGAGCAGCTGCTCGGCGGTGCCCAGCAGTGAGTAGTGGTTGAACAGCGTCCCCGAGGTGCTGCCGGCCCGGGTGCTCGGGCTGATCACGATCGTGGCGACGTGGCAGCTGTTGTCGGTGGTGTTGGCTGAGCAGTCCTCGCCGGAGCTGCCGCCACTGCCCTCGTCCCAGGTCAGGAACACCGCGGTGGTTCCGCTCTGGTACTCGGAGCTGTTCAGGATCGTGGGCAGGTTGCTCGACAGCCAGCTGTCGCCCTGCGCGATCGTGCCGTCGTGCATGTCGTCGATGAGGTTCGGCGTGACGAAGGAGAAGGCCGAGAGCGTGCCGGCGGACAGGTCGCTCGCCAGCTGCGTGTAGGGCACGTCGAAGGTGGAGCAGCCGCTGAGCGAGGTGAAGTAGGGCGGCGGGTTGTGCCGCACCGCGTATTCGCCGGAGTTGGACTTGTCGCAGTTCGAGGGCATGGACTCCTCGTACGCCTTCCAGCTCTCACCCTGGCCGAAGATGCTCGCCGACGAGGTGCTGCACTTGGTCGACGGGTTGCAGTCGGAGTCGAAGTTCTTCAGCGAGCTGACCGCGAGGCCGGAGGTGGCCCCGACGTAGTTGGGCAGGCTCGGGTGCGAGACGTTGTGGTAGTTGGTGGCCAGGCCGCACTGCCCAGCCAGCGAGTTGATGTACGGAGCCTGGGAGCTGCCGATGATGTCGCTGTAGCTGTGGTTCTCCATCCACACCCAGATGACGTGGGTGTAGGTCGGGGGCGTGCTCAGCGTGCCGCACGGCCCGGTGGCGGCCGCGGCGGGCTGGCTGGACCCGGCGGCGCCCACGACGCCGCCGATCGCCAGCGCCACGGTCGCGGCCAGGGCGAGAATCCTGCTGCGCATAAGCGACTCCTAGCAAAGTCCGAGTACCGGTGAATGCGAGCCCTGATCAGTTCGCGGGTGGTCGACCCAAAATCGCAGAGTGCTGGCATAAACGCCTGCGGGCAAGCCCGATCGGTAAGGATTCGTCCCCTATTCGCCGACCCTTCGCGCGGGTGGCCGCAGGATGAACAACGGGTGCAGCCTTGGCCCGCCCCCTGGCGAGCGCGCCCGGTCCGGGTGATCCTTCCGTCGTGAGCACCGAGCCGACCGACCAGCCGACCGATCAGCCGCGCGGCCTGAAGACCGACCTGTCCAACCTGCGCGCCCGCCCCAAGCCGGGCGGCCCGCTGGACCTCGCCGCCGCGGCCGACCTGCGCGTGGACGACAGCGACGACGACGATCCAGTGCTGTACTACGCGGACGGCTCGCCGGTGGACACCTGGCGCGAGGACTACCCGTACGACGAGCGCCTCTCCCGCTCCGAATACGAACTGCACAAGCGCCTGCTGCAGATCGAGCTGCTGAAGCTGCAGAACTGGATCAAGGAGTCCGGTCAGCGCCTCGTCGTGCTGTTCGAGGGCCGGGACGCGGCGGGCAAGGGCGGCACGATCAAGCGGTTCACCGAGCACCTCAACCCGCGCGGCGCCCGCGTGGTCGCCCTGGAGAAGCCCTCGGAGCGCGAGAGCAGCCAGTGGTACTTCCAGCGGTATGTCGCGCACCTGCCCGCGGCCGGCGAGATCGTGCTGTTCGACCGCTCCTGGTACAACCGCGCCGGGGTGGAGCGGGTCATGGGCTTCTGCGGCCCGGAGCAGTACCTGGAGTTCATGCGCCAGGCCCCGGAGTTCGAGCGGATGCTGGCGCGCGACGGTATCCGGCTGGTGAAGTTCTGGTTCTCGGTCTCCCGGGCCGAGCAGCGCACCCGCTTCGTGATCCGGCAGGTCGACCCGGTGCGCCAGTGGAAGCTGAGCCCGATGGACCTGGCCTCGCTGGACAAGTGGGACGAGTACACCGAGGCGAAGGAGGCGATGTTCTTCTACACGGACACCGCCGACGCGCCGTGGACCGTGGTCAAGAGCAACGACAAGAAGCGCGCCAGGCTCGGCGCGATGCGCCACGTGCTCTCGCTCTACGACTACCCGGACAAGGACCCTGAGATCGCCGCGCCGCCGGACCCGCTGATCGTCGGCTCCGCGGCGCTGCTGTCCGAGCGCACCGCGGACGCCCAGCAGATCCTGCCGAGGCTGTCGCGCTGAGGCGGCGGGCCGGATGAACATTCGGCGACGTGCGGGTGTTTTATGACGATGGTCCCTTCCGTCTCAGTCATCGCACGCATACGTTCGCGACGTGAGCAGCAACGACCTGCTGATGACCCTCGTCGTCGTCACCGCTCTGTCCTTCGACTTCACCAACGGCTTCCATGACACCGGCAACGCGATGGCCACCTCGATCGCGACCGGAGCCCTGCCGCCGCGCGTCGCGGTGGCCCTGTCCGGTTTGCTGAACCTGGTTGGCGCGTTCCTCTCGTTCAGCGTCGCGGCCACGATCGCCGGCGGCCTGGTGCAAAGCCACCTGGTCACCCCGACCGTGGTGTTCGCCGGCCTGGTCGGCGGCATCCTGTGGAACCTGGCCACCTGGTTCTTCGGCATCCCGTCAAGTTCCTCGCACGCGCTGATCGGCGGGGTCGTCGGCGCCACGCTGGCCGCCGCGGGCGGGCACGCGGTGCTCTGGCACGGCGTGGTGTCCAAGGTGGTCCTGCCCGCGGTGCTCTCGCCGATCATCGCCGGCGCGATCGCCGCCCTTGGCACCTATCTGGTCTACCGGCTGACGCGCAGCGTCACGGCGGGCGCGCGCGACCGAGGCTTCCGGATCGGGCAGATCGGCTCGGCCTCGATGGTCTCGCTCGCGCACGGCACGAACGACGCGCAGAAGACCATGGGCGTGATCACCCTCGCGCTGATCGCGAACGGGTCGCTGGCCTCCGGCCACAAGGCGCCCGCCTGGGTCATCATTTCCTGCGCGCTGGCCATCAGCCTCGGCACCTACGTCGGCGGCTGGCGGGTCATCAGGGCGCTGGGCAAGGGCCTCGTGGAGATCGAGGCGCCGCAGGGCATGGCCGCCGAGTCCGCCTCCGCCGCCACCATCCTGCTCTCCAGCAACTTCGGCTACTCGCTGTCCACCACGCACGTGGCCACCGGCTCGATCCTCGGCTCCGGAGTGGGCAAGCGCGGCGCGGAGGTGCGGTGGAGCGTGGCCGGCCGGATGGCGACCGCCTGGGTGTTCACCCTCCCGGCCGCGGGCGCGGTCGGCGCGCTCGCGTACGAGGCGGCGCACGGCATCGGCGGAACGGCCGGAGTCTCGGTGATCTTCGTCGTGCTGGTGGCCTGCGCGCTGGCCTTCTACCTCAACTCCCGGCGCACCCCGGTGACGGCGGGCAACGTCAACGCCGAATGGACCGGCTCGGTGGCTCCGGCGCCCGAAGTTATCGGCGCCGCCGCATGACGCGCCCGCTCGCTGTGCGCCCGGCATTCGTGCGCCCGGCTTCCGCGTACACGACATCTCAGGATCGAGCGAGAGCAGGGAAGCGAGGCGGGCCGCGATGAACTCCTGGATCAATCTGACCGCGCTGTGGAAGATCGTGGTCGTCGGCCTGTTGGCCGGGGCCGGGCTGCCCGCGCTGTTCGCGGTCGGGCTGCGGGCGCTGAGCCCGGCGCGCGGCGCCGAGTCCGGAACGACGCGGGGCGGCCAGGGGCCGGACGGCGGCGGCCGGGCCGCCTCGGCCGGATCGCCGGGACTCGCCTTGGCGGTGCTTTGCTTCGCGGTGGTGCTGGCCGCGATCGGGTGGGGTATCTACAGCATCGTCAGCCACAGTTAACCCCGCGTAACCCCACGGGCCGGTCCGCCGGCCCGGATCGCTAGGCCCGCCCTGCTTCGCCCATCCCGCACCCGAGGTCCGCGATGCCGATCCCACCGCTGCTGCAATCCATCATCGACTTCGTCCGCAAGGGCTATCCGCAGGGTGTGCCCGACCGCGACTACCTGCCGCTGTTCGCGCTGCTGCGGCGCAGGCTCTCGGACCTGGAGGTCGCCGAGATCGCCGCGGCGCTGGCCGAGGACGAGGTCGCGCAGAATCCGGCGGCGATCGGCGAGGCCATCGCGCGCCTGATCCAGGAGGCGCCCTCCGAAGCGGACATCGAGCGGGTGCGTGCCCGGCTCGGCGCGGCCGGATGGGACGAACCCGAGGCGTTGAGTCAGCCTACCGACTGAACGCGAGAGTAATTCGTATTCGAACCCTGTCGATAGTTCCGTCAGCCGGAAGCCGCCGGTAACCGAGTGCTCGGTTACCGGCGGTTTTCATTTCGGGGCTGGTCAGAAGCCTTTCGAATGAGTTTATAGTGGCGCAGGTTTCTGATTCTGCGTCGTGATACGCAGGGTCATGCGACACTGGAAGAGTGAGCGCGGGCGCGTCACCGGCGGCCTTGCGGTGCCGGACGCCGGCCGCGACCGCTGCGGCCAGGGCGCCCGCCACGTCCGCGGACCCGAACGCGATGTGGCGCACGCCCTCGCCGTGCCGCTCGAGGAAGCGGGCCACCACGCAGTCCGGCCTGGTCGGCTCCATCAGCTGGAGGTACGAGGCGCCGCCGTCGTCGGTGCCGTTGATCCGCAGCATCGCCTCGCGGATGCCCTGGTCCTCGTCGACCTCCTCGTGGAAGACCTCGAAGCCGAAGGTCTTGCGGTAGAACGCCACGGTGGCGTCGAGATCGCGGCAGGCGATCCCGACATGGTCGATCCGGGTGAGCATGAGCGGACCCCCCTCGTCCGGCGCGGCGCGGCTTCGGCCCGCGCCGCGCTGTCAGTGCCTTGACGCTAGAGCTCCTGCGGCTTGGCCTTCTTCGGCAGGGAGAACATCATCGCGGTGACCACGAGTACGAGCCCGATGACGTAGATCAGGCCGATCTTGAGGGCCCGTGAGAACGCGTCGGCCTGCACGGTGGGGGTTTGCGCGGTGAGCACCTGCCCGATCTTCGCCGCGGTCTGCGGCGGCAGCCCGGGCGGCGGGGCCTGCTTGCAGCTGGCCGGGACCACCGTCGGATCGGTCTCCCCGGCCAGGTCTTGGGCGCAGGTCTTGTAGCCGGCGATGATCGGGCCGTCCAGCGGCGCGGGGACCCCGGCCGCGGTCAGCTGGGTGCTGATCCGCGGGGCGAGCGAGTCCACGCTGCGGGCGGCCTGGCCGGACAGCGGGGACAGGAAGATCACCCCGACGATCGCGATGCCGATGGTCATGCCCGCCTGCCAGGTCATGTTGATCGCGCCCGAGGCCGAGCCCGCGGCCTCGGGCGGCACGTCGGTGAGCGCGAAATCCATCAGGGTGGAGACCACAAGGCCGACGCCCGCGCCCAGCAGGAACAGCGCCGGGATCATCTTCCAGGAGTCGATGCCGGCGCCGTAGCGGTCCGCGGTCCCGATGAACAGCAGCGCGCCGAGGCACACGATGATCCCGCCGGTGATCAGGGTGTAGCGGCCCATGGACGGCGCCAGGTACTGCACCGACATGGCGGCCGCGATCGCCAGGCCGACCGAGAACGGCAGCCCGGTCAGGCCCGCGTGCAGCGGGGTCCAGCCGAGGCCGATCTGCATATAGAGCGTCCACATCAGGAAGAAGCTGCCGGTGGCGAGGTTGAACGCGAGGTTCACGCTGAACCCGCCGGCGAAGCTGCGCGCCTTGAACAGGCTCAGCGGCAGCAGCGGGTAGCCGCCGCGCCTGGCCGTGACCTGGCTGTAGTAGACGAACAGCGCCAGCACCGCCACCGAGGCGCCGAGCATGCCGAACGCCCAGCCGGGCCAGTGCAGCTGGCGGCCCTCGGTCAGCGGGTAGACCAGCAGCAGCACCCCGGCCGTGGCCAGGAGCATGCCGCCGAGGTCCAGCTTGAGCGCGGTCTCGGACTTCGACTCGCGGATGTAGGCCAGGGTGGCCAGCACGCCGAAGATCCCGATCGGCACGTTCGCCAGGAAGATCGGCCGCCAGTGCAGCCCGAGGATGTTGTACTGCACCAGCAGGCCGCCGATGATCGGGCCGAACACGGTGGCCGATCCGGCGATCCCGCCGTACATGCCGAAGACCTTCCCGCGCTCCTCCTTCGGGAAGGTGACGTGGATGATCGCGAGGATCTGCGGCACCATCAGCGAGGCCATCGCGCCCTGGAAGACGCGCGCGCCGATCAGGAACTGCGGGCCGGTGGCGATGCCGCACAGGGCCGAGGCCGCGGTGAACCCGACGATGCCGATGAGGAAGATGCGCTTGCGGCCGTAGATGTCGCCGAGCCGCCCGCCGGTGATCAGGCCGGCCGCGAAGGCCAGCGCGTAACCCGCGGCGACCCACTGGATCTCGGAGTACCCGGCGTTGAGGTTGCGCTGGATGCTCGGGATCGCGACGTTGACGATGGTGACGTCGAGCAGGTCCATGAAGGCCGCGACCAACACGACGGCCAGGGCGAGCCAGCGCTTGGGGTCGAGAGGCTGCGCGGAACCGGCCGCGGGCTGCACCGGCGCTGACGTATCTTGTGGCGAAGTCATGTCGCCTATCCTTCGCGTTGCCCGAGTGTTATAGTCCGTACTAAGAGTCTCAAGGAATATATCTCTTAGTAACAAAGATATTTGGATGTTAAGAGGAATGGCGGGTCATGTCAAGCACGGCGAGTGAGGCCTCTGCGACCGGTGAACGGGCGGTGGCCGGCGGGGAAAGCACGGCCGGCGCGGCACCCGGGGGGCCTCGGCGCCTGGTGCCGGGCAGCGAGGCGTGGCTGGAGAGCATCCCGCGTCTGGCCACGGCCGGCCGCTCGCTGGCCGTCTCGCTGATCTCGCTGCAGACCGCGACCGCCCGGGCGGCCGGCATCCGCCCGACCGACGTGGCGATCATCGCGCACCTGCAGCGGGTGCCCGGCGAGCCGCCCCGTACTCCCGGCGACCTCGCCCGCCTAACCGGCCTGACCACCGGGGCGATCACCGGGGTGCTCGACCGGCTGGAACGCGACGGCTACGTGCGCCGGGTGCGCGACCAGCACGACCGCCGCAAGATCTTCGTCGAGCTGACCGGTAAGGACATCGAGACCTTCAACGCGGTCTTCGGCCCGATGATCGCGGGCCTGAACCGGCTCTGCTCCACCTTCAGCAAGCAGCAGCTCGAGGACATCACCCGCTACATCGAGGGCTGCCACGAGGTAATCCAGCACGCGGTCGACGAGATGCAGGACGCTGCGTAATACAACGCTGCATAAGACGACGCCGCGCAAGACGCGGGCGGCTCACGGCTCGGCAAGGCCGGGCGCCGTCAGCCGCGCCGCGCAGGAAGCGACGCGGCGGCCGAGATGGCGCGCGGTCTCCCGAAGGGGCGGCTGCTGGTCAAGGACCCGTGGTTCCACCGGCCCGACACCGTCGAGCTGAGCCCGCAAGGTCCGCCCCCGCACGGCGAGCCGCAGAGCGAGTTCATCGCGGTGGACCCCGACGGCACGCTCGGCATCACCGCCCCGTACGCCGTAGCGCGGTACCCGTTCGACGCGGTGTCCACCGCCATCGCGACCGGCGGGAAGCTGCCGTTCGGCCGCGAAGAGGCGGTCGCCCAGGCTCGGGTCATCGAGGCGCTGTTCGAGTCCGCGGCCAAGTCGCAGCCGGTCGCGCTGTAGCTGGCGGTCGTCGTTGCCGTGGGAAGAACCGGTCAGTCGGTCCTTCCCGCGGCAACGGTATGTTGTGCGCATGGCAGCGCAGCCGAAGGCCCTGGGGTCAGACGTATACATGATCGATACGGCCATGTCGGGCTACTCCGGCATCACCGCGGCCTACGCGATCTTGGGTTCGCGGCCCTGCCTGGTCGAAACGGGGACCGCCACCTCGGCGCCGGTCGTCCAAGAGGCGCTCGCCGGACTTGGTGTCGGCGCCGACGACCTCGCCACGATCGTGGTGACGCACATCCATCTCGACCACGCCGGCGGCGTGGGGGACCTGGCCGCCGCGTTCCCGCGCGCGCAGGTCGTCGTGCAAGACGCCGGAGCGCGGCACCTGGCCGACCCGTCGCGGCTGATGGCCAGCGCGCGGCGGGTGTTCGGGCCGGCGATGGACTCGCTGTTCGGCGAGCTGCTGCCCACCGAGGCCGCGCGGATCCAGGCGATCGGCGACGTCGGCACGGTGGACCTCGGCGGCGGACGCCGGCTGGAAGGCCATCACACCCCCGGCCACGCCAAGCACCACCTCGGCCTGGTGGACTCGGCGACCGGAGACCTGTACGTCGGCGACGCCGCCGGACTGTACATCCCGCCGCAGGACGCCTCGTCGACGACCGGGCTCGACGCCTCCGGCGAGATGGGCCAGATGCTTCCCGGCACCCCGCCGCCGGAGTTCGACCTCGATCTCGCCCTCGCCTCGCTGGGCCGGTTCCGCGACCTGAAGGCGACCCGGCTGCTGTTCTCCCACTACGGACCGATCACGGCGGTGGACGAGGCCTTGGACCGCGCCGCGGAGGAGATGCGGCTGTGGGTCTCCATCGTGCGGGACGCCTGGCGTGACTCGGGCGGCGAGTTCGACCTCGACCACGCGGTCGCGATGGTGCGTGACCGGACCCGGGAGCGGTACGCCGATCTGCTGGCACGCCCTGAGGTCGCGGCGAAGTTCGAGGCGCTTTCCTCGGTGGTGGCGAACGTGAGCGGCATCGCGCGGTGGCTGGAGAGCGAAGAGAAGCGGCTGCGTGAGGCAGAGGCCTGAGGCGGCGCGGCGAGGACGACCGCGGGCGCGTTAAGCGCTTGTCGGGCGGACCCGGATCGGTTATCGTCATACTGACGATAAATGGGAGGGTCTGGCATGTCGCTGGGGGATCTGGTCGCGCCGCTCAACGTGGTGCTGTTCCACTTCGGGCAGGACGCGGTCACCTGGGCCGAACTGCTCGGCTTCGTGACGGGCGCGGTGGGGGTGTGGCTGACCGTGCGCGCGAACATCTGGAACTTCCCGGTCGGGCTGGCCAACAACCTGTTCTTTCTGGTGCTGTTCTGGGCCGCCCGCCTCTACGCGGACGCGAGCCTGCAGATCGTCTACCTGGCGTTCGGAGTCTTCGGCTGGTGGGAATGGCTGCACGGCGGCACCCGCCGAAGCCGCCGGACCATGGGGAACGCCAAGCCGTGGGCCGTCTGCGCACTGGTGCTCGCCATCGTTCCGGCCACCTGGGCGCTCACCGTGGTGCTGACCCGCGCCAGCGACATCGCGCCCTTCTGGGACGCGCTGACCACGGCGTTGTCGCTGGCGGCCCAATGGCTGCTGAACCTGAAGCAGTTCGAGAACTGGTTCTTCTGGATGGCGGCGGATGTGATCTACATACCGCTGTACTTCGTCAAGGTGCTGTATCTGACGGGCATCGTCTATCTGATCTTTCTCGGGCTGTGTCTGACCGGCGTGCGGGCCTGGCGGCGTGAGCTGCGCCTGGGAATGGCGCCGGCGTGAGCGTCTTTCAGCACGGCCTGGTGATCGGAAAGTTCTATCCGCCGCACGCCGGGCACCACTTCCTGATCCGCAGCGCCGCCGAATCGTGCGCCCGGGTGACCGTGGTCGTGATGGCCGCGGACGTAGAGTCGATCCCGCTGGCGGCGCGGATCGAGTGGGTTCGGCGAGCGCACCACGAGCAGAGCGGCGTGGCTGTGGTCGGGGTGCGCGACAACCTGGCGGTCGACTACGAGAGTGAGACCGCCTGGCGCGGGCACGTCGCGTTGATGCGTGAGGCGATCGCGTGTGGACCGCACGGTTCGGCCGGTATCGCAGTCGATGCCGTATTCACCTCAGAACCGTACGGCGCGGAGTTAGCCCGACGGTTCGACGCCGCTGACGTACGTCTTGACGCGCTAAGGGCAACGCATGCCGTCTCTGGCACGAAGGTGCGCGCTGATCCGGTCGCCGCGTGGGACGCGCTGGAACCGCCGGTCCGGGCGTGGTTCGCAAAGCGTGTCGTGGTCGTCGGCGCCGAGTCGACCGGAACGACGACGCTGTCGATGGATCTCGCGCACGCGCTTCGCAGGCGCGGCGGCCCGCACGCGTTGACCCGCTGGGTTGCCGAGTATGGACGGGAACTGACGGTCCGGAAGCTCGCGGTCGCCCGGGCCCTCGCCGGCCTGCGCGGGCTGCCCGAGCCGTCCGTGTTCGACTTGGATTGGGACGACGCGGACTTCGAGGCCGTGGCGGCGCGGCAGTGCGCTGATGAGGACTCGGCGGCGCAGTCCGGCGGGCCGGTGCTCGTCTGCGACACGGACGCGCTGGCGACCACGGTGTGGCAGGAGCGCTACCGCGGTAGATCGACAGAGCCCGTGCGTGCCCTTGCGCAGGAGATGCCGCCCCGCGCCCTGTACATACTGACCGATCACGCGGACGTCCCGTTTGACGACGACGGTCTGCGCGACGGCGAGCAGTTGCGCCCCTGGATGACCGACCGGTTCCGTGCAGTGCTGGAGAAGTCGGGCACGCGCTGGATCGAGGTGCGCGGCGACCGTGCCTCGCGGCTGGAGCAGGCGCTGGCGGCGGTGGACGAAGAGCTGGGCCGGGGATGGGAGCTAGCGGCGCCGCTGGGGTGAAAGGAACAGCGCCAGCGCGAGCGCGACGAACCCTCCGCCGACCGCGGACACGCCACCCCAACCGCCATAGCGATACGCCTCGGTCCCGGCCGCCGAGCCCAGCGCGCCGAGCACGAAGTACGTCGTCATATAAACCGATGCGATTCGGGCCCGTGCGCCGTTGGAGAGGTTGTAGACCACGCTCAGGTTGAGCAGGTTCGCGCCCTGCACGGCAGCGTCCATCAACAACACGCCGACGAGCAGCCACGCGAGATTCGTGCGGCCGAGCGCTATCGCGCCGAACGAGGCGAGGCCGAGGACCAGCAGCGAGACGGTGGTCGCGCGTTCGTGACCGCGGTCCGCCGCGTGCCCGGTCAGCTTCGCGGCGAGCGCTCCGGCCCCGCCGACCAGCGCGAACAGCCCGATCCCGGCCTGGTTGTAGTGAAAGGGCGAGCCGGCGAGCAGGAACGAGACGGTCGCCCAGAACAGGCCGAAGGCCGCGAACATCAAGCCGCCCATGACGGAGCGCCGGCGCAGGACGGGTTCGCTGCGAGCCAGTCGGGCGGTCGCGCGCAGCTGCTCGCGATAACTGATCGCGACCTCGGGACCGGCCGCTTCCATGGCCCGCAGGAGAATCGCCGACAGCAGCAACATCAGCACACCGGCCGCGGCGAACACCGTGCGCCAGCCGAAAGCCTGCCCGATCAACCCCGCGACCGTCCGGGAAAGCAGAATGCCGATAAGCAGGCCGCTGAGAACTGTTCCGGTGACGCGACCACGCTCGTGATCGCCGGCGATGGTCGCGGCGTAAGGCAGCAAGATCTGCACAACGCACGCTGCGATACCGACGGCCGCGCTCGCGGCAAGCAGGAGCGCGAGGTTAGGCGCGGCAGCGGCCGCAGCGAGAGCGGCGGCCTCGATCACCAGCAGCCCGCAGACCAGCCGCCGTCGATTGGTGATGTCGCCGAGCGGCACGATCAGCAGCAGCGCGACGCCGTACCCGAGCTGATTCGCGGTAACGAGTCCACCCGTCGCCGCCTGAGACGCGGAGAACGACTTGGCGATCTCAGGCAGCAATGGCTGGCAGTAGTACAGATTCGCGACGGTAAGGGCACACGCGAACGCGAGGAGGAAGACGATCCGGCGCGGGGCGCTACGCGAGACGTCAGCGTTCGGCGCGTGCGCTGCTGAGTGTTGCCGTGCGGAGGCCGGCGCCGGTGCGGAGGCCGAAACGGCAGTGGACGGTGGAATGGGCATGGCGTTCCCCCTCGGAGCGCAAATTCCAACCAACTTTTTGGTTGGAATCAGTCTGTCCCGCCCGGCGCGGCCATGTCAACCGAACAGTTGGAAATCGGGGAGGGAAGCGCGATACTCGTACGGACGCGCGAGTCGGCCGCGCGTGATCGCTGGCGAGCTGTGGAGGCGCGAGGTGGGATACGACCCGGAGGGCACCCGTGCCCGCATCCTGCGCGCCGCGGTCGAAGAGTTCGCCGAGCGCGGCAGCGCCGGCGCCCGCGTGGACCGGATTGCGGCCAAGGCCGGCGCGAACAAGGAGTCGATCTACCGCTACTTCGGCTCGAAGCAGGAGCTGCTGCGCCGGGTGCTCGACGAATACCTCAACGCCCACGGCGACGAGATCGGCCCCGACCCGGACGACCCGATCGGCTATCCGGCCAGCCTGATCCGCCAGCACGGCCCCAACCCGGCGCTGGTGCGGCTGGTCGCCTGGGAGGGTCTGGAGACCCAGGGCCCGGTCGACGAGCGCTCGGTGCAGGAGCGGCAGAAGCACTACGATCGCAAGATCGCAGTGATCGAGGACGCGCAGCGCGCCGGGATCATCGATCCGCAGCTTGACCCCAGGCACCTGCTGCTCACCTTCCTGGCGATGGCCGACTGGGTGTTCGTCAGCCCTCAGCACGCGCGGCTGATCTTCGGCCGCGACCCGGACGAGGAGCTGCTGGAAGAGCACGCGCGGTTCCTCGAAGAGGTCGCCCGGCGCATCGCCCGCAAGGACGGCGGCCGGAGCGGTGATGACGGAGGAGACGGGGACGATGGTGACGCGGCCCGCCGGGATCGCTAGCCGGCGGTAACGGGCGGTTGCCGAAGCGCCGCCTGAAGGGGACGGGGGAGACGTGTCGCGGGTGGTCGTCGGCAAGATCATCGCACTTGCCGCAGTGGTAAGTGTGCTGTTCGGCGGCCGCTGGATCGCCTTCTCGGTGCAGGCTCTCGGAGCGGTCAGCCCTGCCGCGCACACCACCGGCAACGACGCGCTCTGGCTCGGGCACGCCTGGGTCGATGGACGCCGCGGCCCACAGGACATCTCGGCGCTCGCCGAGCAGTTGCGCGGTACGGGAATCAAAGACCTGTTCGTCCACGTCGGACCGCTGAATCAGGACGGATCGCTGGATCCGGCCCTGCGGCCGCAGGCGAGGTGGTTCGTCGATGCCGCGCATCGCGCGCTTCCTGGAGTGCGAGTGCTGGCATGGATCGGTGACATCGTCAGACCACGAACCGGTGGCCTCGACTTGGAAGATGGCCGTACCAGGCAGCGCATCCTCGCCGCGGACGCTTCGGTACTCAGTGACGGCTTCGACGGCGTGCACTACGACTTCGAACCGGTAGGTGACGCGGATCCCGGCTACCTCGCGCTGCTCGACACTACGCACGCCCTGGTGCGTAACGCCGGGCGGATGCTCTCGATCTCCGCGGAACAAGTTGAACCGGTACCGGGCGGCCGATGGGCGCTAGAAAGCGTGGTCGGACATGGGAACTGGTGGTCGAGCGGGTACTTGCACCAAGTAGCCTCGCGCGTTGATCAGGTCGCGATCATGTCGTACGACTCCGTGCTGTGGACCGCCAGCTCGTACAGCGGCTTCGTGCGCGATGAGATGCGTATCGCACTCGGCGCCGTGCCAGACAATGTCGCCCTACTGATGGGTGTGCCTGCGTACGAGGGACACTCCCTTGTGCACGATTCGGCGGCTGAGACCACCGCAGCCGGGATACGCGGAGTCCGGCTGGCGCTACCGCACGGAACACCGACGGACCGCGCGGTCGGGATCGCGCTGTACATCGACTTCGGCGCGACCCGGGCCGACTGGGCGGCCTACCGGTCTGATTGGGTGGATCCGTAGGCGTTGCAATGGCTGCCGAAGATTAAGGGAAGGACGCACGCATGCTGGTCGCGTTTTCCGTCACGCCGCTCGGCGTCGGGGAAGAGGTCGGTGCGTATGTCACCGAAGCGGTGCGCGTAGTGCGCGAGTCGGGCCTGCCCAACCGCACAGACGCGATGTTCACGACGATCGAGGGCGAGTGGGACGAGGTGCTCGACGTCGTCAAGCGCGCGTACGAGGCCGTGCAGCAGAGCGCCCAGCGCGACGGCGCGGCCGGTCGGATCAGCCTCGTACTGAAGGCGGACATCCGGCCCGGCGTGACCGGCGCGCTGGAGGCGAAAGTGGCCACGGTCGAGCGGTACCTGGCGGAAGCGCAGGCGTAACCGACTCGACGACCCGGGCTCAAGCGCACTGCGATAAGCTGGGACTTTGCACTCATCCTGGCGCCGTCCTAAGGAGCGAGCCGCGTCGTGTACGTCCTGCACGCCCTGTTCACCGAAGCGGGCTGCTGGGAGCTTTGGGCTGAGGACTCGAGCCGGCCGCTAACGCTGCCGGTCGAGCCGACGGGCCGCGAAACTGCGGCCGGGCGCGGCGGCGCGGCCCGCCGTAGTGGCGCAGGCATGGCGCAGCGGCATCCCTTCGCGGCCGACCCGGCGGTCCTCGCCGACCTGCTGCGGGCGGCGGGCGACGAAGTGGCGGCGACGGTACGGCGGGCTGACCCGCGCGGCAGCGTGCCGCTTGCGCTGCCGTCGTCCCGCTCCGGCCCGCGGCCATCGACCGGCTTCGCGCGGTTCGTGCGCGATCAAGGTGCGCTCGGTGCAGACGGAAGTGGTAGCGGTAGCGGCGACGACGGCAGCGACGAGGGCGAGAAGGCCGAACTGCGCGCCTGGATCGTCCCCACGCTGGCCCTCGGCCCGCGTGACGGAGCCGCCCTGCTCGCGGTCCTCGACGGCGAACGCCTCGCGACCTACGACGCGGAGGGCGCCGAGACCGACATCCCACTCGCCGACACGGTGCGGTACGCCACCGCGGTCGCACAGTTCGCCGATGCCCTGGTACGGCGCGGCGAGATCCTTCCCGATCTGCAAGTCGATGAGGAGAACGGCGACCACCACGCGGTTTGGCGCCCGACGTACGCCCTGGAGAGTGCAGCGCATCGCAAGGCTCTGCTTGACGCGATGCCGCCGGTCTTCCGCGCCCAACTGCTCGACGCGGAGCTCACCGGACGACCGGCTACTGACGTACTCGACGGCGCTGTTAGCGCACTCGTCGACGCGTACGTCATTGCGGCGTTAACAGGCCCACACGGCTTACACGGAGAGTCGCTCGCCCCGCCGCGTCCGCCCAACAGCCTGAGCGTCAAAACGCCCATCGAAGAGCTCTGGCTCGACGCGCTGACCTCCGCCTCCAGCAACCTGCTCGACCCGGAACGGCTGGACCTCACGGCGGCCGAAGCATTGATGGCAGCCCTCGACGAATGGCGCACCACGCACGGCGCTACCGCAGGTCCGGTGCGTACCTGCTTCCGCCTGCTCGCGCCGGAGGAGGGCGCGAGCACCTACGGAGGCGACCGCGCCGACGGCGATCGCGGCGAGGCGTGGACCGTGGAACTGCTCTTGCAGTCCATCGAGGACCCCTCGCTGCTCGCCACCGCCCACGAGGTCTGGCACCGCTCCGGCGCGGCCCGGCTGCTGCGCGCGGCCGGCGCCGACCCGCGCCGCGACCTGCTCGCCGGCCTCAGCCGTGCCGCTCGCGTCTTCCCCGCCCTCGCCTACGCACTGCGCGAGGCGTCCCCGACGCACGTGCGCCTGGACGCCGATGGCGCGCACGGCTTCCTCACCCGCATCGCCCCCGCCCTCACCGGCAACGGATTCGGCGTGCTGCTGCCCTCGTGGTGGTCCTCGACCGGGCGCGCCGAACTCGGTTTCACGCTCGCGGCCGCCCCCAAGGCCGAGCACGCCGAGCAGGCGCCGAAGTCAAAGTCGGAGCAGCAGTCGGAGCAGCCGGGCCGAATCGCCCGCCGCTCCGGCTTCGGCCTCGGCGACCTGGTCGACTACGAGTGGCGCGCCTCGCTCGGCGGCCAGACGCTCACCGAGGCGGAGTTCCAGGCGCTCGCCGACGCCAAGAGCAACCTGGTGCAGTTCCGCGGCCGCTGGGTCGAGGTGGACCGCGACAAGCTGGCCGCCGGGCTCAAGGCGCTCGGCTCGCGGCGCGGCGGCGCGATGCGCGTACGGGACTTCCTTCGCACCGCCGTCTTCGGCCTCGACGACGACGGACTGCCGCTCGAAGCGGTCGAGGCGCGCGGCTGGCTCGGCGACCTGCTCTCCGGCGCCGCCGAGCAGCGCTGCACGGCGGCAGTCGCGCCGCCCGGCCTGCACGGCACGCTGCGTCCTTACCAGGAGCGCGGCGTCGGCTGGCTCTCGTTCATGGACCGGTTCGGGCTCGGCGCGGTGCTCGCGGACTCGATGGGCCTCGGCAAGACCGTCCAGGTGCTGACGCTGCTCGAACTCGAACGCGAGTCCGGCAGCGCCCAAGGCCGGCCCACGCTGCTGATCTGCCCGATGTCGCTGGTGGCGAACTGGCAGCGGGAAGCCGCACGGTTCACCCCGGGCCTGGAGGTCCACGTGCACCACGGTGCCGAGCGGCTGTCCGGCGAGCAGTTCCGCGCGGCCGTCGCCGACGCGCACCTGGTGATCACCACCTACGGCCTGGCGCTGCGCGACCGCGAGGAACTCGCGGCGGTGGACTGGCACCGGGTCGTCATCGACGAGGCGCAGGCCATCAAGAACGCCGGGACCAAGCAGGCCAGGGCGGTGCGCGCGATCGCCGCCCCGCACCGCATCGCGCTGACCGGCACCCCGGTGGAGAACCGGCTCGCCGACCTGTGGTCGATCCTCGAGTTCGCCAACCCGGGCCTGCTCGGCAGCGCCGAGTCCTTCAAGGAGCGCTTCGCCCGGCCGATCGAGCGGGACGGCGACGAGCGCGCGGCCGAGCGGCTGCGCCGGGCCACCGGGGCGTTCGTGCTGCGCCGGGAGAAGACCGATCCGGCGATCATCAGCGACCTGCCGGAGAAGGTCGAGATGAAGGTGGTCTGCAACCTGACCAAGGAGCAGGCCTCGCTGTATCAGGCCACGGTCGACGAGATGCTGCGCGAGGTGGCCGAGGCCGAGGGGGTGGCCCGCCGCGGCCTGGTGCTCGCGCTGCTGACCCGGCTCAAGCAGATCTGCAACCACCCGGCGCACTTCCTCAAGGACGGCTCGCGGCTGCCGAGCCGCTCCGGCAAGCTGGCCCGCGTCGAAGAGCTCTGCGACGAGGTGCTCGCGGCGGGGGAGAAGGCCCTGCTGTTCACCCAGTACGCCGAGTTCGGCGGGATGCTGCGCGCGCACCTGGCCGAGCGCTTCGGCCGCGAGGTGGCCTTCCTGCACGGCGGCGTGCCCAGGCGGGCGCGCGACGAGCTGGTGCGGCGCTTCGAGCTGCCGGACGGCCCGCCGCTGTTCGTCCTCTCCCTCAAGGCCGGGGGAGTGGGGCTGAATCTGACCGCGGCGAACCACGTGATCCATGTGGACCGCTGGTGGAATCCGGCCGTGGAGAACCAGGCCACCGACCGGGCTTTCCGCATCGGGCAGCTACGTGACGTGCAAGTACGCAAGCTGATGTGCGCCGGCACGCTGGAGGAGCGGATCGACCGGGTGATCGAGGAGAAGCAGGACCTTGCCGACCGGATCGTGGGCACGGGCGAGGGCTGGCTGACCGAGCTGTCCGTGGCCGAGCTGCGGGACGTGATCCGGCTGGCCGCGGACGCGGTCGTGGAGTGAGGGCGAAAGGAGCGGCGCACGACGTGTCGGGTGAAGCGAACGACTCAGCGAATCAGTACTCGGCGAACGAGCGGTCGGTGAACCAGCATTCGGCGAACCAGTACGGCGCGCCCGCGGGCGCCCGGCGCGCCGCCGGCCTCGCGGCGCGGCCGCAGCGAGGCTCGTCCGGCGAGGTGCGCTGGTCCAAGCGGTTCGTCGCGGTGATCGAAGGGTTCGGACACGGCGACCGGCTCACCCGCGGCCGCACCTACGCCAGCGGCGGCAACGTGCTCGGTTTCTCCATCCGCCCCGGCGAGGTCGCCGCCAGTGTGCAGGGCACCTGGGAGAAGCCGTACAGCGTGACGCTGCGGATCGAGGTCTATTCGCCGGAGCAATGGGCACGCGTCGAACGCGAGCTGGTTGAGAGCCACGGGTACATCAGGGAGCTGCTGGACGGACGCATGCCCGAGCGGATCGACCGGGTGTTCACCGCGGCCGGCCTCACCCTCTTCCCGGTACGCCGGGAGTTCCGCAGCGATTGCACGTGCCCTGACAAGCAGAACCCGTGCAAGCACATCGCGGCCGCCTGCTACGTGCTCGCCCGGCACTTCGACGACGATCCGTTCGCGCTGCTGGCCTGGCGCGGCCGGGACCGCGCCGTGTTGACCCGCCGGCTCGAAGCCCTGCGCGACGACGAGGCGTGGCAGGAGACCGCGGACGAGCCGCAGGACACCCCGCTGGCGGACCTCACCGACGGCTACTGGCGTTCCCCGGCCGGGCTGCCGGAGCCGTTGGCCGCGCGTCCGGGCGGGCCGGCCGGCGCGATCCTCGACCGGCTCGGCCCGCTCGGCCGGCGGCTGCGCGGCGAGGACGTAAGAGATCTGCTTCGACCGGCCTACGACGCGATGCGTGACGGCAGGGGTTGACGCGAGCGCAGAGGCCGATGTGAAAGCAGGGCCGCACGAGGTCTGGGATGCCCACTGACCTGCGTAGTCGCCTCGATTTACGGTGATCGACGGGTACCGGCGCGCGGCGATCCGGGTTAGCCTCATATGCGAACTCTGCGAAGCCCCGGCGTTCGCGGAAGAACCGTATGGGAGGTCCCCGCCCATGACCGAGCTGCACGCCGCGCCGTCGTCAGCCGCGCCAGCCGAGCCGCAGTCCCCGCCGTCCTTCCCCTTCCCCGTCGACCCGCACGTCGGCATCCCGGCCGAATACGCCGAGCGGCGCGCCAGCTGCCCGTTTGGCAAGGTGCGGCTGCCCAGCGGCGACGAGGCGGTGCTGCTGGTCACCTATGCGGACTCGGCGGCCGCGCTCGCCGACACCCGTCTCTCGCACAACCTGACCGCGCCGGGCTCGCCGCGAATCACCGCCGGACCGAGCTTCTTCGACGACCCGGAGAACCTGCTCAACAAGGAGGGCGCGGATCATCTGCGCATCCGCAGGATCGTCGCGTCCGCCTTCACCCCGCGCCGGATCGAGCGCTGGAAGCCGACGATCGCCGCCGTGGCCGGCGAGCTGATCGACGCGATGGAGAGCGCTGGCTCGCCGGCCGACCTCGTGTCGGACTACTGCTTCCAGCTGCCGGTGCGCATCATCTGCAAGCTGCTGGGAGTCCCGGAGCGCGACCGCGGGAGCTTCCGCGACTGGTCCAACGCCTTCGTCTCGGCCGCGCGGATGGAGCCGCAGCAGCGGGCCGGCCTGATGCACGAGTTCTCCGCTTACACGGCCGCACTGCTCGCCGCCAAGCGGGCCGAGCCCGGCGACGACCTGATCGACGACCTGATCGCGGCGCGGGACGGCGCGGACCGGCTCACCGAGTCAGAGCTCGTGTACCTGGTGGCCGGGCTGATCGCGGCCGGGAACGAGACGACCTCCAACATGCTCAGCCGCTCGGTGCTCACCCTGCTGCGCGACGGCGGCGGCCTCTGGAAGCAGCTCGTGGGCGATCCGGACCTGATCCCGGCGGCGGTCGACGAGTTGCTGCGGTACAACCCGCTCGGCAACGGCGCGGCGCTGCGGTTGGCCGTGGAAGACGTCGAACTGCCCTCCGGCACGGTGCGCGCCGGAGACGCGGTGCTTATCGCGGCCTCGGCCGCGCTGCGGGACGAGGCGGTGTACCCGGACCCCGATGCGGTCCGCTTCGACCGCGAGGCTCCCGCGCAGATCGTGTTCGGTGCCGGACCGCACTACTGCCTCGGCGCGCACCTGGCCAAGGCCGAGTTGCGGATCGGCCTCGGCTTGCTGGTCGAGCGGCTGCCGGGGCTGCGCCTGGCCGCGGACCCGCTCACCCTGAGCTATACCGAGGGCGAGGTGCTCAGCTCGCTGGTGTCGCTGCCGGTCGCCTGGTAGCGGCGGACAGCACCAGCGGGCTGATCGGCACCGCGCGACGCCGCCGGCGGGGAGAACCGGAGGCGCGTGCTCGGCGGCTCCGGACCAGGTGCGGGCCTCCGGAGCCGCCGAGCGCGGACAGCTCTTCCGCGCTGCTTGCGGCGTTTAACAGCTCACTGAGACTGCTCGATGCGCGCTCAGGCCCGGCACAGAATCTCGCCGTGCACGAGTGAGATCCAGCCGTCCGGGTGCGCGCTCCATTCCAGCCAGGCCGCCGAGTGCGCCTCCAGCTCCTCTTCGGTGGCCAGTCCCTTCGCGACCGCGCTGCGCGCGAACTGCGACTTGACCACTCGCTCCGACCACAGCTCGCCCCACCACGGCCGCGTCGTCTCGTCGGCGTAGCACCAGGTCGTCGACGAGGCGGTCACGTCTTCGAACCCTGCGGCGTGCGCCCAGGCAAGCAGGAAGCGGCCGGCGTCCGGGGTGCCCCCGTTGGCGCGGGCCAGGTCGACGTACAGCCGCAGCCAATCGTCGAGTTTGGGCAGCTCCGGGTACCACAGGAAGCCGCGGTAGTCGGAATCGCGGGCGGCCACGATCCCGCCGGGCTTGCACACCCGTCGCATCTCGCGCAGCGCCAGGACCGGATCTCCGACATGTTGCAGCACCTGGTGCGCGTGTACGACGTCGAAGGTGTCGTCCTCGAACGCGAGCTCGTGTACATCGCCGGTCGTGAACTCGATGCGGTCGCCCAGCCCCACCGCCTGCGCGTGCGCGGCGGCCTGGTCCAGCGCCTCCTGCGCGCTGTCGATCGCCACGACGCGGCCTGGGGCGACCAGTTCGGCCAGATCGGCGGTGATGGTGCCCGGGCCGCAGCCGATGTCGAGCAGGGTCAGTCCCGGGCGCAGCCGCGGCAGCAGGTAGGCCGCCGAGTTCTGCGCCGTGCGCCAGGTGTGTGAGCGCAACACGGATTCGTGGTGGCCGTGGGTATAGGTGGCAGCTTTGCCGGTCATTGTCAGGCTCCTTCGTTTCCCGTGGCCCCGACCTTAGCAGCGCGTCTCATAAAGCGAGCAAGTCTGTATCGCTATTTGAAACGACGCGCCGGGGGTAGGCGAGGTCGCGGCAAGATGCGGCCCAGCTAGTACGATGAGTGTCGAACCAGAGAAAGGAGCAGCCATGAGCGCGAACCAGGGCTCGCAACAGGTCGTGGACAGCCCGACCGGTTGGGTCGCCGACCACATCAGGGAGTACGTCGAGTCCGGCGGCGAGAAGGGCCACGAGTGGCGGGAAGGGGTGCCGACGCTGCTGTTGTCGGTGAAGGGCCGCAAGTCCGGCCTGTGGCGGCGTACCGCGCTGATCTACGGCCGTGACGGTGACAACTACGTGGTCGTCGCCTCGAAGGGCGGCTCCCCGACGCATCCGCTCTGGTACCTCAACCTGCGCGACAACCCCGAGGCCGAGATCCAGGTCGGCGCAGACAAGCTCCGGGTCCGTGCGCGCGACGCCGAGGGCGAGGAGCGTGCTCGGCTGTGGCAGACCATGTCCGCCATCTGGCCGGATTACAACAACTATCAGACGAAGACCGATCGGCAGATCCCGGTCGTCGTCCTCGAACCGGCCAACTGATCAGCCGCTAGCGCACAAAAGCCGGTGCGGTACCGCAGATGCCCGCGGTACCGCACCGGTTGACCCTGAACGAGAGCACTGGCGCAACGCTCGGAGCCTCCCCTCCCAGCGCCGAACGCCGCGCCGTGCCTCACCCCTTCACGCACACCACCTGCCGCAGCTCGGCCACGATCTCGACCAAGTCGGTCTGCGCGGCCATCACCTGCTCGATTGGCTTGTACGCTCCCGGGATCTCGTCCAGCACGCCGAGGTCCTTGCGGCACTCGACGCCGGCGGTCTGCTCGGCCAGGTCCGCCTCGGTGTACACCTTCTTGGCCTTGGCCCGGCTCATCCGCCGTCCTGCACCATGAGAGGCGGAGTTGAACGCCGCTGCGTTACCAAGCCCGCGCACGATGTAAGAGCGGGTGCCCATCGAGCCCGGGATGATCCCGTGCTCGCCGGCCCCGGCCCGGATCGCGCCCTTGCGCGTGACCAGCAGCTCCTCGCCCTCGTAGACCTCCTCGGACACGTAGTTGTGGTGACAGGAGATCACCTCGCCGAAGGTCGGCGCGGCCGCCTTGAACTCCCGGCGCACCACCGCCTGGTAGAGCGCCATCATCACGGCGCGGTTGAGCCGCGCGTACTCCTGCGCCCAGAACAGGTCCGCCCGGTAGGCGTCCATCTGCGGCGTGCGCTTGAGGAACACGGCCAGGTCCCGGTCCACGAGGCCCTGGTTGTGCGGCAGCGCGCGGGCCACGCCGATGTGGTGCTCGGCCAGTTCCTTGCCGATGTTGCGCGAGCCGGAGTGCAGCATCAGCCACACCCCGTCCTCGGTGTCGAGGCAGAACTCGATGAAGTGGTTGCCCGAGCCGAGCGTCCCCATCTGCGCCAGCGCCCGCTCCCTGCGCGCCTTGACCGCCGGGGCGAGCTGCGCGAACCGGGCCCAGAACGCGTCCCAGCCGGTCGCCGAGAAGCCGTGCAGCTTCGCGCCGTCCACCGGACGCAGGTGCGAGGCGCGACCGACCGGGATCGTGGCCTCGATCCGCGACCGCAGCCTGCCCAGGTCGTCCGGCAGGTCGGCGGCTGTGAGCGAGGTACGCACCGCGGTCATCCCGCAGCCGATGTCCACGCCGACCGCGGCCGGGCAGACCGCATCACGCATCGCGATGACCGAGCCCACGGTCGCGCCGATGCCGACATGCACGTCCGGCATCACGGCGACGCCCGCGATCTGCGGCAGCGTGGTGACGTTGAAGAGCTGCTGGAGCGCCTGGGGCTCTACCGTGGCCGGGTCCGCCCAAAGGCGGATCGGCACGTAATGTCCGGGCAGCTCGGTCATGGGCATGACTAGTCGACCTCCGTGGTCAGGATGGACACGTTCAAGTCTCCGCGTGAGGCGGCGTTATCCGCGTACGCGCGGCAGAGATGTCTGTAGTGACGTGGGTGGGTGCGGTGATCTACGGGAAAGGGCGCGGCCGCAGCCGGTTGGTCGGTCGAACGAACTCGACCTATTCGGCGTTGCGGCGCAGTCGAGAGGACCTGCGACAGCGGAGCGGGTGACGACGCAACATCGCTGGAGGTCTCCTCTCTCGCTACACGACGGTTGTGGAAGCCGCCGCGCGCGCCCGCCCGAACCATTCGGGCTGTCGGCCGCGCCGTCGTCTATGAACCCATATACGGCCGTGGCGCGGCAACGGAATTATCGATCGCTAGGGGAGCGCGCGGCTGCCTGAGCGCTTAAGCAGACGGCAGAACCACCGTCACCATGTGCGTACCGAAGCGCTCGGTGACGTATCCGTCTGGGAACTGCTCGCTGAGAATCGCGCGCTCGGTGGCCAGGAATTCATCGCGGTTGGACAGCGCGGCGACGTACGACTTCGACACGAGGTTGTCGAGGTGCGTGTCCAATGAAATCGTCCGCTCCCAAGCGAACTCGTGCGTCGTGACCTTGAGGGTGTCGTGGTCGCCGAACTCGTTGTCGCGTTTGCCGTATGGTCCGCTGACCGCCCGCCAGTTCGGGTCGGCGGCCTCGATCCGCAGCTCCTGCTCGTGCTCCCAGGTGCTGTCCCGGTGCGTGTGGTTCCACCAGGCCGCGAATACGCCGCCGGGTCGCAGAATGCGGCGGAACTCGGGCACGGCGAGCGCGGGGTCCATCCAGTGCCACGCCTGCGCGCTGGTGACCAAGTCGGCGCAGTCGTCACGCAGCGGAATCGCGGTCGCGCTGCCGCGCACCGGCCGCACTCCGGGCGAGGTCGCGGCCAGCTGCGCGATCATCGGCCCGGACAGCTCGAGCGCGGTGACCCGCGCCCCTCGCTCGGCCAGCTGGCGGGAGGCGATCCCGGTGCCCGCGCCCAGGTCGACCACGTCGAGTCCGGCCAGCGGCTTGCCGAGCACGTTCGCCAGGGTGTCGTAGAGCTCTGCGGGATAGTCGGGCCGCCCCGCCGCGTAGTTCGCTGCCACCGTGTCGAACTTCGAACGCTCCGCCACCGCAGGGCCCCTTCCCGTCGGTAAGTACCGAGAGGGACCTTAGCCGATCACCCGGCAGTGAAACTCATGGTGGGTGGTGAATCCGAGCGCCGCGTAAAGCCCGACCGCCGCTTCGTTGTCGGGAGTCACTTCGAGGAACGCGTCCGTCGCGCCCTGCTCGTCGGCCCACTCCAGCAAGGCGTCCATGACCAGCTTGGCCAGCCCGCGGCGTCGTGCCGAGGGCGCCGTCTCTATGGCGCTGAGACCGACCCAGCGCGAGCCGTCTTGTCCGTCCGCGCCCGCGGCTGGGACGACCGCGGCGCGACCGATGGCGACCGGCGCGCCGGTGTCCGAGTCGTAGATCGTCGCGAACCGCACGCTCTCACCGGATCCGAGGACCTGTCGGGCGACCGGCGGCACCGTGCCGGAGCGGTAGAGGGACAGCCAGTCGTCGGTCGGCTCATCCGTGAAGGTCTCCTTCACGCCGATCGGGGCGACGCTCAGCAGGGTGTCGAGCACCTCGGAGACGTTGGCGACCTGCCGCCAGGCGAGAGCGTCGGCGCGTTCGTGCCCGAGCTCGACGAGCGCGAGGTCGAGCTCTGATCCGACGGCCACCTGAACCAGGGCCGGAAGTCCGCGCTCGGCGTACCAGGCCTGCACAGCTGACACCGCGTCGGGCAGCGGGCGCTCGAGCGGGCCGAGCGGCCACGCCGAGTTGGCGCGGTGGGTGAACCCCTCAGCGGCCCGCAGGTGCCAGCCGTCCACCTGCGTGGACTCGGCGTATCCCCAACCTGCGGCAGCTGTCGCGATCAGGGCGTCAGCGGTGGGCGTCTCGGCCATGGCTTCCTTCTCCGGAGTTCTAAGGCGGCGGGTGCAACTGGGCCGGGCCCGCGGGCCGACGGCCGTCGCCTGGCTGCGTTGTCGTCGGCCCGCGCACAACCCCGGTGCGCAGGCCCGCTTCGCCTTGCCATGCTCGGCCCTCGACCCGCTCGCTGATCCGGCCTAGATCCACCCGCCGCCCAAGCTGCTGGCAAACAATGCCGTGCCGGAGAGCGGCAGTCAAACACGGAGCGTCACGATGCCCACAACTGACCTAATGGCGCACAACCCGCGATATGAGTGCCCACATCGTCACAACCGCGAGCGATCGGCTCAGCCCGAGCCCTGCTTCACCTTCTCGGCCAATTCGCACGCGGTGGCGCCGTCGGCCGGCGTGCCTTGGTGCGCGGCGATGCTGCACAGCATTCCGCGCAACGCCTTCTGCTCGTCCTCGCTGAGCGCGGCCAGCAGCTCCGCTTCGGCGGCGCTGATCGCCGACTGCGCGTCGGCCAGCCGGGCCCGGCCGGCCTCGGTGGCCCGGATCAGCCTGCTGCGACGGTCGTTCGGATCCGGCAGCCGCTCCGCGAGCCCGGCCTTCTCCAGGTCGTCTACCAGGTAGACCATCACGGTGCGGTCCACCCCGAGCTGTTTGGCCAGCTCGGCCTGGTTGTGCGCGCTGCAGTTGGCAGCGCCGTAGAGCGCCTGGAAGCCGCGGTGCCCGTGCGGCAGATCGGCGACCGCGCGTTCGACCGCGTAGGTGTAAGCGCGGAAACACTGCGCGAGCAGCCAGCCGAAATTCTGATCGAAGCCGGCCGGGATTCCGTGGGATGCGGACGCCGTCGGGTCCGCGACCGCGTCCCGCTCCACGGCGCCTGCGCTCATGCCCGCCCCTCCGCTCTTGCCGCGGTCGAATCCGCGTCTGGTCTGCGGTTCCAGGATACAGCGGCCCCGAGGCTTGACAAATAGTCTGCGTAACAGACAATCTAAGTCCAAGACAGATTGTCGAACAGACTAGTTCAGGAGCTAGCCATGGCCCGCCTGCTGCATGTCGATTCCTCCGCCTTGACCGTCGGCTCGGTGTCGAAGGAGATCGCCGACACCTTCCGCAAGACCTGGCAAGAGGCGCACCCCGACGGCGAGATCACGCACCGCGACCTGGGGCGCAACCCGGTGCCCGCGCTCGAGGAGGCGGGCATCCACGCGGGTTTCATGCCGGCGGAGCAGCACACGCCCGAGCAGGCTGCCGCATTCGCGCTGCGTTCCGAACTAGTGAACGAAGTGCTGGCCGCGGACGCGTACCTGTTCACGGTGCCGATGTACAACTGGGGCGTGCCGGCCACCTTCAAGGCCTGGCTTGATCAGATCATCCTGTCCGGTCGCACGGTGGCCTTCGACGGGACGCCGCCGCTGGCCGGGCGTCCGGCGACGATCGTGCTGGCATACGGCGGCGGCTACGATCCGGGTACGCCGCGCGAGGGCTGGGACTTCGTGCAGCCCTATTTGGAGACGGTGCTGGGCAAGGCGCTGGGCCTGGACGTGACCGTGATCAAGGCGCAGCTCACTCTGGCCGAGCGCAACCCGGCCATGGCCGACCTGATACCCACCGCGCAGCGGCTGCGAGCCGCCGCGCACGAGGCGGCGGAGTCACACGCCCGCGCCCTCGCCGGCCAGTTCGCCGCCGCGTAGCGCTCCCTCTCGCTCGGGATCGCTGGCCTGCCCGGGCCGTGGCCCAGCCGCGGATCCGGCTGCCGGCGCCGGTCCCGGCCCCGACCTCCCCGGCCCCTCCGCCGTCGCTGAGCCTGCTTCGTCGGCGCTCTCCGACATCCCCAGCCGGATCCTCCGCTGGAACCGGATGACCACCAGTGCGAGTCCGAGGACGACCACCGCGGCCCCGAGCAGCATCGGTGCCGTTACCGACTCGTTGCGTGCGATGTGGCCGGTGAGAAAGCCGATGACCGGAATGGCGAGCGAGTAGGGCACCACCCGGTCAGCTGGATGCCGACTGAGCAGCAACGACCAACTGCCCATCGCCAGGATGGTCGAGAGCCCGACCGAATAGGCCAGTGACAGCCACGCGCCCAACCCGGCATGACCAAAGGCGGTGGCGTCGCGGTGGGCGCCCTCGTGCAACAGCGAGAGCGCGAGCAGGGGCAGCGGCGGCACGATCGAGGACCAGATCACCAGCTGGAATCCGTTGTCCGGCTTGGCGATGCGGGTGCATACGTTGCCGACCGCCCAGCTGGCCGCGCCGCCGAGGACCAGCAGCAGCGAGAGCGCGCTGACCGAGCCGCCGCGCGCCAGTCCGACGATCCCGAGACCGAGCGCGCTGACCGCGATGCCGAAGGCCTGACGCGGCGAGGGCCGCTCGCGCAGCGCGAGCGCGGCGAAGGCGAGCGTGAATACCACCTGAGCCTGCATCACCAGAGAGGAGAGCCCGGCGGGCATCCCCGCCGCCATGCCGAGATACAGCAGGGCGTACTGGCCGGTCCCGGTGAACAGGCCGACCAGCAGCAGCCAGCGCCAGGCGATCTGCGGGCGCGGCACGAACAGGCAGCAGACCGCGACGGCCGCGAACCGCAGGGCGGCGAAGAGCAGTGGCGGGAAGTCGGCGAGTCCGGCGTCGATGACGGTGAAGTTGACGCCCCAAATCAGTACGGCTAGCCAGGCGAGCAGGAGGTGGCGGACGGGAAGCGCGGTGCCGCGAGTCATGGATCCAATCAAGCAGCGCCGATCGTTTAGAACCAGCGAATAGTTCTGCGCGATACCATGCAGAAACGCTGAATCGGGATACTCGTGCCCGGTGCCCGGTGCCCGGTGCCCGGTGCCCGGTGCCCGGTGCCCGGTGCCCGGTGCCCGGTGCCCGGTGCCCGGTGCCCGGTGCCCGGTGCCCGGTGCCCGGTGCCCGGTGCCCGGTGGAACCCCGCTCCACCGCGCCCCGAGCCGATCACGCGCCCGGCCCAAAAGGGCCCTGCGTGGCGCTCCCCGCACCGCGCCACCCGACCAGCGCATACGGTGCGCACTTTCGCGCACCCGATGGGAGGCGAGCAGTGTGATCGACCCGCGGCATCTTAGAACGTTGAGGGCGCTTGCTGACCACGGCACCGTGAACGCCGCAGCCGTGGCCCTGCACCTCACTCCCTCCGCGGTCTCGCAACAGCTCACCGCGCTCGGAAAGTCCACCGGCTGCACCCTCATCGAGCGGCGCGGACGCGGCGTCGTGCTCACCGAGCCGGCCCGCATCCTGCTCGACCACGCCGACGCGATCCTCGAACGATACGAGCGCGCCGACGCCGAACTACGCGACTTCCGCGAGGGAACCGCCGCCCGCTTCCGGATCTGCGCGTTCCCCACCGCGATCGCGGCCTTCGTGGCCAAGGCGGTCGCCGACCTCTGCGAGCAGAACCCGGGCTGGCGGGTCTCGATCGAGGAGGCCGAGTCCGAGGAGGCGCTCGCGCTGCTGCTCGACGGGGAGGTGGACGTGGCCGTGGTGATGATCGCGCCCAACCGTCCCGCCCTGGCCGACCCCCGCGTGGTGTTGGAGTCCCTGGTCGTCGACGACTACCGGGCCGTCGTTCCGTCCCGGCACCGCTTGGCGAAGAGCGTCGACCCGGTCGATCTGCGCGAACTCGCCGAGGAACCCTGGATCCAGTCGCGCCGCTGGACCTCCTGCAACGAGGTGATCACGGCAGCCTGCGCGTCGGCGGGCTTCCAGCCCCGCGCCGCGCACTACACGACCGACTTCCTCGCCGCGGTCGGCATCGTGGCAGCCGGACTCGGTGTGACCGTCGTGCCGGAACTCGGCCTGCCGCCGATCGTCCCCGACTCGGTGCGCGTCCTGCCGATCGGCCAGGACGCCCCGCGCCGTCGCATCGCCGCCGCGATGCGCAAAGGTGCGAACTACTCCCGCGCGGTGGCGGCCCTTCGGCAAGCATCGGCAAGTGCGAAGGCCGATGCCGCACGCTTGGCTCAGGCCGTGAGCGTGCCGGCGACGGGTTGACGGGCGAGCTGCCCAGGATCACGCGGCCGCGCGGTCCGCACATGCGGTAAGCGTTTCGCCGTCGGTCTTGCGCGCGACGCTACCCGCTTAATGGTCGATGGCAGTCTCGCGGTCGGCTCATGCCACGAGTGCGCCACTGTCGGTTCTGCGTGCGACGTTACCCGTTCCTGATCAATGGCGTGGGCGCGACCCGCTTACTGATCGATGACAGCCTTACGCTCAGCGGCCAACGTGTCATCGGCGTGTGCTTTCGCTGGACTTGGCATCACCCGCTACGGAGAGGGACGCAACGTTCGCATGAACATCCCCGAGCTTGAGCTGACGGGCTGGCGCCGCGAGGTCAGCACGCTCTACGCGGCGGTTCGTGCCGTCCCGAAGCCAGAGCGCGCGCACGAGCTGTGGCGTGCGGGCCGGGACGAGCTGTTCCGGCGTCACCCGCAAAGCCCGCTGCCACCGGGCGATCCGATGCGCGCGACGGGCGTGCCGTACTGGCCGTACGACCCGCGGTTGCGTTTCGAGCTGCCCATCGTGCCGCCCGGCGAGCCGAATGGCTTGAGCCTGCCGACCGACGGCGACGGCAATACCGCGATGCGGCTGATCGGCCGCGTCGAGCTTCCCGAACCGATCGGCGCGACGCTCGAAGTCTGGTGGCTGCGACAGTACGCCGGCGGGCTGTTCCTCCCCGTGCGCGACGGCACCGCCGGCACGGAAAGCTACGGCGGCGGGCGATACCTGCTGGATACCGCAAAGGGCGCCGACCTCGGCGGCGATGCGGACAGCCTCGTCGTCGACCTGAACTTCCTGTATCACCCCTCATGCCGGTACGACGCGCAATGGCAGTGTCCGCTCGCTCCGCCCGGCAACACCATCAGCGCCCCGATACGTGCCGGCGAGCGGCTGTGACGAGCCGACGGCGGGAGCAACGCGTCGTCGTTTCTGGCGAAGCGGCGCGATCCTCGGGCTGATCAGCCGCTGGCTGCTTCGCTAGAATCCGGGCATGGCTGACACCGGGGACCCCAACGCCGCGCTGGAAATGCGTGCCGCCGACTCCGACCGTGAGCGCGTGGCAGAGCAACTGCGCGAGGCCGCGGGACACGGTCGGCTGACGATGGACGAGCTTGAGGAGCGGCTGGAGCGCGCCTACTCGGCTAAAACCTACGCTGAGCTGGAACCGCTGACCCGCGACCTTCCGGCGGCCGGAACGACGCCACCGCTTCCCGCGCCGGTCGGCTCCACCGCGGCGACACCGCTGATCGGCGGGACGCCCACGAAGCGCCGCTGGTCGATCGCGATCATGTCGGGTTCGGATCGGCGTGGGCGATGGGTCGTGCCCGCGCGGTACAACGCGTTCTCGTTCTGGGGCGGTGTAGTCCTCGATCTGCGCCAAGCCACCTTCGCCGAGCGCGAAACGGTCATCCGCGCGAACGCGATCATGGCTGGCATCGACATCATCGCGCCCGAGGGCGTCGATCTGCGCGTCGAGGGCTTCGGGTTGATGGGCGGATACGACGACGCGACCGCCGACAACGTGGAACCGCCGCCGCCGGGAGCGCCGATCGTGCGAGTAGTGGGAATCGCGTTCTGGGCCGGGGTGACCGGACGGCGCAAGGCAGCGAAGGCGCTCGAGGAGAAGCAGCGCGGCGAACTGGCCTCGTGAGGGACGGCGCGGTCGACGTCGTGCCAAGGGGGCGTGCCGGGGCGCCTTTGAGAAGAGGGCGAATAAGAGCCTTGAGTCCTCCCGGCTGAGGTGCGGTAGTTGTGCCAGCACCGCACGCACGTTAGGCGCCGATGTGGGCGCGTAGCAGTTCGCCAAGGGTGGTCGGGCTTGTAGAACCGCTCGGTGCGAGGTGCGTGTATTGCGTCGCACAGGAGAAACCGTCGATGATCAGTGTTCTGTCCTGGGCTGCGTCCAGGAGGCGCGGCAGCCACTGCTCCTCGCCGATAACCCTCGACACGGGTTCGTGCTTCGCGCTGAAGCCGAACGAGCCAGCGAGGCCGCAGCACCCAGCATCGAGTACAGATACCTCGAAGCCGAGTGCCTCGAGGAGCTGGCGGTCCGCGTCGGACGCGTGGGCCGCGCGAGCGTGGCAGTGCGGGTGAATCACGACGCGCCCGGACGCGGCGGGTCCGGACGCTCGCCGCGGCCGCAGGCTCGTGACGGCGTCAGTCGCGAGCAGGTGCTCGGCGGGGGAGCGGGAGAGGGCCGCGAGCTTCGCAGCGCGCGGGTCGTCGGCGAGTAGCTTCGGCAGCTCGTCGCGGAACGCGGCCAGGCAGCTCGGCTCGGGGACGACGATCGGCGTCGCTCGGTCGATGTGCTCATCGAGGACGTCGAGCAGTCGTCTCAGCGTCTTGCGAGCGAGTTCGAGCATTCCGGTGTCGTAGAGCGGGCGCGCGCAGCAGGCCCACTCGGTGGGAACGGCGACGGATTCGCCGGCTGCTTCGAGGACTGCCTTCCAGGAGAGGGCGAGATCTGGGCGGTACGCGTCGGTGAAGGTGTCGGGCCACAGGACGACCGTTGGTTGTGTCGGTGTCAGTGTCGGCGTCGTTGGCTGAGACCTGGTTCGTTGGGTGCGGCGCACGGATTTGGACGCGAAGCGGGGAGCGGGACGGTCGGTGGTGACGCCGGCGGCGCGGCGTAGCAGTGTGCTGATCCCGGGTGCCGACAGCGCGACGTTTGCTAACGCGGGCGCGCGCGTCGCGGCGCGGGCAAGCCAAGGGACGAGGCCGAGGGCGTACATCTCGCGGGGGCGCACGCGACCCCGGTAGTGATGAGCAAGGAATTCCGCCTTGTACGTCGCCATGTCCACGTGAGTCGGACAGTCGACGGCGCAACCCTTGCACGCCAGACAGAGGTCCAGCGCCTCGCGCACATCCTCGTTGCGCCAGGACATCGGCGTGACCTCGCCCTGGAAGAGCTCGACGAGCAGCTTCGCCCGGCCCCGCGTCGAGTGCCGCTCGTCGCGTGTCGCCCGATACGACGGGCACATCACGCCCGCGTCGTCCCGTCGGCACCGGCCAACACCGACGCACCGCTCCGCGGCGTGCTGGAGCGAGCCGGCGTCCTCGGCGAACGGGAAGTACGTCGGAGTTAGGGTGCTGATTTTGTAGGCGGGGCCGAAGCGGATGTTCTCGTCCAGCGGGTACGGGTCGACGACCTTGCCCGGGTTCATTCTGCCCTTGGGGTCGAATACCGCCTTGACTTGCCGGAAAGCGGCGACGATTTCGGGTCCGTACATCCGTTCCAGCAACTCGCCGCGGGACTGGCCGTCGCCGTGCTCACCAGAGAGCGAACCTCCCAGCGACGCGACGAGGTCGGCGGCGCGCTCGACGTATTCGCGGTATGCGCGCAGGCCGGACTCGGTGTGCAGGTCGAAGTTGTTCCGCGTGTGCACGCAGCCTTGGCCGAAGTGCCCGTACCAGGCGCCCGCGTATCCGAACTCCTCCCAAAGTCGCGCGATCTCTCGCAGGTAGGTGCCGAGCTTCTCGGGCGGTACGGCGGCGTCCTCCCAGCCTTCCAGATTGTGGCTGCCGTCCTCGCGGATCGCGGTGGCTCCGAGCCCTGATTCGCGGATCGCCCACGCGCCGCGCTGCTCGATCGGATCGTCGATGCGGCGGTAGGGGAGCGCAGAGGGAAGGCGGCTGATGAAGCGCTCGGCGCGCTCGTCTGCCTCGTCGGCGCTATCGCCGCCGATCTCAGCGAGCAGCCAACCGCCACGATCGCGTTCAAGCGCTTGGTCGAGGTCTGGCAGCAGGCTGAGTTGGTCGAGGTTCAGCCGGTGCGCCTTCATCTGCCGGACGAGGGTGACGTCGAAGCCCTCAAGGCCGATCAGCCCGGCGTCGAGCGAAGGCAACAGATCCACGACGGCATCGGCGGCCGCGAAGACATCGGGGTAGGCGAGGACGACCAGGCGCCGGTGCGCCGGGCTCGGGATCAGCCGCACGGTCGCCTCGGTGACCAGCGCGCACGTTGACTCCGTGCCCACGAGCAGGCGGGCAACGTGCAGCGGGTGCCCGGGAATGATCTGGTCGAGGTTGAACCCTGATACGCGCCGAGGCAGTTGCGAAAAGCGACTCGTCACCAAGTCGGCGCTGCGGCGGCCGATCTCTCGTAGTGAGCCGACGATCGCCGCCTCGCCGGCCCCCGATTTCACCAGGCCCGCGTATTGTCCATCATCGTAGGACCCGAACTCGTACCGCTCGCCGCCGTATGTCACGACGCGCAGCCGCTCCACATTGTCGACCGTCTTTCCCGCGAACAGAGCGTGCGTGCCGCAGGAGTTGTTGCCGATCATGCCACCCAGCGTGCACCATGCGTGCGTGGCCGGGTCCGGCCCGAAGGTCAACCCGTGCGCCTCGGCCGCCCTGCGCAGATCGTCGAGCACGACACCGGGCTGCACCCTTGCGATCCGCGCCGCCGGATCGATCTCCAGAATCGACGTCATGTACCTGCTGAAGTCGACGACCACGGCCTCGTTGCAGCCCTGGCCGGCGAGCGAGGTCCCGCCGCCTCGGCCGAGGACCGGCACGTCGAACCGCGCGCAGATCGTCAGGGCGCTGGCAACGTCCGCCTCGTCGCGCGGGAACACGACGCCGATCGGCACCTGCCGGTAGTTCGACGAGTCGGTCGCGTACACGGCACGCGTACTCGAACCGAATTCCACGTCGCCACGCAGGGCCTCACGCAGCGCCGACTCGAGGGGCTCACTCATTCCCGTGCTCAGCATGGCGGACCGCCCACAGCGCGGCCTGGGTGCGATCGGCGACGCCCAGCTTCATCAGCACGCTGGACACGTGCGTCTTGACGGTCTTCTCGGAGACCGTCAGGGCTCTGGCGATCTCGCGATTGGAGCGGCCGCGCGCGATCAGGTCCAGCACTTCACGCTCGCGCGCGGTCAGCTGCGGATCCGACCCGACGCCGTTCTCAGCCGTCTGTGACGCGTTCCCGCTCATCAGCGCCGCCGCCACCTCCGGACCGAGCAGCACGTGCCCCGCGGCCACGGCGCGGATCGCGGCGGCCAGCGCGGAGGGCTCCACCTCCTTGGAGACGTAGCCGCGCGCACCGGCCCGGATCGCCGGTACCACGGTCCGGTGCTCGCCGAAGCTGGTGACGATCAGCACCCTGCTGTCCACCGCAGCCTCGGCCATCAGCTCGATGGCCGTCACCCCGTCGGTCCCGGGCATCACCAGGTCCAGCAACACCACGTCCGGCCGCAGCTCCTGCGCCAGCCGGGCCGCCTGCGCGCCGTCCGCGGCCTCGCCGACGACCTCTATGTCCGGCTGCAGCTCGAGGAACACTCGCAATCCCTGCCGCACCATCGGGTGGTCGTCGGCGATCAGGACGCTGATCTTTCCCGATCGCGCCGCGCTCGCGGGTGTACCGGCTTCCTCCTCACGCAGGACGTCCACCGGGCACCTCCAAGCGCACCGTCGTGCCCTGACCCGGAACCGAGGTCACCTGCACCCTCCCGCCGACCGAATCGGCCCGCTCGCGCATCGACACCAGGCCGAGCCCGCGCTCGCCGGCGCCCGAATCCACCGCGAAACCGACCCCGTCATCGACCACTGACAACACCGCCCCGCCGCGCGGCAGCGGCCCGAGCGAGATCTCGATCCGCTTCGCCTCCGCGTGTCTCAGGGCATTGTGCAACGCCTCCTGCGCCACCCGCAGCACCACCTGCTCGTGTGCCGGAGGCAGGGCACTGATCGGCTTGTCCCGGAACGTGAGCCGCGGACCGCCGCGGCTCTGCTGCGCCCGATCCAGCACGTCGACCTTCTTGCGCATCGCGATGGCCAAGCCGTCCTCGTCCAGCTCGGCGGGCCGCAGCTCATCGACCGCCGCGCGCAGCTCCTCGGCGGCCTCCTTGGCCAGCGCCGAGATCTGGCCCAGGTGCGCGCGTGCCCGCTGCGGATCGCCCTGCACCAAGCCGCTGGCCGCCTCGGCCGTCAATCGCAGCGCGAACAGCTTCTGCGCCACCGCGTCATGCAGCTCACGCGCCAGCCGCGTGCGCTCTTCCGCGATGGCCAGCTCGCGCTCCCGCTCGTAAAGCCGCGCGTGCGTGAGCGCGATCGCCGCGTGCGCCGCGAGCACCGTCAGCAGCTCCTCGTCCTGCTCGGTGAAGCCCTGGCCGTCCTGCGCGGGCGTCGTGTTGCCGAGGAAGAGCGCGCCGAGGATCTCGTCGCAGTCCCGGATCGGGACGCCGAGGAACGCGGTCAGCTTCGGGTGCGCCTTCGGCCACCAGCCGAAGCGCGGATCGGCCGTGATGTCGTCGAGCCGCTGCGGCCGCGGGTCGTGCAGCATCACCGAGAGCATGCCGTGCTGGCGCGGCAGCGGCCCGATCGCCGCCCACTGCTCGTCGGTCATCCCCTCCACCAGGAACCGCGCGAACGACCCCGCGCCGTCCGGGATGCCGAGCGCCGCGTACTCGGCCCCCACCAGCTCGCGCGCCGTACGCACGATCCGCCGCAGCGCCTCCCCGGTGTCCAGGTGCCGGCTGATCGTCAGCACCGCCTGGCTCAGCTCGTGCAGCGTGGCCAGAGCCTGCGATCGGTCTGCGGTGGTGGACACCTCTCCACGTTAGCGCGCCGCCCGGATCCGCAGATCGGCCGCTGCTCCGCCCGTGGTCCTAGGACCGATGGACGAGGCCCGGTCCGGTCGGCGGACCGATCCGGGCGCGGGCCGGCCGGAGGGAGAGTCGAGCCATGACACCGACATCGACACCGAAACCGATGACAGACACCGTGGACGAGGTACGGATCCAGGCCCGCGCCGCCGGACGGCGAGCGGACGAGGCGCGCCAGCCGGTCGCGCTCATCACCGGCGCCTCGCGCGGCCTGGGCCGGGAGCTGGCACGGGCGCTGGCCAAGGACGGCTGGCGACTGGTGCTCACCGCGCGCGGCGCCGCCGAGCTGGACGAGACCGCCGCCGAGCTTTCCGCGCTCACCGAGGTCGCGGCGCTGGCGGGCAGCGTCGTGGACGACGAGCACCGCGCCGACCTGGCCGAGGCCGCCTCCGAGTTCGGCGGCGCCGACCTGCTGGTGAACAACGCCTCGACGCTCACCGGCTACGACCTGAAGGGCGCCGCGCTGCCGGCTCTCGCCGAGTTCCCGCTGCCCGGGCTGCTGGAGACCTTCGAGGTCAACGTCCTCGGCCCGATCGCGCTGACCCAGCTCGTGTTGCCGCAGCTGCGCCTGACCGGGGGCGCGATCATCAACATCTCCTCGGACGCGGCCGTCGAGCCGTACGCGGGCTGGGGCGGCTACGGCGCCAGCAAGGCGGCACTCGACCACGCCTCGGCGATCCTCGCGCAGGAGGAGCCCGAGCTGCGCGTCTGGGTCGTGGACCCGGGCGACATGCGCACGCGGATGCACCAGGAGGCGTTCCCCGGCGAAGACATCTCGGACCGGCCGCTGCCCGAGACGGTGATCCCGGCGTTCCGCGCGCTGCTGCGCGACTGGCCCGACTCGGGCCGCTACCTCGCCAGCGACCTTCTGCGCACGAAGGAGGAAGGCTGATGATGCTCATTCGCGACGTGGCGCAGCTGGCAGAACTGCGCGCCGGATCGGGCGCGGGCCGGCGGGGGAACCGAGAGTCAGGGTTCGATGAGGACGGGGGTTTCCCCGGGCTCGACGCGTTCGAGACCGGCTTCGACTTCACGGTCCCCGAGGAACTGTCCGCACGCGCACCGGCGGAGGCGCGCGGCCTGCGGCGCGACGCGGTCCGCATGCTGGTCGGGCGCCGCGAGGGCCTGGAGCTTTCGCACCACACCGCCGCCGAGCTACCGCAGGTGTTGCGTGCCGGCGACCTGCTCGTGGTCAACAACTCGGGGACGCTGCCCGCGGCGCTGAACGGAACGCTGCCGGACGGCACGCCGGTCGCGGTCCACGTGTCCAGCGCCGAGCCCGGTGCGGGAGGGGAGTACCTGGTCGAGTTGCGCAGGCCGCACGCCGGCAGCACGGTGCCGTACGCGCAAACGGGGCGCCACGCGAGCGTGGCGGCGGGCAAGACGGTGCTGACCGTCCTGTCTCCCGCCCGACCCGGCCTCGAAATCAAGCTGCCCGAAGGTGCGTCGTTCCTCTTGACCGCCGCGTTCACCAAGCGACTGTGGTACGCGCACTTCCAGCTCCCGAGCAGGGGCGGCGAGCTGTCGGGGCGCGGCGAAGGGGCGCACAACTCGCACGCACACCGTGGGCAAAACTCGCACGACGCGAGCACGGCAGACTCGGGCGCGGAGGGCTCGGGCGCGGTCAGCCCGCTCACGGCCTTCCTCAACCGCCACGGCAAGCCGATCCGCTACTCGTACGTCGATCGCGACTGGCCGCTGTCGGCCTATCAGACGGTCTTCGCGGCCGAGCCGGGCAGCAGCGAAATGCCGAGCGCGGCCCGGCCCTTCACGCTCGAACTCGTCGCGGCGCTCGTCTCACACGGCGTCCTCATCGCGCCGATCACGCTGCACACAGGCGTGGCGTCGCCGGAAGCGCACGAGGCGCCCTACGCCGAGCGATACCGCGTCCCGGAGAGCACGGCCAGGCTGGTCAACCACGTGCGAGCGCACGGCGGCCGGGTCATCGCGGTCGGCACCACGGCCGTGCGTGCGCTGGAATCGGCGGCTGACCTCGACGGAAAGGTCCACGCGGCCGACGGCTGGACCGATCTGATCATCACGCCGGAGCGTGGCGTGCGCGCCGTGGACGGCCTGCTGACCGGATGGCACGAGCCGCGCGCCTCGCACCTGCTGATGCTGGAAGCGGTCGCGGGCCGTCCGCTGCTCGACCTTTGCTACGCCGAGGCCATCCGCGAGCGGTACCTCTGGCACGAGTTCGGGGACGTGAACCTGCTGCTGCGATAGCCGCCGGGCGGATGCGCGGCGGGGCGCGGTCAGCTCGATCCGGTCGAGGCCGAGGCCAGGCCGACGATGATGCTGATGAACACGATCCCGTAGCCCACGGCGAGCCAACTGGAGCGGTGACGGCGTACCGTCACCGCTCCGATGGCTGTCGCCGCGGCGATGATCGGGGAGACGAACAGCGGCAGCGCGAACTCGAACCAGGCGCCGTTCGCCGAGCACAGCGCCGAGCCGTTCGGGGTACAGCCGGTGACCGTGGACAGGATCCCGGCGGCGAAGCAGAGGATCGCGCCGGCGACCGCGACGAGGGGGAGCAGCAGCGCGGCGCAGCCTATGCCGCTGCTGACCGGCCGGCCCTTGCGCGAGGCCTGGTCTGCGTCAAGGGCGGCGTCGGAGTCCGATTCGGCAGCGTTGACGTCCGCCGCGTCGGCCTCGGCGTCGGTGCCAGGGTTCGGTGCGTCGTACGCGTAAGCGTCAGAGTCGGCGTCGGTATCGGCGTCCGGGGCTGCGGTCGGCTGCTGTGCATCCAGCTCAAGCGCCTCAGCGGCAGCGCCAGCCCCAGCCCCACTGGTCCCAACGGCCGTGGGCGCATCTGCCGCCTGGCCGACCATGCCGCCGGCGTCCTCTTCCGCCCCGACCGTCCGCACCCGGTCGGTCCGCCCTGCGGGTTCGCTGTCCTCGGCTTCCACGCCGCCACCCCTCCCTTTGGAGGTGGAATTCTATGCGCTCGCACACCAGTCCAGGGAGGGGTAGCGGCGACCTTCCGCACCCGGCTCGTGGCGGCGCGAACGACGAAGAAGCCTGAGTCAGGGGCGCAAGGGGGTTGCGAACCTGGCCGGGTGCGGCAAGGATCACCCCATGAATGCGCGCGCTTCCGTCCCGCAGCTTGTCGACGCCTATCTGACCTGGTATTTCGCCGATAATCCGGCCCACGCGCAGCTGCTCGGCGCCGAAGGCTTCGACGGCCAGCTCGGCGACCACTCGGCCGAGGCGATGCTGCGGCGCGAACGCGAAGTGACCGGCTGGCTCGAGCGGTTCGAGGCCCTCGCGCCCGCGCCGCAGCTCGACGACGAGATCGACCGGCGGCTCGCGGTGGCCCAGCTGCGCGGCCAGCAGCTGCTCGCCGAATGGCCGGCCTGGCGCCGCGACCCCGCCGTGTACCTCTCCACCACCTTCTTCAGCCTCCTGATGCCGTACGTGCACCGGCTGCACCCCGAGTCGTCCCTGGTCGAGGACACCCTCGGCAAACTCGCCCAGCTCCCCGACGTGCTGGCCGCCTGCCGCGACAACCTGGACCCCGAGCTCGCCGCGCCGCTCATCGTCGGCCGCGGCCTCGGCCAGGCGCGCACCGGACGGGCCTTCGTCACCTCCTCCCTGCCAGGCATGGTCGGCGACGAGCGGCTCGCCGCGCGCGTGCGCGAGGCCGCCGAGCCGGCCGCCGCTGCCTTCGACGAGACCGCGGCGTTCCTTGAGGACTTCCAGCAGCAGGCGTGCGGCGACTGGCGGATGGGCGAGCGGCTCTACTCCGCGCTGCTGACCGAACGCGAACTGCTCGGCTACGGCGCCGCCGAGCTGCACGAGCGCGGCGAGCGCGCGTACGCCGCCCTCGACGCCGAGCTTGGCGAGCTCGCCCGCCGCATCGCCGCCGAGTCGACCACCGGCGAATCAGCGGACTGGCACGCCCTGATCGCGAGCCTCCAGGACGATCACCCGCCCACGCTCGAGGCGATGCGCGAGGAGTACGAGGCCGAGACCGAGCGCGCCCGGCGGTTCGCCCGCGAGCGCGGCATCGTCACCTTCGCGCGCGGCGAGGAGTGCCGGGTGGTGCCCTCGCCGGAGTTCCAGCGCCCGATCCTCGCCGTCGCGTCGTACATGTCGCCGCCGCCGCTGACCGAGTCCCGCGTCGGCCACTTCTTCGTGCCCTACGCCCCGGCCGAGTTCACCGAGGATCAGGTGCGCCAGCGGCTGGCGACCAACTCCCGCGCGCAGATCCCCACCATCTCGGTGCACGAGGCGTACCCCGGCCACCACTGGCATCTGTCCTGGTCCGCGAACTCGACGCGCACGCTGCGCAAGGTGCACCGCACGCCGTACTTCTCCGAGGGCTGGGCGCTCTACGTCGAGACGGTGATGCGCGACGCCGGCTACTTCACCGATCCGCGCCACGAACTCGCGCACGTCGAGGCCCGCGCCTTCCGCGCCGCCCGGATCGTCGTGGACACCGCGCTGCACTGCGGCGACATGACGGCCGAGCAGGCCGAGGCGTTCATGGTGCAGAAGACCGCGCTGTCCGCCGGCACCGCGAAGGGCGAGGTGTCGCGGTACTGCGCCTGGCCGACACAGGCGCCGTCGTATCTAACCGGCTGCCTGGAGATCGAGCGGATCCGGGACGAGTACCTCGCCCGCGGCCTCGGTTCGCGGCGCGAGTTCCACGACACGATCGCCGGTTCCGGCAGCCTGCCGCTCGGGTTGGCCCGGGCCGCGGCGCTCGGCGGATTCGAGCCGAACGCGAGCCCGGAGCGTGAAAGCGCAGGATCGGTGGAAGAAGCGCAAACCGCCGGATGACGGAGAAATCACGGGATAACCGCGCCGCCACGTGGGCATCACTGCCATGATGAGTGATGTGCGGCCTCTGATTGGCTTGACCGCCTACCGGACTCACGCGGCCTGGGGTGTGTGGCACACCCCGGCCGCGTTGCTGCCACACGCCTACGCCGACCACGTCACGGCGGCCGGCGGCGTACCGGTGCTGCTGCCGATCGGCGCGGACGACGCGGCCCAGGCCGTGATCAGCCGGCTGGACGGGCTCATTCTCAGCGGCGGCCCGGACATCGAACCGGTGCGGTACGGCGCGGCCCCGGATCCGTTCGCCGAGCGGTCACAAGCGGATCGCGACACCTGGGAGACCGCGTTGCTGATGGCCGCGCTGCAGGCCGATCTGCCGGTGCTCGGGATCTGCCGCGGCCTGCAGCTCATCAACGTCTGCCTCGGCGGGACGCTGCACCAGCACCTGCCGGACCTCGCCGGAGGCGAGCGGCACCGCCCGGCTCCCGGCGTGTACGGGACGGTGCGGATCCGGCTGGACACCGACGCGCTGCCCGGCTCGCTGCTCGGCGAGGGCGTCGACGTGCCCTGTCATCACCACCAGGCGATCGACCGGCTCGGCAGCGGCATGGTCGCCAGCGCCTGGGCGCAGGACGGCACGATCGAGGCCGCCTGGGTGCCGCGCCGCCGGTTCCTGGTGGGCGTGCAGTGGCATCCCGAGGTGCGCGACGATCCCGCTCTGTTCACGGCGCTGGTGAAGGCGACCGGGTAATAACGTAACGCGGCGTGTCAGCCCTCGAGATCTCCGACCTGATCGTCGCCTGGGATCCCGCCCCCAGAGCCCCGTGCCGATCGTCGCCGCCGAGGTCACCGGGCGCCTGCGTGCCGCCGGCGACCATCGGGCCGCGCGCATCGTCGAGCGCATGCGGCGCCAGCCGTCCGGCGGCGCGCTCAGTGCACGCGGGTGAGCAGTATCCCCGCCTCGGCTGCGGTGTCCACCAGGTGGATCGTGGTCGCCATCGGCCGCGAGTAGGCCAGCGCCCGCAGCAGCGGCCAGGCCGGCAGCGTGTTCGTCCAGTGGTTGATGCCGACGAGGATGAGCCGGCGCGGGACCTCGCCGACCGGCGTGTAGTACGCGGGCGTGGCCGCCTGGAAGATCTCCTGCACGGTGCCGGCCGCGCCGGGCAGGAACACCAGGCCCGCCGAGGCCCGCGCCAGCAGCCGGTCCTCCCGGGCCGCGTTCGAGAAGTACTTCGCGATCGCGCTGGCGAAGGCGTTGGGCGGCTCGTGCCCGTAGAACCAGGTCGGCACCGACAGCGACTGACCCGCCCGCTCGGCCGGGAACGCGGCGCGCACGTCGAACGCGGCGCGTGCCCACGAGGTCGGGTCCGGCCGGAACTCGCGGGCCGCGCTGAGCGCCTCGACCGCCTCGTCCACGGCCCCGTCGTGGAAGGGCGCCAAGTACGCGCCCAGATTCGCCGCCTCCATCGCGCCCGGGCCGCCGCCGGTCGCCACGGTGAACCCGGCCCGGGTCAGCGTCCTGCCGAGGTGCGCCGCCTCCTCATAGGCCGACGAGTCACGAGCGACGGCGTGTCCGCCGAGCACGGCCACGGTCCTGCGCTCCGCGAGGAACTCGCCGAGCGCGTCGGTGATCGAGTCGTCGTGCAGGCCCCGCAGCACGATGCCCAGCACGTCCTCGCGGTCGCGCGGCCCCGAGTCCCAGGTGTAGGTGAGGGCGTCAGGGGTCTGCTCGTAAGGCTTCTGTGCGATCCCGTCGTAGAGCTCGTCCGCCGTGTACAACGTGGTGCGGTACGGGTCGAAGGGCAGGTTCGGCGCCGGCGGGAACACCATCGCGCCGCGCTGCCGCAGGTCACCGGCCACCGACTCGGTCAGCGAGCAGCCGAGGAAGACCGAGTCCGTGACGTCCGCGGTGCGCAGTTCCCAACCGCGTTCTACGAGATCGACCGCCTGCACCCGGCAGCCCGCGAGGCTGCCCTGATGCGATCTCAAGTGGTTGTCGAAGGCGGCCAGGGACTCGATCTCCATGGTCGCAAAGCGTAGTCGCAGCCTGGCCGTCGCGGGTACCGGTCGGCACAATCCGGCCGGGCGGAGTGACGCGCGAGCGGGCGTGACACTTTCACGACGGCAGCGTATGGGCGCCGGCCGCGGTGCGCCGGATGACGTGCGAGGTGAGCCTGAAGCCTGATCCGGGCCGGTGGGCCGGTCTTTGCGGTGCATCGGCCCGGGTGTATAAGACCACGGGAACATGCGAGATCGAAGGCTGACAATCCACCTCTCGCCGGCCGGTCGCGGCCGGGAAGGGAGCAGAGCCGTGCGACGCATCCTGCGCCTGGCCGCCCTGCCGATTCTGGCTTTGTTCGCGCTCACGCTCGCCGGCGCCGGCCCCGCGGCCGCGGCGGCGCACTCGAGCGCGGCCGCCGCCTCGTGCACCGGAACGATCCAGATCGACTCGTTCGCGTTCGCCTCGCCGGTCGTGACGGCGGGTCAGCTCGCCTCGGCCAAGCTCGTCGCCACCAACTGCACCGCGCAGCCGGTCAGCGCGACCGTCCAGGCCTACGGCAGGTTCTTCGGCCCCTCGGGCAACTCGCTGCCGCCCGGCTGCCCGGTGGTCGACCCGATCGCGATGCCCGCGAACTTCGCGGCGAACGGCCAGTACACCAACACCTTCGGCACCTTGACCTTCGCGGGATGCACCGCGACCTCGTACCAGGAGTACGTCAGCTTCTACGTGGGCGGCGCGACCGTGGCCACGGCCACCGCGACGGTGGCGATCCAGGGCGGCGCGAGCTTCTCCTGCCACGTCGCCTACACGAAGCAGAGCGAATGGCAGGGCGGCTTCGTGGCCTCGATCTCCATCACGAACACGGGCACGCTGCCGATCAGCTACTGGCGTCTCACCTTCACTTTCGGCGGCGACCAGCGCATCTCTTACGTGTGGGGGGCGACCTTCGCGCAGAACGGCAACAGCGTCACGCTCGTCAACACCGCCAACAACGGGACGATCGCGCCGGGGGCAACGCTGACCGGCGTCGGCTTCGTCGGCTCCTGGCAGAACAGTGACGCGCCGCCGAGCGGCTTCACCCTCAACGGCGTCTCCTGCACCTGACGCCGACATAGCGCAACGCCGCTGATCGGAACTGCTGCTTCTCCCTCAACGACGTCCCCTGCGCTTGACGCCGACGCAGCGCAGCGCCGCTGATCGGAACGGTTGCGCAGGACCGCCGCGCGGAACTCTCTCTGCCCCCACAGCCGGGTGTTGCTCTCCCGTCGGTGGAGGCAGAGCCGCGCAGCAGACACCCGACTCCGCAGCGGACGCCAACAGGAATCGACGCTCGCGGCACGCCGCGCCGGTCGGGTCACTCCTCGATAGCGCCTCACTCCCCGATGGCGCCGCCGTCGATGCGCTCGCGGATCAGGTCGGCGTGCCCGTTGTGCCGCGCGTATTCCTCGATCATGTGCAGCAACACCCAGCGCAGCGAGAAGGTGAAGTCCCCGCGGCTGGCTTCGAAGTCGAGCTCGTGCGCGGCGGTGATCTCGCGCGAGCGGGCGCAGGCGGCCTGCCAGGCCTCGAAGACCTCGGTCACGCTGTGCGCGTCGAGCCGGTTCCAGTCGCCGTCCTGGTCCTCGTCGTCGTAGTACAACGGCGGCGTGTCCTCGCCGGCGATGCCCCGATTGAACCAGCCGCGCTCGACCTCGGTGAGGTGGCGCAGCATCCCGAGCAGCGACATGCTCGACGGCTCCGCCGAGCGCAGCTTCAGCTGCTCCTCGCTCAGGCCGGAACACTTCCAGGCCAGCGTGTCGCGGTGATAATCGAGGAAGCCGGTCAGCAGCGTGCGTTCGTCGGCCACGCCCGGCGGCTCGTGGCGGCTTTGTGCGTCCATGGTGATCGTCATGGGCGCAATCCTGGCATATCGCACCGACAAGGCTCAGCGGGTTTATCCACGGCGCGTGCCCGCAGGCCAAGCGCGGACTGGACGGATTGTCACGAATCGGTAACCACGTAACTACCGATTCGGGGCTTGATTTCATTCAACAGCCCGGCGAAGCTTGCTTGCCATGGCACGTACATACCTGTCGACTCTTTCGCCGCGCCGTCGCTGGGGTATCGCCGGCTGCGCCGCCGGCGCCGTGCTGATCCTGACCGCCGCCATCGGGAACCCGTGGACCTGGTCGACGATGGGCGCGCTGGACCGCAGGCCGGTCGGCAACAGCGTGCCGATGCTGGCCGGGTCGCTCTCGGTGTTCCACTGGACGGTCGGCCCGCACGGCTCCAGCGCCCCGGCCGGGCAGACCACCGGGCACTGGGTCGCAGGGCTCGTACTCGACCTCGGCTGGCCGCTGCTGGTGCTGATCGGTGCGCGGTTGCTGGCCGGCGGGCTGGCGCTGCGCAGGGCCCGGCTCTCGCTGCTGGTCGGTGTGTGGAGCCTGAGCACGCTCTGCGCCGCGGTGATCGGCCTGATCGCAGGGATCGTCGATCACGCGGTGGCCCCGGGTATGCGTGCGATGGATCTGGGCATGACCGCCAACGCTCCCATCGGTGATGTGCTCACGCTGCAAGCGGCCACGATGGCGGTGCTCGGCGCCGCTCTCGGCTGGCTTCCCGGCGTCACGGCGGCGATCGGTTACTCGGTGCGCCGCGTGGTCGTGCCGGCCACTGAACCGGCCGGCACGACCACGATGAGCGCGGCCGCCGCCGCCAATGCGGAGGACCCGGTGTCGGCCGGAGCCACGCCTACCGCCGCCGCGATCGAGACGCGCACGCTCGACCTCGCCGGGCTCGAATCGCTGCGACGGGCCCGGCGGCGCAGCCTCGACGGCACTCTCCCTGATGCCGCGACCTCTTCGTTCTTCGCCTCGGAGTAAAGGGCGTGCTCGCTGCGGCGCCTCAGCTGGTCGCAGCGGGTGCGGCGCGCCGCGGCCTTTAGATCGCCTTGCCGGGATTGAGGATCCCGAGCGGGTCGAGCGCGCGCTTGATCGCCAGATTCGCGGCGAGCGTCTCCGCGCCGAGTTCCTCGCCGAGCCAGTGCCGCTTGAGCGTGCCCACGCCGTGTTCACCGGTCAACGTGCCGCCAAGCGCGAGCGCCGCGCGGAACACCTCGTCGGCCGCCGCCCACACCTCGGCGGGGATCTCAGGTAGCGAACGATCGAAGACGAAGACCGGGTGCAAGTTCCCGTCACCGGCGTGCGCGACCGTCGGTACGAGCACCTTGTACTGCTCCGCAATCCGCGTTACCGCATCGAACATCTCTGGCAGCTTCGAACGCGGTACGCACACATCCTCGATGAGACACGCACCGAGACGTTCGATCGCGTTGAACGCCGTGCGGCGCACCGTGAGCAGCTGTGCGGCCTCCGCTTCGTCCGACGAGACGGCCACGACGGACGCCCCCGCGTCCTCGCAGCACCGCGCCATGACCGCGGCCGCCGCCTGCGCATCCGATCCGTCGGCCTGGCCGAGCAGCATCGCCCCGGTCGCCGGATCCAGCCCGATGTTGCGCCACTCGTCCATCGCAACCAGCGTCGTGCGGTCCATCAGCTCCAGCAGACTCGGGCCGACTGCGGAGCGGATGATCGCCCAGACCGCCTCCGCCGCCTGACGGATCGTCGGGAACTCGGCGGCCACAGTCACCGGCGGCTGCTGCGGTGCCGGGCGCAGCCGCAGCGTCGCCTCGGTGACGACGCCGAGCGTGCCCTCCGAGCCGATCAGCAGCGCGGTCAGGTCGTATCCGACGACGCCCTTGATCGTCCGGCGGCCGGTGCGCAGGACGGAGCCATCGGCGAGCACGGCTTCGAGCCCGAGCACCGATTCGCGGGTCACCCCGTACTTCACGCAGCGCAGGCCGCCCGCGTTGGTGGCGATGTTGCCGCCGATCGTGCAGGTCTCGTAGCTGGACGGGTCCGGGGCGTACATCAGACCGAGCTTGCGCGCCTGGCGGTCGAGCTCGGCGTTGATGACTCCCGGCTCGACCACGGCGAGTTCGTCCTCAGGCGACAGTTCGCGGATGGCGGTCATCTTGGCCAGGGAGACGATGAGGCAGCCGTCGATCGCGGCAGTGCCGCCGACGATGCCGGTGCCGGCTCCGCGCGGAATGACCGGCACCCGGTTGCGCGAGGCCCAGCGCAGCGCCGCCACAACGTCGTCGCGCTCCCGGGCGACCACGACGCCACAGGCCTGACCGGGCGTCACATACGAGTGCTCGTCGTTGCAGTACGCGCCGATCTGGTCGGGATCGGTGATGACGCGCCCGGAGGGCAGTTCTTTCGCGAGATCGTCGATGATCACGATATCGGGTCTATTCGCGCGTCCGGCCGGTTGTCAATGCCGCGAGGGCAGGCGCGGAGAGGCATCACCCGGCGCTGGCGTCAATCGCAGCAGCCGGCGAGGCTGCCGCGGTCGCCGCGCGCGATCGGGCAAGCGGCGTGCGGCGTCGATAACCCAGCAGCGTGTACGCGAGGGTCACGTACCGCTCAGCCAATACGTCCAGCGGTACAGGACCGTCGGGCCGGTACCACTGCGCGACCGCGTTACACGCGGCGATGATCGTCCGGCGTGCGTCGTCAGGGTACGGCGTCGTGAAAACGCCACTCGCGATGCCCGCGTTGATCGCCGAGCGGAACAGGTCCGTCGCCTGACGCTCCCGCTCGCGGTACGCCGCAGCCAAGTCCTCAGGCAGCGCTCTAGCTTCGTTAATCAGAATCAGGCTCGCTACCGAACGTTCAGCGCGGTACCGCACCGTCGCGCCGACGACTGCGGCCAGCCGTCCGGCGGGATCGCGACCGGCCTGCGCCATCGCGTCGTCGCACAAGGCGAAGTAGGCGTCCATGCCCTCGTGGAGCAACGCGGCGAGAAGCGCCTGCTTGCCCGGGTAATAGTGGTACAGCGCGGACAGGCTGACCCCGGCGCGGGCGGCGATGTCCCGGATCGAGGTGGCGTAGTAGCCGCGCCCGGCGAACTCCGCCGACGCGGCGTCGAGCAGTGCCTGGTGCCCAGCGGGGCGTCCGGCCATGGACGGGCTCCTTCCACTCACCCGGGCGGCCCGGCCGGCCCCGAACGCTACCGCTCTGGACAGGCTGGGCTACTGACGAGTAGCTTAACGAGCGTTCAACTGTACTCGCGAGGAGGCATACCCCGTGATCCGCAGCATCTACAACGAGGACCACGAGGCGTTCCGGTCCATGATCCGGGACTTCATCGAAGCCGAGGTCGTCCCGCACCACGCCGAGTGGGAGAAGCAGGGCCACGTCCCGCGCGAGTTCTACCTGCGGCTCGGCGAGCTCGGCCTGCACGGGATCAACGTGCCCGAGGAGTACGGCGGCGCCGGCGAGACCAGCTACAAGTTCGCCATGGTGATGGCCGAGGAGGTCGCCCGCGCAGGCGTCTCCTTCGGTGCCTACAGCATCCACACCAACCTGGTGCGCCCGTACCTGCTGGCCTTCGCCAGCGAGGAGCAGAAGCAGCGCTGGATGCCCGGGTTCGTTTCCGGCGAGATGATGGGCGCGCTGGCCATGACCGAGCCGGGCACCGGATCCGACCTCGCCGGCATCTCCACCACCGCGAAGCTGTCCGCCGACGGCACGCACTACATCCTCAACGGCGCCAAGACGTTCATCTCCGGCGGCGTGCTCGCCGACCGCGTGCTCGTGGTGGCGCGCACCTCCCCGGCCACCCCCGAGGACCGGCGCGGCGGCCTGTCCATCCTGTTCGTGGACACCAAGTCCCCTGGCTACTCGGTCGGCAAGAAGCTGGACAAGATCGGCCTGAAGACCTCGGACACCGCCGAGCTGGCGTTCCAGGACGTCAAGGTCCCGGTCGAGGACCTGCTCGGCGAGGAGGGCCAGGGCTTCAAGTACCTGACCCACAACCTGGTCGAGGAGCGCCTGGCCATCGTGGTGGGCGCGACCGCGTCCGCGGCCGCGGCGATCCGGTTCGCGATCGAGTACGTCAAGGAGCGCAAGGCGTTCGGGCAGCCGGTGGCCGCGTTCCAGAACACCAAGTTCGTGCTGGCCGACTGCGAGGCCGAGTACCAGGCGGCGCAGACGATGACCGACCGCGCCGTCGAGCTGTTCGACGAGGGCAAGCTGACCCCGGCCGACGCGGCGGCCTGCAAGCTGTTCACCACCGAGGCGGCCGGCCGGATCATCGACAAGTGCCTGCAGCTGCACGGCGGCTACGGCTACATCAACGAGTACCCGATCGCCCGCCTGTACGCCGACACCCGCGTCTCGCGCCTCTACGGCGGCACGTCCGAGATCATGCGCACGATCGTGGCGAAGTCGCTCGGCCTGTAGCAGGACCCGCGGCCTACCGGCTGCGTTCCTCCAGCATCAGCAGGCCGTACGCGCCGATGGTCGCCAGGTCGGCGATGCGGCCGTCGCGCAGCATCGCCTCGAACTGCGCCCGCGGGAACCACTTCGCGACCAGGTCGACCTCCTCCGGATCCGGCGCCGCGGCGGCCGGATCCGGTTGCAGGTCGGTGGCCAGCCAGGCGTTGCAGGCCTGGCTCGACATCCCGTAGGCGTGGAAGAACCGGCCGAGCGGCGTCAGCCTCCCGGCGCTCAGGCCGGTCTCCTGCGCCAGCTCGTGCCGCGCCACCTCGGCCGGGTCGCCGTCGCCGCGATCCGGCAGGGTGCCCTGCGGGAACTCCCAGAACCGGCCGCCGACCGTGTAGCGGTACTGCTCGACCAGCCAGAACCCGTCGTCCTGCAGCGGGACGATCAGCGCCGACTGCGGCTTGTCGATGACCCCGTAGATGCCCGTGGTCCCGTCGGCGCGGAGGATCTCGTCCTCGCGCACGCTCATCCACGCGTTCTCGTACACCACTCGGCTGGCGACCTGCTCGATCATGGCGGCCAGCCTAGCCGCCGCGTTTCCACCGCGCCGCGGCCGGCGGCCGGATAACCGGTGGCCCGCAACCGAATTCCCGTGATGGGATCGACCCATGAGCGATCTTGACCTTCGTCCCGCGCGCCTGGACGAGATCGACGCCGTGCTCGCGTTCTGGGCCGCGGCGGCCGAAGGGGTCAGCGTCAGCGACGACCCGGCGGGCGTGCGCGGGCTGATCCAGCGCGACCCCGAGGCGCTCATCCTCGCGGTCGAGCTCGGTGGCCGGATCGTCGGAAGCGTCATCGCAGGGTTCGACGGCTGGCGCTGCCACCTCTACCGCCTCGCGGTCGCGCCCGACCGCCGAAGGCAGGGCATCGGCCGGCTCTTGATCGAGGCGGCGGAACGGCGCTTCGCGGCCTTCGGCGGCCGCCGCGCGGACGCGATGGTGCTCGAACGCAACACGACCGCCCACGGCGCCTGGGCCGCGGCCGGATACCAGCGCGAAGAGCACTGGCGGCGCTGGATCAAGCCGCTGTCCTGACCACGCGGACATCTGATCAATCAGAAGGTCATGCCTGTTCACCGTCCGAATGTGAGCCGTTTCCGCTGTTCTCCACGGTCGGCGACCGCGATACTGATGCCGAGAGCTCCGATGCCTGCCGGGGCGGTCCCGGCGGGCGCGGCAGGGTCGAGGGAGTGGTACGTGGCGGTCACCGACGAGGCGATCGAGAAGATCAAGGGCATGATCGTGACCGGGGCGCTGCGCCCGGGCGACCGGCTGCCGAAGGAGGCCGACCTGGCGGCCGACCTCGGCCTGTCGCGCAACTCGCTGCGCGAAGCGGTCAAGGCGCTCTCGCTCATCAACATCCTGGACGTGCGCCAGGGCGACGGCACCTACGTGACCAGCCTCGAGCCGCCCCTGCTGCTTGAGGCGCTGAACTTCATCGTCGACTTCCACCAGGACAACACGGTGCTGGAGTTCCTCGCCGTGCGCCGCATCCTGGAGCCCGCGGCCGTGGCGATGGCCGCCACCCGGATCGCCGAGGACGAGATCGCCTCGTTGCGCGCCGCGCTCGACGACCTCGGCGAGACGCCGGACATCGACAAGCTGGTCGCCAGCGACCTGGAGTTCCACCGCCGGATCTCGGCCGCCTCCGGCAACTCGGTGCTGTGCTCGCTGCTCGAGACGCTCTCGGCGCCGACGGCGCGGGCCCGCGTCTGGCGCGGCCTGACCCAGGAGGGCGCGGCGGCCCGTACGCTCGCCGAGCACCGGGCGATCCTCGACGCGCTGCAGGCCCGCGATCCCGAGGCGGCGCGTTCCTGGGCGACCGTGCACATCGCCAGCGTGGAGCAGTGGCTCGCCTCGGTGCTCTAGCGGGCGACACCCTTATTCGGCGAGCAGGCCCGAGGCGCCGAGAGCGGACCAGAGTTCCTCCGGGATCGGGTGCGCGAACGCGGCTGCGTTCTCGCGTACCTCCGCCTCGCTGCGGCAGCCGACCAGGACGCTGGCCACGGTGGGGTGGCGCAGCGGGTACTGCACGGCGGCGGCCTTGAGCGGCACTCCGTGCGTTTCGCAGAGCTCTGCCAGTGCCTGGGCGCGCTTGACCAGCGCGGCGTCCGCCGGGGCGTAGTCGAAGGTCGCGCCCGGCTTCGGGTTGGCCAGTAGGCCGGAGTTGTAGACGCCGCCGATCACGACCGAGGTGCCGCGCCGCTCGCACGCGGGCAGCAGATCCCCGAGGGCCGACTGGTCGAGCAGGGTGTAGCGCCCCGCGCACAGCACCACGTCGAGGTCGAAGTCGCGCACGAAGCGCGTGAGCATCGCCGACTGGTTCATGCCCGCGCCGATCGCTCCGACGACGCCCTCCGCGCGCAGCCGAGCGAGCGCGGCGTATCCGGACTCGTAGACGTCGCGCTCGTGTTCGTCCGGGTCGTGCAGCATGGCGACGTCGATGCGGTCCAGGCCGAGGCGATCGAGCGAGGCTTCGAGGCTGGAGCGGATGCCGGCCGCGCTGAAGTCCCACTCCCTCACGCGCGGCGGCGTGTCGACGAAGCCCTCCGCGTCAGCGCACTCTCCGTCCCGCAGCGGGCGCAGCAACCGGCCCACCTTCGTCGACAGGGTGAACGTGGCGCGGTCCCGCGTCGCCAGGACGCGTCCGAGCCGTTCCTCCGCGAGGCCGACGCCGTAGTGCGGCGCGGTGTCGATGTAGCCGATCCCGGCTTCGAACGCCGCCTCGACCACTGCTGTGGCCTGATCGTCGGTGACCGCCGTGAACAGGTTGCCCAGCGGGGCGGTGCCGAGGGACAGCGCGGTCACTGACACCGCGCTGCGCCCGAGCGGCCTGCGTGCGGATACCTGGAGGGGAGTGGCGGCGCCCAAGGTCAGTCAGCGCTCGCTTCGCCGCCGACCACACGGGCCAGCGCGAGCGCGAACAGGATGACCGCGCCGCTGATCGCCAGCTGCCAGTAGTTGGACACCTGCGCCAGGTCGATCACGTTCTGCACCAGGCCGAGCAGGATCACGCCGCTGGCCGCGCCGACCATGCTGCCGCGCCCGCCGCGAAGCGACACCCCGCCGATGACCGCCGCCGCGAACACGGTGAAGATGATGCCCTCCTGATAACCCTGCTGCACCGTGACTGAGGAGACCTTCCCGGCCTCCATCAGGCCGCCGACCGCCGCGAGCACTGATCCGGCGACGTACACGCCGATCTTGATCCGGTCCACCTTGATCCCGGCCGCGCGCGCCGCCTCCGGGTTGCCGCCGATCGCGTAGATCGACCGGCCGGTGCGGTGGTAGCGCAGGAACAGCCCGGTCAGCACGAAGATGGCGCCGGCCACGAGGAGCGAGACCGGCACCTGCCCCACGAACGCGCTGCCCAGATACGAGAACGCGCTCGGCAACTCGTACGGCGACTGGCCATGCACGACGCCATTCTGCACACCCGCCAGCAGAACAGTCATGCCGAGCGTGACGATGAAGCCGTTCAGCCGGGACTTCACGATCAGCAGACCGTTGATAAGGCCGACCACGGCGCCGATCGCCAGCAGGATCAGGATGCCGAGATAGGGGCTCAGCTGGGCGCCGGAACCGAAGGCCAGCTTCGGCACGATCAGCCACGCGGCGATCATCGGCGCCAGGCCGTAGGTCGCCTCCAGGGACAGGTCCATGCCGCCGATCAGCAGGATCAGGCTCTCGCCGACCACGGTCACGCCGAGCGCGGAGACCTGCTGCCCGACCCCGGAGACCAGGTTGTTCACGGTGAAGAACGCAGAGCTCTGGCTCGCACCCACGATCAGGATCACGACCAGCACCGGCAGGAGCGCGGCCTGCCGGATCCACGAGACCGCGGCCGGGCTGCCTTGCCGCGAATTGAGCCGTCCGGTGCGCGCGGCGATGCGCGCCGCCAAGCCGCCCTCGACGGGGGTCGCGGCGGCCGCGGATCCGGTTGCGTCCTTCGCGGCGCCCGGGGCGGTGCCGCCGGCGTCGGGCGGTAGCGCGTCTGAGCCGCGGCCCGCGTCCGCTCGGGATGCGTTCGCGGCGCCCTTGGCGTCCGTGCGGTCCTGGATCTCGCTCACGCTCCGTCGTCCTTCCGATCAGATCCCTCGTGCGGCCGCGCTGACGCCTCGTTCAGCGGTTCCGGATTCAGCCGGTTCGATGCCTCGTGTGGCGGTGTTGTCGCCCCTGCGCTGCTGCTGCCACGGTCCGGTTCCGCCGCGGACGCCTCGCGGACGTCCAGGCCCTCGGTGGCGGCGATCAGCGCCTCGCGGTCGAACGGCCGCGGCCCTTGCCCGCGCTGGAACTCGGCGGCGATCTCGCCGCGCACCAGCACCACCACCCGGTCGCAGTGCTCGATGTCGTCCAGGTCGTCGGTGGCCAGCAGCACTCCGGCGCCGCGTTCCGCCGCCGCGCGCAACGCGCCGAGCAGCAGCTCCTTCGACGCGACGTCCACGCCTCTGGTCGGCGTGATCGCCACCACCAGCTTCGGGTCGCGGATCAGCGCCCGCGCCACGGTCACCTTCTGCTGGTTGCCGCCGGACAGCTCCGCGACCGGCTGCTTGAGCGAGGCCGCGGCGACACTCAGCGCACCGGCCAGCGGCGCCGCCGCGCGCTCCAGCGCCCGCGGCGCCAGCACTCCGCGGCCGGCCCGGGCCAGCCGGTCGGTGACCGTCATCGTCACGTTCTCCGCGATCGACATCACGCCGACGAAACCCTCGGTGCGGCGATCCTCCGGGATATAGCCGACCCCGGCCCGCAGCGCGGCCTCGCGTTTCCCGTTCGGTAGCCGTTCGCCGGTGAGCATGACCGTGCCCTCGTCCGCCCGATCTGCGCCGGCGACGATCCGGCCGAGCGTGACGACGCCCGAGCTGATCAGCCCGACGACGCCGACCTGTTCGCCGGCCGCGACGTGCAGCGAGACGCCGCGCAGTGCGCCGTGTGTCGAGGCCGCTTTCAGATCCTTGACTTCGAGCAGCTCGGCGGAGTCCTGTCCTGCGTCGCCGCCGGACAGGTTCAGCCGGGAGAGCCGTTCGTCGATCTCCTTCACCGGCACCGGCCCGACCATCGCGGCCACGAGCCGCTCCCGGCTCAGCTCAGCGCTGGTGGAGGAGAGCACGAGCTCGCCGTCGCGCAGCACCGCCACGTCGTCGCAGATCTCGAACACCTCTTCCAGGTGGTGCGAGATGTAGAGGACCGCGACTCCGGACGCGGTCAGCTGCCTGACCCGCTCGAAGAGCCGGGCCACCGCGTCGTGCTCCAGCGCCGCGGTCGGCTCGTCCAGCAGCAGGCAGCGGGTTCCGGAGGCCACGGCGCGCGCGATCTCCACCAGCTGGCGCTGCTCGACGGTCAGCCCGCGGCACGGCGCTCCCGCGTCGATGTCCAGGCCCCAGTCCGCCAGCGTCCGGCGCGCGTCCGCCTTGACCGCGCGCCAGGAGACCGGGGCCCAGGAGGTCGAACGCCGGCCCGGCGCCGAGCCGCGCTGGGGGAGGCGGCCGAGGAACACGTTCTCGGCCACGGTGAGGTCCGGCACCACCATCGAGTGCTGATGAACCGTCGCGATCCGCTCCCGCCAGGCGTGCACGGCGCCCGCGGGCGGGGCCGGCTCGCCGCCGAACCGAACCTCGCCCGCGTCCGGCGCGAGCAGGCCGCTGAGAATGGAGACCAGGGTCGACTTGCCGGCCCCGTTGCGTCCGACCAGGCCGAGGCAGCGGCCCGGTTCGAGCGCCAGGTCGATCCCGCGCAGCGCCCGGGTCGGCCCGAAGCTCTTGTGGATGCCCACCGCCTCGACCGCAGTCATCGCCGTGGTCCCTTCCTCTCTCGGCGCGGCCCGCGCCGCATTCGTGTGTCCGCGACGTCGGCGATCAGGAACTCGCGCACACGCCGCCGTGTGCCGCGCCGTATACGTTGCCCCACAACGTGGAGTCCGTCACGGGGGTTGTCGTCAACGTGTTCGGCAGGCCGTCGACCGGCTTGGCGATGTTGATCGTCTGCTGGGTCGCGGTGACGAACGGCGCGACGATCGGGTCGGCGAGGTTGGTGTCGCCGTTGTACGTCACGTTCTGCAGCGTCGGCGCGCCGCCGCCCGGGTCGCCCTCCTTGTGCGTCACGCCCTTGGCCGCGTCGATCGCGTACTGCAGGGCATACTGCGCGTAAAGGTTCGCCGGCTGCGACTGCGCGGCGTCCAGCGTGCCCTTCTGGATGTCGCACATCTCGAACGGAACGCCGTCGTCGCTGATCAGGATGACGTGGTTGGCCGCGCCGACCTTGCCGTAGCCCTTGGACTGCAACAGCGGGATGATGCCCGTGTCAGGGCTGCTCCACTGCGCGTAGATCGCCTTGAGCTGCGAACCGTAGGCGTTGACCGCGTTCTGCGCGTCGCTGACGGCGGTCGCCTCGGTCCAGTTCGTCGGCTCCTTCAAGAGCTTGACAGCGGGCGCGTTCTGCGCGACGCAGCTCTCGAACGAGGTCGAGCGGTCGCCTCCGTTGGAGGAGGCGAGGTCGCCCTCGAGATCGAGCACGTATCCGGACTGCACCTTGCTGGTGATGTACGCGCAGGCGTCCTGGCCGTAGAGCGTGTTCGACGCCCGCACGACCATGTACACGTGCCCGACGCCCACGATGGTGTCCACCGACACCAGCTGCACGTGGTGCGCGTTCGCGTAGTTGATCGCCGGGCCGAGGCTGGTCGCCGTCTCCGGGTTGACGATGATCGCCTGCGCGCCCTGGTTCACCAGCTCCTCGATCTGCTGGTTCTGCAGCGAGGCGTCGGCCTGGGCCAGCAGCGGGCCGATCAGCTGGACCTTGTCCTGGTCGGCGTACTGCTTCTCGTAGTTGATGTAGGCGGCCCAGAACGCGGTGTTGTTGTAGGTCAGCGCGACGCCGATCTTGATCTGCCCGCCCGAGGAGGTGCCCGGGTTGTTGTTGGTGGTGTGGGATCCGCAGCCGGCGGCGGCGAGGGTCAGCGCCGCCGCGACCGCTGCGATGCGTGATGTGTGCCGCGCTCGGCGCGGCGCGGGGTGACGGTCCAACGGTTTCTCCTGGAGTCTCGGCGCTGAGAATCGAATGGAACCGGGCTGAGCGAGATCGCCCTTACTCGGACTGCAACATAGGTCGGATGAATTGGCCAGTCAACGTTCGAGATGAAAGCGATATGAAGTTCAGCGGTGAGGTCGGTGGTGCTGCTGATTTGGACGTTCGATGATCATTCGACAGTTCGCCCGCAGGCGGCATCCAGCCAGCACACCGACCGGAGATCGGAGCACTGACCGGGTGGCCAGTCATCGGGTCCCGGCCCCCGGCGGCCGCAGCCGCAGCCCGGCCATGCCGCCGTCCACGGCCAGGGACGTGCCGGTCGTGGATCCGGACAGCGGGCTGGCCAGATACGCGATCGCGCCGGCGACCTCCGCCGCGGAGACGAGGCGGCCGAGCGGCTGGCGGGCCTCCAGCGCGGCGCGCTCCCGCGCCGGGTCCGGTGACTGGTCCAGGAGCCTGCTGACCCAGGGCGTGTCCGCGGTGCCCGGGTTCACGCAGTTGACCCGTACGCCTTCGCGCACATGGTCCGCGGCCATGGCCAGGGTCAGCGAGAGCACCGCTCCCTTGGTCGCCGAGTACAGCGCGCGCTGCGGCAGTCCCGCGGTCGCAGCGATCGAACACGTGTTGACGATCGCGGCGTGCGACGATCTGCGCAGGTGGGGGAGGGCAGCGCGGGCCGTGCGGACCATGCCGAAGACGTTCACGTCGAACACGCGTTGCCACTCGGCGTCGTCGTTGTCCTCCACGGTGCCGATCGCGCCGACGCCCGCGTTGTTGACCAGCACGTCGATGCCGCCGAACACGGCGACGACCTCGGCGATCGCCGCGCGCACCGAGTCGTCGTCCGTCACGTCCGCCGGTACGCAGATCCACGACGGCGACTCGTTCTTGCGCTCGGCCTCGCCGATCGCCAGGTCCAGCACCGCGACCCGCGCGCCCCGCTCGGCCAGCAGCGCGGCCGTCGCGGCGCCGATTCCCGACGCGCCGCCGGTGACCACGGCCGCCAGGCCCGCGAAATCGCGCGAGCCCGCCGCGGAATCCGCGCCCTGGTCCGCTGCCTCGCTCATCTACTGCACCGCCTCCATCCGCTCCTGCCACACCGGGCCGTCCGGGAACAGATACCGCGCCCGGCTGACCGGCAAAATCTCCGCGCCGAATCCGGGCCGGGTAGGGGCCTGATACCGCCCGCCCTTGATCCGCACCGGGTCGGCGAAGTGCTCGTGCAGGTGGTCCACGTACTCGATCACCCGGTCCTCCATCCGGCTGGTCACCGCGACGAAGTCGAACATCGACAGGTGCTGCACCAGCTCGCACAGGCCGACGCCGCCGGCGTGCGGGCACACCGGAACGCCGAACTTGGCCGCCAGCAACAGGATCGCGACGTTCTCGTTGACCCCGCCGACGCGGGCCGCGTCGATCTGCACGATGTCTACCGCGTCGGCCTGCAGCAGCTGCTTGAACACGACCCGGTTCTGCACGTGCTCGCCGGTCGCCACCTTGACCGGCGAGACCCCGCGGCGGATCGCGGCGTGCCCGAGCACGTCGTCCGGGCTGGTCGGCTCCTCGATCCAGTACGGATCGAACTCGGCGAGCGCGCCCATCCAGGCGATCGCCTCGTTCACGTTCCAGCGCTGATTCGCGTCGACCGCGATGCGCACCGCCGGACCGACCGCTTCACGCGCGGCCCGGAACCGGCGCACGTCGTCGGTCAGCGAGGCGCCGACCTTCAGCTTGATCTGGGTGAACCCGTCCGCCACCGCCTGGCGGGCCAGCCGGGTCACCTTCGCGTCGTCGTAGCCGAGCCAGCCGGGGGAGGTCGTGTACGCCGGGTACCCGTCCCGCAGCAGGATCCTCTCGCGCTCAGCCCGCCCCGGCTCGGCCGCCTCGAGCAACTCCAGCGCCTCCTCCGGGGAGAGCGCGTCGACCAGGTAGCGGAAGTCGACCAGGCCGACCAGCTGCTTCGGGGTCAGGTCGCTCAGCAGCTTCCACACCGGCTTGCCCGCGCGCTTGGCGGCCAGGTCCCAGGCGGCGTTGACCACGGCGCCGATCGCCATGTGCATGACGCCCTTCTCCGGGCCGAGCCAGCGCAGCTGGCTGTCGCCGACCAGCTCCGCGCTGAACCGGCCGAGGTGGTCGAGCACCTCGTCGAGCGGCCGGCCGACGACGAACGGGCGCAGCGCGCCGATCGCGGCGGTGACCACGTCGTTGCCCCGGCCGATGGTGAAGCAGAAGGCGTGTCCTTCCAAGCCGTCGGTGTCATCGGTGCGCAGGATGACATACGCGGCCGAATAGTCGGGGTCCGGATTCATCGCGTCCGAGCCGTCCAGCGTCGCCGAGGTCGGGAAGCGCAGGTCGAGGCAGTCGAGCGTGGTGATGAGGGCGGCGCGGGCCATGCGGCGTAACCCCTTCGGCGATCCCCGCGCACGGAGACCGATCGTCCAGCAGCAGTCATCCGATGTATACGCCCGCGCTTTCGGCGTTGTCCAGTGTCGAACCGGTAAGCGTCCGAGAACCGCGCCGGAGCGTCCCGATATAGGTTCTTTCGTGCCCGCAAGAATGGTCGGATGACACGCGCTGCCAGTAGAGTCCGCTGCATGAAGCTTCTGCGCATCGGCGAACCCGGCCGCGAGCGCCCGTACGTGGCCCTCGACGGAAACCTGGTCCTGGACGTCTCCGACCTGACCACCGACTTCACCCCGGACTTCCTGGCCGGCGGCGGACTCGACAGGCTGCGCGCCGCGGTGGCCGAGCGCGCGGCCGAGGCCGTGCCCATGCCGCAGGGCGTGCGCGTCGGCGCCCCCGTTCCGCGCCCTGGCAAGATCGTCTGCATCGGCCTGAACTACGCCGACCACGCCGCCGAGACCGGGGCCGAGATCCCCAAGGAGCCGGTCGTCTTCATGAAGGCCCCTGACACGGTGGTCGGCCCGAACGACGAGGTGCGCATCCCGCGCGGCTCCACGAAGACCGACTACGAGGTCGAACTCGGCGTGCTGATCGGCGCCAGGGCCCGCTACCTGGAGTCGGCGCGGGAAGGCCTCGCCGCCGTCGCCGGCTACCTGGTCTGCAACGACGTCTCAGAGCGCGAATTCCAGCTGGAGCGCGGCGGCACCTGGGACAAGGGCAAGAGCTGCGAGACCTTCAACCCGGCCGGCCCGTACCTGGTCACCGCCGACGAGGTGCCCGACCCCGGCGCGCTGGACCTGTGGCTCGACGTGAACGGGCAGCGCCGGCAGAGCTCGAACACCAAGAACCTGATCTTCGGCGTCGGGGAGATCATCCGCTACGTCAGCCGGTTCATGGTCCTCGAACCCGGAGACCTGATCAACACCGGCACACCGGGCGGCGTCGCACTGGCCACCGGCCGCGCCGAGGACTACCTCAAGCCCGGCGACGTGGTGGAGCTCGGCATCTCCGGCCTCGGCTCGCAGCGGGTGACTTTCGTCCCAGCGCCCTGACGAAGTACTCCGGCCGATAGTCAGTCGTGCCATGATCCGGGCATGCAGCGGCTCGCGCGCGAACTCGGCGCCCGGGTCACGGCGACGGTGCTCGCCTCGTCGTGGAACGGCGGCGGGAAGTCCGGCTCTGAGTGAGGCCGCCGGCTACTCGCAGCCGCGCTGGGCCATGGTGAGATAGCCGAGGAAGGTGAACATCGTCTCGCCGGGTTCGAGCGCCTTCGGCGGCGCGTCCGCCCGGCGGCGGTGCACGCCCACGCCGAAGTCGCCCGGCTCGGTGACGAATTCGAGCTCGAATCCGCTCTGCGCGAACCAGTCGCAGATCTGCGGGACCAGGTCCGGCTCCTTGCGGTGCCGCGTCCAGACGGTCGTGCCGCCGGGAGCGCACAGCGCCGCGCAGTAGCCGATCGTGCGGCGGATGTCCTCGTTGGTGATGTTGCCGAAGATGCCGCAGGCGAGCACCAGGTCGGCTGGGGCGTAGGCCAGGTAGTTGTCGGTGAGCGCGGCGTCGCCGGTCACCACCTCGATGCCGGCCAGGCCGAGGTCGCGCACCCGCTGCCGGGCCGCGTCCGCGTTGCGCGGGTCCAGCTCGACCAGTACCGCGGTGACGTCGTCGCGGCGCGGATGGTTCTCGAGCACGCCGAGCAGGTCTCGGCCCTGGCCCGCGCACATCGACAGCGCCTTGATCGGGCCCGGCGCCGCGGCGTCGAGGGCGCGCGTGATGCGGTCCTGCACCACGACCAGCCGCCGGGCGAGCCAGGAGGCGGGGTCCTCGTATCGCTCGTGCCAGGCGAGCCAGTCTTGTTCCGCGGTCACGCCCGCAGCCTATTCATCGGCCGCCGCGCGGACCACGGATTAATCGGCCCGCCGCCGTTGCCGCGGCGACGTCGGCGGGCCGGTCCGTCAGTGATCCGTGTCGCGGTCCTGCTCGGCGAGGAACTGCTCGAACTGCCTGGCCAGCTCCTCGGCGGTCGGGATCTGCACGGCCTGGTCGGCGAGCAGGTTGGTCTGCGGCGTGGACCCGGCCACGGTGTCGTACTGCACCTCGAGCCCGTGGATCATCGAACGCAGATCGTCATCGCCCTGCGCCACCTGCGCCTCGATCTCCGCCTCGACCCGCTGCGCCTGCGTGTGCAGCTCCTGCGCCGGCAGCACCAGGCCGGTCGCCGAGGTGATCGCCTCCAGGATGCGCACCGCCGCCGCCGGGTACGGCGAACGGGAGATGTAGTGCGGGATCTGCGCGGCCAGGCCGAGCACCGCGTGCCCCTGCTGGCTGAGCCGGTACTCGGTCAGCGCCATCGCGGAGCCCGGCACCTGCGCCCGGTCGAACCACGCGGTGTACCCGGCCAGCAGGTCCTGCCGGTTGCCGTGCGGGATCAGCGTGGTGGGGCGGGTGTGCGGCACCGCGAACGGGATGCCGTGGAAGTTGACCGACAGTGTCACGCCCAGCTTGTCCACCATGTCGATCATCGCCCTGGTGAACCGCTCCCACTCGGTGTCCGGCTCGGGGCCGTACATGACCAGGAACGGTGTGCCGATCGCGTCGCGGCCCAGCTTCACGTCCAGCGTCGGCGCCTCGTAGGCGGACCAGTGGTCGGTGTCGAAAGTCATCGTCGGACGCTGCGCCCGATAGTCCACCAGCCGGTCCGTGTCGAACCTGGCCACCACCGGGTTGCCCGGCTGCCCGTCCTCGCCGACCCCCTCGAACTGGAACTTCTCGCTGAGCACGTGGTCGACGACCTGCTCGGCGGCGTGCCCGGCGTCCATGAAGCCCTCGAAGTGGTACAGCAGCACCAGGTCGCCGCCCTGTCCGGAGCCCCCGGAGGAGCCCGCCCGCGCCTCGGCCATCGCGTCCAGCCCAGCTTGGTCCAGCTCGTAGAGTGGCTCGCCCACGGTCGGTTCCGTCCCATCCGTCATCGCGTCCCGCTGTCGCCGCCCGCGCGGTCACCCGCCGAATGGCACACCGGCTAACAGTCTGCCAACATCAGGGCCCCGTTGCCCATTCCAGCCTCGCGCGCCGGCGCGTGGAGTCCTTGGTCGATGACGCGGGGCCGGTCCGCCCACGCCGCGTGGAGTACTTAGCCTCTTTGCATTCCCGCCGCCCGCCACTGGACTGCCGATGGACAGCAGTGTTCGAAATCGCTCCGTACCCAGGACGGACGCGACGCTGTCTCCAGCGGCTCTCTGGCGGACCAGGAGAACACGTTATGTCAGACTCCCTCGAACCTGACACGCCCGCTGCGGCCGAAGCGCCCGACAACCCACTCCCACTGGACAATACGCAGTCGCTCGATGACCTATCCGCACCTGGCGTTGAGAACACCGTCGGCGGCGACGCTCTCGACGAGGACGCGGAGGACTCGGCGGCCGAGCCCACGCGCCAACCGGTCCTCCTCACCCGGCGCACTCTTCTCGGCGTCGGCGGAATGATCATCGCCGGCGGTACTGCGTTCGCGCTGCCGCGCGGACGTGCGGCAGCACCCGTCACCGTGCGCAACGCCGCGGCGCGCCGCGCGGTGATGGCCATGTCCACGCCCAACCCGGTCCCCGGCGGCAGCCTCGACCCGCTCACCATCCCGAAATACGTCACCGCGCTCCCGCGCCTCGGCGTGATGCCGTCCACCGGCTCCGCCAGCTACAACGGCGCACCAGTCGACACGTACGTCATCGCCAGCCGTCAGTTCACCCAGCAGATGCTGCCCGCCGGATACCCGAGCACGACCGTCTGGGGTTACGGCGCGCCGTCCTCGACCGGAACCTTCCACGCCCCGGCCTTCACCATCGAGGCCAAGTACGGCCGGCCGGTCCGTGTCACCTGGGCCAACCAGCTCGTCGACAGCAGTGGAAGGTACCTGCCACACCTGTTCACCGTTGACCCGACCCTGCACTGGGCGAACCCGCCCGGAGGCGTCAGCGGCCGCGACTCGCACACCACGTTCACCTCGACGCCGCCGCCGTACACCGGCCCCGTCCCGCTGGTCACCCACCTGCACGGAGCCCACGTCACCGAGGAAAGCGACGGCTACCCCCAGGCGTGGACGCTGCCCGCCGCAAGCAACATCCCGGCCGGATACGCGGCCGTCGGCACCGTCTACGACCAATACAAGGCCGAGGCCGCACAGCGATACGGTGTCGCCTGGCAGCCGGGTTCCTCTACCTATCAGTATCCGAATGACCAACGCGCGACCGCGATGTGGTACCACGACCACGCGCTCGGTATGACGCGCGTCAACGTACAGTCCGGCCTGTCCGGCTTCTACCTGCTGCGTGGCGGCCCTGCCGACCTTCCGGCCGGCGTCCTGCCCTCCGGCACGCACGAAATCGCGATGGTGCTGCAAGACCGCAGCTTCAACAAGGACGGCTCGCTGTTCTTCCCGGACAGCCGCACGTTCTTCGGCGACACGACCGCCGGCGGCCCGTGGATTCCGACCACCGACACGCCGCCCTACTGGAACCCGGAGTACTTCGCGAACACCGTGGCGGTGAACGGCGCGCTCTGGCCGGTGTGGCACGTCGCGCGCCGCCGCTACCGGCTGCGCGTGCTCAACTCCTCCAACGCGCGCACGTACCTGCTCAAAGTGGTCACCAACCCGCTGGCCGACCGGCCGGCCAGCGCCGCCCTCCCGATCTGGCAGATCGGCTCCGACGGCGGCTTCCTCCCGGCCCCCGCGCAGCTCGACGAGGCGATCATCGCACCGGCCGAGCGCGCCGACCTGATCCTCGACTTCACCAACGTCCCGGCAGGCACCCAGCTGTACCTGATCAACGAGGGCCCGGACGAGCCCTACCACGGCGGCGTGCCCAACACCGACTTCATGGCGGCCGACTACTACACCACCGGCCAGGTGATGAAGATCGTCGTCGGCAACTCTGCCGCGGCGATAGCCGACGCTTCCGTCCCGCCCAGCCAGCTGAGCCTGCCCGCCATCGCGCCGCTCGGACGACCGGCCCAGACGTTCGGCGTCTCCCTCAACGAAATCGACTCCGCGTTCTACGACGGCGCGCCGATTTACGGCACCCTCGGCACGCTCAACGCGGACGGCACCGCGAACTCGCGATTCTGGGACGACCCGGTGGACGTCAAACCGGTCGCCGGCAACGTCGTCGAATTCGACCTGGTGAACTTCACCGTCGACGGACACCCGATCCACATCCACCAGACACAGTTCCAGGTGGTCAGCCGCACCGGCTCGGACGGCACCGTACGACCGCCGCAGCCCTGGGAGACCGGGACGAAAGACACCGTCCTCGCCTTCCCCGGCGAGACCACGAAACTGCGCGCCTACTTCGATATCCCCGGCCGCTACGTCTACCACTGCCACATCATCGACCACGAAGACAATGAGATGATGCGACCGTTCGACGTGCTGCCCTAGCGTCTCATTTGGAGCACGATTGGCCGGCCCCGGTTAACGCGAGGTGTGACTGCGCGTGGCGGCCCGGTAACGTCGGAACCGACCAGCGGCGACGGCCCCAACTGGCCGCCCGCCGCGCGCCGTCGTATGCCACGCGAGGAGCCGGCCGCGATGCAGCGAGCGCTTTACGAAGCCCCGAACCAAGGACCCGAGCCCCACGAATCAGCGCCATCTGTGCCAGCGCCGCGCGAAGCGGCGTCGCCCGCGGTGATCAGCGTCCGCGGCGAGGCCACGCTGCTGGTCGATCCGGAAGTCGCGGATCTGACAGTCGTCATAATCGCCCAGGCGCGGGACCGGCGCGAGGCGTTCGAACGACTGGTGAAACGCAACGACGAAGTGCTGAGCCTCGTGCGCTCCTACGGCGATTCGATCGACCGGGTCGAGTCCACCGGCGTGTCAGTCGCCCCCGAGCTGCGCAAGGGTAAGGACGAGAAGATCCGCTCATACTCGGGTGCGGTACGCGTCCGAATCACCGTGGCGGATCTGGCGATACTCGGCGAGTTGCTGGCGCGGATCGCCGAGTTCGAGGCCGCCACAATCGACGGGCCGCACTGGCGGCTGCGCACCGCCTCGCCGGTGTACCGCGAAGCTCGAGGCCGCGCGGTCGCCGAGGCCGTCACGCGTGCCCGTGACTACGCCGAAGCGATCGGCAGCCGGATCACCGGGCTCATCGAGCTCGCCGACACCGGCCTGACCACCACGTCGGTAGTCCCGCGGATGGCCCGGGCTGCCGGGGGAGTGGTCTTCGGTGCGCGGGCCGTGCCCGCTCCCGCACCGGCCGAGCCTCCGGCGCTTGACCTGGAACCGCAGCAGCAGACGGTCTACGCCACCGTCGAGGCCCGATTCCAGGCCGCCCAACCCGATTTCCCGACTACCTGACCGCACTCGGGTCCGGGAGTGACCGCGCCGTTCACCGCCGCGTCGGCCGCCCGATCTTGCGCACCGCCAGCCCGGCACCCGCCAGGCACACGACGGCCAGCGCCCCGAGCAACGCCATGTCCTGAGTCCACGCCATAACGGTCGGCGCATGCGCGGGATCGCAGTTGACCATCCCCATGCCGCCGTTCGGCATCGGCCCCATCGTCTCCGCGCCATTGCAGCCGTCGCCGAGCAGTTGGTCGAGCGATGCGGTACTCGCCGCCGCGGAATAACCCCAGCGTGCGCCGGACACGTACGCGACCTCGTTAAGGCCAGGGGTGTCGCGTACCGGAAATGCCGAGCCGCTCAGCACGAACTGCGCGAACAAGATCACCGGGAGGATCGTCAGCACCTTGTCCGCGTTGCTCGCGCGCGCCGAGACCAGCAGCCCAAGAGACATCGCGGCCAGGCCGGTGGCGCTGACCACCAACGCGATTTCGATCCGGCCGTTGTGCAGCACCACCCCGCGCGCTAGGCCACCCTGACGCAATAGTGCGATATACGTCAGGATGAAGGACTCGACGACGGTGATCGCGCCGAGCACCAGGGTCTTGCTCATGAGATACGCCCATACCGAAAGCCCGACCGAGCGCTCGCGCGCCAAGATCGCGCGTTCCTTCACGATTTCCCGGATGGCGTTTGACGCGCCCAGATAGCTGGCCGCGAGAATCAGCGAGAGTAGTACCGTCGTCGAGTTCTGCGCCGCCGCCAGGGTGCCCGGCTTCAGGTTGCCGGTCCCGAACGAGCCGAGCATCAGCAGTCCGAGGATCGGCGCCTGCGCCATCAGCAGCAGCGTGTTGCGGCGGTCCGCGGCGATAAGAGCCACGTAACGCCGAATGAGCGTCACCAATTGACGCAACGCGTGCGGGCTACGGCCGGGCGCATGCGGCTGCGCCGTGGCCAGCTTCAATCGGCCGCGCTGCGCCTCCAGCGGCTCGGTGACGTAGCGCTGCTCGATCGTGGTCCCGGCGAACGCCTCGCGTACCGTTCGGGGCGCCGCGCGGTCGAGGTGCTGGAAAACCTCCGGATAGCCAGGCTGCCCGAAAAACGACAGCGCGTCCTCCGGCGGCCCGAAGTACGCGGTCTGGCCGCCGGGCGCGAGGAACAGCAGACGATCACACAAATCAAGGCTTTGTATCGAATGGGTGACCGTGAGCACGGTGCGCCCGCCGTCGGCCAGCTCGCGCAGCAGCTCCATGACGCTTTTCTCGTAGCCGGGGTCGAGGCCCGAGGTCGGCTCGTCGAGGATCAGCAGGGAGGGCCGGGTCAGCAGCTCGATCGCCACCGAGGTCCGCTTGCGCTGCCCACCCGAGAGCTTCTCCACCCGCATTCCGGCGCGGTGCTCAAGCCCCAGCTCGCGCATCACCGCCTCGACCCGCATCGCCCGCTCGCTGCGCGGTACATCCGGGGGGAAGCGCAGCCGCGCGGCGTAGTCGAGCGCTGCCCGTACGGTCAGCTGCGGATGGAGGATGTCGTCCTGCGGCACGTACCCGATCCGGTTACGCAGCTCCGCGAACGCTCCATATACGTCGCGGCCGTTATACAGCACCGATCCACGATCGGCCGGCCGAGCACCCGTCAGCGCCCTAAGCAGCGTCGACTTCCCAGCCCCTGTCGGCCCGAGTACCGCCAGGAGTTGCCCACCGTCCAGCGCGAAACTAACCCCACTCAGCAGCTTGCGACGCCCCGCGTGCACGCTCAAATCGAGTGCCGCGAACGCGGAAACTCCGGTATCGACGTACTCTTCCAGCGTCCCGTGCTGCAGTCGCAGCAACGTGTGTCCGACCGCGACAAGCGAACCCTCGCGCACCCGCGCACGCCCCGACACAAAGCGGCCGTCGACGAACGTGCCGTTGTGACTGTCGAGGTCGACGATCTCCAATCCGCCGTCCTGCGCGGTACGCAGCTCCGCGTGATGCCGCGAGGCGAGCAGGTCGTCGACGACGATGTCGTTGTCGAGCGCGCGCCCGATGCGTATTCGCGAGCTCGATGTGCGGTACGTACCCGTGAAGACGCCCGGTGCGCTCTCGCCGGGCGCGTACATCGGCGGATCGGGTGTGTGCGGGTCGGGTGCACCGAACGGCACAGGCGGCACGAGCCGTATACGCGCCGCGCCATTCGTCGTGCCGAGCGTCAACGTCATCGGTCGGTCCACGGTCATCCGTGCGATGCGTGAACCGTCCAGGTACGTACCGTTACTCGACTGGTCCTCGAAGACCCAAGCGCCACCGGGGTCCCGCCGCAAGACAGCGTGCTGCCGGGAGGCAGCGGTATCGAGAACGACGACGTCGGCAGCCGCGTCGCGGCCGATGGTGACCGGCCGCGACCCGTCGAAGTACCGCTCCGAGCCCGCAGGCAGGACCTGGAGTGTCAGCATTCTGGCGGCGAAGGTGTGGGTGCCGTCCATGCCGCGCATCATCCCAGAGGCCCATGACGCGCGCCACAAGATCGGCGAAACAGCCGTAAGGCTCACTCAGCGCACCCGGTCCGCCACGTTTGTCAGCGCCACGGGCCTCAGCACCACCAGATACACGTCCTACCCGAACACCCGCCGCCGGATCAGGAAGCTGTGCACCGTACCGCCGAGCCACGACGCGCCAAGGCAGGCAAGCAATAGCTCCCCGGCCGCAGCGTGCGTCCCCGTCCGGACCGGCGAAGCGGCCGAGACGGCGAACGCGGCGCCAACGAAGACCGTGTAGCAGATCGTTGCGATAACAAGCACGCGCGACCGCAGCCGGTACGCGGCGTATCCGATGCCGACCGGCGTCAGGAGCCCGATGCTCACGAGCGGCAGCAGCGCCCACGCGAACGACGCAGCCGTGCCAGCCGTCAGCCGCCGGCCAGACGTAGTCGCACTCGCGCCCACACCCGCAGCCCCAATCCCCTCCGCCGCACTCGCGCCCGCAGCCCCGGCCCCCTCCGCCGCGACGCCGCCCACCACATCGTCACCGACCCGCGCAGCATCTTCCCCCGCCCCGGCAAGCCCTTCCTCCCGCCGCTCCGCCACCTCATCCCCACCACACGCGCAGCCGTCCGCAACGACGTCCATCAACGCCGACCGCGCGCCGCCCTCGCCGCCAGCCGCACCCATGCCACCCGCCAGGCCAGTGTCGCCTTCCCCCGCCTCGCCTTGCCTCGCCCCGTCTTCCCCTTCCTCCGTCCGCAGCGGAGGAAAGTGAAGGACCGCCTCCAGCGCCGAGCCAGTGAAGACGTCCGAGGGACGCACCTCGGTCGGCTCGGGCGTCAGCTCTGTGCGGGGATGCACAAGCGACACCACGCGCCGATGCGGATCCGCCTCGACTTCCGGCTCCCGCGTCCCCAGCTCCACCTCGCGGTCGCCCTCAGTCTCTTCCTCCCCCTCCCCACTTACTCCCTCATACGCCTCATCCCCACCTGCGCCCCCCACCTCGATTCCTGCCTCCACCCCTACCCCCGCCTTTACCCCTGCCCCTACCTTTCCCCCCGCCTTGCCCCCTCCACCTTCACCCCGCCCAGTACCCACCGCCCCCTTCTCGCCCCGAGCCTCGCCGGTGTCAGCTCCCGCGCCCACCTCATCTCCGGCCAGCAACTGGTCGCCCTCCGCGAGCCCCAGCACCGGGATGCCGGCCGTCCGCGCCCGCACGACCCGCGCGTCCTGCTCGCCGACGCCGTCCTCGGCGACGACGTGCGTAACCCGCACGGAGAACCGCTGGGCGAGCTCGGCCCCCGCCTGCGTGGCCCGCTCTCGGAAGGCGACCGCGTCGTCACCGGTGCCAAGCACCAGCAGCCGCAGAGCGCGGTCGGAACGCTGCGTTGGAATCGCGGCGGGCTGCTTGGAAGAGGAGATCGCGTCCGCCCGGTCCGAAGGAGTCACTGTCGTCACGTCCGGGGAGCCTAGGATGCCCGTGACCAGCCAGCGAGCACCCGCGCCCCACCGCGCCGCCACCCTCACCCGTTCGGCCCCACACCCCGCGACCCGCCGAGCCCCAGCCATTGAATGTGCGAAGCGCCCCCGCGATCAGGTACAGTTCTACCCGTCGCCGGGCCCCGGAAGCCAACTGGTAACGTACCCGGCACATGCGGACGTGGCTCAGTTGGTAGAGCATCACCTTGCCAAGGTGAGGGTCGCGGGTTCGAATCCCGTCGTCCGCTCGCGGCCGGCCCAGCCGGTTCCCGAGGACGATTAGCTCAGCGGGAGAGCGCTTCCCTGACACGGAAGAGGTCACTGGTTCAATCCCAGTATCGTCCACCACGACAGCCTTACTCCAACCACTGACCCACCAGGTCAGCAGGTCAGAGTGGATGACAAGATCGGTAGTGTCGGCGCCGGAGTCCGTGAGGAGTCCGGCGCTTTTCGTGGTCTCGTTAGCTAACAAGACGCTCGCTTGGGCGATCACGTACTCCTGGTGCGCACCGACCAAGACGGCGAACGGCTCGCGCAGCTCCGCTTCGGTGATCTTCTCGCCGTCCACGTAGAGCTTGGTGAAGCACGCCTTGTTCAGCATGGCTTTGACCACTTCACTGCCGTGACGGTAGGCGGCCTGTGGTGTTTCGAGCAGGGCAATCGCGTCGTGCATGACCTGTTGGCCGACGTCCAAGCGCTGGTCGGCTCGCTGGATGGCGTGGCGCAGGATAGAGCCACATGGCAAGACGAACAGTTTGCTGACCTCTTTCCGCGGGGCGCAACTTCGGACACAGCGCTACAGGGAATGATCGATCGAGTGGTTAACGGTGGCGATAGAATCAGTTTTAATCTTGAGGGCATGAAAGATATCCCTGGGATCCTTAGCGGCAAGACAGCGGCAGGGCTCAATACGTCAATCGAGCTTCGTTACGTGTGTGGAAACGCGGCGGCTCGGGCGGTGACGACGTTCTATGGCGGCGACGCACCGTGTTAGCGGAGGGTTTTCATGAATGACGATGCCCTAAAGAATGGCGAGGGAGCCGAGCACGATTGGAATCTCCTAGTCGAGGCGTATCGACCGCCGCATGAGGAGAGCGACTGGTTTTCTCCGATTATTTGGCCACTGCTAGAGGCGGCAATGCGGCAACCCTTCCTTCGTGCATTTTTTCCAAGCACCGCGATGAATCATTTGGTCATCTATTGGAATGACCAAGCATGGTGCGCCGCCGAGGAAGAACGCTGGCCAGCTATTTCGGTTTCATCCGACGGTATTTATACGGTGCGTAGTGATGCTTGGTCTAGGAATGCCAGAGAGCTGCTGACAACAAGCGATCCGGAGGTGGCCGCTAATTTCCTGGCCGCCAAAATAGGGAATATTAAAGATCGGGTTTCTGGCAGCCCGGGCAGCCCATCCGCATAATCCTCAGCTGACGCGTGAGCGGGTGCGGCCCTTGTCGGCTTGGGTGTCAGGTACGCACAGGGTGCGCGACACGACGCGCCGAGCGCCGTGCTCGCCTGAGTGGCGTCGGTGCTCGCGGTCGCGCCATAGAAGACCCATGACTCCGCCCGACTTCGACTACGAAGTTCGTGCAGCGCGCGTTATCCGCTATGCACGGGGCGATCTTCCCCGCTGTGGTACCTGACTTGTGACAAGATCAGCGGCTTGGGAGGTCGGCAGGTCGCTGACGTGCGGCTTCCTGTGTTTGGCGTCGTGGATTTGCGCACTAATCCGAGGTCGTAGAGTTGCCGGGTGCCGTACGTGCGGACTGTGAAGACGGCGTCGGGTGCCACGGCGGTGCAGATCGTCTACTCATCCCATCGCGGGTCGCGGGATATCGAGCACATCGGCTCGGCTCACGACGATGCGGAACTGGAGCTGCTGAAGACGGTTGCGCGGCAGCGGATGGCGGCCGGGCAGGGTGAGCTTGATCTGGGCCTGGATGTCGGCGCGCGGGTGGCCCGTTGCCGATCACGTCCGCGCGGATGGGCGCCCTGCTCGATGCCCTGGAGCAGGCCTACCGTGTGCTGGGGTTCGAGAGCGCGGCCGGTGGGGACGAAGTGTTCCGGCACCTGGTGCTGGCGCGGATCACCGAGCCGAGCAGCAAGCTGGACTCCCTGCGGGTGCTGGAGGAAGCGGCCGTCATCGCCGGAGGCGAAGCTCGAGCTGTTCCGTGAGCTGTTCGCGGGGCGCCAAGACGTGTACGCCCTACGGTGGGCCAGCGCGAAAGGCGGCAAATCCGGGTGGAGCCTGGCCGAGCGCGACCCGTTCGGCGCTCGGGAGCGTCCGCAGGATGAGCGGGAGTTTCTGCCGCTGACCGACGAGGTGCTGACGCGACATCTGGCCCGTACCGCACCGGGGGCACGGCAGGTGCACATCGGTTTGTACCCGATGCTGTCGGATGACAACTGCCGGCTGCTGGTGTGCGATTTCGACGACGCCGAATGGCAGGCGGACGCTGTTGCGTTCCACGCGGCGTGTGCCGGGGCTGGGGTGCCCGCCGCGCTGGAGGTCTCCCGCTCCGGTCACGGCGCGCACGTGTGGCTCTTCTTCACCGGTCCGGTGACCGCCGGTACGGCGCGGGCCCTGGGGTTCGGGATTCTGCGCCGGGCGATCGCGGCCCGCGGTCGCATGCGGCTGTCCAGCTACGACCGGTTCTTCCCGGCCCAGGACCTGCTGCCGGTCAATGCGCGCGGCGGCCAGCGCTTCGGCAACCTGATCGCGCTGCCCTTGCAGGGCGACTGCCGCGCCGCAGGCACCACAGTGTTCTGCGACCCAGTGAATCGCACCGGCTTCCGTCCTCACTTTCCGTCTTACCGCAGGTCATGTGCCCTGGGTTGGCTTAAAGTCAATGTGGCAGCTGTGGACGAAACCAGTGCGATGCAGCGATACTCGCGGTCGTCACACACTTGTTGAAGGGCTCTGATTCTGCCGGCGTCGTGCCGAGGGCATTCGGTCTGATTCCAGCGGTCTGCGACAGGGCTCGATACGCACGACCGCTGTACCTGCAGCGCGCGAGCGCACGGTGGTTTTACTCGGCGTGTGTGATCAGTTGGTGGCTAGAGTCGGCGGTGCAGGCGAAGAGCGCCTGTAGCCCGTCGCCAGCGATGCGCACGTAGGTGGGTTCGGAGTACTGCCAGTCGTACGGCTCGCCCCAGGTGAAGTCCGATGGTTCGGCCGGGAACCACCAGCCGTCCACGTCCTCGTTGCTCATGGCGTCGAGCAGTAGCCGTGTAGCACACTTCAGACAATGCATGCGGCTCACGGATCGGCGCCAGCCGACGCAGATCGGAACGCAGCACAGGCATGGCAAGAGGGAGAAGAACCTCGCAGAAGACTAACGTCCCGCTACGTTCTGTCACCCCTCCACACGGTCAGGGGCAGAGGCTACTCAAACCGTCAGAGCCACCCCGCTCGTGATCGCCGCAGGTCACGTGGCGGCGAGCACGCTTGTCTCACTGCTCAATCGGTAGCCGGGCGTCTTGTGTCAGGCATTGAGTCCGATAACGCCAGCGAAAACGGGCTCGCTTGAACCGACTGGCTCAGATCCGCTCCCCCCATGCCGTGCCGACTGTCTGCGAACCATGGCCTTCCTGGGTATGGTGTTCGCTGGCGACCCTGCGGCACACGACCGGGAGATCCGCCGAATCAGGGGGGTTTGATGAGCACAGATGCGCAGAACCAGCATGCGGAGGCCGAGGTGGTCGCAGCGGTCGAGGAGGGAACCGCGGACCGGTTATGTGCCGTAACGCAGCAGGCGCGCGCGGCGCAGGCTGTGGCCAAGCCGGCGGCCGAGTCTGACGTCGAAGCTGAGGCCGCGGCGCCCGCCGAAGCACCGCGGGAGGCGGGTTCTCGGGGCCTTCTGGGGACCGCGAAGTCTGCATTCGAAGTCGGCTTCGAATTGCGAAAAAGGTCTCTCGACCCTCCCGTTCGCGAGCCTCGCGCGGGTGACGGCGACGATGCGCAGCAGGACCAGCAGTGACCGACATGTCACAGGTCGGCCGGTCTTCGCCCGTCACCACGGCTGTACCGGCCGAGCCGGATTCGCCTGCGCCCGCCCTGGCGAGGGCGGACGGGGCGGTCGCCGAGTTCATCGGGCAGCAGTTCGAGTTGGAGCAGGCACAGCGCGAGTCGTTGGAGACGCGGGCACGGGCGGTCATCACCTCGTCGGGTGGGATGGTCACCATCCTGCTCGCACTCGCCGGCCTGGCGGCGAGGAGCAAGGCGCAGGTCCTGCCGCACGGGGCGGGCTACTGCGCCGCGGCGGCGGCGGTCGGGTTCGTACTCTCGTCGCTGGCGGCGATGCTGCCAGCCTGGCCTCGACGGACGCTGCTGGTCAGTACGGTCTCGATGGACGAGGCGCTACAGCAGGTCGGGCAGGCGACTGAAGAGGAACTGGCGCATGCCTTCTGCGCCGCGCGCGTCCGGCAGATCGCGATCGCCCGGGACGTCAGCGACAAGATGGCTGACCTGCTGCGGGTCGCGCTAGGTGTGCAGTCGCTCGCCGTCGCGTTGCTGGCCACCGCGACCGTCTGGACGGTCCTACTCGTACGCTAATCCGCTGGGCTCGAACCGAAGGTGGCTCCGGATGGACATGAGCTCGGACTCAGGTGCCGGCCGCTCGGCGGTGCTGCGGATCGACGCCGGCCGAGTTAGCTTCGTGTGCGGGGCGGTGTCCGTCGCCCAGGAGCACAGTGGACTGACATACCAGGCGCGGGAAGCGTTTCGCGAGCTGCGGGAGCTTCGCCAGGACACCGATGCGGTGTGGCGGGAGCTTGGGCTTGGGCTCGGCGAATCCTTTCTGGACGGGCCGGTCGGGGTCGCACTGGCGGGCGAGCTCGGGCATGCGGCGCGGACCGCGGAACCGCTGCGGCTCGCTCTCGACATTGCCGAGCCGGCGTTGGTGAACGTGCCGTGGGAGGCGATGGTGCTCCCGGCGCGATGTGACCGTTCGCGGCGGCAGACCGCGCTGGCGCATGACGGCGCGGTGCAGGTCTTCCGGCTCGTGGAACAAGACTCTGCGACGGGGATGGCCGCCGGGACGGCGAGCGCGACCGCGAGCGGGGCCGGCAGGCCGCCTCGGGATGCCGGGTCAGGCGGGGCACCACTCGAGGTGTTGGTGGCGATCGCGTTCCCAGAGCGCAGTGGGCTGGATCGACTGGATTACGAGCGGGAACTTGGGCTGATCCAGCAGGCGATGCGGCCGGCGATGGAGACCGGTGCGGTGTCGCTGCGGCTGCTCACCTGGGGAACGGTGGATGCGATCGGTGCCGCGCTGCGCGAGCGGCCCGCGGACATCCTGCACATCTCGTGCCACGCTGCTCCCGGAGTCCTCGCTCTGGAGACGGTCGACGGCGATGAGGACGTCGTAGACGCCAGGACGCTGGTCTCGCAGGTGTTCCCGCCGGACCGACCGGTTCCGATGGTGGTGCTGGCGGGCTGTTCCAGCGCGCTGGGCACGGTCGACGACGTACAGGGACCGCTGCCCGGCCTGGCCCACGCGCTGGTAGCCCGAGGAGTCGACGCGGTGGTGGCGATGACCGCGGATATCGCGGACGACTGTGCCGTCACGTTCGCCGCGGGGCTGTACAGAACCCTGGCGCAGGATCCGGCGCTGGCGCCGCTCGAGGCCGTGACCCGGACTCGCGCCGCGCTGGCACCCTTGCCGCTGGACGAGGTTGAAGCGTCCGGGCAGCGGCAGGCGCCGGAAGGCGAGCTGGAGCGGGA
>NZ_DASRBQ010000023.1:0-20512 GCF_035653575.1 Actinocrinis sp.
AGCGCGCGGCCTGTCGCCCTTATCGGTCCCGACGCGGCCGAGATACGGCCGGTCAACGCGCGGACGGTGAGCATCGTCCGAATACTGATCCGGCCGGGTAGGCGTCCGGAGCATGGCTTGTTTCCTCCCTGAGGCCTGACCTTCGAGCCCAGAGACCACTGTGGCCGCCGCGAGCCGGCGAATCAGTAGCGTGACTTTCCGTCTCTGAGGTGGTGCCAGGTACAGGTCGGGACGGCAGCGAGCACGATTGACTCGCGGTCATGGCGCTCCCGCGCGCTCCCGAGAGCCGCAGCACTGGGCAGGTGCGCGGATGCCGGATGCCGGTTGGTGCCCGCGTAAGCCGGGCCATCACCGCGGCAGACGAGTCCGGGATTGGGGCGCTGGCGAACAAGCTGGTGAACGCAAAGTCGGCGCGGACGCACTATGCGACGTGTCCGCGCCGGTGGGAATCTGTGGGCACCTACGGTCTCGGACCGTGAGCCTCTGCTTTATAAGCGCTCGAAGGCACGTCGCCGCCTCCGAGGTCGCCGCGCCTTACCGGCGTTCCGGCCCCGCTCGGCCTGCCCCGACTACCCGCCGGTGATCGCGAGTCCCCGGCCCATCTGGCACGGCTCCGGGAAATCTCGACGGTGCGCGATCGCTCTCTGTCGCTATCCTGCTCTCGGTGCTCGTCGTCTAGCGGCCGAGGATTTCCGGCGCCTCCGCTCACGCGGGGGACTGGAGACGTGGGTTCGAATCCCACCGGGAACAATCGTTTACAAGAAGCGTGATGCAGTGCCGCTGGTTGAGCCTGAAGCGCTGGTCTGCACCCACGCGGCCGACTGCCCGCAAGCACCCGTGCTTGACGTGGCTACCCGTCCGAACGGGTACACATCGGGCACGTGCTGGCTGTGTGGACTGCGCGCGTTGTCGGCCGCCTGCCGCCGATGTGCCCCGGTCCAGAGCTATTAGGACGGAAGGAACGCCGGAACATCGGCGAACAGCGTGGCCAGTACCTTCTTGCTCTTGCCCCAGTCGTAAAGCTGTCCAGGAATGGTTGCAGTGCCCTCGATCGCAGTGCCATTCGGAATGCGTCCGACTTCGATGGTCAAGGTCCCGCCAAAGGTCTTCGGGTCCGAAGGGATGTTGGCCGTGAGAATGCAGCCGTCCTCCAACTGCTCGGTTCCGGTCACAGCTTGGGAGTTGCGGGCCAGCGAGCACAAGACGGCTGCAATGACGTGTCCGATTGGAGCTTCGAACTGGGCGACTTGCGACTTACCCGTCTTGAATCCACGACGCAAGCCATATTCTCGTCCACGAGCCGCACCGCGCAGGAACGCGCTCCTCATCCCTGGCATCAGTGACGGTAGTGTGTTCGCAAACTGAAGCAAGAAGTCTTCAGCACTCATGCTGGCGCGTGCATTTTGGACGCAGGCGCTTACCATGGACTTTACTTCAGGGCGTGCAAGCAGGAGCTCCAGCTGGCATTCGTCTGCCCAGACTGTACGTCTGGGCGGAGTCGAAGAATCCGCGGTCATGCCACTGGATCATAGGCCGGACGATAGCAGCCTGTCCCCATCACGAGCGTGTTACCTCTTAGTCCCAAACTTGCGGCACCGGTAGAGCAGATCAGGACGTTTCGGCTCAATCCACGTCGGGCGGAGTCGCTTTACGGCACTAATCGTCGGCCCGGTTGCTGTACTGCGCTGCTCTACTGATCCTAACGACGACCGCTGCGTATGTCGTCGGCCCAAATGCGGAGATCGCGCCAGTCAGTGATGGCTAGGCGAACAACACCGATCATCTTTTCCACGCTGCCCTCGGAGCAGATCAGGATGTCCTCGATGACGTCATCGGGCGGTGTCAGCTCCTGATAGCAGTCGTGCCACGCGAACTCAAGCACTTCGGTTAGGTCTAGGGCTACCTTGGCCTTCGCTCCGAATACTTCGTTGAAGCGTGCTTGTCGCTCTGCTCGACGCTGCGCCCGTCCAACCGCCACGAGCGGCAGGTTAACACCGGAGCCGCCGAGACCGCTTCCGTGTCAGGGCGGTTCCCTAGCCTCGACTGCTGTCGGCCAGCGGCGTTTGCCTTCGTCCGTTGCTTGTTGCTCGTCGTCTGGTGTCGTCGGTTGTCGGCGGCGGGCTCAAGGGATCAACGCACCGCCCTTTGAAGGGTTCTGATCTTAGCGGGTCGTGGTGTCGTCTCGGAGGCTATGACCGTTGGGCCCGCCGGTTCCCAGACTCTTGCGCCGATTGCGTCCTGGACACCTCGCAAGATCGGAGGCAGCGATGCAGATCTTCACAGGCGACCCGGCTCTGCCAATATGCCCCTGGCTCGTACGGATGCTCCCGCACGCATGCGAGGACTGCCCGCCCGGCTACGCGACCTGTTCGCGCGCGCTCGCGACGGCCAGAACGAGCACCGACCACCACATCGGCCAATGGCCGCCGCTGCCAGCACCATCGAACTCACCGCGAAGCCCTCACCCACGCAACGAACCGACGTGAGCTCAGGCTGAAGGCGCTTCATCACCATTGAACCGACGGACCTCGTACCGTTGATGCGCCGGGCACCACGTGCGAGTGGCATGACCACCTGTTCGGATACGGTACCCCTCGTTGCCGAGTCGGCGGTCGCAATCGACGGCGGATCACGTGCCCATACTGTACGACAGTTGGATTGTAAGGTTCTGTTTCCCTGTCCAACTGTCGTAGATGATTTCTGCTGAATATCGCACGCCGTCGATATTCTTGGCGTAGCGCGCGGCCCCGCCTGCCTGCGGGTCGGTTCCGTCCTGTTTCCAGCCATCACGGGTGAACAGGCTGCGATAGAAGGCGTCGACGGTGGCGTTCGTAGCTTGCCCGCTGAGATCGAGTGTCGCGTCTGCGACGTGCGGATTCCCACCGGGCTGACATGCGTCGCTCCACAGCGGCTGCGTCGACAGCGACGTCATCGATGGCGGGAAGTCGTGGAAGATCGCGAACTGGGTGGCGATGTCTTTCGCGGCAGTCGCACGTCGTTGGCAATCGGCAAGCTCGGTGTGATGCGCGGTTGCGGGCCGCGAGGACGATAGCCGGAAACCGATCACTACGCCCACAACGCCGATGACAAGCGCCACGGAAATCAGCAGTGTCCGCTTTGCGCGCATTCTCATCATCGGTTCCTTCGATCGTTAGGGCCTTGCTGGTAGCGAACCGCGGTGCCAGGGCCGATGCCTCTCGATGTACCGCTGGTCGGAATGCGGGTCCGGCAGTGGCGCTGGCAAGTCGGCGTCCCGATGTCCACGTTCAGCGTCAGTCAGAGTGCGAGTCTCGCACACCGCGCCATCGGCGGATCGACTGCGCCCAGAGCGCTCGGGCGTCGACGCGGACCTCGCGATCGCGGGCAGCAGTTCGGTGGCAGCGATCAGCCGCTCCCGGCGTACTGGAGTGCTTCATAGATCTCCGCCAAGATCGGTAGCCGTGCAACCTGCGTGGGCGATGGTTGAGTTGCGCGGCGATCGCATCGAGCTCTTGCGGGCCCGGACCGCCGAGATCCTTACGCTTGGGCAGGTACTGACGCAGCAGCCGCTTAGTGTTCTCATCGGTGCCGCGTTCCCAGGGGCTGTGCGGGTGGCAAAGGTAGACCGGCACGCCAGCGGCGGCGGTGAGGGTCTGGTGCTGCGCCATCTCTCGGACGCGATCCCACGTCAGTGCGCGCCGCAGCGATGGTGGGATGCAAACCAGACTGCGGATCAGATGTGGCGTGACCTCAGCGGCTTTGATCCCGTCGGGCAACGCGACAACCAGCACGTACCGGCTGGTGCGCTCTACTAGCGTGGCGATCGCCGACGGCCGGGAGCCCATCGGCAGATCGCCGTCCCAATGACCAGGCACCACTCTGTCCTCGACCTCGGCGGGCCGGGCAGTGATCGAAACCATCTCACGGATGATGCCGCGCCCGGTTGGCGGACGTACGGTCTTGGGGCGGCGCATCGCCCGGTCGGTCCGCAGCTTCCGGAACAGGCCGCGGTCGATCGACCCCGCGCGGCGTGGATCGTACAGCGAGAGGTAGATCGCCTCGTGGGAAATCCGCATCCGCGCAGTGTCCGGGAACTGGCGGCGCATCCATCCGGAAATCTGCAACGGCGACCAACACGCGGGAAGCTTCGACTCGACGATCTCGCGCAGATCTTGGCATTCGGCGAGCTTGGCGGCTTTGGGCCGGCGCGCTCACTCGTGGGCCGCGGCGTCGGCTGCCGCCGCGCGATAGCTACGGCGGCCGCCGTTTCGCGTGATCTCCCGCGACACGGTCGAGGTCGCTCGCCCCAGCTGCCGGGCCAACTGACGGGCAGACAGGCCGGCCGCGATGCCTCGCGATATCTCCTCCCGCTCTGTGGCAGTCAGATGCCTAATCGAGCGCCGCTGTGGCTGCCGACGCACGCCGCCGCTCTGCGCGAGGAACCGGCGCACGTGCTGCATCGGTGCACTGAGACCTCGGGCAATGAGGCTGAGCGACTGGCCCTCACGCCACCGCTTCCAAATCTCGTCCTGCCGAGCAACCGAGAACCCGTAGTCACGCACCCATGCCTCCACGATTTACATGATCGGCCACGGGTGGTGCGTTGATCCCTTGAGCCCGCCGCCGTTTCGCGACTTCTCGGTGACTAAATAGCTTGATTCATGCGTACGTGCGCGCGTCAGGTTGAGTCGCTGTAGGCCAAGCGGGCTCCACAATGGCGGCAGGCGAACAGATGGGCGGTCGGCTGACCATCTTTGTCCAAGGCCGCCAGGTAGCGCTCGACCTGATCGAGAGTCCAACTACCCTCCGCCAGCTCGGCCTGCAGCGAGAATACTGCCGCCACACGGGAGAAACTGATCAAGAGCGAGCAGGTCAGGAAGCGGACGGCTCGCGAGCGGTCTGGTCGGAATGCCTCGACTGGCTGAGTGACACGATCTGGCACGTATCTAGCACGAGAGCCCCAGGCCTATATCAAGCTCTGGGGCTCTTTGCTGCTCCGATGACTGTCACTGATGGTGGGCACAGACGGTCTCGAACCGCCGACCTCTGCTTTGTAAGAGCAGCGCTCTACCGCTGAGCTATGTGCCCGTTGGCCAGAGCTTATCGTGCGGGGCAGGGGGCGCTCAAAACCGTCGGCGGGTCACAGCCAGGCTTTGCCGGGGCCGGGGCCCCAGTGCAGGCCCCAGCTGTAGTACTTGTCGATCTCGCTTTGGTAGCCGGAGAAGTAGCGCAGTTCGCGGTGGACCACCATCTCGGGGCCCTGGCGGCGGATCTGGGCGACCGCGCAGCTGCGGGCGCGGGCGGGCGCGGTGGCGGTGCCTTCGAGGCGGATTTCGAGGGCGGGGCCGGAGGTCGGGTAGATCGTGACGGTGGCGCCGGTCTTGGTCAGGTCCTCGGTGCCGCTGGCCACCATGACGAAGATCAGGATGCGCTTGAAGTGCGCGTTCTGGTCCATGTTGATGAAGATGTTCTCGCCGGTGGACGAGCCCATGCGGTCGTCGCGGTCCAGGCGGATGAACGGGGCGCGTGCGTAGTCCCCGCTGCGGCGGCCGACGGCTTGGATGACGCCGCGCTGGCCGTCGGTGAACTCGTAGAGGCAGCCGAGGTCGAGGTCGACGCCGCGGTTCGGGTCGAGTCCCGCGGTTTCGGTACGCCTCGATGCGAGCAGTCCGCGCCGGGCGCCGCGTCCGCTGCCGCTGGTGGCCGTCGGGTTCCAGCGCAGGTTGACACGCAAGGTGCCCGCGAGCGCGCCGTGTTGGGTCAGCGACACCTGGTTGGTCGCCGTGGACATGCCGATACGGCTGAACGGCGCCTCGCCGCCGCTCGACCAGTCGATGCCGGCCATTCCCGCCCCCTTAATTTGCTGATGAGCAATCAGTATTGCGCGTCGCGCGGGGGCGCGGGAGTGGAGCGCGGAGACGTGCTGGGGGCGTGGAGGTGTGGGAGGGGAGGTCTGGGTGTGGGGGAGTGGAGCGCGGAGATGTGCCTGGGGGGAGGGTCAGGAAGGGGTGGGCTCGGCGATGGCGTCGAGGTACGCGGAGAGCGGGCGGGCCTCGCTGATCGGGTTGACGATCGACCACTGCACGATGCCGTCCTGGCCGATCAGGAAGGAGCCGCGGCGGGCACAGCCCTTGGCCTCGTCGAAGATCGCGTACGCGCGGGCGACCTCGCCGTGCGGCCAGAAGTCCGAGAGCAGCGGGAAGCCGAAGTCCTCCTGCTCCGCGTAGACGCGCAGGGAGAACATCGGGTCGCAGGACACTGCGAAGAGCGACACGCCGCGCCCCTCGAACTCGCCGAGCGAGGATTGCAGCTCCTGCAGTTCGCCGCCGCAGATCCGCGAGAAGGCGAAGGGATAGAAGACGAGCAGGGCCGGGCGCTGCTTCAGTTCGGCGGCGAGTGAGCGGTCGGCGCCGTGGTGGTCGACGAGGGTGAAGTCGGGGGCCGGGGCTCCGACGGCGGGGGATGGGGACTGGGAGAAGTCAGGGGTCATGGTGGGGAGCGTAGAGGGGAGGGAGGGGCGGGAGAGGGAAAGGGGCGGGAGAGGGTGGTGGACGTCAGGTTCAGGGGGAGGGCATGGGGGGCTGGCGCGGCTGCCCGGATGGGGCCGCGTTGGTCACGGGCATGCGCGCTCGAGGCGCCGCCTGGGGGCGACGGCCGGTTAAGCCGCCTGGGATGCACCCTTGGCGGGGCTCACCGCTTCCCGGCGCGGGCACGCGGCGCGACCAGGCGGGTGCCCGCCCAGTCCCGGCCCGCGGAGACCGAGCTGGTCTGCGACAGGCCCGCGGTCGGCGCGGCTTCGCCGATGTCGCTGGGCTCGATGTGGCCGGGGCGCCCGGCCTTCGGGGTGAGCAGCCAGATGTGGCCGCCGTCGGCGAGCGCGGTGAGCGCGTCCACCAGGACGTCCACCAGGTCGCCGTCGTCCTCCCGGTACCACAGCAGGACGGCGTCGACGACGTCTTCGTAGTCCTCGTCGACGAGTTCGGAACCGGTCACCAGCTCGATCGATTCGCGCAGCGCCTCGTCGGCGTCCTCGTCGTAGCCGATCTCCTGGACCACCTGGCCGGCGGTGAAGCCGAGCCGGGACGCGGCCTGCGCTTCAGCCGACGCCTCCGGCGCCGCGCCGGGCAAGACCTGTGCAGGATCCGCGTGGTCCGCGGTCGCGCTCACGTAACTTCCCTCCAGTTTGGCTCGGGACCTGCCGGCCCGAGTGCGTTCTTCACGGGATGACCCGGCGGCGTGCCGGGTTACCTTCCATCAGTAGTCCACACGTGCCGCGCCTGCAGCGCAAGTACCCTGCACCCTTCTGTGGATATCCGTGATGCGAGGGCGTCGCCGACGGGCCGGTCGGGGATGCGAACGGGCTGGTGGGTATAGAGAGGCGCGCCGACCGCGTGTGCAATGTCGGCGCGCCGTGTTGTCTCCTGCTAGCCGTGGCTACCAGCCGACTCGAGTGTGCACACGCCTACTCGGGCGCACGCCTCTCGCCGCCGCATGGGAAGGGTTGCTCGGCTCTACGACCGCGTCCGGTCCGGGGAAGACCAGACTCGTGCGCCCGTCGGGGAATTCGACCAGGTAGGGCGGGGCGCCGTTGGCGCCGCGGATCTCGATGATCCTGCCGTAGTGGTCGTCCGAGCCGATGTGGTTGGTGTGAATGTGGAGCTTGTCGCCGATCGATGCACGCATTCGAGCCGCCTCTCGCTGCGTTGGTACTGAGGGTGGAGTCGTAGGGGCAGGGGACCGTCTGTTCACAGTCTTGTCCGGCGAAGCGTCCCGGGACGTTGTCCAGTGACGACGCCGCTACGTACTGCCTTGCATTCCACCTCGAAATGGCTCGATTGCCAACCGGTCGAACGTCCTGTTGCTGGATTCGGGGTACAAGGTTTGGGCCGGTAACGTATCCGGACCGCGAGGGCGGCACTGCGGATCGGATGCGTGAACGTCCGATCATCGGACTCGAGGGGTGCGTGTGCGCCCGTTCGGGCCTCGTTATGTCCCGATTCACACTCGTTACTGCCGAGTAGAGATGACGCCGCCCCCTCCCGCATTAGACGATGGAAGGAACTGTGCGAGACCTCTGCGGCGCTACCCGGCGTGTCGCGGTCTCCTGGAGAGACAGCCGAGGCCGGCGTCGCCCTCCGCCTCCGCGCCAGAAGCGCGGGACGGCCGAACGGCGCCCCAAGATCAAAGTGAAGGACGAGCGTGGCTTCCGGACGAGAGCGTTTCTCGATCATCAGCGACGGTCTTCCCACCCAGCTCCCGGACATCGACCCGAATGAAACCGGGGAGTGGCTGGAGTCGCTGGACGCCGTCATCAACGAGCAGGGGCGGCAGCGGGCGCGCTACCTGATGCTCCGTCTGCTGGAACGGGCCCGCGAGAAGCAGGTCGGCGTGCCCGGCCTGCGCTCCACGGACTACATCAACTCGATCCCGCCGGAGCACGAGCCCTGGTTCCCCGGCGACGAGGACATCGAGCGGCGGATCCGCGCCTTCATCCGCTGGAACGCCGCGATCATGGTGTCGCGGGCGAACCGGCCCGGGATGGGCGTGGGCGGGCACATCGCGACCTACGCGTCGGCGGCCTCGCTCTACGAGGTCGGCTTCAACCACTTCTTCCGGGGCAAGGACCACGGGGAGGCTGGGGACCAGATCTACTTCCAGGGGCACGCGGCGCCCGGCATCTACTCGAGGGCGTTCCTCGAGGGCCGGCTGACCGAGGCCCATCTGGACGGGTTCAGGCAGGAGCACAGCCACACCCCGGGCCTGCCCTCCTACCCGCACCCGCGGCTGATGCCGGAGTTCTGGGAGTTCCCCACGGTGTCGATGGGGCTCGGGCCGATCAGCGCGATTTATCAGGCGAGATTCAATAAGTATCTTTACAACCGGGGGCTCGCGGACACCTCGCGGTCGCACGTCTGGGCGTTCCTCGGGGACGGGGAGACGGACGAGCCGGAGTCGCTGGGCGCGCTGTCGATCGCGGCCCGGGAAGAGCTCGACAACCTGACTTTCGTGATCAACTGCAACTTGCAGCGGCTGGACGGGCCGGTGCGCGGTAACGGGAAGATCATCCAGGAGCTCGAGTCGACGTTCCGGGGCGCCGGCTGGAACGTCATCAAGGTCATCTGGGGCCGCGACTGGGATCCGCTGCTCGCGCAGGACGTCGACGGCGTGCTGGTCAACAAGATGAACACGACGCCGGACGGCCAGTTCCAGACCTACTCGGTGGAGACCGGCGCGTACATCCGGGAGAACTTCTTCGGCGGTGACGCGCGCCTGCGCAAGATGGTCGCGGGGATGTCGGACGACGACCTGCGCAAGCTCTCGCGCGGCGGGCACGACTACCGCAAGGTGTACGCGGCGTTCAAGGCGGCGCGCGAGCACGTCGGGCAGCCGACCGTGATCCTCGCCCACACGATCAAGGGCTGGACCCTCGGCAAGGACTTCGAGGGCCGCAACGCCACGCACCAGATGAAGAAGCTGACCAAGGCGGAGCTCAAGGAGTTCCGGGACCGGCTGCACCTGCCGATCACGGACAAGCAGCTGGAAGCCGACCTGCCGCCGTACTTCCACCCGGGCGAGAACTCGGAGGAGGTCGCCTACCTCAAGGAGCGGCGCGCGGCCCTCGGCGGGTACCTGCCGCAGCGGGTAGTACGTCCGAAGCCGCTCAAGCTGCCGGGCGACCCGGTCTACGCGGACCTGAAGAAGGGCTCCGGCAAGCAGGCGGTGGCGACGACGATGGCGTTCGTCCGGCTGCTCAAGGACCTCATGAAGGACAAGGAGATCGGCGCGCACTTCGTGCCGATCATCCCCGACGAGGCCCGCACCTTCGGCATGGACTCGCTGTTCCCGACCGCGAAGATCTACTCCCCGGCCGGCCAGACCTACGAGGCCGTGGACCGGGAGCTGCTGCTGTCCTACAAGGAGAGCAAGCAGGGGCAGATCCTGCACGAGGGGATCAGCGAGGCGGGGGCGACCGCGTCGCTGATCGCCGCCGGGACCTCGTACGCGACGCACAGCGTGCAGATGATCCCGATCTACATCTTCTACTCGATGTTCGGGTTCCAGCGCACCGGCGACCAGTTCTGGCAGTTCGCCGACCAGATGGGGCGCGGCTTCGTGCTGGGTGCGACGGCAGGCCGCACCACCCTGACGGGGGAGGGGTTGCAGCACGCGGACGGTCATTCGCACCTGATCGCGTCCACGAACCCGGCCGTCGTCGCCTACGACCCGGCGTTCGCGTTCGAGATCAGCCACATCGTGCAGGACGGTCTGCGCCGGATGTACGGCTCCTCGACCGAGCACCCGCACGGCGAGGACGTGTTCTACTACATCACCGTCTACAACGAGCCGAACCAGCAGCCGGCCGAGCCCCCGGGCATCGACGTGGACGGCCTGCTCAAGGGCCTCTACCGGTACAAGCCGGCGCCCGAGGGCGCCGAGGAGCGGCCAAAGGCGCAGATCCTCGCCTCGGGGGTCGGGCTGCCGTGGGCGCTCAAGGCGCAGGAGCTGCTCGCCGAGGACTGGGGCGTCGCGGCGGACGTGTGGTCGGCGACCTCGTGGACCGAGCTGCGGCGTGACGCGCTCGCGGTGGACCAGCACAACCTGCTCTTCCCGGAGCAGGAGGCCCGGGTGCCGTATGTGACCCGGGCGCTGGAGAACGCGCCGGGCCCGATCGTGGCGGTCTCCGACTGGATGCGCGCGGTACCGGACCAGATCGCCCAGTGGGTGCCGGGCGACTACACCTCGCTCGGCGCGGACGGCTTCGGCTTCGCGGACACCCGCGGGGCGGCCCGGCGCTTCTTCCACATCGACGCCGAGTCGGTGGTGGTCGCGGTGCTCAGCCAGCTGGCCAAGCGCGGCGAGGTCAAGCGCGAGGCGATCAGCGAGGCGATCAACCGGTACCAGCTGCACGACGTGAAGGCGGCCGGGGCCGGTCCGACCGGCGGCGACGCCTAAGGCGCCAAGGCGCCTGTGAGACGACGTGGGGCGGGCCCGGAGCGGAGACTCCGGGCCCGCCCCACGCGCGTCTAAAGCGGAAAACGAATCAGAGCGCGGATTTCGCCCCGGCGCGGCCGGAATAGGCCGGGACCTGCTCAAGCTGCTCTTCCTGCTCGCGGAAGTAGCGTTCCAGGATGCGAATATCCGCGGCGTCTTTCGGGCGGTTCAGATACCGCTTCCAGGCGAGGGAATCACGCAGCGAGACCACGCGGATACCGTCGATGACCTCCGCGCCCTCGATCAGCTTGGCAATCGGCCATTTCGGGGCGACCCAGCGGTCGAAGATCTCGATTTCCCCGTCGCCGATCCGCACCACATGGCCGATTCCGGAGGGGGCGAGTTCCAGTTTTCCGAACGTTTGTGCGATTTTCCATGCGGCGCCCCGCGCCACCACGTCCACGTCGCGCAGCCGAGAACGCAGGCCGTGCGCGTAGAGCGGGGCGCTGCCGGCGAGGGCGAAGTCGCCGGGCGGCATCCCCAGGTCAAGGACCTGCCGGATCAGCCGGTTGCGCCGGAGGCTGGCAAGCACAGCGCTCCCATCTGGGCACTGCCCCTATCTGGGCGCCGCCGCACCCAACAGCCAATGCGTGGCGAGAGCCGGGGCCAACGCCATCACCAGGCTGGTGAGGCTGCCGATGAGGAAGTATTCTGCGAAACCCTCTTCATTACGGCGCAGCGCGGGGAATCTCGCCACGGATTTGGCGGTCAGGGTGAGCACCGCCGCGGTCGATTGTCCGGCCAGCACGAGCGAGAACAGTATTGCCCGTTCCAGCCATCCAATGAGCATACCAGCGCCGACTAATGCCTTGATCTCGCTCGGTTCCTCGGGTAACGCCGCGGATTTGAGCCGAAGGGTTTCGGTGTGCGGTTCAAGCACCTGGCCGACTATCACTCCGCCGATGAAAACCGAGGTCAACGCGCCCGCCGAGACCAATGCCACCCGGTCGTCGTGCAGGAAAGCACTGAGATATCCGCCGAAGGTCCCGGCCCCGGCGACCAGGCCGACCAGCGCCGCGAGCAGCAGCACCAGGCCCGGGATCTCGGCGTGCCGCAGCGCGAACATGGAGCGGATCCACGGGGTCTCGGCCGCCGCGCCGTGGCCAGGTCCGAGCCGGCTGCGCAGCCCGAGGCAGGCCGCCGCGGTCAGCACCAGAAGCACCCAAGAGCGCCAGCCCGGGAAGGCCGGGGCCAGGATGAAAGCGCTGTAGGCCACGCCGACGCCGACGTGCACCCGGGAGCTCTCGCGCAGGCCCGGGATCCCGAGCGGGAAGAGCGCGGCCACCGGCAGGCCGACCATCAGCCGGACCACGCTCGCGCTCATCGCCCGTTCCCCCCGTTCAATACGGTGCCGTTCCGTCTCGGTGTCGCACGGGAGGCGCCGCCTCCCACCCTGCAAGAAGAAGACTAGGGGAGGGGTCTGACAAAAGCTGTTGACGAGCGGGACCGCGGCGTAGCAGTGGTGCTGGAGGTAGAGCGGCCTAGAGTTCGAGCGACATGGAGACGTTGGTCTCGACGAAGCCGAGCGAGCGGTACAGGGCGCGGGCCGGGGCGTTGTGGCCGAAGACGTGCAGGCCGACGGTCTCCGCGCCCAGTTCGCGCGCCTTCTCGATTCCGGCGAGCATCGTGGCGCGCCCATAGCCCTGGCCGCGGAACTGTTCGAGTACCTCGATGTCGTAGACGAAGCCCTCGACGCGGCCGGCCTTAAGCCGCAGCGCGATCCAGATCGCCGCCACCCGCTCGCCTGACTCGGCGTCACGCACCGAGTAAAGGTGCTGGTCGGGTGACTTGAGACCATCCGGAAGCAGCCGTGCGAAGTCCGCCTCCGAGAGCGCCACCGCCTCGAACTCGCTCCACTCGCCCGAGATGATCTTCTGTTTCGCGAAGTCGCGAATACTGGCCCGCAGGTACGGACCGAACTCCTCCTCGGTCATCGCGGCGAGCGTCACACGGGGTTGGTTCTTTGCCATGGCCCGACGCTACCGGCCCGCTCGATTCAGCGGCGCGCGGACGACTTTGGGCGCGCGGACTCCGCGGACACGGAGACGGCGGGTCCGCCGGGTCTGCAAGAGTAGGTACGTGACGAAGACTGCCGGGACCAAGACAGCGGGGACGAGCACCGTCGCGGCGCAGAAGGCGGACCCGCACCGGACGGCGGCCGTGCGGCGGCTGGAGAAGGCCACCGGTCCGTTGGCGAACGCCGCCATCGCGCGGATGGAACAAAAGTTCGCCTGGTACCGCAACATGCCGCCGGAGAACCGGTCCTGGGTCGGTCTTGTCGCTCAGGCAGGCATCGCTGCGTTCACCGAATGGTTTCGGCACCCTGACCAGAAGGCCGCGGTCTCCGCCGACGTCTTCGGTACCGCACCCCGCGAGTTGACCCGCGCAGTTACCCTCCAACAGACCGTCCAGCTGGTTCGTACCACCATCGAAGTGGTCGAAGACCGGATCCACGAACTCGCGGAGACCGAGCAGGAAGAAGCCATGCTGCGCGAGGGCCTGCTGCGTTACTCGCGCGAGATCGCCTTCGCCACCGCGCAGGTCTACGCACAGGCCGCCGAACTTCGTGGCGCCTGGGACGCCCGGCTGGAAGCCCTCGTCGTAGACGCACTGCTGCGCGGGGAAGCCGATGACGCGGTACGTTCCCGGGCCTCCGCGCTCGGCTGGGGCACGCACAGCGACATCGCGGTGGTAGTCGGTACCGCGCCGCAGGATGACGCAGAAGCAGTCGTCGACGCGATGCACCGAGCCGGCCGACACGCCAAGCTCGCCGTGCTGGCCGGTGTGCAAGGCGACCGGCTGATCGCCATCGTCGGCGGCGTCGACGGCGATCCGATCACCTCGGTGCGCCCGCTGGCCGGGCAGTTCGCGCCCGGTCCGGTCGTGGTCGGCCCGGTGGTCGCGGACCTGACCCTGGCCGCCGGATCAGCGCACGCCGCGCTCTCCGGGCTGCACGCCTGCGCCGCCTGGCCGGACGCCCCGCGCCCGGTCGCGGCGGACGACCTGCTGCCCGAGCGCGCACTGGCCGCGGACGAGACCGCGCGCGCCGTCTTGGTGGAGGAGATCTACAGGCCGCTGGCCGAGGCCGGCTCGGCGCTGCTGGAGACGCTCTCGGTCTATCTGGAGCAGGCCGCCTCGCTCGAGGCCGCCGCGCGGATACTGTTCGTGCACCCGAATACCGTGCGCTACCGGCTCAGACGGGTGACCGACATCACAGGCTTGACGCCGGCTCAGGCGCGCTCCGCGTTCACCCTTCAGGTCGCGCTGGTGCTGGGACGACTCGCCGAGGCGGGCAAGCCCTTGTAGGGGTTCTACAAAGCCGCCCGCAGGATCTTCGTGCCCGCCGCCGGGGCCGAGACGGGGGAGGCTTCCCGGAAGATGGAAGGGTGCTCGTACTCGTCGCTCCCGGCCAAGGGGCCCAGGCCCCCGGCTTCCTCGCGCCCTGGCTCGAGGTGCCCGGCGTGGCCGACCGCCTCGCCTGGTGGTCCGCCGTCGCCGACCTCGACCTCATTCACTACGGCACCGAGGCGGACGCGGACACCATCCGCGACACCGCGATCGCCCAGCCGCTGCTTGTCGCTTCCGGCATCGCCGCGGCCCTGGCCCTCTTCCCGCACCCCGCGGAGGCCTTCCGCCTGGTCGGCGCGGCGGCGGGGCACTCGGTCGGCGAGCTGACCGCGGCCGCGGGCACCGGGGCGATCACCGCCGAGTCGGCGATGGTGCTGGTGCGCGAGCGCGGCCGGGCGATGGCCGCGGCCGCCGCCGTGACGCAGACCTCGATGACCGCGGTGCTCGGCGGCGAGCCGGACGAGGTGGTCGCCAAGCTGGCCGAGCACGGGCTGACCCCGGCCAACCGCAACGGCGCCGGGCAGATCGTGGCCGCCGGAACCGTCGAGCAGCTCGAGGCGCTCAAGGCCGACCCGCCCAACGGCGCCAAGCTGCGCGGGCTCTCCGTCGCAGGGGCCTTCCACACCGAGCACATGGCCCCGGCCGTCGCGCGCATGGAGCAGCTGGCCAAGGGCGTGAGCACACGCGACCCGCGGGTGCGGTACATCTCCAACAAAGACGGCGCCGTCGTGCACTCCGGCCGCGAGATCGTCCAGCGGCTGGTGAACCAGATCGCGAACCCGGTGCGCTGGGACCTGTGCATGGAGACCATGCGCGAGCTCGGCGTGACCGGCGTGCTCGAGGTGCCGCCGGCCGGCACGCTGGTCGGGCTGGCCAAGCGCGCCCTGCCCGGCGTCGCGACCTTCGCGCTCAAGACCCCGGACCAGCTCGACGCGGCTCGCGCCTTCGTGGCCGAGCACGCCGAGGAGCAGACCGCGGCCGACACGCTGGACACCGCGCCGACCTGGCGCCTGGTGGTGGCTCCGTTCTCCGGCACCGTGCAGCGCGGGCTGCCCGGCGGCGAGAGCGTCGAGCCCGGCGCGCTGCTGGCCCCCGGCGCCAAGATCGGCGCCGTCGTCTCCCGCCGCGAGGAGCGGGTACTGGTCGCCGAGCACGGCGGCACGGTCCTCGAATGGCTCGTCGAGGACGGCGACCCGGTCGCCCCAGGCCAACCGCTGCTCCGCATCCACCCGAAGGCCGAGGCCCACTGAACATGACGCAGATCCAGTCCCCGGCCGGCGCCCCGCACGCCAGGATCCTCGGCGTCGGCGGCTACCGGCCCTCCCGGGTCATCACCAACGAGCAGATCTGCCAGCTGATCGACTCCTCCGACGAGTGGATCAGGACCCGCACCGGCATCCAGGAGCGGCGCTGGGCCACCGCCGAGGAGACCGTCGGCGTGATGTCCCTGGCCGCGGCCGGCAAGGCGCTGGCCTCCGCCGGGATCGAGCCGGAGCGCATCGGCTGCGTGGTCATCTCCACCGTCACGCACCTGTCGCAGACCCCTTCGCTCGCCGCCGACGTGGCCAACCAGCTCGGCGCGATAAACGCCGCGGCCTTCGACATCTCCGCGGCCTGCGCCGGCTTCTGCCACGGCCTGGCCCTCGCGCAGGACATGATCCGCGGCGGCTCCGCCGAGTACGTCCTGGTCATCGGGGTCGAGCGGCTGAGCGACCTGACCGACATGAACGACCGCTCCACCGCGTTCATCTTCGGCGACGGCGCGGGCGCCGCGGTCGTCGGCCCGTCGCAGACCCCGGGCATCGGCCCGGTGGTGTGGGGCGCGGACGGCGGCCAGCTCGACGCGATCGGCCAGACCTTCTCCTGGGACGCGCTGCGCCACCAGCCCGACCTCGGCTTCCCGGCGCTGCGCATGTCCGGCCAGCAGGTCTTCCGCTGGGCCTCCTACCAGATGGTCCCGGTCGCGAAGAAGGCGCTCGAGCGGGCCGGGATCACCGCCGACCAGCTCGACGCGTTCATCCCGCACCAGGCGAACATGCGGATCACCGACGCGATGATCAAGGCGCTCAAGCTGCCGGAGCACGTGCCGGTCGCCCGCGACATCGCGACCCAGGGCAACACCTCCGCGGCGTCCATCCCGCTGGCTATGGAGCGGATGCTGGAGGAGGGCGAGGCTCCGCACGGCGGCGCCGCGCTGCTGATCGGCTTCGGCGCCGGCCTGGTGTACGCCGCGCAAGTCGTCGTGTTGCCGTAAATGTACGCTGCCCTGGTTTGATGAACCCGGGCGCGCGGCACCCGCTTCGCGCCCCGCAGTCCACCCGATGCAGTAACAGGAATCCGAGCAGGTAAGGAAACCGGAAAATGGCTACCCAGGAAGAAGTCCTCGCGGGCCTCGCCGAGATCGTGAACGAAGTGGCCGGGATCGAGGAGAGCGAGGTCCAGCTGGACAAGTCGTTCACCGGCGACCTGGACGTCGACTCGCTGACCATGGTCGAGGTCGTGGTCGCCGCCGAGGAGAAGTTCGACGTGAAGATCCCGGACGACGAGGTCAAGAACCTCAACACCGTCGGCGACGCGGTCAGCTACATCCTCGCGCACAGCAGCTGAGGCCGACCCGGCCAACCGGGTGCTCGGCCGACCCGGCACTCCCGGCTGACCTCGCGTCAGCTCCTCAGCGCGGCCGAGCACTCGACCCGGCGGTAGCCTGTCCGGCGGCGTCGCCGCCCACGCTTCCGCCTTCCGAAACGCAGTCACAGCGTACGTACAGATTGGGACAGACTTGTCGGCGTCAACTGAGAGCGCGGCCCCCCGCCGCACCGTGGTGGTCACCGGCCTCGGCGCCACGACGCCGCTCGGCGGTGACGTGGCCACGTCCTGGGCGGCGCTGCTGGCCGGGCGATCCGGAGTAAGGCCGCTGACCGAGGACTGGGCCGAAGGACTGCCGGTCCGCATCGCCGCCCGCGTCGCGGTCGAGCCGAGCGAGGTGATGAAGCCGGTGGAGCGCCGCCGGCTGGACCGCTCGGCGCAGTTCGCGCTGATCGCCGCCCGCGAGGCCTGGAAGGACGCGGGCCTCGACGGAGCACAGGTCGACCCGGAGCGCCTCGGCGCGGTGGTCGGCTCCGGCATCGGCGGCGTGATCACGCTGCTGGACGCCTACGACGTGCTCAAGGAGAAGGGCGCCCGACAGGTTTCCCCGCGTACCGTGCCGATGCTCATGCCGAACAGCCCGGCCGCGTACGTGGGCCTGGAGTTCGGTGCTCAGGCCGGCGTGCACACCCCGGTCTCGGCCTGCGCCACGGGCTCGGAGGCGGTCGGCTACGCGCTGGAGATGATCCGCACCGGCCGCGCCGACATCGTCGTGGCCGGCGGCACCGAGGCCCCGATCCACCCGCTGCCGATCGCCGGTTTCGCCAACATGATGGCGATGTCGAAGAACAACGACGAGCCGCAGCGCGCCTCCCGTCCGTACGACAAGGCCCGCGACGGCTTCGTCCTCGGCGAGGGCGCGGGCATCGTCGTGCTCGAATCCGCCGAGCACGCGGCGGCCCGCGGCGCGCGGGTGTACGCGGAGCTGGCCGCGGTCGGCCTGTCCGCCGACTCGCACGACATCGCCCAGCCCGAGCCGACCGGACGCGGCATCAGCGCCGCGCTGCGCCACGCCCTGGCCGACGGCCGGATCGACCCGGCGCAGATCGTGCACCTCAACGCGCACGCCACCTCGACCCCGCTCGGCGACGTGGCCGAACTCGTCGCGCTGCGCGCGGTGCTCGGCGAGGCGGCCGAGAACGTGGCGATCTCCGCGACCAAGTCGATGACCGGGCACCTGCTCGGCGGCGCCGGCGGCGTGGAGACGGTGTTCTCGGTCTTGGCGCTGCACGAGCTGCTCGCCCCGCCGACGATCAACGTCGACGACCTCGACAACGAGGTGAACCTGGACATCGTGCGGGTCCAGCCGCGCCGGCTGCCGGCCGAGACGAGCGCCGGACCGGCGGTGGCGCTCAACAACTCCTTCGGCTTCGGCGGACACAACGTGGTGCTCGCGCTGCGCCGCGTCTGACGGTCGGCCCGCGCAGCTACCGAGTCGCCCGAAGCTGGTCGTCCCTTTGAAGGCACCGGCACTTTTAGGAGAGCCGTCCACCATGACCGCTGTCGTAGACACCTCCGAGAAGCCCGCGCCCGCCGGCACCCCCAAGGCGGCCGACCCGGCCAAGCCCGCGAAGCCGTCCCGCGAGGACGACCCGCGCAACCCGCTCAAGCGGCTGGCCAAGCTGTTCGACTCGGGCACGGTCGAGCTGCTCACCCCGTTCGACGACTCCGGTTTCGTGGCCGCGCAGGGCCTGATTGAAGGAACCCGGGCGTGCGCCTACGCCTCGGACCCGACCGTCCAGGGCGGCGCGATGGGCGACCTCGGCTGCAAGGCGATCCTGGTCGCCTACGAGAAGGCGCTGGCCGACGGCGTTCCGGTGATCGGGCTGCTGCACTCGGGCGGTGCGCGCCTGGCCGAGGGCGTGCTCTCCCTCCACGCGGTCGGGCAGGTCTTCGCCATGCAGACCCGCGCCTCCGGCAAGATCCCGCAGATCTCGCTCGTGCTCGGGCCGGCTGCCGGGGGCGCCGCGTACGGGCCCGCGCTCACCGACATCGTGGTGCTCGGCCCGGCCGGGCGAGTGTTCGTCACCGGCCCCGAGGTGGTGCGCTCGGTCACCGGCGAGGCGGTGGACATGGACCGGCTCGGCGGGCCCGAGCCGCACGGCCGCCGCTCCGGCGTGGTGCACGTGGTCACGAGCAGCGACGAGGACGCCTTCGCCAACACCCGGCGGCTGGCCTCGCTGCTCGGCGACCAGCGGACCATGGACCTGGACTCGATCACCGAGCGCGACCTGGCCGGGCTGCTGCCCGAGTCGCCCAAGCGCGCCTACGACGTGCACCCGCTGGTCAACGGCGTGCTGGACGGCTCCGGCGTGGAGCTGCACCCGAAGTGGGCGCCGAACATCGTCACCACCCTCGGCCGGTTCGGCGGCCGCACGGTCGGCGTCATCGCGAACAACCCGCTGCGGCTCGGCGGCTGCCTCGACTCGGCCTCCGCGGAGAAGGCCGCGCGCTTCGTGCGGATGTGTGACGCGTTCGGCGTTCCGCTGGTGGTCCTGGTCGACGTGCCGGGCTACCTTCCCGGCGTCGGCCAGGAATGGGACGGCGTGGTGCGCCGCGGCGCGAAGTTGCTGCACGCGTTCGCCGAGGCGGTCGTGCCGCGGGTCACCCTGGTCACCCGCAAGACTTACGGCGGCGCGTACATCGCGATGAACTCGCGCGCGCTCGGCGCCACCCGCGTCTTCGCCTGGCCGACAGCCGAGGTGGCGGTGATGGGCGCGGTCGCGGCGGTGCGGGTGCTGCACCGGCGCAAGCTGGCCGAGGTGGCCGAGGACGTGCGCCCGCAGCTTGAGCTCGAACTGGCCGCCGAGCACACGCGGGTGGCCGGCGGGCTGGACAAGGCCGTGCAGATCGGCGTCGTGGACGAGGTGGTCGAGCCGACCGCGACCCGCCGCGCGCTGGCCGCAGCGATCGCCGCCGCCCCGCAGCGCCGCGGACAGCACGGAAACATTCCGCTCTGATCGCGCGGAAAGCCCGCGCGCTCACCAGTGACCTATAAGTGGTCGAATTCAGCGAACCGGGACCGCGCCGCGGCGCCGCCCCGGTTCGTCCCTTTTCGGATTAGCACTCTCGTTCCGACGTGCTCCCGCAGGCGTCTATCGCTCGAACGAGTGAACCGCAAGCCCGGGTGCTTCTGACATTCCGGACCGTAGTCTGGTCGTTAGATGGCGTTCCCCTTGCGTCATCGGGTATGTACCTATCGAGTCGGGAAGGATCATGCACGGTTAGTCGTACCTGCGGCACGGCGAAGGGAGGGATGCCCGGTGTGGATCGGATACCGGTCGGTGTTCGGCGTGGACTGGAAGGAAGCCAACCGCGGCCCCGAAATCGCCGCCGACCGGATGGCTCGCTGGCTGGCCCGCGAGGGATTCGACGCCGAATTCGACGCCGTGCCGGGACGCTACCGGGTAGGCAACGGCGCCGTGCTCACCCAGACCGAGGCCGCCGAGTCCGGGCGGTTCAAGGCGGTGCGGTACCGGCTCAAAGAGGCGCCGCGCGCGGGCGTGCACTGGTACACCTCGCTGACTTTCGTTTCCCTCTCCCGGCG
>NZ_DASRBQ010000024.1:0-9487 GCF_035653575.1 Actinocrinis sp.
CGGTTCACTCTTCCGGACCGTCGTCCGTGTTGTATCAGTCTCCTGACCCGGCCATCGGCCGCGCGGGGTGGGGTGCGCGGCCGGCTTGCCAAGGAGGCCGGTTCCGGGCACCTTACCCGGTACGCCGACACGTTGGCCGGCCTCCTTAGTCGAGCACAGGGAGCGGATCGTCCAGCGCTCCGCCCTGTCATCAGGGTTCTTACGTTACCGGATGACTGCTACCGATGGACGTTCGGTTAGGAGCTTGCCTCCGCTCCCTGCACTTCTGAATTTATCGGAAGTGCAGGGAGCTGTCAAGCCACCTGCACCCGGAAGTTACCGACATGGAACCACAAGTAGTCGGGCGCGATATGCGGTAATGGGCTGTGAGCGAGCACGCCGCTTACGAATTCGTCGTATGCCTCGATATCATCCGTCGCGCGCCGTATACCAACCCATGAACGTTTACGGTCGTTCTCGACCAGTATCGAAGAACGCGGATGATTCTGAATGGTGATCGCGCCTAGTGGAGTGCCCGTAATCTTGATCTTGGCCGAATCAACCTTCTTAATGTTCTGATATCTGTTGTTGAAGTTCCACGTCCGGCGGAACTCCTCCAAGATCGACGATCGGTGCGCCGGGTTCGGGGCGACCGCGCCGGAGCGCCACCGCTTGAGCGTGGCCGGCTGTGTGTGCAGCCGGCGCGCTACCGCGAGTTCGCTCGCTCCGGTCTTCACGGAGGTGAGGTACGCGAGCATCTGACGTACCGTACGGGCCGGCGGGGGCGCCGCTCCCTGCTTGGAGAGCATGGCCAGTACCGCGGCGCCGAGTGCTGCTGCTCCGGGCGGTCGCTCAGCCACGGCTGGTCCGGCGCGGATCGTCGAACCACTCGGCTACCGGCCGGGTGTACTTGATCGAGAACCGGTGCTTGTCCACGTGCTCACGCATCGACTCGGGTACCCAGGTCTCCGGGTCCGCGTCGGCCGGGACCGCAAACACGATCTCGTCCGTGTTGCCGACCGCGAGCACCAGGTCCCCGGCGTCGATCGCGGCCATGGCGACGCGTCCCATCGCGGCGTAGTGCGCGCCGATGACGCCGTATTGCCAGTCCCACCGATCGACCGGGCCGGGCTGCTTGTCCGGGTCCACGATCCGCAGACACCCGAACGCGCTGTTCTGCTCCGCCTTACGCGCGGCCAGCTGCTCCGCGCTCGTTGCGGACCGGCGCTGGTCCAGCATCCACTGTCCCCACGGCGCCAGCAGGTTCTCAGAGCCCTTCCCGGCCAGAGACCACAGCACCTTCGGGACCTCGATCAGCTCCCGGTCCGCCAGCTGTGCGAGCCAATCGAGCGTGGCGCGCGGCATCAGCGCCTTCTCTCCGGCCACCAGCGGCCCGAACGGATTCGGCAGCCCGTCCCCGTGCCTCCAGCTCTGCGCGGTCACCATGAACATTCCGGCGAGCCGCTGAGCGCGGATCTCGGCGTACTCCATCGGCCCGAACCGCCGCAGCACGTTCGGCACCACCCACGCCTTCATCGACTGCGGGTACGCGGCCTTACGGTCGAACACCTTGACCAGCGAGCACCAGTCCGGGCAGCGAGCCGGGAACATCGTGTACTGATTCGGCTTGCCACCGAGCCACACCGCGTCGTACCCCAGGTGCTCCTTCTGCACATCGGGCAGCTTCCACACCGCGTGCAAACGGGACTGCTTCGTGATCTCCATGAGCTGCTGGAGCGCGCCGTTCCCGCCGGCCATCTCCGGCAGCTGCTCCGGCTCGAACGCCTCAGCCGCGCCGTCCGGCGCCGCGGCCTCGTTCAGCAGCGCGGAGGACACGTGCTCGAACCCGGCCGGAGCGCCCGCACTCGGCGCGGCGGGTACGGGCGCCGGTCGCTCCGGCCGGTCCGCCCATGGTAGCGACTCGGGTACCGGCTCCTGAGCGCGCCGGTTGGCCGGCGAGTTCGTCAGCGTCCACAGCTTCCCGGCGTAGTCGATCGTGTTCTCCTGACGCAGCCGCTGGAGCGCCCGGTCAATGGTCTGCGGGGTGGCCGGGATATCCGCGCGCAGTTCCGCGATCGTCGCGGACGGGTGCTTGGCCAGATACTCCAGGATCAGCCGCGGCGTACTGGAGTGCTGCGCCTCCGCGAGCGTGAGATCCGGAGCGAACTCCCACAGACCGCTGTGCACGTCGTACCGCATCGGGTGATCAAACGACATGCCGCGCCGGGACGCCACGTGCAAGATCCCGGTCTCCGCGCCGCGCGCCCGCTCCAGATACATGATCGTGGACACGGAGCCGGCGGAGCCCATCGACCCGGACAGCCGCTCTACCCAGTCTTCCTCCCCGCCGTCCTTCTTCAGGTGATGCAGCATCAGGATACTGACGTTGTGCTTACCGGCCAGCTTGTTGACCCACGCGGCATTCGTCGCGTCGAAGTCGTACGCGTTCTCGTTCTTCCGGTTCTTCCCGATGAACAGCTTCATCGTGTCGACACGCACATACGAGTACGGGGCGCCGGAGGCCGCGGCCTCCGTGAGCACCTTGTCCAGCAGCTCCAGCCGCTCCCGGAACGTCCCGTGAGCCGTAGGCCACTCGTGAACGTAGTCGATCAGGTCCGCCGCGCGCCCGGTGCCGTACCGGTTCTCTCCGTCGAGCACGCCCAGCGGAGAGATCGAGCGGGAGCGGTCCTGCGTGATACCCGCGTCTCCCTCCAGGTCCAGGATCAGACACCGGACCCGCTCCTGAGCGCCCCACCCGCCGAACGGCCGGCCGTACGCGAGGAAGTGTTCCCACTGCTGCGCCAGGAACGACTTACCGACCTTCGGGCCGGCCGCGAGGATCGCCGCCGTACCGCGGAACAGCAGCTCCGGAATCAGCGGCTGCGGCCGGGGAATGTCCCGGTACCGTACCTCAGACTCCGAATACCACACATTGAAGTCCTGCCACCACGCGATGCGCCCTGTACCGCCCGGCGCTTGTTCCACCCCTGTCACTGTGGTACAGTCCTCCCATCTTTGTGCTCGTGAGGGCAGCCGTCCTTACAGCAGACGCCCCCGGATTCCCAGTCCGGGGGCGTCCTGCGTAATGATCGCGGTAAGGCTGACTATAGCCCTTTTACCTGGTCTTGCTAGTGTCTTCCGGCCCATCGGCGCCTAGAATCCGCGCCCACCGCCGCGCCACGAGGAACGCCACGCCGACGATCACACCGCAGCCACCGAACCCGATCGCGGCCTGAGCGAGGTATCTCACCGGTACCCCCATTGAGTCTCGAACCGAAGGACGATCTGGTGGCCGTGCCGTTCCCTGATCTCTTGGAAGTCCCAGTACCTTGACATCTCGAACGAGTCAGCGAACTGGCCCGGCCGCAGCGGGACGCTGAGACGCGGGGTAACCGGCGCGTTGTTGACCTCCAGCCAGATCACGATCGTGTGCGGAGGGCGAGGCGCCGGCCGTTCCGCGTACGTGACCTTGTGCTCGACCCGGATCGGATTGGCCGGCCAGCTGTCCAGCGTGACCTTCATCGGCTCAGTGTCGATGGCCGGCTCCTCCGGCTGCGCTTCTGAGCGAGACTTACGCCACGGTGTCCAGCCGCTCACGTGATCACCCGAATCATGACCCGGAACGGACCGGCGTACGCCTCCGCCGCATATCCGGGAAGGACATGGCCGGATTGAGTGGCGCGGTTCTCGATCCGGTTCAGCTCCATCGTGTTCAGCGCCATCAGGACGGTACCGATCTCCGTGTCCTCATCCGCCGCGCGGTGCGTGTGGAGCTCCAGGGCGATCAGGTGTTCTCCCTCCTCCAGCGTCACGATCCTCACGACACCGGCCGTTCCCACGCGGCGGACCAGGTGTGCGGCCCGACCATCCCGTCCACCTGGAGGTACCAGCCGTGCGCGGTCGAGTCCCGCTGGAAGTCCTCGCACACTCGCCACGACTGCGGTCCATACCAGCCGTCCACGGTGATACTCCAGCCGCGCGCCCGCATCCGGTCCTGCCACGTGCTCACGTCGGCCCCATGCATCTGGGGCACACTCTCCGCGCTGTAGATCAGCGTGCGACCGGGGAAGGGGGGCGCGGAGGTGGCCGGCGGGTTGGGCAGTCCGACGATCGCCGCCGCACGCGCGATGATCTCCGCGCGCTGCGCCTTGACCGGCTCGCCGGGACAGTCCGGGTGACCGCCCCACGCGTCCCCGCCCATCCCGTGCCACCCCAGACCGCCGCGCGCCGGGTCGTCCGTGGCCACCAGAGCGACGCCGTACACGGTGTGCGCGCGGGCCAGGATCTGCGCGCACGCCTCGATCTGGTCCGCCGTGAGCTGCTGCCCGCTGTACCCCTCGTTCTCGATCGAGAGCCACCGGGCGTTGCCCGCGGCCTCCCCCCACGCCTCATCGCTGGTGTCCACCATCTGCACCGGGCGCCCGACCTTCGGCGCGAAGAAGTGCGCCGACACCTGGGAGGCCGGGTTCTGGCACCACGCGATCGAGCCGGCCTCGTTGCCCTGCTGGATGTGCAGCACCACACCTTCGATCGACTCCATACCGCCCGGCCGCTCGTTCGGCGTCGGACCGATGTACGGGGCGATATCCGACCACTTCATATCTCAGGCTCCTTAGAACTTGAATCGGCTGGTCCCGCGGAGCGCGGGTTCCACGTCGTACGCGCACAGCGGCGTACCGCGGTACAGGGTGGCCGCGTAGAGCGGCAGTTCGCGCGACTCCGGGGTGTAGAGCTTCCCGCCGCGGGCGATCAGCTTGCGCGCCCACTCGACCGTCATCTCGACCCCGTACGTGTTGATGAACTTCCCGGTGTGGTCGGTGGCCTTCAGCGGCGGTCCGTAGTCGGAGTGCATCAGGCCGGCCACGCAGACCGCGCACAACTGCGACGGGTCGAACGTCAGATCGAACGCGAGCGATTCGTCTTCCTCGTCGTCCGGGTCGGTGTGCTCGAATCGCCAGTCCGGCGGGAGCGTCAGGTCCAGCGCGCGGAACTCCAGCCGGAACGTCTGGTCGCCCACCAGCCGGAACGCGTTCGGGTCGCCGGGCTCACCGCCGACCACATCGGACCATCCTTCCGGGTCCTCCGGACGTGCCGTCAGCTTCGCCTGCAGGTAAGCCTGAAGCGAGTTCGTGTACAGATACGTCCCGCCCGGCCCGGTGAGCCGGATCTCGATACCGGGGAAGCTCATAGCTCTACCTCGCGGATGTGCAGCGCGCAGAGCGGGGAGCTGTTGAGCACCGTGATAGCGATCATCGGCAGGATGGCGCCGTGCTGCGTGAACAGCGTCATCCCGTTGACCGCATGCCGGATGCCCTGGTAAACGTCCTTCACGTGCGCGATGGGCACGCCCAGGCCGTTGCGCGCCTGGACGACCGCCTCCGGGTCCGTGAACGTCCCGACGCACATCACACAGATACGCTCCGGCGGCAGCTCCTTCATGTCGAAGGACCAGCCGCTGCGCGGGTTGGTCTCCTCCTCCCGGTCCGGGAACTCCCACAGCAGCGGCTTTTCCGGGTAGTAGGACAGGTCCACCTCCTCCAGCTCCAGCAGCTCCCGCGCCCACTCGCGCGCCGCGCCCACGCTCTTGTCCTCCAGGCCGTGCCTGGCCAGATCCCGCACGGCCTCCACGACCTTCGATGCCTGATCCGGCGTCATCGCGGGTCCTCCGGCTGCGCGAACCACGCGCCTTGAGGCGCGGCCGGGACCAGTCCGCCGCCGATCGCGTGCGCCGGCTGCGGGTACGAGGTGACGTACGGGCGCGCCGGCATCGACCCGTTGAGGCTGGAGCGGATGGCCGCGGCCACCTGCTCCAGCTCCGCGGCGACGCTTTCGGCGTTCTCCTCCGTGACGTTCAGCTCGATCGTGTCCTGACCGGTCGGCGCGAACTGGACGCGCACGACTCGAGTCGTCTGGACGTTCCACGTGAACGAGGTGTCCACTACTTCGCCTCCTTCGCACGCACGGCCTGGACCGCCGCGGACAGAGAGCCGTCGTGCTCGTTGTCCACGGCGTCCAGGCCGATCGTCAGAAGGTGGCGGATAACCGCGGTCATAGGAAGATCCATCGGCGTCATGTGCGCCTTGATCTTCTCCGCGAGCGTCGCCGGGAGCTCCAGCGACGTCTTGACTTTCGGTTCCGTCATACCCCTAGTCTTCCCTGATTACAGGAAGACTGCAAGCGCCTACCGGTGGTTCGACCCGAACCAGGTGGAGGACCCGTACGAACGGCCCTGCTTCTCCTCAGAGCCGGACTCGTCCGCGGCGGCCTCCTCCTTCTTCTCCTCCTTGGCCTCCTCCGCGGCCTTCTCCACCTTCTCCGGCGCGGCTGCGGCCTCCTCCTCAGCCTCCGCCGCAACTTCCGCCGTCTGCTCCTGTGCGGCCTCCAGCTCCATGACCCGCGCCTCCAGCCATCCGATCCGCGCCTGAGCGTCCTCCGCGTTGTACTGCGCCTCGACCGCGGCGACTTCGGCCCGGCCGGCGGTCTCCGCCGCGTACTCCGCCTGCGATGCCGCGGCCTCCGCGGTCGCGCTCGCCTCCGCGGCATCCTCGCTCGCGTGCTGCGCCTCGTTCAGCGCCGCGCCCGACGCCATGGCCGCGGCCTCATCGCCCCCGCTGGTCTCCGGGATCACTACCGTCATGCTCGCCCGCCTCCTGTGTGCCCGTGGCCTTGTCCACGTGCCGTCTCATCGCGCCGAACCGCTCGTCCAGCGCGCGCAGTACGCGCCGATGATGCCACACGAAACCGATCGTCAGCAGGATGGGAGAGGCCAGCAGGTTAGGGATGGTCTGAACCACCTGCGTTTCGAACCACCTCACTGCACCCGCCGGATATACCCGCCGTTCGCCGTGATCGAGACCGCCGCGGCGGACGGGGTGACACCCAGCACCAGCTGAGCCGCGGACGCGTTGCTCACCACGACGGGGGACTTCTGGTTGCAGCCGGAGGGGAAGAAGTTGTAGAAGTCCCACCCGACCGCGGTCATGTGCGTGGCGTCCAGCGCGAGCACCGTACCGCGGATGCCCCACGCGGCATTCGTGACCGCCGCGCCGGAGTTGGGCTGCTGCGCCCCCATGTCCAGGATGTTCGTCCCGCCGATCCCGCCGAGGAACAGCGCAAGATCGACCGTCTGAGCGGCAAGGGTCGTGGTCACCACGCCCCACGCCTCGAACTCGAAAATCTGGCCGGCCGCAAGCGACCCGGCCGGCAGCGTGTAGCCCGGTACCAGGGACTGCAACGTGGAGACACCGGTCACGGTCGCGGCGCCCGACAGGGCGAGACTCGATCCGGACTGCACCGGGCCGGCCGTCACGATCGCGCCCGTGGTCGCGTCGATCGTCACCGCGTCGCCCAGGCCGGGCGTACCGCGCCCGATGCGTACGAAACCGGGCGCGGCCGGGTTCACTCCGCCGGGTGTCCCCTGGTCAAGGTCAAGATACGGCACCTGAGCCACTTCCCATCTCTAGATACTCGCCCCACAGGGCGAAACCCCAGCTCTGATTAGCAGCGGTCACCGATACCAACTGCGCCTTGATCGTGGTCGGTCCCTGGAGGATCACGTCCACCACCTGTGATCCCGACTTCACGTTGCCCGCGGTCCCGGTGTAGTCCACGAACGCCGCGATCACGTTGACCGGGAACACGACCGGGGTGAAGAACAGCACCTGAGTACAGCCGATCCCGGAGCCGTCCAGGAACGTGACCATCCGCAGCCGGATCTTGATCTTCGCCGGGATCGGGGAGAACTGGACGACCGGGAAACCGCCCACGTCACCGGGCTGAGTCGTATAGAACAGCTGGTCCTTGTACGGAATGCGCTGATCTTCGACGTTGGCCATGGTCAGTCGGCGTACAGCTCGACCACGATACCGAGCGTCGAGAGGTTGTTCGCCCCCGACGCGTAGGCGCACCACACCGCGTCGCCGTTGTGCAGCTCCAGCGGGACGTTCGCCGGCCACAGACACGCCGACGCGGTAGACGGCTTCGGCTGCGCGTTCGTCGAGTAGTAGAACGGATTGTCCGTGGAGATGATCACGGTTCGCTTGCGGCGCGGGTCCTTGCCCAGGATCGTGTCACCGGCCGGCCCCACGACCTGAGAGAAGGGCGCGCCCGCCTTACTCGGCTGATCGTGGACCGGCTGCGGCCCGTTGAACCTGATCAGCACCGCTTCGACGTCGGGCGCCTCCTTCTCCTGGAGGACGTCGCCGATATCGATGCGCGCGGGCAGCGCGCCGGCCAGCAGCTCCCGTTCGTGCGCCGGGATCGGATGCCCGTGCGAGTTGACCTGCTTCATGCTCCCGCCCTTCCTTACGCGGCCACGACAGCCGCCGCCTTGGCCGCACTCTTCGCCGTGGTCTTGGCCGCGGAGACCACCGGAGCAGTCACCGGCTTCGCGAGCCGTTGCAGCCCGATGAACAGGATGACACCACCCAGCACGACTTCGAGCACGCGCACCAGCGGAGGCGTGTTCGAGGTGGGCACCGGCAGCCCCTGAGCGGTCTTCACCAAAGCAGCCGCCGCTATCTGCGCGCCCACGTCCGCCAGCAGCGTGTCCGCGTCCTGCTTCGACGGGGCGGAAGCGGCCTTCTGCCCGCGGCTGAGGAACGCCCCGTACGCCCCCGAGGTGTAGGTCACCCACGGCTTGAACGAACCCGACTCGTTGTAGACCTCAAGAGCCATCTTCAGGTTCTGATCCGGGAACGCCCACGCCACCGGCCCCGACAGCGGCTGGAACAGCTCCTTGTGCGCGCTGTAGTTGATCTGCGCGACGCCGTAGTCCCCGGCGTCCGAGACCGCGAAGCAGTCCCCGCCGGACTCGGCAAGGCAGATCGCGACCATCGTCGGGACGGCAGCCGCGGCGAACCCGGCGCCGGCCACCAGATACGCCAACGCGCCGTCCGTCGCGACCGCTTTCGCCCCGGCCGGCCCCGGTGTGGGAGGCGCGCCCGACGTTCCCGCGGTCGCCACGGCTTACCCGTTGCCGTACATGTCGGGCGTACGCACCGGGCCGCCCATCCCGCCCAGGTTCAGCTTGCCCGTCGCGGGATCGACCATGTTCGCGTGCCGGTGCCACCACGACAGGGCGATGGTCATCGCGCCGCCGATGATGAACACGGTCGGGTCCTTCGCCAGCAGCGAGATCCCGCCGACCACAGCCACCGACACAAGGCCGGCCTGCTTCTCCGCAGCCCACAGATGATCGTCGTTGTGGCCGCCGACCCGCGCGTCCGTGATGTTCGGCAGCGCGTGATCATAGACCACCCATACGACAGCCGCGGTCGCGAGCCCGACCGGCAACGAGACTTCCGGACGCAGCGCCATCCCTTTTCCCTCATCCCTACTTCGGCAGGACCCAGACGACATCGCCGGGCTGTATGTTCGTGGGCTGACCGCGCTTGGCCTTCAGCGCCGCGTTCTTCGCATCGTTCCAGATCGCAACGTAGTTCGTCGATCCCGAACCGTACCCGTAGTGCTGCGCGATCCCCCACATCGTGCTGTTCCACGGCGCCGG
>NZ_DASRBQ010000025.1:0-45232 GCF_035653575.1 Actinocrinis sp.
TCTCGCCGCACTCGATCTCGATCTCGATCTTGCGCGGCGCGCGGTACGGCGCACATCGCCGACGCGGTTGAAGCCCGGGCGCGAAGGGATGAACCGAGATTCCATCGAACGATGCAAGCGCCGGGCCGCGTCCGGACCTCACCGTCAGAACGTGAGCACGATCCGTCTCCATGATCCGGCACACCGCGGCCAGCGTCAGCCTCGCTCTGCAGGCGGGGCCGGACCTCAAAGTCGTTTCCGATCAGCTCGGCCACTCCTCCGTCCTGACCGCCGACACCTACATCAGCGTCCTGTCAGCGACCTAGCGCGATATCTCAGCATTCCGAGGCGTGCCGTGCTCCCGGGAAGCGGCTTTCGCCCAGTGGCTGACGACGTGCTCAACGGAGCCTTAGCGTTTCGGCCAGAACCAGAGCGGCGAGTCGAGCAGGCCCTGCCCGGGCAGCACCGTCTCCCCGTTCACCTTTTGCAACTCGACCATCCCCACGTCCCCGCGCAGCTTCGACGCCGCGCGCCCGATGGCCTCGATCAGGCTGCCGGAGTGGGAGACCACAATGATCTGGCTGCGTTCCGACACCGTCGCGATGAGTGCGCCCAGCGGCTCAAGCAGATCCGGGTGCAGGCTGGTCTCCGGCTCGTTGAAGACCAGCAGGTCCGCCGGCCGCGGGGAGAGCAGTGCGGCGACGAGCAGCAGGTAGCGAAGCGTGCCGTCGGACAATTCCGCAGCGCCGAGCGGCCGTAGCAGGCCGCGCTGCCACAACCGGAGCGAGAACCGGCCGTCCGCCTCGACCTCGATCTGCAGGCGGCTGCCCGGGAACGCGCCGTCGAGCGCCTCTTCCAGTTGCGCCCGCCGGCCGGTCGCGACAATGGTCTGCAGCGCCGCGGCCAGATCGGCGCCGTCGTGCGCCAGCACCGGCGTGCGCGTGCCGATCTGCGGAGCCCGGGCCGGGGCGTCAGCGTCGGTGCGGAAGTGGTCGTAGAAACGCCAGGAGCGGATCCGGTCCCGGATGCGGAACAGTTCCGGGGCGGCTTCGGGGTCGGCGAACTCACTGAGCATGCTGTCGAACGGCGCGATCGGATAAGGCTTCGGGGACCACTTCCCGTCGGCCGCGCGGATCTTGACGGCGTTGTTGTGCCGTTCGACGAGCGAACTGGCCGGGCGAAGGACCGGACCGCTCCAGACTGCTTCGGTCTTGATCGCCGGGTCCAGGTTGAACTTGGCTACCTCCGGGTCCCCGCTCGGAATGGGCAATCCCAGGTCGACTGCGTAGCCGAACTCGTCACCGCCGAAACCAAGCCGCAGCCCGATCGGGGCGGTGCGCACCGTGCCCTGAGTCTTGCGGTCCGGCTTGGTGCCCTGCTCCGGTCCGGCCCACAGCGTGGAGCGCAGACCGCCCTCGCGCGCCAGCGCCGCCACCGCTCCATTGCGCGAGACGTCGGCCAACAACCGTACGGCCCGGTACAGACTCGACTTACCGCTACCGTTGGCGCCAGCAACCACGGTCAGCCGGCCGATCGGGATGCACAGGTTGCGCAGGGAGCGGTAGTTCTCCACAGCCAGCGTGGTTATCACGCCCTCGACCGTAGGCGAAGACACAGACAGCCGCCCAGCGACCGTCAAACCAGCAGAACCGGCGGCATCACACTGACCGCGCGGGATGTGCCACCGCACCGGCAATCCGACCGAGCTGCGCCATGACCGCCATGGCAGCCGCACGCCCGACCGAAGTGGCGCGCATCGCTATCGGATCCAGCGGTGGTCCCGTCGGCTGAAGGCGATCACTAAGCCGACGACCACGGCGACGATCACGATGCCGAGCAGCGGCGAGAAGATCGGCAAGGTGCTCTCCTGATCCGGTGGCGGGATGTGCGGGCACTATCACTACGCGGAGCAGTACCGGCCGGCCGTCCAACAGCCGCCCCTGCCGTAGCGCCTCGGGCTCCTGGAGCCAGGCGCAGTGGTCGAGAGCAGGCGCACCGCCGACGCCAGCGGCGTCGCTAGTCTCGGCAACCTGCCGGTGAACCTCGGCCACGAACTGAACGGAAAGCACGTCGCCGTGCACCTGGACGGACACCTGATGCACGTCGTGCACGAGGGGGTGCTGGCCAAGACCCTGCCGGCCCCGATCGACGCAAATCGACGCGCCACAATGCGCGGAGCCAGACAAGGACGCGAACAACAACCCCGGAGGAATTCGACGGCTAGCTCGGGGAAACCGAGTCCGAGCTCCGGCTCCTCCGTAAGCCCCGCAGTCGTGCTGTGAGCTGGCCAAGCGCCGCATAGCGCACCCCCCGGCCGAGCGCCCCTTCACCCGGATCACCACGCTGCAGGAGCAGACCGCACCTGCCGGGGAATTGGCTGGGGGCCTGATAGAAGCTGGCTGGTGCGGGTGAAGGGGCGGCTCGGACGGATGGACTGAAGGTTCCTAAGGCCCCTTATGAGCCCAGGTGGGCCTTCAGATCGCTCGCGTACTTCGCATAACCCGCGGTGTTCGGGTGGAACGAGTCGTTGGCACCGAGGCCGACGATGGTGTTCTCCCACGGATCGGCGGTGCACAGCTCGTGGCCCTTGAACGCGTCGCGCTCGTCGAGGTGGTCGATGCCGGCGTTGTTCGCCGCCGTGACGATGACGTCGTCCAGGTGGTTGAGCGCCGCGCGCAGCAGGTCGAGCTGTTTCTGGCTGGTGATGATCTGCTCGGGCCGAGGCCAGTCCTTGCAGGCGTTCGTGTTCGTGCCTGCATTGCCGGTCGCGGGATAGATCTGCGGGTAGGTCACGGCGACGACCCTGGCGTTAGGGGCGTCCGCCTGGATGTCTGTGTAAAGGCTCGTCAACGAGCCCGCCTGATCGTCGATCAGCTGGCTGAAATTCTCGGTGCCGCCGTTGTAGTCCTTGTTGGTGAGCTTGTCGATGAAGCACGCGTCGATGGCGGAGGTCGTGTTGGTCGGGCCGGTGCCATAGCAGCCGGTGATCAGGTCGGCGAAGTCGACGTTGTTGATGCCCAGGCTGACCGTGACCAGGGTCGTGCCGCTGCCGAGCGCGAGGTCTTGGGCGAGCTCGCCGGCGTCGGGAACGTTCATCGAGTTCACCGGGGTGTCGGCGTTGTAAAACTCCCCAATGACCGCACCCGAGCAGGCGACGTTGTCAACCATGTGGTAGTAGTTTGATATATGAGTGTACTGTCCCGAATATGAGCTGTCGGACCGGTGGCACTGGTTCCCCACCGAGTTGGTCTCGTTGGTGTAGTTCTGGGTACCCTCGCCGGACGACAGGGAGTCGCCCAGATTTACGTAGTGATAGACGGCGCCGCCGGTCAGCGAGATGGACGGGCTGTCGGGGCCGGGGTACGCGCCGCCGTTGAGGTTGATGCGCACGTAGGCGTGCACGTTCGTCGTGGCGGTGAGGTCACCCGTCGGGTTCCCGGTGATGTGCCCGGTGGAGCACGGCATCTGACTGCCGCCGCTCAGCTGGTGGTTGTGGTCGTCCCAGCTCTGCACTTCGAGGCTGCACGTGGTCGGGAATGGCGTGGAGTTGACGTAGATGTCAGGGTAGGCCGTGGTTCCGGTGTGCTGGTCGTTGACGCAGACGCCGATGGAAAAGCCCTGCGTTGTGACCGTATTGCAGCCGCCCTGGCCGGAAACGCCCTGCCGCAGCCGGATCGACGGACTGTTGCCCGCGGCGAAGTGCGCGCCGTTCAGGTCCAGCCGCGCATAGCCGTGCACGGTGGCCGCGGAGGACGGCGCGGCGCTGTTGCCCCTTTAGTGACCTGCGGTGCAGGCGACCTGCTTGTCCGAGTATTGATGGTTGTTGTCGTCCCAGACCTGAATGTGGATGTCGCAGGTCGAGGGGCTCGGCACGTAGTTCACGTACGCGTCCGGGAAGCCGGCGGTTCCGGTATTCCGGTCGCTGATGCAGCTGCCGATGTTGAAGCCCTCGGACCAGGCGGTGGTGCAGCCGCCCTGGCTGGCGTGCGCGGCGGTGGCGCCGAACAGTCCGCTTTCTCACTTCTCGATTCGGTAGTGCAGGTGGGTGACGCCGGGCGCGGGCACGGCTTCGACAAGGCTGAGCCGGATGTGCTCGGGCAGTTCCTGGAAGAGGCGGCGCCCAGCGCCGAGAAGCACGGGAACCTGGTGGAGGATCACCTCGTCGACCAGTCCGGCGCGCAACGCGCCCGTGGTGACGCCGCCGCCCATGAGCGCGATGTCCCGGTCGCCGGCGACGGCGCGGGCATGCTCGACGCCGGTTTCGATGGAGGTGACGAAGGTCTGCTGGTCAGTCGACTCGGGCGGCGGTGGCCGGTGGCTGACCACGATGAGCGGGGCCGTCGGATGCGGACTGCCGGATCCGCCGAATCCGTCGGAATCGTCGTAGGTGTTGCGGCCCGCGACGACGGCGCCGATGCGCTCCGCGATGTCGTCGAAGATCGAGCGGCTCAGCTCGGACAGCTTGAAGCCGCCGAACGTCCGGCTCGGCACGTCGCCGCTGCCATACCAGTCGAACAGGATCCCGCCGTCGCCGAGTCCGCGTTCGGGACCGGGATCGCGGCCGGTGATGAAGCCGTCGACGGAGACCGCCAGTGCGGTGAAGACCTTGTCCATCGTGACATGCCCTTCCGGATTCGCACGCAACCGCTTGATCGCTTCACGTTAAGGCGGCACGTGCGCGGCGGCTTGAACAAATCGTGCGCGCCCGCAGGGGACGGTCTCGCTAGCCTGACCATGTGGACCGCGCGCAGGAGTACGGGGAGCGCTCACCGCTGCCTGCCCTGGCAGCGCGGGTCCGCACGGTCTGGATCCAGCGCACTGGCTCGCAGCCGGTCGTCCAGCGCCATCTGCCTACCGGCGGCGTCGAGTTGCAGTGCCCGCTCGGTCGCACACCACGGATCCTCGGCCCGCTCACCCGTGCGAAGGTCGAGCACCTGCCGCCGGACCTGACGATCGTGGGCGCCCGGTTCTGGCCGGGGGCAGCGTCGCCGCTGCTCGGCGTGCCCGCTGACGAACTGCTCGACCAACTCGTGCCGTTCGACGAGGTGGGAAGCGAAGTGCCGGACCTGGCGGCCCGGCTGGCCGAAGCACCCGGGCCGGACGCGGCGCTGCAAGTCCTGCAGTTCGACCTCGTGCGCCGCCAGACACGCACGCCGCCGCCGGACGCGCTCGTGGCCGAGGCGGTACGGCGGCTGATGCCGTGGCAGCCCACCGGAATCAGGCGGCTGACAGATGACCTGTCGATCTCTGAGAGCCAACTGCGCCGCCGATTCCTGGCCGAGGTCGGTATCGGGCCGAAGACGCTGCAACGCACGCTGCGCTTCCAGGGCTACCTCGCGCTCGCCCAAGCGGCGACGCACGGCATCCGGGTGTCCGACCTGGCGGCGGAGGTGGGTTATGCGGACCATGCACATCTGAGCCGGGAATGCCTGCGGCTGACCGGCCTGACCCCGCGAGAGTTGCTCGGTGGCGCGGTCGACCGCTGCGGCTGCGGGCACGACCACGCGGCGTCATACGGACCGTTCCTATCCGCACGTCCGCGAGCCGCGCTGATGGGCTGACGCGGGGACGGCGACGCCCGACGGCTGACGGCTCACGGCTAAGGACGCACTTTTCGTTCAAGCCGATACGCCCGCCTGGCTCTAGCGTCCGACGCGTGCGCGAATTGTCTTCCTTGCAGGCGGCCCTCGACGGAGAGCTGATCACGCCGGACTCGGTCGGATACGAATCCGCCAGCCGCCCGGCACTGGCCCGATTTCGTGACGTGCGCCCGATCGCCGTCGTCAGATGTGCCTCCGCGCAGGACGTGACGCGCACGCTCGCCTTAGCGCGGCGCACCGGCACACACGTCGTGCCACGCGGCGGCGGCCATTGCTTCGCGGGTCGGTCGTCGACAACGGGTCTCGTCCTCGACCTGAGCCATCTTGACTCCGTGACCATTCAACCCGGCGGCCTGACCAGGAGCGATCCCGCCGCACAGTGCCGGCCGGCTGTGGCCCCACGGTCGGGATCGCCGGCCTCACGCTCGGCGGCGGGCTGGGCCTGATGGGGCGGCTCCATGGCCTGACCTGCGATGCGCTGCGCGGCGCCCAAGTAGTGCTGGCCGACGGCCGGATCGTTGACTGCGACCGGGATCGGGAACCGGAGTTGTTCTGGGCGCTGCGCGGTGCCGGGGGCGGACAGTTCGGCGTGGTCACTTCCCTGCTGTTCGCCACGGTCGCCGAACCCTTAGCCACGCGGTTCGAGGCGCGCTGGTCCGAGGCAGCGGCCGCCGGCGTCGCCGCCGCATGGCAGAGCTGGGCACCCGAGGCCCCGGACGAGGTGGCAGCCAACCTGAGCCTCATCGCCGAGCCGGGCCGCCCGCTACACGTCGTCGTCTTCGGGGCCGCGCTGGGCCAACCCGACCTCGCCCTCGCGTTGCTTGAGAGCCTGGCTGATCGGGTGGGCGCCGAGCCCGAGATACGGCGCGACGTCTTGGCCTGGCGCGACCTGAAGCGATCGTTCGCCGACCACGAGCCGCCCGGTGCAGTGCTGGCAACCAGTCGTTCGGAGTTCTTCTCCCGCCCGATGCCGACTTCAGCGATCGCCGCACTGATCGACGAACTTATGTCCGGCACTCCGGGTCGGCGCGAGCTCAACTTCACCGCCATGGGAGGCGCCTACAACCGCGCGGCGCCCGACGCGACCGCGTTCGTCCACCGCGGCGAGAGGTTCCTGCTGGAGCATGTCGCCCACGACGGCGACCAATGGCTGGACCGATCCTGGGCTCTCGCGCATGCCTTCGGTTCCGGCCGCGTCTACCCGAACTTCCCCGACTCCGCTCTCGATGACTGGGCGAATGCCTACCACGGCGAAAACGCTGAGCGTCTTCGGGCGATCAAACGCAGCTACGACCCTGAGAGGCTCTTCCGCTTCCCACAGGCCGTCTGAAGGCGTACGAAGCCGCGCGGCGGTCGGCACGCCTGCCAGAGCGGTGGTCGCGGCCATCGCGAAGATTGTCGAGGCGATCGGCTCCAGCGGATACCGCTACTTCCGCTCGTACACGGGCACCAGCCTCAGCGGCTCCTGGAGCCCGTAGGCCGCCAGCGAGAGCAACCCCTTCGCCGGCAAGGCCAACAGCGGCGCCACCTGGACCAACGACATCAGCCACGGCGATCTGGTGTGCACCAACCCGACCAGACCATGACCAGCACTGAAGGCGAAGTGACCGCCGCCGGGCGCAAGCGGCGGCAAGAAGCGTCGTCCGGAAGTGTCCGCCCCTCTTGCTTGGACGGTTCCACGCAAGCAGGGGCGGATCATCCCAACAACCAGCCACTCCTCCATCGTCCTGACCGCCGTCACCTACATCAGCGCCACACCGGCCCGCGCACGAATCAGGCCACCACAATCACCAGCGGGCACGAAATCGCCGACCGTGACACCCACCAACAGGCCGACGATCAACAACCACATCGACACCCAGCCCACCGCCGCGCCCCCGATCCGATCCCGGGACTGCCGGGAAGGCGGTTAACGCCGCCTGACACGCCACTCCACCAACAAGCGAGTACGAACGTCGACACGGGCCGAAATGCGGTGCGCCGGATTCGGGCCGGCGCCACGGAAGGCCACAGACAACGCCGGATGGACGGCGAAGCCGTCCGAATCATGCATGATCACGGGACCCAGCGGAGGCCCATCGGCGGGCATTGACTCGCCCAGCGGCGCGAAAGAGCAGGCCAGACAGTGGGGCGCGTGGGACTCGAACCCACAACCTACGGATTAAAAGTCCGCTACTCTGCCATTGAGCTAGCGCCCCTTGGCGCCAAGCGTAGCCAACTCCCAGGGCCGTTGGGTAACGAGTTGCGGACGGCGCGGCAACGTCGCAGATGTGGCGTCGGGCGGCGTAGCGCGGGTGGTGCGGCGTGGCGGCCTTGGCGGGGCGGCGTCGCGGCCGCGGCGGCTGGGCGGCGGCAGCTGCGGTTGGCGAGCAGCACAGGCAAGCGGGGGCCAAGCTTGGGCGCGGTGAGTGTCGTCGGCGTCGTGAGTGCGGTGGGTGTGGTGGGTGCGTGCTGCATGCTGGCCGATCGCGAGTCGCTTGGGGGACTCGTTTGGGCGACTCGCCCGGGTGAGCGGGCCCGATGGGGGTCGTGCAATCGTTTTGCCGAGGCTGGCACCTGTCCCGTATGCTCTACAGGTCCCCAACGGACAGACGTCCGGGGGAAACCGGGCCTCGTAAGAGGGCTCGGCCCCATCGTCTAGCGGCCTAGGACACCGCCCTTTCAAGGCGGCGGCGCGGGTTCGAATCCCGTTGGGGCTACGACCGGAAACGGTTGGGACGGACGGTCATGGCAGCCGCGAGCGGCGTGCTAGGATCGCCGGGCCGAACAAGCAAGGTCCTGTGGAGCAGCTAGGAGTGCTCGTCACCCTGTCAAGGTGAAGGTCGCGGGTTCGAATCCCGTCAGGACCGCTCGGAGCAGCCGGGCGTTGCGGATCATCTCCGTGGCGCCCGTCGGCATCCGGGGCCAGGTAGCTCAGTTGGTACGAGCGACCGCCTGAAAAGCGGTAGGTCGGCGGTTCGACCCCGCCCCTGGCCACAATCCGAACGACACGAGTAGCCCAAGCGTCAAACGCTTGGGCTACTTTGGTGAGTAGGGCGGGGCGGGAACACCACCGGTGAGCTGGCAGTTCATTCTTCCGTTGTACCTCTGAAACGCTCGGGAACCGTGGGCGACACGATCTGACGGTTAGTCACGCTAGAATTCCCGCCCATGACCTCATCGCGTCCGATCGCGAATCAAGCCGGCGATCTTGCTCGCAAGCTCCTCGACGAGGGATTCGCAGTCTGCCGCCTGGACGCCGCCGGACGCCGAAGCGTGAGCGAGTTGTACGCGCTGTCGACGGAATTCTTCCATCAAGACGTGCCGGTGAAATCCCGACATCTCGTGTCGAATCTCAGCAACGGCTATCGGCCGCTCATGAGCTCGCATTCGGGATCACCGGATCGGCCGGATCTGAGCGAATCGTTCTTGTACTGGCCGCATCGGCGAGAAGCGATTCCGTCACACGATCAAATCGCACCATTCCTCGACGCGCTAGAAGCCTATCGGCGGTCCGTCGCGGAGATCACGCATGCCGTGCTCGGGGGCCTGCGCGCGCATTACAACTACTCACACGCGTTGCCTTTTGAGCAGGCGTCGGTCGTGCAGATCAACTCATTCGGGATGCACACCGAAGAGCAGTTGCTCGTGCATAAGCATGAGGACGGCGTCCTGTTCACCATCATCTGGGCGAGCACGGAGGGCCTCGAAGGCTTCGTCGACGGCGAGGTCAAGGCCTTCAAACTCGCTCCGGATGAGGCACTGATCATGCCGGGCAGCGTCCTCACCTGCATGACCGGGGGCGAAATCCAGCCTTTCTACCACCAGGCCCGCAACTTCGGATACACGGAACGCAAGTCGTTCATGTTTTTCGTCTGCCCGGACACCGACGACACCATTCACCCGTTCACCGTCAACGACACGAACCGGGGCTGCGACATCAGGTCGCTGGTGATCAACAATCCGCAGATGTTCGGGCTCGCCGAGGATTTCCTGCAGTAACGCGGCTGGCCTGGCTGACCTGGCCTGGCGTGGTCTCAGGAGACCGGCCAGCGTTCCGCGAACGACTCGATCAGACGGAACCTGTCGATGAGCAGGGCCAGGTCCCGGGCGGCGAACGTGAAACTGCTGGCGATCCACTCTCCGGCCGCGTTATGTCGCGGCTCGAGGCCGCAGCGCTCATCCCAGATGACCATGTTGAGGCGCAGAATCGGCGGCAACTGGTGTTCCGGGACTCGGAGTACCTGCACACCCGCCTGGTGCTGCGCCATGGCGACGACGTCGAGCGGGCCGGTCCAGTCCCGGTAGATGAAGATGCGCTTGATGGTCACGCCCCGCTTCAGCGCCTCGACGTTGAGCCGCCAATAGTTGCGGCTGAGGCTGGGAGAGAGCCACCAAGCGATGTCGTCGCCGGAACTCGTGGCCAAAAGACTCTCCCGCAACTGCTCGGTGAGAGCGTGGACGGGGGAATTCGGCGACTCGTCCGCATCCGGGGTGACATAGTGTCCGCGCTGGAGCTCTTCCAGGCGTATTCGGCAATCCTCGAAGGCCTTTCGAGCGAGATCGACCGCCATCGTCTCGCCGTAGACCTCTTCCACGTAGGTATATGCGCCGATCGCGTGGTCCAGCAGCCCCGGCATCCAGGCGATCGCCTCCATTTTCTCGAACATCCGCTGCTGACGGGTCACGTGCTCTTGTTCCTCGCGCTCGCGCAGCAGCGATTCCACCTGAAGAGTAATCGTGGTTCCACTGAGGCCGGCGAACGTGGCGATCGCCGTGTTCAGGTCGGTCCTGAAATAGAAGAAGGCGCCGAGCACCGTGGAGAGGATCACGCCGATGCCGAGCGTCCACGCCTTCGACCTTCTGAGCTTTCCACGATCCATTCCGCTCCTCTTCACGGTGCGGCAGCCGAACCCTGCGGCGCCCCCTTGTTTTCGTACCCATATTCGAGGTGCGGGGCACGGCCTCGGATCAGTGCTCTGTGCGTGCTGGCTCCGTGGTGGGCATTGCCCCAGGCGGGTGAGAAGAGTCGGGACCGGGCCGGCACGGTTTCCGCTGCTCGCACTGTGCTGGTGTCTGTCTCAGACTCTTTAGTGCTAGTCAGACTTGTTAGTACACATGGGTTGCATTGCGTGACGTGGCGACGCCTCGGCGGTTGCTCAGTGCGGATCCGGTCGCGTCTTCCGAATCGCGGGGACCGGGCCCGTTCACACCGTTCATTCTGGAGGAACCCCCATGCGCAAGCTGTTCGCGTTCGCGACGATCACCGGGGTCGCGCTCGCCACCCCGCTGATGGCCTCTGCCCCGGCGATGGCCGACGACGACGGTCCGCTGATCACCGTTGGCGAGGGCGCGTGCGTGGCCCCGTGGCACTGGGACGGCCCCCTCAACGTCCTGACCCACGACACCTACTACACCGCGTGCAACGCCCAGTCCGTGCACGAGCACAAGCCGGGCGAGATCGCCGGCGTGCTGGACGACTCGTGCATCGCGCCGTGGTACTGGACCGGCCCGGGCGACGTGCTGACCGGCTTCTTCGACGGTCCGGACGCGGGCGAGTACAACGCCTGCAACGGCAGCAACATGCCGTAAGGCAGACGGGACCAGGGCACACGCCCGCACGACGACCTTGGATTGCGGCCCGGCCGTTAATCCAAGGTCGTTTCCGTTTTGGGCACCTATGCTTGACGGGTTATGGCAAGCGCGCGTTCCCTCCCCTCCTCCGTCGCAGATGTAGGCGCAGACGGTGCTGCTTCGAGTACACGCCAAAACGCTTCGAGCGCACTCGACGACCTGCGCGCGCGGCTCGGCGAGGTCTCGCTGCGGGATGAGGTACGGCTGCGCCGCCGCCTGGACGGGGCACGCAAGGCGCGGCGGCCCGAGGCGATAGCCGGGATTCGGGCGCAGATCACGGAGCAGATCGACGCGGCCGCGGCTCGGGTCGAGGCGCGGCGGGCGAACGTGCCGGCGGTCAGCTATCCGGAGCAGTTGCCGGTCAGCCAGAAGAAGGACGAGATCCTGGCCGCGATCCGGGACCACCAGGTGGTGATCATCGCGGGGGAGACCGGCTCCGGAAAGACCACCCAGCTGCCGAAGATCTGCCTTGAGCTGGGACGCGGCGTACGCGGCGTCATCGGGCACACCCAGCCGCGGCGGCTGGCGGCACGCACCGTCGCCGAGCGGATCGCCGAGGAGCTCAAGACGACATTGGGCACGGCGGTCGGCTACAAGGTCCGGTTCACCGACCACAGCAGCGACCAGACCAACATCAAGCTGATGACGGACGGCATCCTGCTGGCCGAGCTGCAACACGACCGCGACCTGCTGCAGTACGACACGCTCATCATCGACGAGGCGCACGAGCGAAGCCTGAACATTGACTTCATCCTCGGGTATCTGAAGCAGCTGCTGCCTCGGCGGCCCGACCTCAAGGTGATCATCACCTCGGCGACGATCGATCCGGAGCGGTTCGCGGAGCACTTTGCGAGCGTGAAGCAGGGGCAGGAGCAAGGACAGGCCGTAAAAGCACCGATCGTCGAAGTGTCGGGGCGGACATACCCCGTCAAGGTGCGCTACCGGCCGATCGTTGACCTCGAGGATCCGGACGGCGACACGGACCGGGACCAGATCCAGGCGATCTGCGACGCAGTCGAGGAGCTCGAGCGCGAGGCGCCGGGCGACGTGCTGGTCTTCCTCAGCGGAGAGCGGGAGATCCGGGACACCGCCGACGCGCTGGGGCGGATGAACCTGCGCAACACCGAGGTGCTGCCGCTGTACGCGCGCCTCTCGACCGCGGAGCAGCACCGGGTCTTCCAGCCGCACGCAGGCCGGCGGATCGTGCTGGCGACGAACGTGGCGGAGACGTCGCTGACGGTACCGGGGATCAAGTACGTGATCGATCCCGGGACCGCGCGGATCTCGCGCTACAGCCACCGGCTCAAGGTGCAGCGACTCCCGATCGAGCCGGTCTCGCAGGCTTCTGCGAACCAGCGCGCGGGGCGGTGCGGACGTACTTCAGATGGCATCTGCATCCGGCTCTACTCGGAGACGGACTTCGCGTCGCGCCCGCAGTTCACCGAGCCTGAGATTCTGCGGACGAACTTGGCGTCGGTGATCTTGCAGATGACCTCGATCGGGCTGGGGGACATCGCGGCATTCCCGTTCGTGGAGGCGCCGGACCGCCGCAACGTGCGCGACGGGATGGACCTGCTACACGAGCTCGGCGCGATCGAGGCGCCCGAGCCCGGAGCGCAGCCGAAGCTCACCGACGTCGGACGCAAACTGGCCCGGCTGCCCGTGGACCCGCGACTGGCGCGTATGGTCATCGAGGCAACGCGCACGGGCTGCGTCAACGAGGTGCTGGTGATTGCGGCCGCGTTGTCCATCCAGGACCCGAGGGAGCGGCCAGCCGACAAGCAGCAGGCTGCGACGCAGTCACACGCCCGCTTCGTGGACAAGGAACAGCAGTCCGACTTCCTGACCTACCTGCGGCTGTGGGACTACCTGCGCGAGAAGCAGCGCGAGCTTTCCTCCAACCAGTTCCGCAAGCTCTGCAAGAACGAGTTCCTGCACTACCTGCGCGTACGCGAATGGCAGGACCTGCATTCGCAGCTGCGACAGGTGGCCAAGGATCTCGGGGCGACGGCCAATTCAGCGGCAGCCGACGCGGAGTTGGTGCATAAGGCCGTACTGAGCGGGTTGTTATCGCACATTGGGACGTTCGAGCCCGAGAAGCGAGAGTACGTCGGGGCGCGTAACGCACGGTTCGCTGTCTTTCCCGGCTCGTCGCTGTTCAAGAAGTCGCCGCGTTGGCTGATGGCGGCGGAGCTCGTCGAGACCTCGCGGCTGTGGGCGCGCATCGCCGCGCGCATCGAGCCCGAGTGGGCCGAGGACCTGGCCGCCCACCTGGTCAAACGCAGCTACAGCGAGCCGCACTGGTCGCGCGATCAGGGCGCGGTGCTCGCCTACGAAAAAGTCACCCTCTACGGGCTGCCGATCGTCGCCCAGCGCCGGGTCAACTACGGTCGCATCGACCCCGAGCTGAGCCGCGAGCTGTTCATCCGGCACGCGCTCGTGCAGGGCGAGTGGCGCACGCACCACGAGTTCTTCGCGCGCAACCGCAAGCTGCTCGAAGAGGTCGAGGAGCTGGAGAACCGGGCCCGGCGGCGTGACATCGCCGTGCACGACGACATCATCTTCGCCTTCTACGACCAGCGGGTGGGCAAGGACGTGGTCTCGGCCGCGCACTTCGACCGCTGGTGGAAGCAGACCAAGCGGGAGAAGCCCGAGCTGCTGGACTTCGACCGGGCGATGCTGGTCAACGAGAGCGCCGGGGCGGTGCTCGAGGAGGATTATCCGGACGTCTGGCGGCAGGGCCGGCTGCGGTTCAAGCTGACCTACCAGTTCGAGCCGGGGGCCGATGCGGACGGTGTCACGGTGCATATCCCGTTGGCGGTGCTGAACCAGGTGGAGCCGGCCGGCTTCGACTGGCAGATCCCGGGCCTGCGCGAGGAACTGGTCACCGAGCTGATCCGCTCGCTGCCCAAGCCGATCCGGCGCAGCTTCGTGCCGGCGCCCAACTACGCCAAGGCGCTGCTCGAGCGGCTGCCGGCGCGCGAGGGCTCGCTGCTGGACGGCCTCGAACGGGAGATGCGCCGGATGGGCGCGCCGGGTCTCGAGCGCTCGGACTGGGACCTGGATCGGGTGCCGGAGCACCTGAAGATGACTTTCCGGGTCGTCGACGAGCGCGGGAAGAAGCTGGCCGAGGACAAGGACCTGGAGGCGCTCAAGCTGCGGCTGAAGGCGAAGGTGCGCGAGTCGATCTCGGCCGCAGCCGACGACCTGGAGCGCACCGGCCTGCGGACCTGGGACTTCGGCACTCTCTCGCGCACCTTCGAGGAGCGGCGGCACGGCGTCGCGATGAAGGCCTATCCGGCGCTGGTGGACGAGGGCGGCTCGGTCGGCATCAAGCTGCTGGACACCGCCGAGGAGCAGGAAGCGGCGATGCGGCTGGGCACGCGCCGGCTGCTCCTGCTGAACGTGGTCTCGCCGACCCGCTCGATGCTCGCGGTGCTGGACAACCGGGAGAAGCTGGCGCTGGGCACGAACCCGTACGGGCCGGTGCCGAAGCTGTTCGAGGATTGCGTGGCGTGCGCGGCCGATTATCTGATCGATCGACACGGCGGACCGGCCTGGGACGCCGAGGGCTTCGCACAGCTGCGCGACAAGGTGCGCGCGGAACTGGCCGAGACCGCGGAGAGTGTGGTCAAGCTCGCGGCGCAGATCCTGGCCGCGTCTCACGAGTTGGACCGGCGGTTGCGCGGCGCGGCGAGCCTGTCGTTGCTTCCGTCGCTCAACGATGCGCGCGGTCAGCTGGCCCGCCTGGTACGGCCCGGGTTCATCTCGGAGACCGGTTACGAGCAGCTGGCTCAGTTACCGCGCTACCTGCGCGCCCTTAGCTATCGGCTGGACAAGATGGCCGACGATCCGTACCGCGATCAGGCCAATCTGGCGAAGATGCAGCAACTCGAGGAGGAGTACGAGGCGGCGCTGGCCCGGGTACCGCGCGGACGCCGTCCCGACGCACAACTGCTGCAGGCGCGCTGGATGCTTGAGGAGTTGCGGGTAAGCCTGTTCGCACAGCAGTTGGGGACGGCTTACCCGGTCTCGGAGAAGCGCGTGCGCAAGGCGCTGGGTTCCTGACGATCGCCGCCCTCCGCTTCCCCCAGCACCGGCGTCGTGGCAGCGCGAAGCCGGCCCGCGCGGTGTCTCCCGCGCGGACCGGCTTTGTCTTTCCCGTGTGTAGCCGGTGCTCCCGTAGCGGCTTTCAGCCCTCGGTGCGCTGCGCCGGGATGCCGGCCAGCAGCGCCCGAACCTCGGCCTCACGGTAACGGCGGTGCCCGCCGAGCGTGCGGATCGAGGTGAGCTTGCCGGCCTTCGCCCAGCGGGTCACCGTCTTCGGGTCCACCCGGAACATCGTCGCGACCTCAGCCGGGGTCAGCAGCGGCTCCGCCTCAGGCGTACGCGCGGTCATGAACGGCCTCCTCCAAGTGAACGGGACGCTCCACGCGCCCCGATTCGGTTGGATCCTCCCCGATGGCCCGTCATGCCCGTGCTGTCCGCTTTTGGGCGTGTCGGTGATCGGACGAACGTCTTGTCGTTCAAGAACTAGAACTACACCATCCGGAGCGGTTTGGCGGCGAAGTCTATGAAATCGATACACAGGACCCACAACTTCGCCGAAACGCCCGAGCCTGTCATTTGCGGACAGTAGCGACACGGTGACGGGTCGTCACGCGCAGTACTCCCGTGCGAATCCCCAGCCCCGAACCGGACAAGTCATGACAGGATATGGATCCGCACGGCCTGGGGGAAGCCCCGGTGCGCACCGAACGGCTCAAGCGGCTCTACGCTGGGCGCAGGCTTGACTGCGCACTCGAAAAGGAGTCCCGAGCAGTGACCAACACCGTCGCCACAAGCGCCCCGGTAACCACGCCTTCCCCCTCACCCTTCCAGACCGACGGTCCCGAGCAGGTCGTGTACTGCCACGACGAACCCAGCGGGCTGCGTGCGATCATCGCGATCCACTCGACCGCGCTCGGCCCGGCCCTCGGCGGAACCCGCTTCTACCCGTACCCGAACGAGGCCGAAGCCCTGGCCGACGTGCTGAACCTGGCCCGCGGCATGGCCTACAAGAACGCCCTGGCCGGCCTGGACCTCGGCGGCGGCAAGGCGGTGATCATCGGGAACCCGGCCACCGACAAGACCGAGGCGCTGCTGCGCGCCTACGGCCGTTTCGTGCAGTCCCTCGGCGGCCGCTACTACACCGCCTGCGACGTCGGCACCTACGTCCCGGACATGGACCTGGTCGCCCGCGAGTGCGACTTCGTGACCGGCCGCTCGCCGGAGAACGGCGGCGCCGGCGACTCGTCGATCCTGACCGCGTTCGGCGTCTTCCAGGGCATGCGCGCCTGCGCCCAGGCCACCTGGAACGAGCCGACGCTGGCGGACCGCCGGGTCGGAATCGCCGGGGTGGGCAAGGTCGGTAGGCATCTGATCGCCCACCTGCTCGAGGACGGGGCGCGGATCACGGTCACCGACGTGAACTCGGCCGCGCTCGACTGGGTCCGCCGCAACCACCCCGAGGTCAAGATCGTCGACTCCACCGACGAGCTGATCAGGGCGGGTATCGACGTCTACGCGCCGTGCGCGCTCGGCGGTGCGCTGGACGACGAGACAGTCGCCGCCCTGTCCGCGTCGATCGTCTGCGGGGCCGCGAACAACCAGCTGGCGCACCCCGGCATCGACAAGGCGCTCGCCGACCGCGGGGTCCTGTACGCCCCGGACTACCTGGTCAACGCCGGCGGCGTGATCCAGGTCGGCGACGAGGCGGCGCACCTGCACCGCGGCGGCTTCTCCTTCGAACGCGCGCGCAAGCGGGCCGAGGGGATCTTCGACACGATGCTGAACATCCTGAAGCTGTCGGGTGAAGAGGGCGTGCCGCCGGCCGCGGCCGCCGACCGGCTCGCCGAGAACCGGATGCGGAACGTGTCGCGACTGCGCGGAATCCTCCTGCCGGAAGCGGCGCACGCGCGCCGCAGCTAGCCGGAATGGGCGGTTTGCGTGCATCGGGCCGCGGCCCACTCGGCCGAGGCCCGATGACCGCTGGGTGACCGCCGAGACACCGTTCGTGCGCGGCGCCGGACCGGGCGATCCTCGGATCCGGCGCCCCCGCGGCTTCGCGGGACGTAGTCGGACGCCGCAGCGTCCGTGTGCCAAATCGACCTGATACGCCGCCGCACTGTATCCTCGTGCGAGGTGTCCCTTCCCCGCTGATTCAAATCGCGGCTCGCGTGGCGTACCGATCCGGCGGGGAACCAGGTACCTTTGACTTTGTGACCGGTCCCGCGATCCCCACCGAGGCGCCGGTCGCAGAAGTGACTGCTGTCATTGATCATGTGTCGAGACCCGGGGCCGAGAGCGCCCCGTCGTTGAGGGGGTCGAGCCAATGGGGCGCGGCCGGGCCAAGGCCAAGCAGACGAGGGTCGCCCGCCAGCTGAAGTACAGCGGCGGTGCGACGGATTTGGATCGTTTGCGGTCTGAACTGGGCGTCGGGGATTCGCGGAGGAACGGCGCCGAGGAGCACGACCTCGACGAGCGCTACGCGACCTGGGCGGACCAGGACGACGAAGACGACGACGAGGAAGCGGAAGAGGACGAGGAGGACGAGAGTCCTTACCGGCCTCAGGGGAGCAACGGCAGCCGTCATCGCGCCGGTTAGTCGACCTTCAAGGCGCTCGACTCGAGTCGAGCGCCTGCTTTTTGCTCAGAACCCGCGCTTCTAGGCACCGTTCCGGTTGCCGTCCCGGCGGTCAGATGACCGCCGTTACCGCACCGCCATGTTCGCCGTACGGCTGGAGCGATACGCGTGCGTTAGATCGGTCACATCGCGGATCGGATCTGAGGCGGGGTCAGCTCGCGTAGTTGCCGTTCAGGGCGGCGCTTCCCGGTGCGTCAGCGCTGCCACCCCGCTCGATTACACCGAGCAGCCAAGCGTCCTGTTCCAGATCCCGCAGCGCTGCCAGCGTCGCGTCCGCCGTGTCGGCCGGGACGACTGCGACCATGCCGACACCCATGTTCAAGGTGCGCTCCAGTTCCTCGCCGGCCATCTGCCCGACCGCGCCGACCAGCTCGAATACCGGGGCCGGGCGCCAGGTCGAGCGGTCGAGCCGGGCGTGCAGGCCGGCCGGGATCACCCGGGCCAGGTTCGCGGCCAGGCCGCCGCCGGTGATGTGCGCGTAGGCGTGCACTTCGACCCGCCGGGCGAGTTCCAGGCAGGTCAGCGCGTAGATCCTGGTCGGCTCCAGCAGTTCCTCGCCGAGGGTCCGGCCGAACTCGGGCACCTGGCGGTCCAGTGACCAGCCGGCCTGGTTCAGCAGCACGTGCCGGACCAAGGAGTATCCGTTCGAGTGCAGCCCCGAGGAGGCCAGCGCGATCACCGCATCGCCCTCCCGGATGCGCTCGGGGCCGAGCAGCGCGTCCGCCTCGACGACGCCCGTGGCAGCGCCCGCGACGTCGTACTCATCGGGGTCGAGCAGACCGGGGTGCTCGGCGGTCTCCCCGCCGACCAGTGCGCAGCCCGCCTGCACACACGCCTCTGCGATACCGCGGACGATCGCTGCGATCCGCTCGGGCACGACTTTGCCGGTGGCGATGTAGTCGGTCATGAACAGCGGCTCGGCGCCGCACACCACCAGGTCGTCCACGACCATGCCGACCAGGTCGAAGCCGATGGTGTGGTGCACGTCCATCCGCTGCGCGATGGCCACCTTGGTGCCGACGCCGTCGGTGGAGGTGGCCAGCAGCGGCCGCCGGTACGCCGTCAGCTTCGAGGCGTCGAACAGGCCGGCGAAGCCGCCGAGACCGCCGAGCACCTCGGGCCGGGTCGCCTTGGCGACCCACTGCTTCATCAGCTCGACCGCGCGGTCGCCGGCCTCGATGTCGACGCCGGCCGCCGCGTAGGTGGCGCCGCCGGGACGGGGGTTGTCGGTCACGGTGGTTCCTTCGTCGGCCGCGAACGGCGCGGTCACGGTCAGGGGGCGGGCGGCGCGAGCCGCGGATCGGTGTGTGAGCGGGCGGGTGTCGGGCGGCCGCGGTCAGGGCCGGGCGAGGGCGGAGGCCGCCGCGGCGGGGACCTCGAGCAGGTGCTTGCCGAGCTGTTCCGGGTTGGGCAGCTCGACCGGGTAGACGCCGTCGAAGCAGGCGCGGCACAGGCGTTCGGTCGGGATCGTGGTCGCCTCGACCATGCCCTCGATGGAGATGTAGCCGAGCGAGTCGGCGCCCAGGGACGCGGCGATCTCCTCGGTGCTCAGGCCATTGGCGATCAGCTCGGCGCGGGTGGCGAAGTCGATGCCGTAGAAGCACGGCCACTTCACCGGCGGCGAGGAGATCCGGACGTGTACTTCCTTCGCGCCCGCCTCACGCAGCATCCGGACGAGCGCGCGCTGCGTGTTACCGCGCACGATCGAATCGTCGACCACGATCAGGCGCTTGCCTTCGATGACCTCGCGCAGCGGGTTGAGCTTGAGGCGGATGCCCAGCTGACGGATCGTCTGGCTCGGCTGGATGAAGGTGCGTCCGACGTAGGCGTTCTTGACCAGGCCCTGGCCGTACGGGATGCCGGACTGCTCGGCGTATCCGATCGCGGCGGGGGTGCCGGACTCGGGGGTCGGGATCACCAGGTCGGCCTCGACCGGGTGCTCCCGGGCCAGCCGGCGGCCCATCTCGACGCGCGAGGCGTTGACAGAGCGTCCGGCGATCGCGGTGTCGGGGCGGGCCAGGTAGACGTACTCGAAGACGCAGCCCTTGGGGTCCGGCACCGCGAAGCGGCGGCTGCGCAGTCCGTTCTCGTCGATGGCGATCAGCTCGCCGGGCTCGACCTCGCGCACGTACGCGGCGCCGACGATGTCGAGCGCGGCGGTCTCGCTGGCCACGACGTAGCCGCGTTCCAGCCGGCCGAGCACCAGCGGCCGGATGCCCTGCGGGTCCCGGGCGGCGTAGAGGGTGGTCTCGTCCATGAAGACGAGGGAGAAGGCGCCGCGCACCTGGGGCAGGATGTCGGCGGCGGCGTCCTCGATCGACCGGCCGGTCTGGCTGGCCAGCAGCTCGGTCATCAGGTCGCTGTCCGAGGTGGCGCCGCGGTCCTTGCCGATCAGCTCGCCGTTGGCCCGGGCCTCGGAGACCAGGCGGGCCAGCTCGGCGGTGTTGGTGAGGTTGCCGTTGTGGCCGAGCGCGAGCGCGCCGTGGCCGGTGGCGCGGAAGGTCGGCTGGGCGTTCTCCCAGACCGAGGAGCCGGTGGTGGAGTAGCGGGTGTGGCCGATCGCGAGGTGGCCCTGCAGCGAGCCGAGCGTGGCCTCGTCGAAGACCTGGGAGACCAGGCCCATGTCCTTGTAGACCAGGATCTGGGTGCCGTTGGACACCGCGATGCCGGCTGATTCCTGGCCGCGGTGCTGCAGGGCGTAGAGGCCGAAGTAGCTGAGCTTGGCGACTTCCTCCCCCGGAGCCCACACCCCGAACACCCCGCAGGCGTCCTGCGGGCCTTTTTCGTGGGGGAAGGTTTCGTGAGAGAGACGTCCGTCAGGGCGAGTCACGCTTCCAGCTTACGTGATCGGCGAGCGCTTTCAGACCGTCGGTTGATACCGCTGGTAGACCGTCGGTTTATATCGCAACGTCAACCCCATGCGACCGGGCACCGGGGCGCGACCTGCTTTCATCCCATCGTGTCGGACAGTGCTCGGTCGCTCACGGGAAAGGCAGGTAGGCGGACAGGTCGCTGCGCGGCCCGCTGGCGCTGATCCGGCCGGTGGCGACGCCTTCCGCCCAATCCAGTTCGCCGAGCGCCAGGTCGAGCCAGGTGGCGGCGTCGAGTTCGACGACGTTCGGGGGCGTGCCCCGGGTGTGCCGCGGCCCTTCGATGCACTGCACGGCGACGAACGGCGGCACCCGCAGCTCGACGGCGTGGCCGGGGCTGCGCTCGGCGAAGGCCCGCACGCTGGTCTTGATGAGCGCGCTGAGCGCCGCCCGGTCGCCGGGGACGAGCCCGGCGCGGGCGGCGCTCAGCTCCTGACGGTCCATCAGCTGATCGTGCCTAACCGAAGAGCGCCGGGAAGGTGCCGGTGTGCGCGCGGCGCAGCTCCTCCAGCGGGATGGAGAACTGGCCCTGCACCTCCACGGCGTCGCCGTCGACGACGCCGATGCGTGCGACCGGAAGTCCGCGGAACCGGCACATGTCGGTGAACCTCAGCTCCTCGCTGCGCGGCACGGCGACGACGGCGCGGCCGGCGGACTCGGAGAAGAGGGCGACGAACGGGTCGAGTTCGTCGGGCAGCACGATCCGGGCACCGTGGCCGCCGCGAAGCGCCGACTCGACGATCGCCTGGATCAGCCCGCCGTCGGACAGGTCGTGCGCGGCCGAGAGCATCCCGTCGCGGGAACCGGCGATCAGCACCTCGGCGAGCAGCCGCTCGCGTTCCAGGTCGACCTTGGGCGGCAGGCCGCCGAGGTGGCCGTGCACGACGTGCGCCCACTCCGAGCCGCCGAACTCGTCGCGGGTGTCGCCGAGCAGCAGCAGGATGTCACCCTCGGCCTCGAAGGCGAGGCGGGTGCGTCGGGTGACATCGTCGATCACGCCCAGGACGCCGACGATCGGGGTGGGGTGGATCGCCTGATTGTTGGTCTGGTTGTAGAAGGAGACGTTTCCTCCGGTGACCGGGGTGCCGAGCACCTGGCAGGCGTCGGCCAGACCGCGGGTCGCCTCGGCGAACTGCCACATGACCTCGGGGTCCTCCGGGGAGCCGAAGTTGAGGCAGTCGGTCACGGCGAGCGGCCTGGCGCCGGTGGCGGCCACGTTGCGGTAGGCCTCGGCGAGCGCGAGCTGCGCGCCGGCGTACGGGTCGAGCTTGGTGTAGCGGCCGTTCCCGTCGGTGGACAGCGCGATGCCGAGGTTCGATTCCTCGTCGAGGCGCAGCATCCCGGAGTCCTCGCCGTGCGCGAGGACCGTGTTGCCGCGTACCCGGTGGTCGTACTGCTCGACCACCCAGCGCTTGTCCGCGAGGTTCGGGCTGGCCAGCAGCCGCAGCACGGTCTCGCGCAGCTCCTCGCCGGTCTTCGGGCGGCTGAGCGAGTCGGGCACGGCGGCCTGGAGGCCGTCCTGCCAGTCCGGGCGGTGGTAGGGACGGTGGTAGACCGGGCCCTGGTGCGCGAGGGTGCGCGGATCGACGTCGACGATCGTCTCGCCGTGCCAGGTCATCCGCAGCCGGCCGGTGTCGGTGACCGTGCCGATGACGGTCGCGGTGACGTCCCACTTCTCGCAGAGCGCGAAGAAGCGCTCGACGTTGGCGGGGGTGACCACCGCCATCATGCGCTCCTGGGACTCGCTCATCAGGATCTCTTCGGGCACCAGCGTGGCGTCCCGCAGCGGGGCGAGGTCGAGCTGGACGTCCATGCCGCCGACGCCCGCGCTCACCATCCCGGCGGCGGCGAGCTCGGTGGTCGCACAGGACAGTCCGGCCGCGCCGAGGTCCTGGATGCCGACCACGAGGTCCTCGGCGAAGATCTCCAGGCAGCACTCGATCAGCACCTTCTCCATGAAGGGGTCGCCGACCTGGACTGAGGGACGCTTGGAGGGGCGGCCGTCATCGAAGGTGGCCGAGGCGAGCACCGAGGCCCCGCCGATCCCGTCCCCGCCGGTGCGCGCGCCGAACAGCACCACCTTGTTGCCGGGTCCGTGCGCCTGGGCGAGCTTGATCTCGCTCTTCTTCATGACGCCGACCGCGAGCGCGTTCACCAGCGGGTTGCCCGCATAGCAGGGGTCGAAGACGACCTCGCCGCCGATGTTGGGCAGGCCGAGCGAGTTGCCATAGCCGCCGATGCCGCGCACCACGCCTGGAAGCACCCGGTGCGTGTCCGCGGCGTCGGCCGCGCCGAAACGCAGCGGGTCCATGACCGCGATCGGCCGGGCACCCATGGTCAGGATGTCGCGGACGATGCCGCCGACGCCGGTGGCCGCGCCCTGATACGGCTCGACGTACGAGGGGTGGTTGTGCGACTCGATCTTGAAAGTGACGGCCAGGTCGCCGCCGACGTCCACGACTCCGGCGTTCTCGCCCGGCCCGACCAGCAGGAAGTCGACCTCCGGCGCCTTCTCGCCGAACTGCTTGAGGTGCACCTTCGAGGACTTGTAGGAGCAGTGCTCGGACCACATGACCGAGTACATCGCCAGCTCCGAGGAGGTGGGCCGGCGGCCCAGGATCTCCCGGATGCGGTCGTATTCGTCGGGCTTTACGCCGAGCGCCCCGTAGGGCTGCTCGACCTCAGGCGTCGCTGCGGCGTTCTCGACGGTGTCGACCGTGTAGTGCTGCGGGGCGCTCTGCGCGGGCTGAGTAGTCATCAGGCGGCCACCAGCTGCTTGAGGATCGAGGTGAAGAAGGGCAGTCCATCGGTCGCGGGGCCCGGATAGGGCCCGGTCAGCTCTTCGACGGCGTGCTCCGGGTGCGGCATCAGGCCAACGACGTTGCCGGCGGCGTTGGCGATCCCGGCGATGTCACGGGCCGAGCCGTTCGGGTTGTCGAGGTAGCGTGCGATGACCCGGCCCTCGGCTTCGAGCTCGTCGAGCGTGTGCTCGTCGGCGGTGAACCGGCCCTCGCCGTTCTTGATCGGGATCACGATCTCCTGGCCGACGGAGTAGTCGGCGGTCCACGCGGTGGCCGTGGACTCGACGCGCAGCCGCTCGTCGCGGTTGATGAAGAGCAGGCCGCCGTTGCGGATGAGGGCGCCGGGCAGCAGGTGCGATTCGCAGAGCACCTGGAAGCCGTTGCAAATGCCGAGCACGGGCAGGCCTTCCCGTGCGCCGGCGATCACCGCTTCCATGACCGGCGAGAAGCGTGCGATGGCTCCGGCGCGCAGGTAGTCGCCGTAGGAGAACCCGCCCGGCAGGATGACGGCGTCGACCTGACGCAGGTCGGCGTCGCGGTGCCAGAGCGCGACCGGCTCGGCGCCGACGAGGGCGACCGCCCGCAGCGCGTCCTGGTCGTCCTGGCTGCCGGGGAAAGTGACCACACCGATGCGTGCGGACATCAGCCGGCCGTCCGCTCGGCCGAGGTCGAGGTTGCCGCCGCAGGCGCAGCCGTAGCCGAGTCCACGGCGCCGTCGAAGCGCACCTCGTACTGCTCGATCACCGTGTTGGCGAGCAGCTTCTCGGCGATCTCGCGGGCCCGGGCCAGCGCGGCGTCGTTCGCCGGGCCGTCCAGTTCGATCTCGAAGCGCTTGCCCTGGCGCACGTCCACGATGCCGTCGAAGCCCAGCCGAGGCAGTGCCCGCTGCACGGCCTGTCCCTGGGGATCGAGAATTTCCGGCTTTAGCATGACATCGACCACGACACGTGCCATGTGCACTCCCACTGGTGTCAGCAACGGCTCTCGGCAGCCCACGGCCGCGGGCTGTCCTGCTGTTGGCGGTAGGACAAAGCCTACCTGGGCGCGGCCGATGGCCCTGCCGTGCTGATCCCAGTCGGCAGGGTACGGACGACCGCTCGGATGGATGAGCGGGTGGCCCGATAGGCGGGCGGCCGGATCGGCGACCAACGGCGCCGCTAGCCGCGGACGCCCCGGTGCTGCCAGACCCCAGACTCGTGCGCCCGGGACCAAACGGCGCCGCTAGCCGCGGACCACCCCAGCGCTGCCAAACCCCAGACTCGTGCGCCCAGGCGGCAGCGCTGGGGTCGCTGCGGAGACCCGCGCCGCGCCGCTACTGGAAGCGGCGGCCGGTCAGGCGCTCGTAAGCCTCGACGTACCGGTCCCGGGTGCGCTCCACCACCTCAGGCGGCAGCGGGGGCGGGGGCTGGTCGGACTTCGGGTCCCAGCCGGACTCCGGGGAGGTCAGCCAGTCGCGCACGAACTGCTTGTCGAACGACGGCTGCGACCGCCCGGGCTGCCACTGGTCGACCGGCCAGAACCGGGACGAGTCGGGCGTCAGTACTTCGTCGGCGAGCACGATCGTGCCGTCGGCCCGCCTGCCGAACTCGAACTTGGTGTCCGCGAGGACGATCCCGCGGTCCAGCGCGATGTCCCGGGCGGCCGAATACACGGTCAGCGTGAGGCGGCGCAGTTCCTCGGCGACCGCCGCGCCTGTGCGCTCGACGACCTCCGCAAAGGAGATGTTCTCGTCGTGCTCGCCCAGATCGGCCTTGGCCGCAGGGGTGAACAGCGGCTCGTCCAGCCGTGAGCCGTCCACCAGCCCTTCGGGGAGCGGGAGTCCGCACACTGTGCCGGACACCCGGTACTCGGCGAGACCCGAGCCGGCCAGGTAACCGCGGGCCACACACTCGATCAGGAGCATGTCGAGCCGCTCGCAGAGCATCGACCGGCCGCGCAGCGCGTCCGCGGCACCGGCGAGTTCGGCCGGGTACTGCTCGGGATCAGCCGAGATCACATGATTCGGGACCAGGTCCGCCAGGCGCTCGAACCACCAGAGCGAAAGCTGGGTCAGGATCCGGCCCTTGTCCGGGATCGGCGTCTCCAGCACGTAGTCGAAAGCCGAGATCCGGTCGGAGGCGACCAGGAGCAGCCGATCGCCGACTGCATAGAGCTCGCGGATCTTGCCGGAGCCGAGGTGCACCGCGCCGGGGATTGTGATGCCGCTGGCCGTCGGCGTGGTGCTTTTCGTGGCAGCGGTCGTGGTCGCGGCCGCGGCGCTTGTTGCTTGGCCGGTCGGGTCGGGAGCGGAGCCGGACGTCGCGGAGGGGGGAGTCGTCGCCATGTCAGCTCAGCTCCGCCAGCCGGTCGAACATGCCGGACAGGTTCGCGACGAAACGCTCGGGGCGGCACACCTCGTCGAGCCGGGCCTCGTCGATCTTCAGGCCCGCCGTCGCCGCCTCCTCGCGCAGCGTCTCGCGGAACGGGCGCCCGGTCTCCCAGGTCTTCATGGCCGCGCGCTGGGTGAGCGGGTACGCCTCGGTGTCGCGGGCCAGCCCCATCTCGACCAGCTCCAGCAGCACGGCGGAGGTGTAGATCAGCCCGCCGGTGGACTCGAGGTTCGCCTTCATCCGGTCGGCGTCCACCACCAGCCCGCTCATCAGGCGGATCGTCAGATTGAGCATGTAGTCGAGCCCGATGGAGGCGTCCGGCAGCGCGACCCGCTCGGTCGAGGAGTGCGAGATGTCCCGCTCGTGCCACAGCGGAATACCCTCCATGACCGGCACGACCTGGGCGCGCACGATACGCGCCAGGCCGGCCAGCCGCTCCGACATGATCGGGTTCTTCTTGTGCGGCATCGCGGAGGAGCCCTTCTGGCCCTTGCCGAAGGGTTCCCAGAGCTCCCGCACCTCGGTGCGCTGCCCGTGCCGCACCTCCAGGGCGATGGCCTCGAGCACGGTGGCCATGACCGCCAGCGCGCTGACCCACTCGGAGATCCCGTCCCGGATGACCACCTGGGTCGAGACCTCCGCCGCCTTCAGCCCGAGCTTGTCCGCGACGTACCGTTCCACGGCCGGATCGATATTCGAGTACGTACCGACCGCTCCGGAGATCGCCATCACACCCACGGCCGCGCGCGCGGCGCGGATCCGGTCACGCGACCGCGCGACCGCGAAGGCGAAGTCCGCCACCCGGTGGCCCCATACGTCCGGCTCGCCGTGGATGCCGTGCGTGCGCCCGACGCGCAGCGTGCCGCGGTGCACGAGGGCGTGGTCGCGAAGCACCGCCACCAAGCGGTCCGCCTTCTCCAGGAGCAGATCGCTCGCCTCCACCAGTTGGAGGGCGAGAGCGGTGTCGAGCAGGTCGGAGGAGGTCATCCCGAAGTGCACGTAGGCGGCCGCCTCGCGCGGTTCGGTGTTGTCGGCCCAGGCGGAGAGGAACGCGATCACGTCGTGCTGGGTGACTGCCTCGATCTCGGCGACCGCCTCCGGTGTCGGGGCGGGTGCTTTGCGCACGGCTTCCAGCGCATCGGCCGGCACCGTTCCTGCGGCGGCGTGCGCTTCCATGACCAGGGTCTCGACCTGGCACCACAGCTCGTATTTGTGGGCCTCGCTCCACACGCGGCCCATTTCCGGGAGGGTGTACCGTCCGATCACGGCGGACTGCTCCTTATCAACGGATTCAGCGGGACAGACCTGGCCCGCCGAAGTCCATTCTCCATGAGCGCAAGTGGCCGCGCGGATTTCGTCGCGAAGCTGTGGATAAGGGCTGTGGATAACTGATTCGCCCCGCGGGGCGTGCAGGCGGCGGCGGAGAAGGCCGTGGCCTGCGACTCAGGTTCGAAGGCCGCCCGCGTGCGCGATCCAATCCCGTAGCGCGGCGAAATCGGCGTTGTCCAGCAGGCCGTGGACGAGTTCGTCGACGGGCACCACGCGCCCGGCCCGATCGCGCAGGATCACGCCGTCGAGCCAGTCGACATCCCACTGCGCGAGATCAAGGTCGACCATTCCGCACTGCACCACGGCGCGCAGGCCGGCGGCGAGTTCGCCGGCGCCGTGCGGCCCGGCGTCGGCCTCAAGCAGCGCGCGGACCTTCGCTATCAACGGATGATCCGGAGCGTCCGCCGCCTCCGCGCGCAGCGCCGGCTCGGCAACCTCGGCCACGTAACGCGACCACGGCAGCGGCTGGTCGATCCGCTTCCCTTCGTAAACGAGAGGCGCGAGCGCTGACACGGCACGGTCCACCTCGCCCGGCTCGTCGAGCAGGTCACAGGCCGGGCGTTCGGTGAGCCGGTCCGCGAGGCCGAGCCCGACCCGGTCGCGCTGGCCGAGTTCGGTGAGCGCGGCCACCAGCGCGGCATTCAGCGTCTCCGGCGCCCGTCCGCGGTGCCAGGCCGGCATGGCGAGCCTGGTCAGCAGTCGATCCCAGCCGACGGCGACCAGACCGGCCTGCTCGTGGGCGTAGACGCGGCTCGCCGGTTCGACGATGCGCGCCCGTTCGGCCGCCGCCGCCCCGATCGCTCGCTCCATGGCCTCGGCGCGGATCCGGCAGGCCTCGGCCACCGCGACGATCACGGAACGCGGCCACGGCGGGCAGCCGTGGACCTCGGCGATATCGAGTCGGCGGACGAGCCTGCGCGCTTTGCCGATGAGGGTGTCGTGCGCCGCGTCCATGCCAGCCAGCACCGGAGCGAGCAGCCCACGCAGTTCGCTGACCCGCAGCCACCACAGGAACGGCGCGCCGATGACCAGGACCGGGCCCTCCGGCCGTGGTTCGAGCCAGGCGTCGCAGTCCGGGGACAGCTCAAGACCGACCGGCTCACTCACCCCGAGAGCTGCCGTGACCTGGCGTACCGCGAGCATCAGTTCGCCGTAACCGCCGTCCTCCGGAGCGACCGTAGGTGAAAGCGGCGGCACGATGCGATGGAAACGCAGCAGTGGCCACACGCAGAGCGCGGCTATCAGCGCTGTGACGAGTAGGCCGATAAGGAGTGGCAGGACGGAAAGGGCAGCGGCGGATATGGCACCGGCGGCCGCGATCCAGCAACCCGCGGCCAGCCGGCAGATCCGCGTAATGGCGCGGGCCTGACGGACGGCGCTGGTCGAGGCCGCGGTCAACCGTGCTCACCCCGAATCGTGAACGCGGGATCGCCGAGCCGCCGGCCGGGACACCGCGGGTCGGCCGACACCGGCCCGGCCCACTCAACACCCCGGTCGCGCCGCCGATCAGCCAGCGCGATCCTTGCGATGGCCGAGCGCGTGAAACGCTCCCTGCTTCGCAGCGTAGCGCCGGCCGAGAATTGTGGGCATGCGGGCCGTCGGCTTTTCCGCTCGTTCGGGTGAGGTTCTTGATCCGACTGAACCGCGTGGTCAGAGGCGTAACCACAGAGCATCTACGGACGGTTGCGGATCTGTCACGGAACGCTGATCAGACCCGAGATCGCTTTGGCCGCGATGTCCGTCCGGTGGTGTCCACCGGACAGCTGGATTTGGCCAAGCGCGGCGTACGCCAGATCCCGAGCACTCGCAAGATCGGCCGCCCGGCCCGTCACGGCGAGCACTCGGCCGCCGGATGCCACCAGCTCTCCCGCATCATTCGTTGCGGTACCGGCGTGATACACGGTCACCGCACCGGTTGCCTCGGCTTCGTCGGTGCCCGTGATCCGATCGCCGCCGCGAGGCGTGCCCGGGTAGCCAGCTGCGGCAAGGACAACGGTGACTGCGGCGCCGTCGTGCCACTGAAGCGGCTCGACCTCACCCAGCGTTCCCGTCGCCGCATGGTGCAGCAATTGCGCGAGCGGACTCTTGAGCAGTGGCAGAACGACCTGCGTCTCTGGGTCGCCGAAGCGCGCGTTGAACTCGATGACTCGCACGCCGCGCTTCGTGAGAGCAAGCCCTGCGTAGAGGAGTCCGACGAACGGCGTGCCTTGGCGGCGCAACTCATCCACGGTGGGCTGAAGGACACGCTCAAGGACGTCTGCAACCAGGTTCTCCGGCGCCCAGGGCAGCGGCGAGTAGGCGCCCATGCCGCCGGTGTTCGGTCCCGCGTCGTCGTCGCCGACTCGCTTGAAGTCCTGAGCTGGCTGCAGCGGCAAGACCGTGGTGCCGTCGGTCAGCGCGAAGAGCGAGACCTCCGGTCCGTCGAGATACTCCTCGATCACGACGCGGCCGCACGCGTTGGCGTGCGCGAGTGCGGCGTCTCTGTCTTCCGTCACCACGACGCCCTTACCCGCCGCGAGTGCATCGTCCTTGACGACGTAAGGCGGACCGAAGGCGTCCAACGCACGCGCGGCTTCCTCAGGCTTCGAACACACGAAGGCTTCGGCGGTCGGTACGCCGGCCGCGGCCATCACGTCCTTCGAGAACGCCTTCGAGCCCTCAAGTTGGGCGGCCGCCTTTGAAGGACCGAAGACGGCGATGCCTGCCGCGCGTACGGCATCTGCGACCCCTGCTACAAGCGGTGCCTCCGGGCCGACGACGACGAGGTCAGCGCCGAGCTCAACGGCAAGTTCCGCCACCGCGTCCGGATCGAGTGGGTTCACCGGGCGCAGCTCGGCGACCGCGGCGATGCCGGGATTGCCGGGGGCGCAGTACAGCGCGGTCACGGACTCGTCGAGGCTTAGCGCGTGGCAGATGGCGTGCTCGCGTCCGCCGCCACCGATGACCAGGATCTTCACGCACCCACCCTATAAGCCACCGGGCTTGACGCAGGCCGTCCGGGCGCGCATAAGGTCAACGGCATGGAACTTCAGGACGCGATCCGCAAGCGCAGGATGGTCCGTACCTTCGACTCCAGTCGCCCGGTGCCTGAGAAGGCGTTGGAGCGGATCCTGCACAACGGAACGCGGGCACCCTCGGCGGGTTTTTCGCAGGGTCAGGCGTGGCTCGTGCTGCGTGACGCGGACCTGGAGAAGTTCTGGCAGTTCGGCTCGGACGCGGTGTCCGACTCAGTGCGTACCGCGCCGCTGGTCATCATTCCGTTCTCTTGCAAGCGCGTATACCTTGACCGTTACGCACAGCCGGATAAGGGGTGGACGGACCGCGACGAGTCACGGTGGCCGGTTCCGTTCTGGCATATCGACACTGGAATGGCGGCAATGCTGCAACTGCTCACTGTGGTCGACGAAGGCCTGGGGGCGCTTTATTTCGGGATCGTGCCCGAGCAGGTCCAACCGTTCAAGAACGCGTTCGGGGTGCCGGACGACTACGAGCCGATCGGTGCCATCGCGATCGGTTACGACGCGGAGACCGAGAAGCGTGACCTGCGTGCGCGCCGCAGCCCGATCGAGAGCATGGTGCATTACGGGACGTGGTCGCGTTGAGCAGTGCGATGGCCAAGACGACGGCGCCCAAGTTCGCGTTATTCGACCTCGACAACACCCTCGTGGACCAGAGCGGCGCGCTGCGTGAGTGGGCCGAGCACTTTGTCGCGGACCGCGGGCTGGACCCGGCCGCGGTGGACTTCCTCGCGGTGAAGAGCTCGATCGCGGCGACCTGGACCGAGTACGCGGCCGACTTCAAGCGCCACTTCCAACTGGCGGACAGCGTCGAGCAACTGGTCCGCGACGTGACCGAGACGTATCCGCGTTACTTCGCACTGGATGATGCGGTAGCGGAGGGGTTGCGGCTGCTACGCGCCGACGGCTGGCGTTTAGGCATCGTCACCAACGGCGCGACGATCATGCAGAGTGCGAAGATCGACCAGGTGGGGCTGCGTGACTTGGTCGACGGCGTGTTCATCTCGGAGGCGGAAGGCTCCCGCAAGCCGGAACGGCGGATCTTCGAGCAGGCGGCGGCCAAGCTGGGAGTGCAGCTGGGTCAGCGCAACGGCTGGATGGTCGGCGACACGCTGGACGCTGACGTGGCGGGCGGAGTGGGCGCCGGCCTGCGGACGATTTGGCTGCAGGGCGACTATGCGCTGACCACGGCAGATCCCCAGCCACACCACATCTGCGCCTCGATCGCCGACGCCCTCAAGCTGCTCGCCGACGCCTGACCGGCCGGCCGGAACGATCCGCGACCACGGCTGCGACCGCGACCGCAATCGGAGCGGAGGCCATCGCGATTGTCGGTGCGGGCGGCGAGACTTGTAGCCATGGCAACCTGGGAGCAGTTCGCGCAGGCGGAACCGGAGTTCGCGGCGGCCGTGTGGGCACGTTTCGCCACGACGAAGCACCACGTGCTCGCGACGTTGCGCCAGGACGGCTCGCCGCGAGTCAGCGGCACCGAAGTGAACCTCGTCGGGCCCAACCTCACCATCGGCTCGATGCTCAACGCGATGAAGGCCCTCGATCTGCGCCGGGACGGCCGCTTCGCCCTGCACGCCAATCCGGGCGACGGATCGATGGCCGGCGGCGACGCGAAGCTCGCGGGGACAGCCACCGAGATCACCGATCCGCAGCTCAAGCGCGCCGCCCTCGACGGCATGGAAGGCGACCCGGGCCCGTTCCACCTCTTCCACCTCGACCTCACCCAGGTCGTGCTCACCTCGCTGGCCCCGACCAACGACTACCTGCGCATCCAGACCTGGCATCCCGGTGAGGCGATCCGGGAGGAGCGCCGCTGACCCGGCAATCGTCCAGGCAACGCGCAGAGCAGACCCGAGGAAGAGCGTAGACCGGAGGAACAATGTCGTACCCCACCGAGGCACAGAGCGGCACGGCCCGATACCGCGCGGCCGCGGACGTCGAGCAGGTCAACTTCAAGTCAGGCGCGTCGACGCGCTTCGTCGCACCTGGTTCAGTCACCAACGGCCAGTTCGGCCTGTTCGAGTGGAACCTGCCAGAGAACGGCGGTGGCCCAGATCCGCACTTCCACAAGACCTTCTCCGAGTCCTTCTATGTGCGGAGCGGAACGGTCGGCCTCTTCGACGGCGAGCGGTGGGTCAGCGCGCGCCCAGGCGATTTCCTCTACGTCCCGCAGAACGGCATCCACGCGTTCCGCAACGACGGGGACTCGCCGGCGTCGATGCTCATCCTCTTCGCTCCGGCTCCGCCTCGGGAAAAGTACTTCCGCGAACTGGCCGAGGTCGCCGAGTCCGGCCGTACCCTTTCGTACGACGAGTGGACGGAGCTCTTCGCGAGGCACGACCAGTACCGCGCCGAGTAAGCGCGTAGGCAGCGTAGGCAAGAACAACACAACAGACGGGAACGGGATCCGCAATGAGCACACCTATGCCCCCAGGCGATCCCGGCGTAGGACCAGGCTGGGGCTCGTCGTCCGGGTCCGGACCGTGGGACGCGCCCCCGCCGGGCTGGCAGAACGCGAACTCCGGCTCCTACTCCTACCCGGGCGTGCCTCAGGCCGGCGGTCCCGCGATGACGCTGGTGACCATCGGCGACATCATGTGCACCCAGACGGAAGTGATCACGCCGAGCGGACGAGCTCCCATCGGCCGGGTCACCTGGTCGTTCACTGACATGTCGCGCACCACCAAGTCGATCCCGACCTGGGCGATCGTGTGCACCGTGATCTTCTTTTTCTTCTGCCTGCTGGGCCTGCTCTTCCTCCTCGCGAAGGAGGAGCGCACCGAGGGCTTCGCGCAGGTCGTGGTCCAGGGCCCGGGCCTGCTGCATCAGGTGCAGCTGCCGGTCTCGTCGGTAGCGCAGCTCTACGACATCAACGCGCGCGTCGGTTACGCCCGCGGCCTGTCCATTGCGGCCCAGTCAGCAGGCTGAGAAAAGCGAGCTGGGCAAGCAGAAAGGCCAGGCGGTCCGTTACCGGACTGACCTGGCCTGTCGCTGTGGAGCGGGTGACGGGAATCGAACCCGCGCTGTCAGCTTGGGAAGCTGATGTTCTACCATTGAACTACACCCGCAGGAGCTGGCTGCTGTGGCCTGCCCTTCGGGGGCGGGCCGAGGGCCAGGTTACCAGATGGCGACGCCGCGTGGCGTTGCATCGGCGGCCGGGGTGGCGCGGGGCGCGGACTGGTTGGTCGGGTCGCGGATGGCGCGATACGGTCGGTGGGTGTTGCTCTCAGACAAGGACCTGCGCTCCGAAATCGGGGCAGGACGGGTGCGGGTCGAGCCGTTCGACGACTCGATGGTGCAGCCGTCGTCGATCGACGTGCGGTTGGACCGGTTCTTCCGGGTGTTCGAGAACCACCGGTACCCGCACATCGACCCGGCGCAGGAGCAGCCGGACCTGACGCGGCTGGTCGAGCCCGAAGGGGACGAGCCGTTCATCCTGCACCCGGGGGAGTTCGTGCTGGGGTCGACCTACGAGGTCATCACCCTGCCGGACGACATCGCGTCGCGGCTGGAGGGCAAGTCGAGCTTGGGGCGGCTGGGGCTGCTTACGCACTCCACGGCGGGGTTCATCGACCCGGGGTTCTCAGGGCATGTGACGCTGGAGCTGTCGAACGTCGCGACGCTGCCGATCAAGCTGTGGCCGGGGATGAAGATCGGGCAGCTGTGCATGTTCAGGCTGTCCTCTCCCGCCGAGCATCCGTACGGGTCGGCGGTGTACGGATCGCGGTACCAGGGGCAGCGAGGGCCGACGCCGTCGCGGTCGTACTTGAACTTTCATCGCACGAAGGTGTCTTGAGGCGCTGGTGTCTTGAGGCGCTGAAGATCGAGAAGTGAAGCGGGGATGGGGCAGCCATGCGTTGGCCTATGGGCGCCGAGGACGCGGACGTGGTGACGGTGTACGCACCGCGGCTTGCAGATCCGGACGAGGTGTTGGCGGCGGTCAGTGCGCTTGGAACCGGTGACACGTTCTGCGCGATGGTGCCCGAGGACAGCGCCGGCTCCGAGGAGTTCGGGGCGGGGGAACCGGGCTACAGCGCGACGATTTCGGACACGGTGGCCACGTTCGTCCTGGAAGTGACGCAGGATCCGCTGTTCGGGGAACTGCCCGCGGCGTTGTCCGATTCCGGCTGGGATGCCTCGCTGCTGACGAGCTATCAGGTCTCGGTCGCGTCGCTGGGTCCCGGCTCGGACCGGCTGCGTTATCGGCTGGCGAAGACGCTGATGGAGGTGACCAGCGGCGTGTTGGTCGGGGCGGACGGCACGCAGATCGGCGTGGAGTCCCTGGCGGACGCGACGTGGGGCTCGCTCTGGTAGCGCAACGGTTGAGCCGATACGGGTGATTTATCGGCCTGCGCTCCGCGTTCCCATATGTCGCGCTGCGACAGTGAGGCCATGGAGCGTTGGAGCCTGAGCTTGTCCCGGGTCACCGGGCCGCTGCACGCGCGCGCGGTTCCGGGTCTGCGGCGGCCCGAGGAGCGGCCTGCCGATCCGGAGCGGCTGCTGAGCGACAATCCGGTGCTGCTGCTGGCCGGGCCGCGCACCGCCGCGTCGATCGAGGCGCTGGTACGCACGTGGAATCCGACACCGACGCGCGATGAGCACGGCGTGCTGCACGTTGCGGACGGGGTGCGTTGGCACGGGCCGTTCCGTCTGGATCCGACGCTGGCCGCGCAGTCGGAACTGCCCGGCGGTTGGTCAACCGGTTACGTAGCCGAGGCTCCCAGGCGCCGGGCGCGCATCCCGGACGGCCGCAACGCGGAAGCGCTGCGCAGGCGGTACCCGCGCGACATCCCGACCGGACCGGAGGCACTGGCGTGGTCTCTGGTGACCGGACTTGCCCGGCTGCTCGGCGGCGCGGCGCGCCTGCCAGGCTGCCCGCCCTATGTCGCGGAGCCACACGAGACCGTGTACTGCGTATACGGGCACGAAGCGCTCCCCTGGCAGGTGCTGCGTTCGGTACTCGGTCTGGCGATCCCGGACCTGGGACGAAACGGCGCCCTTGCGGCTAACGATTACTCCCTTGACCGGCCCGGCGCACTGGAGATTCGCGTGCAGCCGTTCGGTGCCGACGAGTTCCTCCCATACGCGCTCCGCTCTCGTGCGGACGACGGATGGCCGCACACGGTGTACCGCTTCAGCTGTGTGAAACAGGCGACGGCGGCTGAGACGGCGTCATTGATCGAGCGTGTGCGTAACGCCGCGGTGCTGCTGGCCGAGGTGATCGGTGGGGTGTTACTGGATGAGGATGGGTTTCCGGTCAACGCGTGAGTAGCGCTGCGTGCGTGAGCAGCGCTGGGTGCGTGAGCAGTGAGTGCGTAAGCAGTGAGTGCGTGAGCGGTCACCGCGTCAGCTAGCGCGGGACCTGCACGATGCACACGGCGGGGACGCCACACGTCAGTGACCCGGCGACCATGCCGGTGACGAGTGAACTGGAGCCCTTGATCGTGACGTTCGCCGGCCAGGCCGACACATCGACTGGTCCAGTCAGATTGCTGATTGCGACGTTCGCCTGATCGAGTCGCAGTGCGTTACCCACACGTATGTTGACGCGCGTGTCAGGAGGCGTGGTCAGCAGGACGTTCGCCATGCACAGCGAGTCGGGGCAACGCACAGACACGAACAGCGTCCCTGCGATCACACTCACCGCGCGCTGCGGACTGTCGAAGATGGTCGACCTGTCGGTCTCGTCCAGAGCCACCTCGCGCTGCGTGCTCGGCGAGCCTGTCACAGCCACCGATCCGTCACCGTCAACGACGACATCGACCTCGTATATGTGCTGATAGGTCGCGTTCGAGCGGCTGGTGTGCGTAACCCGATGCAGCCCGACGTCCGCGACGTACCCGAGCGCTGCGAGGACCGCGAGCGTCAGGATGATGACGAACAGGGCACGGAAGAGGGCTGCGAACCACAGCCGCACGCGGCCACGCTCGGTGGCCGCTTCCGGCGCCGCGGACTCGGGCGCTCGCGACTCGACCGACATGACCGGACCTCCACACGCGGGAACTCACAAGGCAACTGCGGAGCCTAGCGAATCTGACGCCGTGTGACAGCGGGACCGTGGTGGAAGCTCGGTCAGGTAGACGACTGAGATGCCCGGTGTGAGGGTTCTGGATTACGCGGAGGTGGACGACCCTGACGGCGCGCCGACCGAGGCCAGGGTGTCGGCTTCGTGTGCGTCCGGCTGCTTGACCGAGCGCAGCAGCAGTTGTGAGACGTCGACCACTTCCATCGACTCCGGCACCTCGCCGGACTGCTTGCGCGCGGTGATCGAGTCGCCGAGCATCACCAGGCAGTACGGGCAGGCTGTGGAGATGACGTCCGGGTTGGTGGACAGCGCCTCGTCCACCCGCTCGGTGTTGATCCGCTTGCCGATCCGCTCCTCCATCCACATCCGCGCGCCGCCCGCGCCGCAGCAGAAGCCGCGCTCCTTGCAGCGGTGCATCTCGGTGTTGCGCAGGCCGGGCACCTTGGCGATGATCTCGCGCGGCGGCGTGTAGACCTTGTTGTGCCGGCCGAGGTAGCACGGGTCGTGGTAGGTGATGTTCTGGTCGACCGGCGTCACCGGAGTCAGCCGGCCCTCGCTCACCAGGCGGTCGAGCAGCTGGGTGTGGTGGATGACCTCGAACTTGCCGCCGAGCTGCGGGTACTCGTTGGCAAGCGAGTTGAAGCAGTGCGGGCAGGTGGCCACGATCTTCTTCACCGGAGCGTCACCGAAGGCCTCGTTGAGCACTTCGACGTTCTGCTGCGCGAGCATCTGGAACAGGAACTCGTTGCCGAGGCGGCGGGCCGGGTCGCCGGTGCAGCTTTCGCCGCTGCCCAGGACGGCGAACTTCACGCCGGCGATGTGCAGCAGTTCGGCGAACGCCTTGGTGGTCTTCTTGGCACGGTCCTCAAGGGCGCCCGCGCAGCCCACCCAGTACAGGTACTCGGTCTCGGCAAGGTCCTCGATCGTCTCGCCGAGAACCGGGACCTCGAAGTCCACCTCGGAGATCCAGTCGAGGCGCTTCTTCGCGGGCATGCCCCACGGATTGCCCTTGTTCTCCAGGTTCTTGAGCATCGCGCCCGCCTCGGACGGGAACGAGGACTCGATCATCACCTGGTAGCGACGCATGTCGACGATGTGGTCCACGTGCTCGATGTCGACAGGGCACTGTTCGACGCACGCACCGCACGTCGTGCAGGACCACAACGCCTCAGCGGCGATGACCGCGTTGTCCTCGGGCGAGCCGACGAAAGGGCGCTCCAGCTCTGCGAGAGCGGAGGCGGGTACCGCAGCGAGCTGATCGGCGCTCGCCTTCTCGTTGCCCTCGGCGTCCATACCGCCCCCGGCAAGCAGATAGGGCGCCTTGGCGTGTGCGTGGTCGCGCAGTGAAAGCACGACCAGCTTCGGGGAGAGCGGCTTGCCCGTGTTCCATGCCGGGCACTGGTCCTGGCAGCGGCCGCACTCGGTGCACGTGGAGAAGTCCAGCAGGCCCTTCCAGGTGAAGTCCTCGACCTTGCCCACGCCGAAGACGTCGTCCTCCTTGGGATCCTCGAAGTCGATCGGCACCCCGTTGGACAGCATCGGGTTCAGCGCGCCCAGCGCGGTGCCGCCGTCCGCCTTCTTCTTGAACCAGATGTTGAGGAAGGCCAGGAAGCGGTGCCAGGCCACGCCCATGTTCGCGTTGAGCGAGATCGTGATCATCCAGGCGAAGGAGATCACGATCTTGAGCGTGGCGAACAAGTAGACCAGGTTCTCCAGGGTGCCGGCCGACGCCCCGGCGAACAGCCGGGAGACCGGGTAGGAGAAGAAGAAGTGGATCGAGAACCGGCCGCCGTCCTCCAGCACGTTCTCCACGCCGCGCAGCGCGAAGATGCACAGCAGCACGCCGAGGATCGTGTACTCGACGTAGTACGCCTGCCACATCACCGAGCCGTAGAAGCGCGACGTGCGCTCATCGGACTTGCGGCTCGGCCGGATGGCCAGCCGGACGATCATCAGCGCCACGATGCCGATCAGACCGAGGAAGCTGAACAGCTCGGTGACGAACTCGTACGGCCACCAGCGGCCGATCAACGGGAGCTGGAAGCGGGGGTCGAAGAGCTGGCCGAACGCCGTCACCAGGGTGAAGAACAGCAGGCCGAAGGAGACCATGACGGCCCAGTGCGCCGCGCCGATCCAGCGCTTGCCGCGCCGGGCGAGGCGGGTGTGGCCCAGGAACTCGCGCACCAGGTTCTTGGTGCGGGCGACCGGATCGCCGGTGCGGCCGGGGGCCGGCTGCCCGGCCGTGATCAGCCGGTACATCCGGGTGAGCACGCGTGCGAACAGCGCGAGGCCGACCGCGGCTATGCCGAGGGAGATGATGATCGCGGCGATGTGCATGGTTGAGCCGAGCTCCTGTATCGGTGCCGGGTGGTCCGTGAAACGCAGTCCTGAGCGCGCTAGGCGTCGCTTGGAGATCGAAAACAACTCTACTCGCCAGTAACTTATGGCGTGAACCCGGCTCGGCGTGCCCTTGGTCACGCTTCAGCGGTAGAAGCCGCGCGCCTCGCTGAGTGATTCGTGCGCTTCGAGGCGGCTCTGGGTGCGCTCGGGTGCCGCGTCGGCTATCGCCTGGACCAGCAGCGACGCGAGCACCATGGGCGCGGCGTGCGAGTCGAAGACCAGCCGGGAGCCGACGCCGGCCGGCAGCAGCACGTCGGCCGACCCGGCGAACGGGACCAGCGGATTGTCCGTGACCAGGACGACCTTGAGCCCGAGCTCGCGGGCGTGGTCGATCGCGGTGAGGGCCTCCTGCGCGTAGCGGGGCAGCAGGAAGGCGACCATCCACGTGGCGCCCGCCTGGCGGGCCTGCAGCAGCGCGTCGTCGGCCGCGGTGCCCGCGGACGAGATCAGCCGGACGTCCGGGTGGATCCGCTGCGCGCTGTACGCGAAGTAGTGCGCGACCGAGAGGGAGAGGCGCAGGCCCAGGACGACCAGCGGGTTCGAGCCGGCCAGCAGCCGGCCGGTCTCGATCAGGCGGTCGGGGGCCGCGGCGAGGCGCTGCAAGGCGTCGAGATTGGTCTGCTCGGCGGCGATCGCGGCCTGGAACTCGTTGCGGCGCACCTCCTCCGGGGACTCGCCGACCGAGCCGAGCACGATGCCCTTGAGCGCGTCACGCAGCGCCGGGTAGCCGGAGAAGCCGAGCGCGGTGGCGAAGCGGGTGACCGAGGGCTGGCTCACCCCGACCCGCTCGGCCAGGTCCACGCTGGACATGAACACGACCTCGGCCAGATGGTCGATGAGGAACTGGCCGATCCGGCGCTGCGCGGGGGAAAGGCGGCGTCCGTCGAGCAGGCCGAGTACCTGCTCGGTGGAGCTGCCGGCCGCGCTGACAGCCGGGTCGAGGAACCCTGTCGGGTCGGGCATCACCGCCGCCACGCCTGTCACCTCCGTTCGCGACCGTCCTTGTGATTGGTACCGGTCCTGGCGCCCTCGCACGTATGTTGCGCTGAACAATGGATCGGCCGACCAGCATAGGTCAGTCGTCGTCGTGCAGGCGCTGGGTTTTCTCCCTGCGTTCTATCGCAGAGCACCGACAGCTTCTTCGACTGCTGCGAGCACTGAGCCGTCACATACCGCGTCCTCGGCTGCCCTCAGCTCGATGGAGAGGTATCGATCCGGTCCCGGACCGCTGACACCGCGCTGCCTGAGTACGGCAATCGCGGCTGCGGTACCCGGCGCCGGCTTGAGCGGCGCGCGCATGTCCAGGGCGCGAGCTGCGGTAACCAGCTCGATGGTGAGGATGCGGGTGAGGTTGTCCAGCGCGGTACGCAGCTTGCGCGCCGCGGACCAGCCCATCGACACGTGGTCCTCCTGCATCGCGGAGGACGGGATCGAGTCGACGCTGGCCGGATTGGCCAGACGCTTATTCTCGGAGACCAGGGCGGCCTGGGTGTACTGAGCGATCATCAGTCCGGAGTCCACGCCGGGGTCGTCGGCCAGGAACGGCGGCAGGCCGTGCGAGCGGGCGACGTCGAGCATCCGGTCCGTGCGCCGCTCGGCGATCGAGCCGACCTCGGCGGCGGCGATGGCGAGGAAGTCCAGGACGAAGGCCACCGGGGCGCCGTGGAAGTTCCCGTTGGACTCCACCCTGTCCTCACCGAGGAGCACGACCGGGTTGTCGATGATTGAGGCGAGTTCGCGTTCGGCGACGAGGGTCGCGTGCGCGAGCGTGTCACGGGCAGCGCCGGCTACCTGAGGCGCACAGCGCAGTGAGTAAGCATCCTGCACGCGGTTACAGTCGGGGCCGCGGTGGGAGGCGACCACGCCTGAGTCCTTAAGCAGAGTCAGGAGATTCGCGGCGGATGCGGCCTGGCCGGGATGCGGTCGGATGGCGTGCAACTCGGGGAGGAAGACCCGGTCGGTACCGAGCTGCGCTTCCACACTCATCGCGGCGGTCACGTCGGCGAGCTTGAGCAGCCGGTCGAAGTCACGCAGCGCGAGGACGAGCATGCCGAGCATGCCGTCGGTGCCGTTGATCAGCGCCAGGCCTTCCTTAGGCTCCAGCACCAGCGGCGTGATGTCGTGCTCCGCGAGCACCGGCGCGGCATCCGCCGGCTTGCCGTCCTCGTCGATGACTTCGCCCTCGCCCATCAGGACGAGCGCGACGTGCGCGAGGGGGGAAAGGTCGCCCGAGCAGCCAAGGGAGCCGTACTCGCGGACCGCGGGCGTGATGCCGCTGTTCAGCAGCGCGGCCATGGTCTCGGCGACGACCGGACGTACGCCGGTGTGCCCGCTCACGAGCGTCTTGAGGCGCAGCAGCATGAGCGCGCGCACGACCTCGGGCTCGACGAGAGCGCCCATGCCGGCCGCGTGCGAACGGATCAGTGACCGCTGCAACGCGGCCCGCGACTCGGGGTCGATGTGCCGGGTGGCCAGCGCGCCGAAGCCAGTGGAGATCCCGTAGGCGGGGGTGGGCGCGGCGGCGAGTTTGTCCACAGTGGAGCGGCCTTGGCCGAGGGCCGCCAGGGCGGCGGGCGACAACTCGACCCGCGCACCGTGCCGGGCGACCGCCTCGATCTCGGCGAAGGACAGGTCGGTGTGGCCGATGGCACCCGGGCCGAGCTGGACCGTCGTGGTCATGGGCTGCTCCTGCGACTGTGACTGTGACTGTGACTGTGACTGTGACAACGAACAGTATTGAATGAAGTCATGCGGTTGACCGCAGCTATGAATGATTGCATAACATACCTCGGGGTTCACCGGCCACGGCTGCGGGCACGAGTACTGCGTGACGCCTAGCGACGCCCCGGCCTGCTCCTCTACCCCGAACTGATCCGTATCCCGCAAGAGAGGGAGCTCGCGCATGACCGGTCCGCATACGGTACGCGCCCCCCGCGGCACCAGCCTGAACACGCTCGGCTGGCCGCAGGAGGCCGCCTACCGGATGCTCCAGAACAACCTCGACCCCGAGGTAGCCGAGCATCCCGAGGAACTGGTCGTCTACGGCGGTACCGGCAAGGCGGCGCGCAACTGGGCTTCATTCGACGCACTGCTGCGTACCCTCACGACGCTGCGCGAAGACGAGACGATGCTCGTGCAGTCCGGAAAGCCGGTCGGCGTCATGCGCACGCACGAGTGGGCGCCGCGCGTCCTGCTGGCCAACTCCAACCTGGTCGGCGACTGGGCGAACTGGGACGAGTTCCGCCGCCTCGACGCGCTCGGCCTGATCATGTACGGGCAGATGACCGCGGGCTCCTGGATCTACATCGGTACGCAAGGCATCCTGCAAGGCACCTACGAGACCTTCGCGGCGGTGGCGGCGAGCCGGTTCGGCGGTTCGCTCGCCGGAACCATCACGCTTACGGCCGGGCTCGGTGGGATGGGCGGCGCGCAGCCGCTGGCCGTGACCATGAACGACGGCGTCGCGATCTGCATCGACTGCGACCCGCGCGCGATCACCCGCCGGATTGAGCATCGGTACCTGGACGTTAAGGCGGACTCGCTCGATCACGCGCTCCAATTGGCGGTCGAGGCCCGTGACGCACGCCGACCGCTGTCCATCGGTGTGTTGGGTAACGCGGCGGATCTCGTACCGGAGCTGCTGGCGCGTAACGCACCAATCGACATCGTCACTGATCAGACCTCCGCACATGACCCGCTCGCGTACCTGCCGCTGGGCGTGGACTTCAGCGATATGAAGTCGTTCGCGCTCGACAAGCCCGAGGAGTTCGTGCAGCGGGCGCGCGAGTCCATGGCCAGGCACGTCGAGGCGATGGTCGGCTTCCAGGACGCCGGGGCCGAGGTGTTCGACTACGGCAACTCGATCCGCGGCGAGGCGAAGCTGGCCGGATACCAGCGCGCCTTCGACTTCGCCGGCTTCGTGCCGAAGTACATCAGGCCGCTGTTCTGCGAGGGCAAGGGCCCGTTCCGCTGGGCGGCGCTCTCCGGCGATCCGGCCGACATCGCGGTCACCGACCGCGCCGTGCTGGACCTGTTCCCCGAGAACGAGTCCCTCGCCCGCTGGATCCGGATGGCCGGGGAGCGGGTGCACTACCAGGGCCTGCCCGCGCGGATCTGCTGGCTCGGCTACGGCGAGCGGCATCAGGCCGGGCTGCGGTTCAACGAGCTGGTCGGCTCCGGCGAGATCCAGGCGCCGATCGTGATCGGCCGCGACCACCTGGACTGCGGCTCGGTGGCCTCGCCGTATCGGGAGACCGAGGCGATGCTGGACGGCTCGGACGCGATCGCGGACTGGCCGCTGCTCAACGCGATGGTCAACGTCGCCTCGGGCGCTTCCTGGGTGTCGATCCACCACGGTGGCGGGGTCGGCATGGGCCGATCGATCCACGCCGGCCAGGTCTCCGTGGCCGACGGATCGGCGCTGGCCGCCGCCAAGCTGGAGCGGGTGCTGACCAACGATCCGGGCATGGGCGTGATCCGCCACGTGGACGCCGGTTACGACCGCGCGGTCGAGGTCGCCGAGGAGCGCTCAGTTCGCATCCCGATGCGAGAAGGCGCCGACACGGTCAAGGACGCCTCCAACAAGGACGCCGCCGGGGACGGCGCGTGAACGAGGTCGCGGAGGCGACCGGCTTCGCAGAACTCTGGTCTTCGCTGGCGGATCTCGGCCGCGACCGAACCACCGGCGGCTATCGGCGCTTCGCCTGGACGAGCGCGGACCTCGCGTGCCGTGACTGGTTCGCGTCGCAGGCTGCTGATCGAGGCCTGACGGTCGAGGTCGATCGCAACGGCAATCAATGGGCCTGGTGGCTGCCGGACAGCGGTGCGTCAAGCACAGACGTGGGCACTGAGCCGCGGCGCGGTAACGCGTTGGCGATTGGTTCACACCTGGATTCGGTACCGGACGGCGGCGCGTTCGACGGTCCTCTCGGCGTCATCAGCTCCCTGGCCGCAGTCGACCTGTTGCGTGCGCGCGGCTGGCAGCCTGAGCGGCCGGTCGTGATCGCCAACTTCGCTGACGAGGAGGGGGCACGCTTCGGGATCGCCTGCGCCGGTTCCCGGTTGCTGACCGGGCAGCTGGACGCGGCCAAGGCTCGCTCACTACGCGACGGCGGCGGCGTGCGGCTGGCGGATGCGATGGAGGCGGCGGGTCAGGATCCCGACGCGCTGGGCCGCGACGACGAGCGGCTTGCCGATATCTCAGAGTTCGTCGAGTTGCACATCGAGCAGGGCCGCTGGCTGATCGACCACGACGCCCCGGTCGGCGTCGCCTCCTCGATCTGGCCGCATGGCCGGTGGCGCTTCGACTTCACCGGCGAGGCCAACCACGCCGGCACGACCGCGCTCGACGATCGCCGCGACCCCATGCTGACCTACGCGAACACGGTCCTCTCCGCCCGCAAGAAGGCCAGGCTCGGCGGCACGCTGGCAACTTTCGGCAAAGTGAGTGTCGAGCCCAACGGCACCAACGCGATCCCGTCACGAGTCCGCGCCTGGCTGGACAGCCGCGCCCCAGATGAGGCGGCACTGGACGCCGTCGTCGAGCAGATCGCCGCCGCCGCGCGCGAACGCGCCGAGCGCGACGGGACCGCGCTGGAGGTTGTCAACGAGTCACGCACGGCTATCGTCGAGTTCGACCACGGATTGCGCGACAAGATCCGCAAGACGCTGACCGGCGTCTTCGGCCCGGTACCGCAGCTGCCCACGGGCGCCGGGCACGACGCGGGAATCCTGGCCGCCGAGCTGCCGACCGCGATGCTCTTCGTGCGCAACCCCAGCGGGCTTTCCCACACCCCCGCCGAGCACGCCGAGACAGCGGACTGCCTCACCGGCGTCGCCGCGCTGGCTGAGGTCGTCGCGCAGCTCGCCGGAGTGCGACCTGGGACAAACCGGGGATCAGGGGCTTGAGGCGGTGACGACGGGATGACCGAGACGGGAACGCGCGACAGAAAGCCGCAAGGCGCTGAGAAGCAGCGATGGCACGCCGAGGCCGCCTATGTGGCGGGCATGGTGGAAACGGACGTGCTCATTGAGACAGAGGGCGACCGCATTACGGCCGTCACGCCCGGGGTTCGGGCGCCTGCCGATGCGGTACATCTTCCAGGGTTGACGCTCCCAGGGCTGGCGAACGCACACTCGCATGCGTTCCATCGTGCGCTCCGCGGACGAACGCAGATAGGAGAGGGCACGTTCTGGACGTGGCGCGAGCAGATGTACGAGGCCGTCGCCGGTCTTAATCCGGATACGTACTTCGAGCTCGCAGTCGGCGTGTTCACGGAGATGGCGCTGGCCGGGATCACCTCGGTCGGAGAGTTCCACTACGCGCACCACGACCACGGCGGCGCGCAGTACGCCGACCCGAACGCCATGGGCCACGCCCTGATTCAAGCCGCGCGCACGGCCGGCATCCGGATCACGTTGCTGGACACCTGCTACCTGACCGGTGGCCTGCACGCGACCGTCAATCGGACCGCGCTGAACAACACGCAGAAGCGTTTCTCCGACGGCGACGCGGAGAAGTGGGCCGCGCGCG
>NZ_DASRBQ010000026.1:0-36711 GCF_035653575.1 Actinocrinis sp.
GCTCGTTCGTCGTATTGGAGAGTTGGCCGCACAAGGCTGCCGAGCGAAGGAGGAGAGATGGCCGAGTACCTCATCGCGTTCAACGACGAGTGGGTGCCCGACTACACGGACGAGGAGCTGCGCGAGAAGGGCCAGGCCGTGCGGGCGCTGATCGCGGAGATGAAAGCTGCCGGGGTGTTCATCTTCACGGGCGGCTTGGATGATGCCGCGCCGGTTTTCAGCGTCGATGCATCGAGCGGTACGCCGCTGGTTACGGACGGCCCGTTCGCCGAGACCAAGGAGCACCTCGGCGGCTTCGCGGTAGTGGATGTCGCCGACGAGCAGGAGGCGCGGTTCTGGGCGGGAAAGATCGCGCTCGCCTGCGGTTGGCCGCAGGAAGTGCGGCGTTTCCGGGTCCGGATGGACCAGCAGGAGACTTCTTAACTGAGCGGCGCATAGACCTGTGCCCGTGTCTGTGGCGAAGCGGCGGACTTAGGCAGAATGCTGTTATCGGGCATGTAGGCCTGGTCGACGCTGGCTGGCGGCGTCGAGGGCGCCAGCGCGAAGGGGCGTGGATCGATGAAGTGGCCGACGTTCCGCTCCGGCGCCGACCAGCGACCCGAGACGGGTGAGGCGAGCCACATGGAAGAGGGGAAGCGGGCTGAACGGGCGAAGCTGAAAGCGGAGCGCCGGCGGCGCGCAGGAGCGCTGCGGCCGGGGTTCCGGCCGGTGGGGCGCGGCTCCGCCGAGACGCGAGGGATCGGGTTCTGGAGGGGATGACTCGGGTGCATAAGCGAACGATTGCCCGTGCGCCGGGCGGGGGCTGAGCGTAGAAGCAGCGTTCTTCTCATCGTTCGCGAGCGGAGATAGCCGGGCTCTGTGATGCCTCCAGAGGGTTCGGGACGGGTTATGCGCGCCGAACGTCCTGCATATCGGCGCCTTCCGAACCTAGCGGCCGTGGATCGCGGGATGCACGGTCGCAGTGAGGGTTGGGGGAGGTGAGCCTGAATGTTGGCGAGCGGCGGTGGGCTGGTCACCGAGGCGGTGCTGCGGATCGGCAACATCACGTTGCATGAGTCGGCGGCATACGCGGCGATCCTGGGCGTGCTGGCGGTAGCGCTCGGGTTTGTGTCCAAGTACGCGGCCCGGCGCACGGAGCGCGAGGCATGGCGCATGGTGCGCCGACTGTTCGGTCGGCACTAGCGACGGCGGCACGGCGAGCCCGATGGATGACGTGATCCAGCGGGTGCGGGAAGGTCGTAGCGAACCGAGGCGACGCTTCGGCGGCTGAGGTTCGTCACGCCCTGCGGCGTCAGCTGAACAGCGGAAATCTGTCAGCCAATTGGCCTAGTCGATCGCGCTCTGCTGGGGTCAGCGGCGCGCGGCCGGTTCCCTTGCGCGCGTAGGTCGCGTCGTCCCAGTCGATCGGCACCGGCTGGCCGAGTAGACCATCGAGCGTTCGGCGGACCTCCGCCAAGCCGCTTGGCGCCGGCATCAGTTCCTCCGCGCCTGGACCGCCACACAGCGACGCGGCTAGGTCGAGGTGATGGATCGTCGCCTCTACCGCAAGTGTGCTGAGCAGGTCGCCTGCCTTGAGGACGTGCCCTTGGGTGGCGATCAGTTCGTCCGGCTCGGCCTTGGCCGCGGCGTGCACTGCTGCTTCGGCGGTCTCGACGTAGAGGTCCCGTAGCTGCTCCGCGTGCAGGAACATGCTTGCCACGACGCGGACGTAGCGCCTGCCTGCGGCCGCGCCGACGCCGCTCGGGTCCGGCTGCCAATCGGACCAGTAGGTGACCGCGTCTCGGTCAGGCTCGCCGTCGGCCGGCGTGTGAAGCGCTACCAAGCCGCGCTGCGCGTCAGACAGGCAGTGGAAGACCAGATCGCGCACGGCCCAGCCCAGGCAGTCGGTAGGGAGCCATGACCGCTCGTCGGTCATCGTCGCGACGGCTGCGGCAAGTTGGTGATAAGCGTCCCGCACCACCTGGGCCGGCTGGCTCGACCCGCCTTCGGCACTCATGAAGTGACTCTCTGCCCGGCCGGGGCGGGAGACTCGCGCGTGAGATAGATCACATACAGCGGCGGCCGGCGGAGTGTGAGTTCTCCGTCGGCCGCCGCTGTAGTACGGCTCAGGCCGCTCGCCGGGTGCGCGGCGGCCGGATCGCTGGTGTTGCTGGTTGTTAGTTGAAGCTCTCGCCGCAGGCGCAGGAGCCGGTGGCATTCGGGTTGTCGATCGTGAAGCCCTGCTTCTCGATCGTGTCCACGAAGTCCACGGTGGCGCCGACCAGGTACGGGGCGCTCATCCGGTCGGTCACGACCTTGACGCCGCCGAACTCGTTGACCACGTCGCCGTCCAGCGCGCGGTCGTCGAAGTAGAGCTGGTACCGCAGGCCGGAGCAGCCACCCGGCTGGACCTGGACGCGCAGCGAGAGGTCATCGCGCCCTTCCTGGTCGAGCAGATTCTTGACCTTGCTCGCGGCGGCCTCAGTCAGGATGATGCCGTCCTGCTTGGTGGTGATGTCTACCTCAACCGTCATGCTGTCTGCCTGCCTTCAAAGTCCGCGGTCAATCGGCTCGCAGGGTCAACGCGACCACCCGGGCCGGATATTCCAATGCCCCGCGTGCCGTCTCCCCACTCCCCCTCCATGGTCGCACAGTCCGCGGTCGGCGGCGCCGTCCCTCGCCAGCCCTGGGGTAGGATAGTTAGCGTCAGATCGACGATAAAGGCGCCGCCGGACCGGTCGCGCCGAGCCTGTGGGAGGCGCCGTGACCGTCACCACCGAGACCAAGGGGGACTTCGCCGAGCCCTCGGCGACCCCGCTGGCGCTGCTGCTGCTCGGCCGGGCCGCCGACCCGCGCAGCGAGCGCGGCGTCGAGTGCCCCGGCGACCTGCCCGCGCCGAGCGACCCGGATCTGGTGCGGCGGGCGGCCGAGGCGAAGGCCAAGCTCGGCGACCGGGTCTTCGTGCTCGGGCACCACTATCAGCGCGACGAGGTGGTGCAGTTCGCGGACGTGACCGGCGACTCGTTCAAGCTGGCCAGGGACGCCGCGGCGCGCCCGCAGGCGGAGTTCGTAGTTTTCTGCGGCGTGCATTTCATGGCCGAGTCGGCGGACATCCTCACCTCCTCGGACCAGCAGGTGGTGCTTCCGGACCTGGCCGCGGGCTGCTCGATGGCGGACATGGCGACGGCGGAGCAGGTGGAGCAGTGCTGGGACACGCTCGCGGACCTGGCGGCGCGGGACGGACGCGATGTCGAGCGCGTGGTCCCGGTGTCGTACATGAACTCCTCCGCGGACATCAAGGCGTTCACCGGGAGGCACGGCGGCACGATCTGCACCTCCTCCAACGCCGAGCGCGCGCTGCGCTGGGCCTTCGAGCAGGGCGAGCAGGTGCTGTTCCTGCCCGACCAGCACCTCGGCCGTAACACCGCCATCCGGGCCCTCGGTCTGTCGCAGGACGACTGCGTGCTCTACAACCCCTACAAGCCGAACGGCGGCCTGACGGATGATCAGCTGCGTAACGCGAAGATGATCCTCTGGCGCGGGCACTGCTCGGTACACGGTCGGTTCACCGCCGAGTGCGTGGACGAGGTGCGCGAGCGGATACCCGGGGTCAACGTCTTGGTGCACCCGGAGTGCCGCTACGAGGTCGTGGAGAAGGCGGACTACGTCGGCTCGACCGAGTACATCATCAAGACGCTGGAAGCGGCCGAGCCGGGCTCGTCCTGGGCGGTCGGCACCGAGCTGAACCTGGTGCGTCGCCTGGCGAACAAGCACACCGACAAGCAGATCGTCTTCCTGGACAAGTCGGTGTGCTACTGCTCCACGATGAACCGCATCGATCTGCCGCACCTAGTCTGGACGCTCGAGTCGCTGGTGGCCGGCAAGGTGGTCAACCGGATCACGGTCGACCCGGAGACGGCGCGCTACTCGCGGCTGGCGTTGGAGCAGATGCTGGCGCTGCCGTAGTAGCGGCCGGGGGCCGGGCGTTAACGGCTCAGCTTCAGAGCGATAGCCGACTACGGCGAACCGCTGGCCGGAGCTGTAACCAGCGCTGTCAGAGGTGCAGGTCGATTTCGATCGGCAGGTGGGACTTGCCTCCCGACAGAGCGGGCAGGACCACCGAGCGCACCGGGGTGCCGCCGCGCAGCAGCAGGTCGTCGAGGCGGACGACCGGGAACTCGGCGGGCCAGGTGAAGCCGAAGCCGCGGCCCGCCGCAGCCTGAGCCGAGGTCAGCCCGAGGCCGGAGCTCAGATCCGAGAAACGGCGGTCGGTCTGCGCGACGTTGATGTCGCCGACTATGGCCAGCTTCGGCGCCTTGTCGGCCGACACGGTCTTCACCAGTCGCGCCACCGCCTCGTCGCGCACCTTCGCAAAGCCCTGGTCGCCCAGGACCGGCTGCGGGATGTGCACCACGTACAGCACCAGGGCGCCCTCAGGCGTTGTCACGGTGACACGGAGTGCGCCGACGACGACGTGCGGGACTGCCGCGACCAGGCTCGGGTTGCCGTCCGAGGCGGCCGTGGTGGTGGCCAGGTCGACCGCCTTGGCGTCCGCGATCGGGTAGCGGCTCCAGACCCCGAACTCGTACTGCGTGACGTGGTAGCCGTAAGCCGCGCTGAGGTTCTGCGTCGCCGAGGAGGCCGCCAGCGAGGGCGGCAGGTGCTGCAGCGCCACGATGTCGGCGTGCTGACTCGGGGCCAGCTGGCTCACGCCGCCGAGCTCGACGCTGGAGGCGTTGACGTCCTCGCTGACCACGCGCAGGTTCGACGGGATCGGGTCGCCGCGCGGGAACAGCTCCGGTCCGTAGCCGCCGAGCCAGACCGCCGTGGCGACCAGGGTGGCGAAGACCGCGCGCAGCGAACGGGCCGCGAGTGCGGCGATCAGCAGCAGTGCGGTGGGCACCGCGAGCCAGGGCAGCCAGGTCTCCAGCAGCGACACCAGCCCGGCGCTGTCCGGCAGGAAGCGATGGCCGATGAGGAAGGCCACGACGGCCCAGCCGAGCACCGCGACCGCGGTGCCTATCTGCCGCCGCGCCGACGGCCAGGGACGGCGTTCCTCCTCGACGGGCTCGGACGGCGGCGGAGCAGGGGGCTCCACGCCGTACGGGAGCGTCGGTTCGTAGCCGTAGACGTCGCTGGGATCCACACCGCCCTCGCCGCTGCGCTGGCTTGGGAGAGCGCGCTGACTCGGGAAAACGGAAGTCCCGTTCTCTACACCGCCGGTTGCCCGATGCGGCTCGACCGACACTGCGTTTCCCTCCGCTGCTCGCCGAAGACCGGCACGAGCGTAGCGGCTGGGCGCCGTGCGGTGGCAAGCACGCGACGGCAATCGTGGCAGAGGTGTGACGTGGTGACGGACCTGTGACGTCGCCCTTCGCCGGTGCCAGCCGGTCTTAGAAGCCCGGGGCGCCCCACAGCGCCATCCACCGGGTCAGGTCCTTCTCCAGCGGCAGGTCGGCGCCGATCTCGGTCTTGACCTGGAGTTCGAGCACGTTGTCGCGGTGCGGCTCACGCTGCGGCGCGAACGGGTAGAACGTGCCCTTCTTGTACAGGTAGACCAGTGCGAGCTTGCGGCCCTGCGGGTCCTCGAAATAGATCAGGCTGCACAGCAGGTACGGGCCGAAGCCGTTGTCCTGCAAGGAGGAGTTCACCGCGTGCACGTCGGTGACCAGGTCGGAGAGCTGGTCCGGCTCGCGGTGCACCAGCAGCCAGCTGAAGCCGTACTTGTCCTTGGACGCCTCGACCTTGGGGCCGTCAAAGCCCTCGATCAGCTGCTCGACGTCCGACTCCACCTGGGCGAACGCGCCGCCCTCTGCCTTGCGGTAGCAGACCGCGCCGAAGCCGGTGGGCTTGAAGCCGATCGAGACCTCCAGCGTGAGCGCGGCGTTGGGCACCGCGAACAGGTGGTCCAGATTGGGCTGCACCGGCTTGGTGCGGCCGAGCAGCGTGTCGAGGAATCCCATGTGGGCGGGCCCCTTGTGAGAGAGAGGTGGACGGCTCGGGCGCTCGAGGCGGCGGGGTCAGCGGCCGAGCTGCCGGGAGATCTTGGCCAGCTGCTCAATCCGCTTCTCGGTGGTCGGGTGCGAGGAGAACAGCGTCTTCGCGGTCTCCCGGTTGAACGCCGGGGTGAAGTAGAAGGCGTTGAACGGCTCGGCCTGGCGCAGGTCCTGGGTCGGGATCTTGGCCACGTCCCCGGTGATCTTCTGCAGCGCGGAGGCCAGGGCCGAGGGGTTGCCGGTCAGCAGCGCGCCGGCCCGGTCGGCGGCCAGCTCGCGGTAGCGGGAGAGGGCCATGGTCAGCAGGAACGAGATCGCGTAGGTGACCATCGAGACCAGCAGGATGATCAGCTGGATCGGCACGCCGCCGTCCCGGTCGTCGCGCCGGTCGCCGCCGAGGCCGAACCAGAACGCCATCCGCGCCACCAGGCCGGCCAGGATGCCGAGGAACGAGGCGATCGTGATGACCAGCACGTCGCGGTGCGCGACGTGGGAGAGCTCGTGCGCGAGTACGCCCTCGAACTCCTGCTCGGTGAGCCGGCCGGTGCGCCACTGGTCGTAGAGGCCGGTGGTCACGCAGATGACCGCGTTGTTCGGGTTGCGCCCGGTCGCGAAGGCGTTCGGCATCGGGGTCTCGGCTACGGCGACCCGCGGCTTGGGCATGTCCGCCATCGCGCACAGCCGGTCCACGACGCCGTGCAGCTCGGGGAACTGCTCCGGGCTGACCTCGCGGGCGCCCATCGCGAAGGCCGCGATCTTGTCCGAGAAGAAGAACTGCGCGAACAGGATGACGCCGGCGATGATCAAGACCACCGGCAGGCTGCGCGCGGGCACGAAAGCGATGAGGGCCGCGATGAACGCCACGGCCAGCGCGCCGATGAGGAACATGACGAAGACCATGCGGGAGGTCAGTCCCCGGTCTGGCGCGAACCTCGTCCTGGCCACGGGTGTTGCCGTCCTTCCGAAACCGTCCGTGCTGGTGGTGAACCAACCGTTGCTAGGAACCAGCACGGTTCGGTCGACCGAGCCGGTTCAGCCTGCTTATCCCGCACAACGGCCTGTCGGGCGGGGAAGTTCCCCGCCCGGACCACACCGAGGACGGCATGCGAGTGCGCGGACGCCGCGCGCCTGCTGCGCCGCGCAAGCGCATCGCGCGGGAGGCGGTCAGCCTGGGATCAGGCCGTCGCTGGAGAGCAGGTCGCGTACTTCGTCGAGCGAGGAGTCCGCGCTGGGCAGGATGAAGTCGCTCGGCTTGATCTCCTCGACCGGCAGCGGCTCGCCGAGTTCGCGCACCCGGGCGAGCAGCGCGTCCATGGCGGAGCGGAACTTGGCCTCCTCGCCGTCGCGGACCGCGGCCATCAGCTCGTCATCGAGCTTGTTCAGCTCGTCGAGGGCGCTTTGCTGCAGGGTCAGCTGGCCCTCGCCGAGGATGCGGACGATCACTTGGAGTCGCCCTCCTTGACCTCTTCCGCGTCCTGGATCGCGCCCGGCTTGGCCACGCCGGAGGCGCCGGCCTCAAGCTGCTTGGTCGAGCCGCCGGCCAGTTCGAGCTTCATCCGCTCCAGCTCGCTGTCCACTCCGGTGCCGCTGGAGAGCCGGTTGAGCTCGGCGTCGATGTCGTCGCCGGTGGTCAGCTGGGCCAGCGGGTCGTCCAGCGCCCCGGTGGCGGTCAGCTCGGTCATCGCGTCGGCGCGGGCCTGCAGCTGCGCGGTCTTGTCCTGCGCGCGCTGTATGGCCATGCCGACGTCGCCCATCTCCTCCGAGATGCCGGTGAGCGTCTCGGCGATCCGGGTCTGCGCCTGGGCCGCGGTGTAGTTGGCCTTGATGGTCTCCTTCTGCGTACGGAAGGCGTCCACCTTGGCCTGCGCGTTCTTCACCGCCCTGGTCAGGTTCTCCTCCTGCTTGACCAGGTTCTCGTGCTGCGGGGTGAGCGAGGCGATCTGCTGCTGCACCTCCGCGCGGCGGGTGAGGGCATCGCGGGCCAGGTCCTCGCGGCCCATCTCCAGCGCCCTGCGGGCCTGCTGCTCGCGCTTGTCCGAGTCCTGCTGAACCTGCTTGATCTGCAGCTCGATCCGCTTGCGCGCCGTGGCGACGTCCGCGAGCGAGCGGCGCAGCTGGGTCATGTTCTCCAGCTGCTTCTGGTACGCGTAGTCCAGCGTCTCGCGCGGATCTTCATACTTGTCCAGGGCCTTGTTCGCCTTGGACTTGAAGATCAAGGACATGCGCTTCATGACTCCGTCGGCCATGGGCCCTCCAGGTCCCCCTTCAGCGGCGCCGTGCGGCGGCTCTTGTGGTCAGTGCCCACGATAGTTCTTTGCGTCGGCGCTGGGCCAACCAAACGCACCGCAGTACCAACCAAACCGCCCTAGTGAAACAGCGATTGGACGCGAGAGGGTCTTCGGCACGGCGTATCCATCCCGGCGCCGCGATACGCCGCCGTAGGCGCGGGTTATGTGCCAGGCCGTGGACCGTTTACGCTTCCCTCGTGTTCCGACGACGTTCCGACGACCAGGCCGTGGCCGACGCCACGCCCGAAGGCTCCGCGCCCGAATCGCTGACCGCCGAGCAGCGCTACGACCGGTCCAAGGACCGGCCCACGCCGACCAGACGCGAGGCCGAGGCCGCTCGCAAGGCGCGGCTCGGGCGGATGCCGGCGGATCCGAAGGAGCGGCGGCGCGCGGAGCGTTCCGCCCGCAACGAGGCCTACCAGCGGCAGCGGGCGGCGCTGCGGAGCGGCGACGCGAAGAATTTCCCGGCGCGGGACCAGGGCCCGGCGCGCGCGTTCATCCGCGACTACGTGGACGGCCGGCTCCGCATGCTGGAGTTCCTGATGCCGATCGTCGTCGTGGCCTGGTTCACGCTGATCCTGCGCAGCGCCTCGATCTACATCTACGCCTCGTTCGCGATGGAACTCGTGGTCGTCGTCGGGATCATCCTGGGCATCTGGCTGAACATCCGGGTGAAGCGCGAGGTGAGGGCGCGCTTCGGCGAGGAGCACGTGCGTGGCTCGGGCTTCTACGCGTTCTCGCGTGCTGCGATGCCGCGTTTCCTGCGCCAGCCGCGCCCGACGGTGACCTTTACGGGTAAGGCCAAGTAGGACGGCGTAACGCGTCGCAGCCGGCGAACACCGGCATACGCCGAGGCAGATCGCTTCGCGGCGTCCGGCGGCGAGCGGAGTCATTGCGCGACGTCGTTGTGCGATCCCCGTCGAAGCGGGGATAGGTTTGAGCCTATGGAGTTCCGACACCTAGGCCGCAGCGGCCTTGTCATCAGCGAAATCGCGTACGGCAACTGGATCACCCACGGCAACCAGGTGGAGGCGGAGGCGGCGCAGGCCTGCGTGCACGCCGCGCTCGACGCCGGGATCACCACCTTCGACACGGCGGACGTCTACGCGGGCACCAAGGCCGAGACGGTGCTCGGCGACGCACTCAAGGGCCAGCGTCGCGAGAGCCTCGAGATCTTCACCAAGGTCTTCTGGCCGACCGGGCCCGGGCGCAACGACCGCGGCCTGTCCCGCAAGCACATCCTGGAGTCGATCAACGGTTCGCTGCGTCGGCTCCAGACCGACTATGTCGACCTGTACCAGGCACACCGGTACGACTATTCGACGCCCATCGAGGAAACCATGCAGGCCTTCGCCGACGTGGTGCGCTCGGGTAAGGCGCTGTACATCGGCGTGTCCGAATGGAAGGCCTCGGAGATCCGGGCGGCGGCTGACCTGGCGAAGCAGCTCGGCGTCTCGCTGATCTCCTCGCAGCCGCAGTACAGCATGTTGTGGCGGGTCATCGAGGCCGAAGTCGTGCCGACCTGTGAAGAGCTCGGACTCGGCCAGATCGTCTGGTCGCCGATCGCGCAGGGCGTGCTGACCGGCAAGTACCTTCCCGGCCAGGCCCCGCCCGAGGGTTCGCGGGCGACCGACGCCGTGGGCGGCAACTTCGTGCGCGACCTGCTCGACGACGAGGTGCTCACGCGGGTGCAGCAGCTCAAGCCGCTGGCGCAGGAGGCCGGCCTGACGCTGGCTCAGCTCGCGGTGGCCTGGGTGCTGCAGAACCGGAACGTCTCCGCGGCGATCATCGGAGCGTCCCGGCCCGAGCAGGTTCAGGAGAACGTCAAGGCGTCCGGCGTGAAGCTGGACGAGGGTCTGCTCAAGCGGATCGACGAGATCCTTGACCCGGTGGTGCGGCGCGATCCGAAGCTGACGGTGTCCCCGGCCAAGCGGCCGTAGCACCCCGCCGGCTCGCCGCCGCGGCGGCGAAGGTTCACGCGGGCGGCGACTCCTGGAGGGACATGGGGCCGTACACCACGACCCCGTCCTCCAGGAGGGTGACCTGCTCGACCTCGGCGGCCAACAACTCGGGCCAGTTCTCGCCGATCCAGCTCTCCGCGTCGCCCTGGGTCGAGAAGGCGGCGTGCTCGCCCTCGACCGGGACGATCGGCTCAACCTCTGTACCCGAAGCGTTCTCGTACCGCCATGTGAAAGCCATGGCCCATACCTTAGCTAGGCGGCGAGCGGATGCATTCCCGGACACCGGCATGGCGCGCCCTTGTGCTCGGCGGGGCGAGATCGGGCAAGTCGGCATTCGCCGAGCGGCTGCTCGTTGACGACGAGGAAGTGCTGTATGCCGCGACGGCCCCGCGTTACGACGGCGACCCCGAGTGGGCCGAGCGGATTGCGCGGCATCAGGCGACGCGGCCGCCGACGTGGCAGACGGCGGAGCTCGGGGAGGCGCCTGCGCGGCTCGCTGAGTTGCTCCGGACGGCCGATCGAACGGTTCTGGTGGATTCGCTGACACTCTGGCTTACCGCAGCGATGGACTCGGTGGGCGCTTGGGACGACGAGGCGTGGCATGAGGGCACGCCTCGTACGGCACTAGGTCGCCTGGTGTCCGAGCTCGTTGATGCGTACTCGAATTCGGCGCGTTCGGTAGTCCTGGTCAGCGACGAAGTGGGACTGAGCGTGGTCCCGGAAGCGGCCGGTACGCGCCGGTTCCGGGACGAGCTCGGCCGGCTGAACCAGGCGATCGCCTCGGTCGCGGACGAGGTCACGCTGGTCGTGGCCGGGATTCCGGTGCGGCTGAAGGCGTGGGCGCGGGACGCACGGCAGCGGTGACAAGCCCTCGCCCGCGGGCGAACGGCGTGGGCGACGTATTAGGCTCGCGGGACGATGGACACGACAGAGCTGGAGAAGTTCGCCGAGGGTGTGCTGCGGCCGGACGATGCCGCGCGCGCGGCGGCCCGGGACCGCTGGGCCGAGACGGTGGCGCTGCCGCCGCGCTCCTTCGGGCGGATCGAGACGTTGGCGCAGTGGCTCGCGGCGGTCCAGGGCGCGTGCCCGCCCCGCCCGCTGGAGCGCGCCAGGGTGGTGTTGTTCGCCGGCGATCACGGCATCGCGCAGCACGGCGTGAGCGCGTATCCGCCGCAAGCCACGGCGGCCATGGTGCGCCGAATCGTGCAGGGCGGCGGGCCGGTGCAGGCGCTCGCCCGGACGCATCAGGCGTCGGTGCAGGTCATCGACGTGTCTGTGGACTGGGACGCCGCCGCGTACGCCGACCTGCCGACCGAGGTGACCGCCGGGCGGATCCGGCGCGGCACCGGGCGCATCGACCAGGAGCCGGCCTGCACGCGGGAGGAGGCCGCCGCCGCCTTCCGGGTCGGCATCGCGGTCGCCGACGCCGAGATCGACTCGGGGGCGGACCTGCTCATGCCCTCGCTGATCGGAGTCGGCCACTCGACCCCGGCCGGCGTGCTCATCGGCGTGCTGACCGGCGCGGACGCGGCGGTGGTGACCGGGCGCGGCAGCGGGATCGACGACCGCGCGTGGGTGCGCAAGTGCGCGGCGGTGCGTGACGCGATGCGCGCGGCGCGGCCGGTGATCGCCGACCAGATCGAGCTGCTGGCGACGGTGGCGGGCCCGGACTTCGCGGCGCTGACCGGCTTCCTGATGCAGGCGGCGATCCGCAAGACCCCGGTGCTCTTGGACGGGCTCGGCAGCGTGGCCTGCGCGGTGCTCGCGCAGCGCATCGCGTTCCGGGCGCCCGACTGGATGCTGGCCGCGCACCTGTCCCCGGAGCCGGCGTATCAGAAGGCGATCGACCGGCTGGGACTTGAGCCGCTGCTTGACTTCAAGGTGCGTGCGGACGGCGGTTGCGCGGCGCTGCTGGCGCTGCCGCTGCTGCGGTCGGCGGTGACGATCCTCGCGGAAACCGGTTCGTACGCGGAGGAAGGCCTGCCCGAACCGCTGATGCGTTCGCGACTTTGACGAGGCGATAAGCAGTGAGTATGAGTGCTGATGCGGGCCGGGACGGGGGGATAGCGGAAGCGAGCTCGGGCGCCGCCGGGCCGGCCAAGGGGCCGGGAGCGCAGGCTGCCGGCGCGGTGCCCACGAGCCCCAACGTAGGTGCGAACCCTGCGTCCGAGCACTCTGCCGGGCATGGCGGCGGGGGCGCGACGCACGCGGCCCCGACTCAGGCTCACCCGAGCCGTTCCGGTCGGATCTCCGGCGGACTGCGGCTCGCCATCAGCACTCTGACCATTTGGCGGGCCGGGGCGCCGCGGGCCGACGCTGCCGTGGTGAGCGTCGCGATGACCGCGGCTCCCGTGGTCGGCCTCGGCCTCGGCGCGGTCGCGGCGGGTACCGCGCAGCTCGCCGACTGGCTGACCGGCTCGCCGCTGATCGCGGCGGTCATCGGGGTGGCCGCGCTGGCGGCGCAGACCCGCGCGCTGCATCTGGACGGCCTCGCGGACACGGCGGACGGCCTGGGTTCGAACAAACCGGCCGAGCAGGCGCTCGCGCTGATGAAGCGTTCCGATATCGGCGCCTTCGGCGTGGTGGCGCTGGTCCTGGTGCTCGGGGTGCAGATCAGCGCTCTGGCGGCGGCCTTCGCGATCCACCGCGGCCCGGTAGCGCTGATCGTCGCGGCGGTGGCCGGGCGGCTCGGCGTGACGGCGGGGTGCACGCAGCCCATTCCGTCGGCGCGGCCGGGCGGGCTGGGCTCGTGGGTCGCCGGGTCCGTCCGGGTGCGGGTGGCGGTGGCCGCCGGGGTGGTCGCCGCGATCGTCTGCGGCGCGCTCGGGCTGATCGTCGATCCGCAGACCGCCGCGCTCGCGGCCGCCGCGGTTCCACTCGCTCTGGCCGCGGCGCTGGCTCTGCTCGCACGCTGCATCGACCGGCTCGGCGGCATCACGGGTGACGTGCTCGGAGCGATGGTCGAAACGGGCGCGGCGGTCGCGATTCTGGTGCTGGCCGTGCGCTTTTAGGGTGCTTCCTGGGCTTCCGGTTACCTCGACGAGGAGAGGCCGAGCAGGACCAAGGCCAGGCCGAAGGCGAGCAAGAAAGCGATCAGGGGTATGAGATAGCGGGTGTATCCCGGCCCGAGATGGCCGCCGGCCGCGTGGCTGCCCGAACCGCGGGCGCTGGGATTGCCCGACCACAGCTCCACCAGCTGCGCGCGGGCCTGCCGCATCACGTCGGCGGAGGCGGTCAGACGCTGCCTGCTGCGGCGCACCCGCGGGGCTCCGGCATGCCAGCCGCGGATCGTCCAGCGGTGGTCGGTGTAGCCGGTGGGCCGGAATTCCAGGAAGCGGCGGCGCGAGGAGCGGTGGTCCCTGGTCGCGATCGCCAGCCGTTCCCGGCCGCGGCCGTCCCAGCCCGCGTCGAAGCTGTCCGCGGCGACTGCCTCCAGTGCGCGGGACAGTTGCGCTGCGGTGCGCGCGAGCAGCTGCTCCGCGCCGGCGTCCGCCGGGACCGCCCCGGCGCCGGCTTCGACGAGGGCGTCGTAGAGCCGCGCGGCCACGCCCTCCAGCTCGCCGTGCGCGAAATAGCCGGACCGCGCGCCGCGCTCGGGCATCCGGCGCCCGGGGGTCAGGCAGGTGACCAGCAGGTCGGCGACCATTTCCAGGTCGGTGGCCATGGCCGTGACCGGGTCCGACTCGTCGGGACGGGCCACGAGCCCGACGTCCACGAGCACGCAGTTGCCGTTCGGCTCGACGATGACGTGGTCGGCGTCCGGCGATCGGTGCGCGACACCGCGCGCGTGCAAGGCGTCGAGGGCGGCGAGCACATCGGAGATGACGACCGACGCGGTCTGCACGTCAAGGCCGCGCGGCAGCTGCGCGAGGACCTTCGAGAGGCGTACCCCGGTCACGTGCCGGCAGACCGTCGCGACGATCTGGCCGGCCGCGTCGACCACGTAGCTGAGCGGCGGCGCCAGGCGCGGATCGGTCAAGCCCGCCATCGCCGCGCTCTCGGCCGGATAGCCGTACTGGAAGCCCGGGTCCAGGGTCAGCCCCGCGTCGAGGCAACGCATGACGGACAGGATTCCGAGTTCGTCGCGCAGCACGACGAGACCGCCCGCGTTGGTCGCGGCGGCGCCGACGAGCGGGCTCAGCCCCGCTCCGGCGTCCACCGTCTCGGCCACTCCGTGGGTCGCCGTTGTCGTGGCCACTCGCACCTCCCGCAATCAAAGCGTTCCGTCGAACGCCGAAAAGCACCGCCAGCATCACCAGGAAGTCAGCGTCTGTCTAGTGTCAGGCACACGTTCACTCGATCGGGTGAGGTATGTCGGAATTGATACATCCGCGGTGACGCATCACGGGCGGCCGTGAATCAGATCTCGGCTAAGACCCGGCGGTGTGCCGGTATTGCGATCCGGAATTAAGACTCACCGGGTGGACGGCGTGACGAACGGCGGCTTGGTGACGGTGAAAGCCGCGCGCCGACCGCGCACATCGAGGAAGACCGTGTCCCCCTCGGCCGTGGCCGGCGGCAGCAGAGCGAGCGCGATGCCGATTTTGAGCGAGGGCGAGAACGTGCCGCTGGTCACCTCGCCGATGACGGCGCCCTGATCATCGAGCACGTCCATGTGCGGACGCGGGATGGCCCGATCGACCTGCCGCAGCCCCCAGAGCAGCCGGCGCGGCCCGGCCGCCTTCTCGGCCAGCAGCGGCTCGCGGCCCCAGAACGCGTCCTTCTTCCAGCCGACCGCCCAGCCGGCCCGCGCCTGCACCGGGGTGATGTCGAGCGAGAGGTCCTGGCCGTGCAGCGGATATCCCATTTCGGTGCGCAGCGTGTCGCGGGCGCCGAGGCCGCAGGGCTTGATGTCGAAGGGTTCGCCGGCGCGCAGGATGGCGCCCCACAGCTCGTCCGCGTCCTGCCAGCGGCACACGAGTTCGTATCCGTGCTCACCGGTGTAACCGGTGCGGCAGACTGTCAGGGGTTTACCGTTCCAGGCGGCGGTGTCGAAGGCCATGTAGTCGTGGTCCGCCGGCAGCCCGAGCGTCTTGATCAGGTCGGCGGAACGCGGCCCCTGCACGGCCAGCACCGCGAATTCGGAGTGCTGATTCGTCACCGTGATGCCGTCCGGGGCGGCCGCGGTCAGGCGCCGCACGACCTCGGTGGTGTTGGCCGCGTTCGGGATGAGGAAGATCTCCTCCGGCGACTTCACGTACGCGATCAGGTCGTCCACCACGCCGCCGGTCGCCTCGTCGCAGGCGAGGGTGTACTGCGCCCGGCCGGGGCCGATCCGGCGCAGGTCGTTGGCCAGCGTCGCGTTGACGAAGTCGAACGCGGTCAGGCCGCTGCCGTCGGTCGCCCGGCCGGCCACCGTGGCCTTGCCGAGGTGGCTGACGTCGAAGACGCCGACCCCGGTGCGCACCGCGGTGTGCTCGCCGACGACGCCGGAGTACTCGATCGGCATCTCCCAGCCGCCGAAGTCGGCCATCTTCGCGCCGAGGGCGACGTGCCGGGCGTGCAACGGCGAGGTGAGCAGGGGTTGCGAGGGCGGCGTCTGTGACATGCCGCCGAGCCTACCGTCCAGTATTCGGGACGGCCCCTCCCCGCGCCCCGCCGGCGCGGGAAAACCCCACACTCCGCAGGCGCCCGGCACGCCGCCCCGAGCGTGCGGTTACGATGCCGCCAACTCCCCGACCTCAGGACAGGACAAGACGTGACCAGGATCTCACTGCAACCCGGCCCGGTGGCCGGGGTCGAAGCCGACGCGCTCGTCATCGGCGTCTACCAGGGCGAGGACGGCGTGGTGCTCGCACCCGGCGCCGAGCCGGTGGACGAGGCGTTCGGCGGCCGGCTCGCGCAGATCCTGAAGGCGCTGGGGGCGACCGGGGCCGCGGAGGAGGTGACCCGGGTTCCGGCGAACGGCTCGCTGGCCGCCCCGGTCGTGGTGGGTCTCGGGCTCGGCTCGACCGGCGACGGCGAGGTGGTCGGCGTGACGGGTCTGGAGGACCTGCGCCGCGCGGCCGGGTCCGCACTGCGCTCGCTGGCCGGGTTCGGCAAGGTCGCGCTGGTGACGCCGGTGGCGGGCGCCGAGGTCGTGGAGGCCACCGCGCTGGGCGCGGCGCTTGCGGCCTATTCCTACGACGGGTACAAGACCGGCGACCCGGCCGACCGCAAGGGCCCGGTGCAGGAGGTCGTGCTCGTCACCACCGGGGATCCCAATGCCGACGCGCTCGCGGCCGGCAAGCGCGCGCAGGTGGTGGCCGATGCGGTGAAGGCCGCGCGCGACCTGATCAACACACCGCCCTCGCACCTCTTCCCACAGGCGTTCGCGGACGCGATCACCTCGGCGGTCGACTCGGCCGAGATCGACGAGCTCACGATCGAAGTCCTCGACGAGGCGGCGCTGCGCGACGGCGGCTACGGCGGCCTGATCGGCGTCGGGCAGGGCTCGAGCCGGCCGCCCCGGCTGGTGAAGGTGAGCTATGCGCACCCTGACGCGCAGCGCTGCCTGGCCTTCGTCGGGAAGGGCATCACCTTCGACACCGGCGGCATCTCGCTCAAGCCGTCCAACGCCATGGAAACCATGAAGTGCGACATGTCGGGGGCGGCCGCGGTCGTGCAGGCGGTGATCGCGATCGCGCAGCTGGGCCTGCCGGTGAAGGCGACTGCGTGGGCGGCGCTGGCCGAGAACATGCCGGGCGGGAACGCGATCCGGCCGTCCGACGTGCTGCGCATGTACGGCGGAAAGACCGTGGAGGTGCTCAACACGGACGCCGAGGGCCGGCTGGTGCTCGCGGACGCGATCGTGCGCGCGGGCGAGGAGCAGCCGGACGCGATCGTGGACGTCGCGACGCTCACCGGTGCGCAGGTGCTGGCGCTCGGCCACCGCACCGGTGCGGTGATGGCCAACGACGAGGAGTTCCGCACCCAGGTCGAGTCGGCGGCCGAGCGGGCCGGCGAGGACATCTGGCCGATGCCGCTGCCCGCGCACCTGCGCAAGACGATGGACTCGGACGTGGCCGACATCGCGAACATGGGCGACCGCATGGGCGGCATGCTCGTGGCGGGCATCTTCCTCAAGGAGTTCGTCCCCGAAGGCATGCCGTGGGCGCACCTGGACATCGCCGGCCCGGCTTACAACACCGTCGCGCCGTTCGGGTACACCCCCAAGGGCGGCACGGGCTATGCGGTACGGACCCTGGTTCAGCTCGCCCAGGACGCGGCCGACGGACTGTTGTAACGCACTCGGGGCCCAGTAGGGCCCCGCAGAACCAGCGACGAACCAGTAGGCCCCGTAGAAAACTGACTGAATTTCAGCGGATGCGGGCTCGGCTCGGGCGGGAGCGCGTCACGGCTCCCGCTTGGCCTTTGCCTCCGCCGCGATCCGCGCGCTCCAGTCGCGCATCCGCTGCGGATAGCCGACCACCATCGCGTCATACGCGGGAATCCCCAGGCGGTGAGCGAGCTGATGAGCGGCCTGCGGACCCGGGACCCGGCGCCGGGTCCACTCGCCGTTCGCCGCAACCAGCACCACTGTGGTTTCGGTCACAGCCGTGCGCGGCTCGACGAAAGCCTCTACCCCGCCGCGCGAACGGGCGAATCGGGTCAGGTGCGCCTCGTCCTCACGCAGATCGCGACCGTACGTGGCGCCGCCACCTGCGGACCTTCCCCTGCGGCTGAACAACGCCACCTTTCATCACCTCGTTGAGTTCGGCCGGCCGCGACCGGATTGCGGACGAGCGCGTTCGCTCTACTACCAGGTAGACGCAGCACGCCCCTCAACGGTGGCCACGCCGGTCGGCCATGCGCAACCGCGCCCTCCCGGACCGCACTAAGCTGGCGCCGTACCACCAACCAACCATCCCGGCCGGCCCGCAACCCGGCTCGCCGGGGCGGCGGTCGCCGAGAGGCCCCCCACCTGCGCGGGTGGCAGGATGCTTGTCAGTGTGCCATCCCGGAGCGTCCCGGCGATCCGGAATCAGGCCATCCGGCTGCGTACGGCGGGCTCGGACGGTTGAGCGCACACGCGAAGACGCGAGGAGACGACAAGTGGCTGACGCCGGGAATGTATTCGACGTAGTGATCCTCGGCGGCGGGTCCGGCGGGTACGCCTGCGCCTTCCGCGCCGCCGACCTGGGCCTGAACGTGGCCCTGATCGAGAAGGCCGAAGTGGGCGGCACCTGTCTGCACCGCGGCTGCATCCCCACCAAGGCACTGCTGCACGCGGCAGAGGTCGCCGATCTGGCCCGCGAGGGCGCCTCCTTCGGCGTGCAGAGCCAGCTCAACGGCATCGACATGGCCGGGGTCAACAGCTACAAGGACGGCGTGGTCGGCCAGCTGTACAAGGGCCTGCAGGGCATCGTGAAGGCCCGCAAGATCACCTTCGTGGCCGGCGAGGGCGTGCTGAGCGCGCCCAATCAGGTGACTGTGAACGGCGAGACGTACACCGGCCGCAACGTGGTCCTCGCGACCGGTTCCGTGCCCAAGTCGCTGCCCGGGCTGAACATCGACGGCGACCGCATCATCAGCAGCGACCACGCGCTCAAGCTGGACCGCCTCCCGGCTTCGGTGGTCGTGCTCGGCGGCGGCGTGATCGGCTGCGAATTCGCCTCGGTCTGGAAGTCCTTCGGCGCCGAGGTCGCCATCATCGAGGCGCTGCCGCACCTGGTGCCGCTCGAGGACGAGAACAACTCGAAGCTGCTCGAGCGCGCGTTCCGCCGCCGCGGCATCAAGTTCGAGCTGGGCAACCGGTTCTCCGGCGTCGAGTACACGGAGACCGGTGTGCGGGTCTCGACGGAGAACGGCAAGAGCTTCGAGGCCGAGCTGCTGCTGGTCGCGGTCGGCCGCGGCCCGGTGTCCGCGAACCTGGGCTTCGAGCAGGCCGGCGTCGTCGTGGACCGCGGCTACGTGAAGGTCAACGAGTTCTGCCAGACCTCCGCCCCCGGCGTGTACGCGGTCGGCGACCTGATCCCGACCCTCCAGCTCGCGCACGTCGGCTTCGCCGAGGGCATCCTGGTCGCCGAGCACATCGCCGGGCAGAACCCGCGCCCGATCGACTACGACGGCGTGCCGCGGGTGACGTACTCGCAGCCCGAGGTCGCGTCCTGCGGTATCTCCGAGGCCATCGCCAAGGAGCGGTACGGCGCGGACCACGTGAAGACCTTCAACTACAACCTCGCGGGCAACGGCAAGAGCAAGATCCTTAAGACCCAGGGCGAGGTCAAGCTGGTGCAGATCACCGGGGTCGCGGGCGAGGACGACCGGGTGGTCGGCGTGCACATCGTCGCGGACCGGGCCGGCGAGCTGGTGGCCGAGGCGCAGCTGATCTACAACTGGGACGCCACGCCGGGCGACGTCGCGCAGTTCGTGCACGCGCACCCGACGCAGGGCGAGGCGCTGGGCGAGGCGCACATGGCCCTGGCCGGCAAGCCGCTGCACGTACACGACTGAGAGTCCCCTTCCCACGGACCCGAGAACGTAGGTAGTCAGGAGAGAAACTCATGCCGACATCAGTAACGATGCCCGCGCTCGGCGAGTCGGTCACCGAGGGCACCGTCACTCGGTGGCTGAAGAAGGAAGGGGAGACGGTCGAGGTCGACGAGCCGCTGCTGGAAGTCTCCACCGACAAGGTAGACACCGAGATCCCCTCCCCCGCCGCCGGCGTGGTGCTGTCGATCAAGGTGGCCGAGGACGAGACCGTCGAGGTCGGCGCGGAGCTGGCGGTGATCGGCGGACCCGGCGAGGCCCCCGCCCCCGCTGCCGCCGCCCCGGCCCAGCAGGCGCCCGCGCCCGCCGCGGCCCCCGCTCCGGCTCCGGCCCCGGCTCCGGCTCCGGAACCCGCGCCGCAGCCCGCTGCGGCGGCGGCCGCCCCGGCTCCCGCTCCCGCTCAGGCTCCGGCCGCCCCCGCTCCGGCGGGCGCTCCCGGCCCGGTGAGCGGCACCCCGGTGGTGCTCCCGGCGCTCGGCGAATCGGTGACCGAGGGCACCGTCACCCGCTGGCTCAAGTCGGTCGGCGACTCCGTGGACGCGGACGAGCCGCTGCTGGAGGTCTCCACCGACAAGGTGGACACCGAGATCCCCTCCCCCGCCGCCGGCGTGGTCGTGGCCATCAACGTGGCGGAGGACGAGACCGTCGAGGTCGGCACGACTCTCGCGGTGATCGGCGCCCCCGGTTCAGCCCCCGCCTCCGCGGCTCCGGCCCCGGAACCCGCACCGGTCTCGGTCGTTCCGACGCCGCCACAGGCCCAGGCTCCGGCGCCTGCCCCGGCTCCGCAGGCAGCACCCGCACCCGCGGTCGCGCCGGACCCCGCACCCGCGCCGGTCCCGGCTCCGGCCCCGCCGTCACCCACTCCGGCCGCACCCGCTCCCGCCCAGGCCGCCACTCCGGCTCCGCAGCCCGCTCCCGCCCCGGCGCAGACCCCGGCCCAGACTCAGAGCACGGCGCAGCCCGCCGACGACGAGGGTCCCGGCGCGTACGTGACCCCGCTGGTGCGCAAGCTCGCAGCCGAGCGCGGCGTGGATCTCTCCACGGTCAACGGCACCGGCGTCGGCGGACGCATCCGCAAGCAGGACGTCATCGAGGCGGCCAAGGCGCTCGCGCCGAAGCCCGCCCCCGCCCCGGCCGCCGTCAACGGCGCCGCCGCGCCGAGCGCCCCCGCGGCCCCGGTCGCGGTCTCCCCGCTGCGCGGCCGCACCGAGAAGCTGTCGCGGCTGCGCACCGTCATCGCCAAGCGGATGGTCGAGTCGCTGCAGATCTCCGCGCAGCTGACCACGGTCGTCGAGGTCGACGTCACGTCGATCGCCCGGCTGCGCGAGCGCGCGAAGAAGGACTTCGAGGCGCGCGAGGGCGTCAAGCTGTCCTTCCTGCCGTTCTTCGCGATGGCCGCGGTCGAGGCGCTCAAGCAGTACCCGCAGGTGAACGCCTCGATCGACATGGAAGCCGGGACCGTGACCTACCACGGCTCGGAGAACCTGGGCATCGCGGTGGACACCGAGCGCGGCCTGCTCGTCCCGGTGATCAAGAACGCCGGGGACCTGAACCTGGGCGGCATCGCGCGGGCGATCGCGGACCTGGCGGCGCGCACCCGGGACAACAAGGTCTCCCCGGACGAGCTGGCCGGCGGCACCTTCACGCTCACCAACACCGGTTCGCGCGGCGCGCTGTTCGACACCCCGATCATCAACCAGCCGCAGGTCGGCATCCTGGGCACCGGCGCCGTGGTCAAGCGCCCGGCCGTGGTCACCGACCCGGTGCTCGGCGAGGTGATCGCGGTGCGCTCGACGGTGTACCTCGCGCTCAGCTACGACCACCGCCTGGTGGACGGCGCGGACGCGGCGCGGTTCCTCACCACGATCAAGTCGCGGCTGGAGGAAGGGCGTTTCGAGTCCGAGCTCGGGCTGTAAGCCCGTTCGCCGAGACTGCTTTCACGTCCCGGCGGCTCCCGCTTCGGCGGGCGGCCGCCGGGACGTGCCGTGTTTACGCAGGTCAGCCGGGGTGGCCGGAAGTTACTGCGCGCAGCCCTGAGAAGGCCATATGCGTTTGCTCAGGAAGTGGTTGTACGGTAAACCGACCGACGGCGTCACTACCTTGCAGCCGGCGTCACGAAGTTTCAGTCGGCGTTATCACTCACAGGGCGGGACGATGGCATCGCAGGCCAGCAAGAAGAGCGCGCAAGAGCGCCGTGCGCAGATCGAGAAGATGCGCGCGCAGCAGGCGCGTCTGGAGCGCAAGCGCAAGATCTACTTCGGCGTCGGCGCGGGCGTGCTCGTGCTCGCCCTGGTCGCGGGGCTCATCGCGCTCGCGATGTCGAAGAAGAACAACAGCACGCCTGCGGCCCAGACCAACACCACACCCAACGCGCTCGCGCAGACCTGGGACGGATTGACCGGCCAGACCGTGGACGGCGTCTCGGCGCAGACCCAGGAACAGCTGGCCTACCACATCCACGCGCACCTGGCGATCTACGTGAACGGCAAGCAGAAGCTGGTGCCCGCCGGCATCGGCATCGTCAAGCCGTGGACGACCGAGCAGCTGCAGGACGGCTCGCAGTTCGTCGACGGCGGCAAGCAGCTGTACTACCTGCACACGCACGACAGCTCCGGCGTGCTGCACGTCGAGTCGCCGACGACCAAGGAGTACACGCTCGGCCAGGTCTTCGCCGAGTGGAACCAGCCGCTGTCCAACAGCCAGGTCGGCCCGGCCTCGGGCACCGTCACCACGTACGTGAACGGGCAGAAGTACACCGGGAACCCGGCGGACATCAAGCTGACCCCGCACGAGGTCATCCAGCTCGACGTCGGCCAGGACGTCGCCTTCCAGCCGTACACCTTCGCCTCCGGGCTGTAAGCCGGGCGTACCGCGTCGGCGCGGGCCTTCCGGCCCGGCCGCGCGCGTATTCGGATTCTGACGATCCCCCAGCGGGTAGGTAGACCGGGATGCCGATCTGATCTCGCTGGGGGATTCGTATGCGCACGGACGTATGCGTCGTCGGCGGGGGAATCGCCGGGCTGGCCGCGGCCGCACGACTGGTCGCCGCGGGTCTGGCCGTGACCGTTTTGGAAGGTACTGATGATCCCGGGGGCCGCGCCCGGGACACCCGGGTCGGCGGATTCGTGCTCGGCGACGGTGCGCACCTGCTGCACACGACCTGGCCGACCCTGCGTCAGACGATTTCTCCGGCCGAGCTTCAGCTGGGCGGTTTCGCGGCAGGCGTACGGATCTGCTCTGGCGGGGGCGGTCTGTCCGCAGCGACGGAGGATGCAGGCGGCCTCAGCAGCGAGGAGCGGACCGGAGCGCTGGAGAACAGCCTTCAGGTGCACGACGTCGTGCGGCGAGTGCGGTTCGGCGCCGCACCGACCAGGCCGCAGCAGACGTTCTCGGCGCTGCGTATGCCGATCGGGACGGCCGCGGACAAGGCCCGCCTGTCCAAGCTGCTCTACCGGCTCGGCACGACCGCGCCGGAGCGGGCGCTGAACGGCCCGGAGCACTCAGCGGCGGACTCGTACGCGGTACGCGGCTACTCTGCCGAGCTGGTGGATCAGTTCCTGCGGCCGTATCTGGCTGCCTTGGCCGCCGACGAAGACCTCGCCGCTTCGGTGCGCGGTGCCGACTGGCTGCTGCGGCTGCTGGTACGAGGCCGCTTCGCGGTGGCCGGCGCAGGCATCAACGCGCTCGTGCGGGAGCTTGTCAGAAGGCTGCCGAACGGCACGATTGAGCTCGGCGTGCGGGTGCACACGGTGCGCGCCGACCGTGTGGTCGGGGGCACCGGGGAAATCAGGGCTCGTGCGACCGTGGTGGCGGCCGATCCGTACAGCGCGATGGAACTCTTGCCAGGCCTGCACGAGCCGCGGATGCGATCGGCGACAACGCTTTGGCACTCGGTGGACGACGCGCAACTGCCCTTCGAACCCGACCGCGCTCCATCAGTGCTCATAGACGCCGAGCCCGGCTCTCCCATCGCGCGCACGGCCGTGGTCAGCCGCGCCGCACCGGGGCTCGCGCCGCCGGGCCGGGCACTGGTCGCGACGACGGTGTTCGGCGACGACGGCAAGGAACCGGCCGCGTTGGACCGCGCGGTCCTTGGCCGGCTCTCTCACCTGCACGGCGTGCCGCAGCGGCGCTGGGAGACCCTTGATATCCGGCACGTCGAGCACGCGCTGGTGACCATGCAGTCTCCGCACAACTTCGCCCGTCCGGTCCGGCTTATCAAGGGGCTGTACGTGTGCGGAGACCACCGCGACCTACCGAACGTCGAGGGGGCGCTGCAGTCCGGCCACCGCGCGGCCAAGGCCGTGCTGGAGGATCTGGATGTTCGCTACTCGCCGGGGTAGCGCAGCCCGATCTGCTCACGCATGAGGTCGAGCGTGCGCATGATCGACAGCGTCTCGTCCAGCGGCATGACCGGGCTCTCCGTCTCGCCGGCGCGCAGGCAGCGCCCGACCTCGGCGGCCTGGAAGCGCAGCCCCTTGCCCTCGCGCGGGAACTCAAGGTTCTGCGTCGTACCGTCGAGCAGGGTCAGCTTCGCGGGCAACCGGCCGTCGGCCCAGTCCGCGATGTCGATCCGGCCCTTGGTGCCGGTGATCGAGGCCGTGTTCGCGGTGCGCGCGTCCAGCGCGGTGCTGATCAGTGCCTGCGCGCCGCTGCGATAGCCGAACACGGCCGAGGTCTGCGCGTCCACGCCGGTGACCGCCTGGGTGGCGAACGCGGCGACCCGGTCGGGCGTGCCGAGCAGCATCGAGGCGAAGGAGACCGGATAGATCCCGAGGTCCAGCAGCGCACCGCCGCCGAGCGCGGGGTCGAGCACCCGGTGCGCCGGGTCGGAGCTGAGCACCTCACCGCGGTCCACGATCAGCGAGCGGATCTCGCCGATGCGGCCCGCGGAGATCAGCTCGCGCAGCCCCACCTGGTGCGGCAGGAACCGGACCCACATGGCCTCCATCAGGAAGACCCCGGCCGCGCGGGCCGCCGCGATCATCCGCTCGGTCTGCGCGGCGTTGATGGCGAAGGGCTTCTCGCACAGCACCGCCTTTCCGGCGGCCAGCGCGGTGAGGGTGACCTCCTCGTGGCCGGTGTGCGGCACCGCGACGTAAATCGCGTCGACCTCGGGATCGGCGGCGAGCGCGTCGTAGCCGACGTGCCGGCGTGCCGCGCCGTGCGCGTCCGCGAACCGGTCCGCCGCCTGCTGCGAGCGCGAGCCGACCGCGACGAGTTCGGCGTCGTCGAGCAGGCGCAGATCCTCGGCGAAAGCGGCGGCGATCACGCCGGTCCCGGCGATGCCCCAGCGGATCCGTTCGGCCATGGTGCGGCTCCCCTCCCAAAGATCGTCACGGCTGCTTCACCCTATAGCGCCGCAGGCCTTGCGCGATATGCGAACCAACCCGTCCGGCCACGCCTCGCTCGGCGCCGTTGTGACCGAGGTCACGGGACTTCAGGCCGCCGCGAGCGCGGCGCGGGGCAGCACTAAGTCACACGCGCACCGGGCCGCCCGGCCGCGTCGTAGAGTCATAACCGTGGGCGAACTGGAAATCATCCGGGCCGGTTTCGGCGCCAAGGCGGTCGACTATCAGACCGCGTGGGACGACCAGCGCGCGCGGCACACCGCGCGAGTGGCCGACCTGGTGCCCGACGCCGTCATCCTGCTCGAACATCCGCCGGTGTACACCGCCGGCAAGCGGACCGAGCCGATGGACCGTCCGTTCGACGGGACGCCGGTCGTCGACGTGGACCGCGGCGGCAAGATCACCTGGCACGGCCCGGGGCAGCTGGTCGGGTATCCGATCGTACGGTTGCCCGAGGGCGTCTACGTGGTCGACTTCGTACGGCGCGTCGAGCAGGTGATCATCGAAGTCTGCGCGGACGTCGGCCTTTACACCGAACGCGTCCAGGGCCGTTCGGGAGTCTGGGTTCCCGGCGACGAACAGCGTCAGGACCGCAAGGTGGCCGCAATCGGGCTGCGCTTCGCCAAGGGTGTCACAATGCACGGTTTCGCCCTGAATTGTGACAATGATCTCGACTGGTACCACCGGATCGTGCCGTGCGGAATCCGTGACGCGGGCGTTACAACGCTCAGCGAGGAGCTGGGCCGCCGGGTGACGATCCAGGAGGTGCTTCCGCTCGTGGAGCGCCATCTGCATCTGCTGACCGAGCCCAAGGGCGCGGCGACCGACCGGGTCCGCGTCCGACCGGTACTGATTCCCGAGGAGCTGCGCCCGTGACCGCGATCGAGGACGGCAGCGCGCCCCTGACCACGACCGGTCCGGACGGGCGCAAGCTGCTGCGGCTTGAGGTGCGCAACGCCGCCACGCCGATCGAGAAGAAGCCCGAGTGGATCAAGACCCGGGCGAAGATGGGCCCGGAGTACACGCAGCTGCGCAACCTGGTCAAGAGCGAGGGCCTGCACACGGTGTGCCAGGAGGCCGGCTGCCCGAACATCTTCGAGTGCTGGGAAGACCGCGAGGCGACCTTCCTGATCGGCGGCGAGCAGTGCACCCGGCGCTGTGACTTCTGCCAGATCGACACCGGCAAGCCGGCCGCCCTCGACCGCGACGAGCCGCGCCGCGTGGGCGAGTCGGTGGCCACGATGGGCCTGAAGTACGCGACCGTGACCGGCGTGGCCCGCGACGACCTGTCTGACGGCGGCGCGTGGCTGTACGCGGAGACGGTCCGGCAGATCCACGCGCAGGTGCCCGGCTGCGGCGTCGAGCTGCTGATCCCGGACTTCAACGGCGAGCCGCGGCTGTTGGCCGAAGTGTTCGAGTCCGCGCCGGAGGTGCTGGCGCACAACGTCGAGACCGTGCCGCGGATCTTCAAGCGGATCCGCCCGGCCTTCCGCTACGACCGGTCGCTGGACGTGATCCGCCAGGCGCGCGCGGTCGGCCTGGTGACCAAGTCCAACCTCATCCTGGGCATGGGCGAGGAGCGGTCGGAGGTCTCCCAGGCGCTGCTCGACCTGCACGACGCGGGCTGTGAGCTGATCACGATTACGCAGTACCTTCGGCCCTCCCCAAGGCACCACCCGGTGACACGATGGGTGAAGCCAGAGGAATTCGTCGAACTCAAGCAGGAGGCCGAGCAGATCGGTTTCGCCGGGGTGATGTCCGGACCATTGGTGCGATCTTCGTACCGGGCCGGGCGGCTCTACCAGCAAGCGATCGCGGCGCGTGCGGCCTAGTGCAGTGTGGGCGGACCCGGGTCCCGGCTCGTTCAGCGGACCTGGGACCCGGTCGGCCCAACCGTCACCGCGATGGCGCGGTCTTCACCGGGAATTGACCGGTGCGCAGTAACCTTGCAACACGAGACAGCAACCCTGAGTGGTGCTGATCCGACCTTGAGATTGGGGGCACGGAAGCATGACGGTGACGATTGACAGCGCCGCGGCGGACCGGGCTGCGGCACGGCGTGGAGCGGTGCGGACCGTGTTGAACACGGTCGAGTGGGTCATCTTCCGCGGCGATGGCCTGGCCGTCGCACGGAACAACGCCTGGGCGGCGGTGCAGGAGGACCGGGCTCGGGCCAAGGCCAGGGCCGAGGCGTCCACCGCGCTTCTGGAGCCGCACGTAGAGCCGTACGCGTAGCGCATCGCGCGCTGCGGTAACACGTTGTTCGCTGATGTGGCACGCCCGTTCGCTCTGGTGAAGTGCGCTCCGCCTCAGTGACCTGACGAACCGTCAGCCTCCGTCCTCGTCGCCACCGATACCGAAACAATCACGGCGGTACCGGGCGGTGCGGTAACCACTGCGCCGGGGACATATCCTTTTGAGCATGGCGCGTAACCCCTCCCCTGAGCCGACCGTGAGCCCGGCGGCACCGTCCGAACCGCCGTCCGGCCGCCTCAAGCAGTTCGGCTACGCCTACAAGGTGACCAAGGAAGTCGATCCTCGGCTCACCACGGCCATGCTCGGCTGGGGCGGCGGCACCGCGGCCGTGGTGTTCGTGCTGTTCTTCTTCCTGTTCGGCGGCAGCATCGTCGGGATCGTCTTCGCGGTCCTGTTCGCGATCGTGTTCGGCGCGCTGGTGGCGCTGTCCACCCTCTCCCGCAGGGTGCAGCGCACGGCGTACCAGCGCATCGAGGGGCAGCCCGGTGCGGCCGCGGCGGTGCTCGAGCAGAGCCTCAAGCGCGGCTGGTCGATGACCCCGGCGGTCCAGTTCAACCGGCAGCAGGACCTGGTGCACCGGCTGATCGGCCGGGCCGGCATCCTGCTGGTCGGCGAGGGCGACCCGAACCGGGTGACGCAGCTGCTCAACACCGAGCGCAAGGCGATCGCGCGGTACCTCGGCCCGGATGTCGAGGTGGAGTCCGTGATCGTCGGCGACAACACCGAGGCCGGCCAAGTGCCGCTCAACAAGCTGTCGCAGACGCTGACGAAGCGCGGCCTGCGCGGCCGCACGAAGCTGACCTCGCTGCAGGTCAACGAGTACTCGAAGCGGCTGGCCGCGGTGAGCAGCGGCCCGATGGCGAACCTGCCGAAGGGCCCGATCCCGCGCGGCGGCCGCATCCCGCGCGGCAACATCCGCTAGCCAGACCCGCCAAACGAACCGGCGGCCGGGGTTCCTCCCCGGCCGCCGTCGTTTTTGCGCCTCGCCCTGCGCCCTCGCCTACGCCCTGATCTCCACCGTTCCGGCGAGCCTGTCGTGCAGCCCGCGGCCGTCCCGGTCCCAGATCACCGCCGGAACCACCAGCAAGAGCAGCACCGTGCGCATGATCACGTGCAGCGGCGTGAGCGGTCCGCCGAGCTTGCCGACCCGCAGCCCGAACAGCCGCTTGCCGAGTGTCACGCCCCAGATCGACAGCAGCACCAAGTGCTCCGCGCCGAAGATCGCGATCGTGCCCCACTGCCCCTGCGCCGAGGACGGATGCCAGCCGAAGGCCAGCGCGATCACCTCGGCGATGACCCAGTCCACGACCAGCGCGCCGAGCCGGCGCCCCTGTCCCGCCAGCGAGCCGGGCCCGGACTCCGGCAGGCCGAGGCGCTGGCCGCGGTAGGCCCACTCGTCCTGCGTGGACTCCGTACGCGGGCCTTCCAGCCAGCCTCCGACGGCAGCCCGCGCGTCCGAAGGCCCACCGCCTTTGCCCGCGCCGCGTGATGATGGCCCGGAGCCGGTGCCACCGGGCTTGCCCCCGCTGCCCGAACCCGCCCCCTTCCCACCCCCGCCAGCGCTAGGCTTGCCGGCACCTGAACCACTACCACCACCACGCGCGGCGGACTTACCCGCGGACGCGGAAGACTGTGTCATGCGTCCACGGTAGCCGCCCGAAACAATCCGGCGGCGCCCGGGCCCCGCACCCGTGACGGCCTCCCCGCCGCCCACCCGCCCGCCGAACCGGCCCGTGCGCGTCGTGAGGCGGCATGATCGCGTCGCGTGTAACGTGCAGGAAACAACAGGGACACGGACGGGAAATGGCCCCTACCTATCGTTCCCAGCCAGAGCCTGATGCGAAATCGGGCCTGCGGGAGCGGCCGCACCGCAGCGCGGCGGCAGGGCGGCTCCTACAGGCACGGACTGTCGAGGCCTTGGCGGGCAAAGCAGACGAGCCGTGTGGGGGCTTGCGCGCACTCGCCGATGTTCCAAACTACACAGCCATAGCCCCCGCTCTGTGCCCATCGCGTTCCCGAGTCCGGCCGGCGCTCCTGTGCGGCCGCTGCATCGGGTCGAGGAGGAATAGTGACATTCCAGAACGCCGACGAGGTTCTCAAGTACCTCAGTGACGAAGGCGTCCAGTTCGTGGACGTCCGGTTCTGCGACCTGCCCGGCGTCATGCAGCACTTCACCGTGCCGGTGGAGTCGTTCACTTCGTCCGTGTTCACCGACGGCCTCGCCTTCGACGGATCCTCGATCCGCGGCTTCCAGGCCATCCACGAGTCGGACATGCAGCTGCTCCCGGACCCGGCCACGGCGCGGATCGACCCGTTCCGCAAGCAGAAGACGCTCAACATCAACTTCTTCATCCACGACCCGCTGACCGGCGAGGCATACTCGCGCGACCCGCGCAACGTGGCGAAGAAGGCCGAGGCCTACCTCAAGAGCTCGGGCATCGCGGACACCGCGTACTTCGGCCCCGAGGCCGAGTTCTACGTGTTCGACTCGATCCGCTTCGACAGCAAGGTGAACGAGTCGTTCTACCACATCGACTCGGAGTCAGGGCACTGGAACACCGGCCGCGAGGAGGCCGGCGGCAACCTCGGCTACAAGGTGCGCTACAAGGGCGGTTACTTCCCGGTCGCGCCCTACGACCACTACGGCGACCTGCGTGACGAGATGGTCACCGCGCTCAAGGGTGTCGGCCTCGAGGTCGAGCGGGCGCACCACGAGGTGGGCACCGCTGGCCAGGCCGAGATCAACTACAAGTTCAACACCCTGCTGCACGCCGCCGACGACCTGATGCTGTTCAAGTACATCATCAAGAACGTCGCGCTCGCGAACGGCAAGACCGCCACCTTCATGCCGAAGCCGCTGTTCGGCGACAACGGCTCGGGCATGCACACGCACCAGAGCCTGTGGAAGGACGGCAGCCCGCTCTTCTACGACGAGATCGGCTACGCGGGCCTGTCCGACACCGCGCGCCACTACATCGGCGGCCTGCTCAAGCACGCCCCGAGCCTGCTCGCGTTCACCAACCCGAGCGTGAACTCGTACCACCGCCTGGTCCCCGGCTTCGAGGCCCCGGTCAACCTGGTCTACTCGCAGCGCAACCGCTCGGCGTGCATCCGCATCCCGATCACCGGCGCCAACCCGAAGGCCAAGCGCATCGAGTTCCGCGTGCCGGACCCGTCCAGCAACCCGTACCTCGCGTTCTCCGCGATGCTGCTGGCCGGCCTCGACGGCATCAAGAACAAGATCGAGCCGATCGCCCCGGTCGACAAGGACCTCTACGAGCTGCCCCCGGACGAGCACGCCGCGGTCCCCCAGGTCCCCGGCAGTCTCGGCGCCGTCCTCGACGCCCTCGAGGCCGACCACGACTACCTGACCGCCGGCGGCGTCTTCACCCCGGACCTCATCGAGACCTGGATCGCCTACAAGCGCTCCGCGGAGATCGACCCGATCCGGCTGCGCCCGCACCCGTTCGAGTTCGACCTCTACTACGACATCTAAGAACGGTGCAGGTCAGCCCTCTTAAACCGACCCTCTGGGCCGTGCACGGGCCGTGATCATGCAGAAGATGGCCCCGCCGACGGACTTCCGTCGGCGGGGCATCGTCGTTCAGGGCCGCCCGTCTTGGCGGCCCTGGCGGGCAGCCGCCGACTACGAGATGCCGATCACGGGCGGGTGCTGCGCCGAGTAGGAGCACAGCCAGATCTGGAACGTTCCGTCCGGCGCGATGTCGACCTCGGTCGGCTCCTGGTCCTCCCAATTCGCGGGGTCGCCCCACACGAACTCCGTCCCGCCCTGAGGCTGCCAGGGCCCGCCGAGGTCCTCGCTTCGGAACGCGTCGAGTAGCAAGTCCGCCGGCCTGCCGCAGCTGCATGAGGTCGAGCGGTCGGCGTCGGGGCCGCTGGTTTCCCAGCCCAGCAGCTTCCAGCCGGGAGCGTGCGCGATCGACGGATAGCCGTACCGTTCGGGCTGCCGCGCGCTCCACAGCCGGATTCGGGTCTCCAGCGCCGCCGGAAGCACGCCGAACGGTTTGTAGTCGGCGTCGTCCGGGCTCAGGGTGCTGATCGGCGGGAATTCCGGCACTGATTCGGGATGGATCACGCACGGATTGGGGACGTAGCCGAGATCGTAGAAGCGGTTGGGTCCGGGGGCAGCCACCAGCGGATCGACGACGTCAGCGGAGCGGCGCCAGAAGACCTGAGGCCGCGGAGCGCGCGTGGCTTCGTGCTGCTCCGGGCACCAGAGCAGCTGGAGCAGGTCATCGGTGCCGGCGAAGGGTAATTGCGGGACGTCGCGGCGGTAGATCTGCAGGATCGGCACCATGACCGTGGGCTCAGGCGCTTGTACGGCCTCGGGCGCGATGGGCTGCGGCTCAGCGTGCGGCGCCGCCTCCGCGCGTGCTAAGGACTCCCGCGACGCCCGCAGGATGCCTTCGGGTACCGCGGGACCGAGCGCCTCCAGCCGTGCGACCTCGGCGGCCCGGCGCGTGACCTCGAGGTCACGCTGCTCACGACTCGCCTGCCCTGCCTGCGCGGCCCTCGCCGCCTTCCGCCGGCCGACGTGCGGCTCTGCGCACGTCGGCCATGGCTCGTCGCCGGGCCAGAGCAGCGGGCCGCCGACGGAGCTGTCGGCCGGCTTCGGCGATCCCGGCCGCGGATGGAGCCGGACCGCGGTGCGTGCGTAGTCGGCTAGCGCCGGGAACTCCTCCAGCAGTCTGGCCTGCTGCTCGGGGAAGGTCGTAACCATGCCGTCGTACTCCTTGGCGGACGCCGGATGTCAGAAGGGCGGCGCGGTCCCGCCGTCGCAACTCTCGGATGGAACAGGCTGGTTGGTGATGGTACACGTCTCATTGAGGCCGCCCCCGACGGCCGTTATCCGGACCGCGGACGGCACCAGGGGGTTCGGACCTCCGTATTCGGGAGTCACGATGTAGTCGACTGACAAGCCCCGCTTGATCCTGTCGCGCACGGGCTTCTCCATCGAGTTGTACATCAGCAGGTTGGCGTCCTTGTACAGCGGCACGAAGTTGCGCAGATCGGACGGCGTTCCCCCCAGGACGTTGGCGATGAGGTGCCCGCGCGCCGCGAGCCCGGCCGGCAGGTCGGAGTAGCCCGGCGGCGTCACCGTCGGATCCAGCCTGAAGTCGCGGTAGTCGTCCCGGTTGAGCTGGCCGTACGCCCCCGTCGCGCGGCATTCGTCCGTACCGGGGGCCCGCTCGAGGGGCAGGTAGGTGATGTGGCCGTTCGGGCTTGAGCTCGGCAGCGGATCGCAGCTCTGGTCGTTGTTGTCGTCGTTCCCGTTGCCGGGCAGATTGGTCAGTACAGTCGCGACCCCGATGCCGAGCCCCACCACGGTACTCGCCAGCGCACTCGCGGCGGAGTTCAGCGCCGCGTCGGCGTCGGCCGCCGCGCCGACCGTGAACGAGATCGCGGTGTGTCCGAGGCGACTTAGTGCCTTTATATGGTCGAGCCAGCGTTTCGCCTGACATGCCGCGTCGCAGCCGGAGAACGGTCCACCGGATGGTCCGGTCTTCGGATTGTTGGTGTTCGGCCAGGTTGGCCGGTTGCCGTATTTCTGCGCGCAGGCCGGCCCGGACAATCCCGCGCACGGATCGTCGTCCCACGAGGGCGGATTGCAACGGATGTCGGTCGGATCCGAGGTGCAGATCGTCGCGCAGTCCTTCTGGTACCTGTCGCACTGACACGTGGTGGTGTCGCAACTGGCGGTGTCGTTGTCCGTGACCGAGTTGATAACGATGCACCACGGGCTCCACAGCGGAGTACACACCGGGCCGTCGCCGCTGCCGCCGACCGTGATGTGGCCGCTGGGGTCAGTGCCGTTCAGCGGCGAGCCGTCCGCGTAGCCATACGGGTTGGCTGCGGCGGTGTCAGGAACGGGGTTGTTCTGCTGCGTGTCGCTGCTGGCGAACTGGCCGGTGGACGGGTTGTACCAAACGACACCGCGAAACTGTTCGCCCGGTTCACCAGCCGCCCTGACGGCGCCCGGGTCAGGCTGGCATCGATCGGCAGTCAGTCACCCGAGGTGGTGCGATAGTTCACCGGCGTCTCGGACACCTTGCGGGTGACCGTGCCGTCCGCATTCTGATACCACGTGCTCGTCGCCGTCGACTTCGCCGCCACCCGCGTCGAAGTCTTCGGATCGAAACCCTTACGGAGCAAGCCCGACACGCCGGGCACGGTCTTCGCCCCAACCGGGGTGTAAGCTCCCAACGCTCCCTTGCCGTGACCGGGCGCGCGCCCGTTGCCGGAGCCCGAGCGCGTCGACGTTGACGAGGCGTTGTGGCTCTTACCGGCGGCGCTGCCCGACTCCTGGCTCGGCAGCACCCACCCCGCCGCTCCCCGCAGCCAAGCCTCAATCTGTGCTACCGACGGCAGATGCAGCGCCGGAAGCGTCAGCTGAGCGGCTGAGGCCGAACTTGTCGCGGCGCTCGACACCAGCGCCGCGAACACCAGTATGACCGTCGCACGCAGCCACCGACGCCCCACCCCGCGCATGCGAACCCCCACCCAAGGCCGTATCAACTTTTTGTATTAGAGCATCAGTATCATTACTCGGGGATGCCGACAAGATCTCGGCGCGCGATTGGCGCCTTCACGTCTGGCTCCCGCCGCGCGGCGGCTACGAAACCGGGCCCGAGGCGAAGCGTCCGGCCACGGCGTTACGCGCCAGCGCGGCGACCTGCGACACGACCGTATCCGGTGACCGGCTCTCGATCACCGCGACATTCCCGTCCTCGGCCAGCATGAGCCCGCCCACCACGGCGAAGTGACGCGCCGGAAACGTGCGCGCTTGCCGCCACACCGCCGAGACTTGTGAGTCGCCGACGGCCACGATCAACCCGCAGCCCCGCAAAGCCAAGGTGTTGAGCGAGACCACCGCCGCATCCGGCGACCCGCCGCCCGTCACCGCCAGAAACTGCGCCTTGGCGTTCGTCGACTCCTGCGCCATCAGCACGCCCCGCCATACCGGAGCCGCGTCGGCGCTCGAGATGCCATGGGCGTCAGTCAGCACGCACACTGTGAAGTCGACGAAGGCGCGCGCCGTCGCCGGAGCAGGCGCCCGATCGGTGCGCGCGGGCCAGGCCATCCACACGACCGCCCCAACAGCCACCGCCGCAGCGCCCACTGATATCAGCCAACGGTGTCCAGAACCCCACATGAACGCCCTGATCCTGCCCACACCAGTCCTTTCCGCCGTGGCCAAGCGAGATGGAGCCTAGATCACCAGCGCGGCGGTGACCAGGTCGCCGGCCCCGCTGCACGGGGCGCTGTCTGCACCGGGCCTCGTCGCTCTCCGACGGGAGAGAGCGGCTGTCAACCTGTCGGTGTAATCTTATTGTGAATGGCTTTACTTGCGTCCGGCGGTCAGGCGTCCGACGAAGGTGATCTCGACGGCGTTCAAAGCGGCTTTTCGCTCCTTGGCCTGCCTGACGGGCTGGTCGAGCAGCTGCTCGACCAGCCCGTCGGCCCCAACTGACCCCTCGTCCACGACCTGCTCGGCCAGCGGGTCGTGGGTGATGGGGTTGCGGTCCCGGCCTACAGGCTCGGGAAGCTCGGGAAGGAGCAGGACGGGACGCTGCCGCTGGTCACCGGGGAGGAGAGCTTGGTGAGCGTGACGCCGGTGCCCGAAGACGGGTTGAGGCTGGAGCTGTAGGTGCTGATGGCGGCGTACTGCGCGGTGTACGAGGAGCTGTCGAGGCTGACGTATTGCAGGGTCAGGCCGGTGATGTGGGAGGAGTTGTAGCCCTCGATGATCGACGTGGCGCCGGAGGCAGAGTTCTGCGACTTGAGGCCGTCCACGATGATGTTCGTGAACTCGGGGATGTTGCTGGTGCTGCTGGAGGAGGAGTAGCGCGGGTTGAGCTCGATCAGGTGCGCGATGCCGCTCTCGCAGGTGTTGATGTAGGTCACCGTGGAGACCGTGCCGCCCTTGCTCGGGTAGCTCTTGATGCGCAGGCCGCTGTTGAGGGTGCTGACGTTGCCGGAGCTGTCGGTGCCTTGGACGGTGTTGTTCTTCACCAGGATGTTGCTGACGCCGTCGTTGGTCTCGCTGCCGATCGAGATGCCGTGCGTGCCGTAGAAGTGGTTGTTGGCGATGGTGACGTTGCTGGTCGCGCCGCTGCCGCCCTTGATGGCGATGCCGTCGTCGCCGTCTTGGATGTAAGAGTTCTCCACGGTGACGTTGCTGGAGGCGTCCGGGTCGATGCCGTCGGTGTTGCGGGCGGTAGCGGGGGTCTTGATGCGCACACCCCAGGCGGTGAAGCCGTTGCCGGACTTGTAGGTCACGTGGAAGAACGCTGCGTTGACCAGGTTGATGTTGTAGAGCGTGGCGTTGTTGGCGCCCGAGAAGACGATCAGCCGCGGGTTGTTCTGCTTCTTGTTCTCGTTGCCGGCGGTGGTGGCCAGCTGCCACCAGGTCGTGGAGGTGCTCCAGATGCTCTGGCCGCCGCGGCCGTCGATCGTGCCCTGCGAGCCGCTGCTGTTGCGGATGCCTTCGATGCCTGAGTTGGCGCCGGAGACCTTGATGAACGGGTTGCAGCCGTTGTCGCTGCTGGAGATCGCGCCGCAGGTGTCCGAGGAGCTGGACTGGTACTGGGAGGCGACGCGCGTGGCGTAGAGCGTGGTGCCCGCGTTGATCACCAAGTAGACGCCGCTCGGGACCGTCAGCGGGGCGGAGAGGAACGCGTTGTTGCTGCCGCTGTTGGTCAGCTCGACTGCCTTATTCGTTCCCTTACACGCGTTCAGCGCGTTCTGGATGCGTGAGGTGTCCGGCGGGCTGGCCTCGTTGCTGCTGGAGAACTGCTCGTTGCTGGTGGCCAGGTTCGCGGTGAGGGTCTGGCAGACCGAGGGGACCGCGGGCTGGCTGACCGAGCGGCTGTCGCCGGTGGCGATGCTTGCGGCCTGCGCGGTGGTCGCGGCCAGCGTGCCGAATACGAGGGCTGCCGCGGTGGCCGCAGCGGCGATGGTGAGTCTGGGCACGGCAGGACGCAGAGTTCGGGTGAACGCTCGCATGAAGACAGGTCCTTCGGATCGGACGGATTGTCATGCGCGGCCGTTCACCCTCTGACGACCGCGTTACGACGGTGTTGCGCACCGTTGCGACAGGAGAGTACAGGGCACGGGAAGGGTTGGGTAGCCCTGATTTGCACCGGTTTCCGGGCGCGGTGGGCGTGGAATCCGGGTCCGGGGGTGTGTCACGGAGCGTTACGTGGAGTCTGGTGCGATGCCGTGCGATGCAGCGTGCCGTGCTGTTACAGGCTTGTACCGCAGTTCCGGGTCTCCGTCGGCGACGAGGCGGTCTAGACTGGATGAGGGTTCGGACCAGAGCTGTCAAAGATTGGGGGCGCCGAGCAGCGCCGCCGCCCTCGCTACGGAGGGACCCGCTCGTGGTCTC
>NZ_DASRBQ010000027.1:0-91286 GCF_035653575.1 Actinocrinis sp.
GGCCAGGCGGATCAGTTTCTTGTGGCCGATCGTGGTGTCGCTGGCGATCTGGTTCCAGCCGCTACCGTTCCACGCGTCCACCGCGTAGGACTCGACGCGCTGGCCGATGCCCAGGTCCTCCTGCACCGAGATCACGTCGAAGGTCTTGGCTGAGGGAAGCGTGAGCACCAGCGCCCCGGTGTTTCCGTTCGGCTGCCAGGAGGTGCTGGTATTGCCGTCCACGGCCAGGTTTGGCGTGTGGCCGCTGGTGTTCGAGGTGCCGCTGTCGTTGGCGGCGCTCGCGCCGGAGGCGAGGTTGGTGGCGAAGGTGGAGGAGATCGCGGCGCCGTACGTGTTCAGCGCCGTGACCGCGGTCGGGTCGAAGACGCCCTGCTGGTCGGGGCCGATGTCCAGCAGCTGGTTGCAGTTGCGGCCCACCGAGTTGTAGTAGCTGTCTTCCAGGGACGACTCGCTCAGCCAGGTGTCCCCTGGATGCCAGAACCAGTTGTGCGCGGCCGACAGGGTCAGGTTGCATTCGGGCGGGGCCCAGCGCAGCAGGTTCCATGCGCTGGTGCCGTCTGAGTTGCGCTGGGACAGCAGCGCGTCGCTGCCCAGGTCTGAGGCGCTGGGTCCGCCGGGCGGGTTGATGACGTTGTCCGCGGCGGTGGCGGGGTTGCCGTTGTACGGCACGACCGACCACTCGGAGGTGCGCGCGTTGCCGTACTCGTTGCCGACCCAGCGCACGTCCGGTCCGCCGTCGTTCTCGATGACCGCGTTGGGTTGCAGCGTGCGCACCATGCTGATCCAGTCGCTGAAGTCATAGGGCTGATAGCGGCCGGTCGGGTTGGCGCCGTCCCACCAGATCTCGTCGATCTCGCCGTAGCGGGTCAGCAGTTCGTAGAGGGTGTTCTCGTAGTAGGTGTTGTAGTCGTCGGAGTTGAAGTGGAACGTCACCCCGTTGACGACCTCCGACGGATCGGAGGGGATGGTCACCGGCTTGAAGGCGCTGCCGTTGGCGAAGCGTCCGCCGGAAAGGTTCTCGTGGATGTCGGCGGGTGAGAGGTAGATGCCTGGCTTGAGCCCGGCGTTGTGCATCGAGGTGGTGAAGCTCTTGACCACGTCGCCCTGGTGGTTGTCCCAGGAGGAGGACGCGACGCTGAAGCTGGTGTACTTGGACGGGAAGAGCAGGAAGCCGTCGTGGTGCTTGGCGGTCAGGATCGCCTCCTTGAACCCGTTGGCCTTCAGCACGCTGGCCCACTCGTCGGTGTTCAGGCCGGTGGGCTGGAAGATGTTCGGGTCCTCGGTGCCGGTGCCCCACTCCCGCCCGTCGTAGGTGTTCACCCCGAAGTGCAGGAATGCGGTCTCCTCCAGGTTCTCCCAGGCCAGCTGCCGGGACGACGGCACGACGTTCGCCGCGTTCGCGATGATCGTGGCGGGCGAGTCCGACGGCGCCACGGCGATCACCTCGCCCGGGGTCGCCGCGTGCGCCGGGCTCGTCACGGACAGCGTGAGCGCGGCCAGGCCGAGCGCACACAGCGCAGCGCGCGTGCGGCGCGAGGCAACGCCCGCTGAGGGCGCTGCGGGCGTTCGTTTGTGCGGATTCGCGCGATACACGGGAGGGTCCTTTCTAGACGTGCAGCCATGTGGGCTGGCTGCGAAGTGGGTTGGGGAAGGCGCGAGAAGGCGGCTGTTGGGGGCGTGACGCGTTATCCCAGAGACCATTGCTGGTTGCTGCCGCCGTTGCAGGTCCACAGTTCGATCGGGGTGCCGTCGGCGGTTCCGGCACCCGTCACGTCGAGGCAGAGTCCTGACTGCACACCGGTGATCGTGCCGTTGGAGTTGAGGTTCCACTGCTGATTCGGCTGGCCGTTGCAGGTCCAGATGATGGCCTTGGTCCCCGGACTGGCGCCCGCGCCGCGGTCGCCGCGCTCGCGGCGGGCCCCCGCGACAGGCCAGCGACTGGGAGCGGTGCGGCGCCCAAAGCCACGCTGATGCGCAAGAACAACGTCGGTCTCAGCATTCTGGTGCTTTGCCTTCTCTTCCGGTTGCGCTTACTGTTGCGCGCTCGATCCCACGAAACAGGCGCGATTGAGACACCGCGGCACCGTGACGCGCGCCGCGCTGGTACCCAAATTCCCGGCGGCGCGAATCGATTCGGTGCGAAACGTAGGACCACTTCTGGTCACTGTCAAGCAACGGTCCGTTATCCCAGACTCAGCAGGCGATCCCGTTCGATCAGTCGGGAAGAATCGCTGCATCACGCGCATCGCTCCCTGAGCAGGCAGGGTGTCGACAACGTGACACAGAGGCACTCCGGGGAGCCTTGGTGTCCATGTGGTTCAGCCAGCGGGCATGGAGCGCGATACTCATTCCGCCTCGTTGCTCTATCCATCCCATCAATTGCCCGTCTTGGCGCGCACCCGACGCCATCTCGCGAATCGTTTCGGGAAGGCCGATCGGGTGGACCCGCGCGCTGCCCCTGCCGGTGAACGGTTATGAAAGTTGCCGCGACGAAGCATGGCAAGTTGCTCGCACGGGTGACCTAACCTCGTCCGGGTCGCGTGTCCCGGCAGCCTGGGCGATCGCCCGGCGGCGTTAGTCAGCGGGTGGCCGCGGCGGCGGACTCGCTGGTGGATGCTGCGTTGGTAGTTGCTGCGTTGGCGGATGCAGCGGTGGTCGCGGGGGAGGCCAGCCGACTGATGATCGCGCCAACCTGCGTACGGTCCAGGGCCATGATCGCGTCGGTAAGCGTCGCCGGGCAGGATGGGGCGCACCCTGATCCTCCCGCAGTCGCGCAACTCGACGAAGAGCTCGTACTCTCGCGGATATCCGCTGGGGCGCGAACCCTTGCCGACGGCTGAGGGACGGATCGCCGCGGCGCCCGTACCGTGCGCAGGGCTGTCCGGGTGGAGCCGCCGCGCCGCGCGAGTCGCTCAAGTCGGCGTCACGCGTCCTCGGCGTACAGCGCCTCCACGTCGCCGGCGAACTGCGTCAGGACGTGTTGCCGCCGCGTTTTCTGAGTCGGCGTCAACTGGTCGCCGACCGTGAAGTATCCCGGCACGATGCGGAAGCGCTTGATCTGTTCAGGGCGGGAGACTTCCTCGTTCACCTCGTCGATCGCGCCCTGCACCGCCTCGCGCAGCGCGGGGTCCTCGTGCAGGTCCGCCACGGTGGCCGAGAACGGCAGGTGGTGCTCCGCCTTCCACTCCTCGAAGGATTCCGGGTCGAGCGCGACCAGGGCCGTGATGTACGGCCGCCGGTCACCCACGACGACGCACTGCTCGATCAGCCAGTGTGCGGCCAGCCGGTCCTCCAGGAAGGCGGGGGCGACGTTCTTGCCCGACGCGGTCACGATCAGATCCTTCTTGCGCCCGATCACGGAGAGGTATCCGTCGTTCAGCTCGCCGAGGTCGCCGGTGTGCAGCCATCCGTCCGCGTCCAGAGCCTCGTCAGTGGCCTGCGGATCGTTCCAATAGCCGCGGAACACCGCCGGGCCTTTGACCAGCACCTCCCCGTCCGGGTTGATCCGCACGGTGTTGCCGGGCAGCGGGCGGCCGACGGTGCCGACCCGCAGCGCGGCGGGCAGGCTCAGCGTGACCGGGGCGGCCGTCTCGGTCAGGCCCCAGCCGTCCAGCACGTTGACTCCGACGCCGCGCATGAAGTGCCCGAGCCGGGCGTCCAGCGGAGCGCCGCCGCTGGCGGCGTACCGCAGCTGTCCGCCGAAAGCGGCGCGCAGCCGCGCGTACAGGAGCCGGTCGAACAGGGCCCGCCGCATCCGCAGCCGCCACGACGGCGATCCGTCGTCCAGTGCGCGGCTGTATTCCACGGCCGTCTCCGCGGCGGCGCGGAAAAGCCGCGCCCGGCCGGACTGCTCGGCCTTGCGCTCGGCGCGGTTGTAGACCTTCTCCAGGATCCGCGGCACGACCAGGGTCACCTCGGGCCGGAATCCGGCAAGCTCCCGCGGCAGGTCGTCCAGATCGCTGGTGAAGCCGATACGCATGCCCGCCCGCACCCCGGCCAGGGTCGCGACGCGGGCCAGCACGTGCGCGAGCGGCAGGAACACCAGCATCGACGAGTCCTCCACGAGCACGAGGTCGGCGATGCCCTCGGCCTCGAGAATGCTGCTGACCTCCGCCACGAGGTTGCCGTGCGTCAGCACGCAGCCCTTCGGCCGGCCAGTCGTGCCCGAGGTGTAGACGATCGTCGCCGTCGAGTCCGCCGTCGCGGAGCGCCTGCGGCGTTCCACCTCGTCGCGGGTTATCGCCGCGCCGGAAGCCGAGAGCGCGGCGAATCCGGCGTCGTCCACCGTCCACATGCGGTCGGCGAGCGATCCGCAGGCCTCTGCTACCTCCGTGGCGAGCTGGCCGCCCTTGACGAACACCCCGGTCGCGCCGGAGTCGGTGAGTATGCCGGCGATCTGTGTCGGCGCGGCGGTGGGATAGGCGGGCACGGTGACGGCTCCGGCAGCCCAGATCGCGTAATCGCACACGACCCACTCGTAGCTGGTATCCGCTATCAACCCGATGCGATCACCGGCCTGAACGCCGGACGCGATCAAACCGGCGGCCACGGCGAGCACTTGATCGACGAACTCGCCCGCGGTCACGGACTGCCAGCTGCCGCCGGCCTTCCGCGCGAACGAAAGGTGGTCAGGGCGCTGCGCGGCCCAGTCGAAGATGTCGTCCGACGTGTTACGCGCCGGCCCGACGGTGAACCGCGCCGGCGTGGACGACTGTAGATTCAGGGATGAGACGGCCACGCTTCCAGCGTCCTGCGCCCGGCTCCGGGCGGCACGGGTCTTAGTTCGCCATCCGCGCGGGCCATTCGTCCCGAGGCGCCAGGGCACCGCGGCGGTCCGCGGCATAAATCGGCGAGGGAGTTGCAGGTCGCGGCATGGTGCGCAATCGCTACGCGGACCTCCTGCGGGTCGGGGCCATTGGCGGTGTCGTCTACGGCCATTGGCTCCTGATCTCGGCGACCTACCGGAACGGGCGACTCTCGGGCCTGGACGCCGTCGACTACGTCAGCTGGGGACGTTGGGTCACCTGGCTGTTCCAGGTGATGCCGGTGTTCTTCCTCGTGGGTGGATTCGTCAACGCGCAGTCCTGGAGCATCCATCACGAGCGCGGCGAGACCTGGACGCGGTGGGTCCGCGAGCGTGCCCTGCGGTTGCTGTGGCCCACGGGCGCGTTCGTCGTGGTCGCCCTCCTCGCCGTCATGGCGGCAAAGGCCGCGCGCGTGCCGTCGGCGGAACTTGCGGAGTCGGCCTGGCTGGTCGCGCTGCAGCTGTGGTTCCTGCCGGTCTACCTGACGCTCATCGCGCTCACTCCGATCATGTTGGCGCTGCATCGGGGTTGGGGCTTGGCGGTGCCCTGCGTCATGGCCGCGGCGGCCGGGTCGGTCAGCGTGGTCCTGACGGGGCGGCATCCACCCGCCGTCGGATATGCCAACTACTTTTTCGTATGGGGTTCGATCCACCAGTGGGGGTTCGCCTGGCAGGACCGGAGCCTCACCACGCCGCGGTGGCGCCTGTACGCGCTGACTGCGGCCGGGGCCGTGTTGCTGACCGCGCTGGTCGTCTCGCGGTCCTTCAAGGTGGACATGGTCGGCTCCGGGAACACGAACCCGCCGTCGATCGCGCTGCTCGCGTTCGCCGCGGCACAGTGCGGCCTCGTGTTGCTGGCCGAGCCGTGGATGTCCCGAATCCTGGCGGTCCGGGTGCGGCTCTGGCACGCGGTAAGGCGGCTCAACGGCACCGTGATGACGGTGTACCTGTGGCATTTCGTGCCGGCGATCGTCATCGCAGTGGCCTTCTATCCCACGAAGGTCATGCCGCAGCCGCCGATCGGCAGCGCGCAGTGGTGGGAGTTGCGGCCGGTGTGGTGGGCGCTGCTGACCGTGGTGCTGGTGCCGCTGGTTGCCGCGGTGATGTGGGCGGAACGCCCGATGCTGCGTCTTCCCTCCGGCCTTGGCCCGCCTGGTCGCTGGTCGCCGATCCTGCTGCTGGCCGGACTCATCGCGGCCTCGGTGGCACTGGCGCGACTGGCTATCGGCGGGTTCGCGCCCGCGGGACAACTGCCCGTGTGGACCCTGCTCTTGGGCGGCCTTGGGCTTGTGGCGACGCTGTTCAGCGGGCGCGCCACCGACGAGCCGGATGCTTCACCCGATCCGGATTCAGCGTCTTGACGGTGCCGAACCGGTGCCCGCTCGGGCGGCGCCGAGGTCCGCGGCGACGGTGACGGCTTGGCGCGCGTCGCCGTGGGCGCCGAGGTACACGGTGATGCCCATGGTGCGCAGCATCCGCATCATGCCGGGCCCGATGTGCTCGGCCACCACGGCTCCGACGTGCTGCTCGCGCACGAACCGCGCCACGCGTGCGTGGTGCGCGCCCTCGCTGCCGGTGTCGTGCAGGACGTCCCAGCACACTTCGTGCTCCCACCAGCCGGTGATCTCGCCGTCGTCGATGTCCGCGACCGCGACTTGGTGGGCCCGCCCCCAGCGCCCGTCGACCTGGTCATCTCCGGTGATGGGAATACAGATCCGCATCGCGCACCCTCCTCAAGCGGCGGGCTGATCGGCTCTGATCAGGTGGAAGACGGGATGCAGGGCGGCTTCGGCGCTGAAGTCCTCGACCGGGGAGTCCGGCCGGGCGCGGAAGTACGGCTGCGTGACTTTGGCGATGCGGACGTAGTGCTTGAGCACATATCCGGCCTGCTGCGCCGGCAGTTCGCGGACCTCGTACACGTGGGTCGTGCGGCCGCGGGTCAGTTCGACCTTGCCGGCAGCGCGCGCGTTGTGCACCCAGGAGACCGGTCCGTACGGGGCGACCAGCCAACGCTGCCCGTTGAGCACCACCAGGATCACGGGGTTCCGGCGCGGGCGGCCGGTCTTGCGGCCCCTGGTCGTGAGCAGGTAGGTGTGCGGGATCAGGCCCGCGCGCGCGAGGATGCTGGTGAACGCGTTCTCCACGTGGCGCAGGCGGCCGGGCTGGTAGCGGCGAGTCGGCCACACTTGGTCGCCTCGCGGCGGGGCAGTCTGGGAGCCCGCTTGGCCGTCAGGCACATGACCGTTGGCGGCCGCCTGGTCAACGTCCGGACCCTGCTTGCTCTGCTCCGAGCCGCCCTGTTCCGAGATCCCCTGTTCCGACGTGCTCTGTTCGGACGTGCTCTGATCCGACACTGCGATCGCCTCATTCCTCAATGCCCCTGCCGTCAGGCTCGCACCGGGCGCAGATCGGCCCCAGGGCATAAGGACCCCGGATCCAGGTGGCCGAATCGCGTCGTCGGAGGCCACGTCTGCGCGGCGAGCGCTCAGGCCTTCGGCTCAGCCGACGGCTCGGCGGGTTCGACGGGCTCGGCTGCGGGCGCGTCCGGCTCGGTTGCCGGCGCTTCGGGCTCGGTGCTTGGCTGACTCTGCGCCGTCGGCGCGCTCGCCTTCTGCGGTGCTTGCGGGCTTCTGACATAGAGGCCGCGCAGGTAGCGCAGCATGGCGTTGTAGCGCGTATCCGTGCCCGAGTGTCCGGTGCTGCTGACGGTCTCCCGGCGGGATTCTGTGCCAGCGTGGTGGCTTTCTGAGGAGGTGCCGCTCACGGTGCCCGCCTCCCTTCTCGGTCCCGGTGGATCACAGCATCCCGCGCCGGACCTGGCGTGACCAGGGCCGTTCGACCCGTCATGGTCACCAGGCGGCGCATGGAAAGTAGCCTCGGCGGGAAGCCTCACGCCTATCGGCAAGGACGACAGGCGATGCCCGTTGTGAGGGAAGGCCGCGACGGCGGCTGCTCGAGGTGAGGCTGCCGCCGTCGCGGTGTCAGCGTGCTTATTCGCGGCTATCGCGGTACGGGACCTGTCGCCCGCATCCTGCCGCGGCCGAAGCCGGCCAGTCCGACGATCACGAGGCCGAGCAGCACCGCCACGCCTCCGGCGATGCAGTTGCTGGTGATCGTGCGCGTGGTGTGCACGCTTCCGGCCACCGCCCACGGCGCGACAACCGTCCAGACGCCGATCAGGGTCGCGGCCCAGGCCATGGCGTGCGTGCGCTGGTAGGCCGAGCCGAAGCCCGCCACGAGCAGCGTGTAACCGATGCCGGTGATCAGGTCGTTGACCGCGAGCGTGGAGAAGCCGCTGAATCCGGCGATCCACGGCGACGCCGCCAGGTACAAGCCCGTCAGGATGCCGAGCGCCTCGGCCCCCTGCACGCTCGGCGTGGCGGTCGCGCGCTCGAAGCGCGCGCCGAGGTCCAGCAGGTCCGGGTGGCGTCCGATGTCCGGCTGATTGATCGGAGTGGTCAAGGTGACCACCTCCTCGGGAAACCGGGAACTCGGCCCCTCCTCCGCCCGGCGGCGAGCGTCGGGCGGCCGAAGCGGCCCTTTCGGTTTCCACCCAAGCGCCGCCGGCGGGCGCGGCCTAGAGGCTCAAGGCCCGTGCGGGTTTCGATGGACGCCGTCCGCGCCGGTACCTCATGCTTGGACGTTCGCTCAGGCCGTTCGGCTCCCGGGAACCAGGGCGGCAGTGGCCGGGTCAGTACACGAGCACGCTGGTTCCGATGGGCGCGAGATTGCCGGCCCACATCCAGTTGATCGCCGCGTTGCTGACGCGCACGCAACCGTGTGACGCAGGGTAGGGCGGTACGTCGGGGTACCCGTGGATCGCGATTCCGCCGTTGAAGTACTTCGGCCGCCACAGCACGCCCAACGGCGAGTGGTCGCTGCCGTCGACCTGCCGGAAGATGCGGTAGCTACCGGTCGGAGTCACGGCGATGTACGTCGAGCCGCCCACGGTGTAAGCCGCGCCGCTGCCGGTCGAGGTGTCGAGCACCGTGTCGACGTGGCCGTTCGTCACCAGCAGCAGCAGTTGCCGGGCCAGGTTGATCTCGATGACGTGCCCGGAGCTGCTGTGTGCCGCCGGCCGGATCGCGCGTGCCAGCGCCGCGGCACTACGCGGGCCGAACACTCCGTCGCGCGGCAGGCCCGCGGCCTTCTGCAAGGCCACCACCGCCTGCCGCGTCAGGTCGCCGTATGTTCCGTCAGGCGTTCCGAGCCAGTAGCCGAGCGAGCCGAGTTGCCGCTGAAGCGCCAGCACGGCCGGGCCGCTGTCGCCGGGACGCATTATCGACTGGCCGCCGGGCGCCGTCGTGCCAGGAGTCCTCGAAGCGGTGGGGGCTGGCGAACCTGCGGTTGGCGACGGCGAACCGGAACCGGTCGGGGCCGAGGTGGTCACGGTGGGGCTGGGCCGCGGACTCGACGGGACCGGCGCCGGCCCGGCGTTGGTTATGCTGTTCTGCGGCTGCGCACCTGCGTTCCCTGACGAGCCGGCGCATCCGGCGATTGCCGACATGAACAGGGCCGCAGCGGCCAGCAGAGTCGCCGCCGCGGTCCGGACGCCACAACGAGCCTTCACAATTCGACCGTAGGCGTCACACGACGATCCCGCGACAGGACCTTGGGCCCTACCCTGCCGGGCTCAAGGCCCGAGCTCGGCGCAGAATTGCCGCGTCGTTGGTCCATCCCAGTCGAGGCCTTTGCGCCCCTGCGGGGCGCCCCCGCGCGGAGCAGGATCGCCGAGAAGGCCGCCACCACGGCATCCGCGAGGGAGCGATCACCATGTCGGAGCGAACACTGCGCCACCTGATCCAGCGGCACCTGACCGAATTCCTGGACGACTGGTACGGGCGTCCCGCGAATGCCGGACGACAACCCGATGAACGCGACTTCGCGACGTGGCTGGCAGGCGACGGCCGCCGCGAACTCGGCCATGCCGCGCGATAACCGAGCGCCGCGCACCGCTCAGGCAACCGTCTCGATCAGCCCGTATCCGCCGGCATAGCGCGCGTAAAGCAGGCGGCCGCGACCCGCAGCGGCATCTGTGAAGAACAGGTGCGTTTCACCAAAGGCAGTCAGTCGTGTCAAGGCGCTGCTGAGAGACAGCCGCGGTGGCGGGTACAGGTCAGTCACCAGAACAGCCGGCGCCGATCGGGACGACTCGGCGCGTTCGATGCAGGCCATCCGGTAACCGCAGGGGCCGTCCCGACATACGACCGCTTCGGTGCCGGTTTGCGGATCCCGGAACATGTGCGCCTGGTAGTCGAGGGCGTCGAGCGCCAGAATCGCCTCCATCGACGTCAGCGGCTTGAGCCGCACCGGCTTGCGGCGGCTGATCACGGCGGGCCCGGTCGGCACCGGTGAGACCCGGGTCAGCGGATCCGGCCAGGGCCGCACCCACACACCCGAACTCGGCACCACCAGCTGCCGCGCGATCCGGGCGACCAGCAGCTCGGCGAGCTCCTCCGGGTGATCGCATGCGGCCTGCGACCGAAGCGCCCATCCGAGGGCGGTGAAGTTCACCTGGCCGACGATCGGGCCGCGGCCGTCCTCGGAAGCCCTGACCCGCACCCGCAGATCGCTGACATCCCAGGCGGGCTCGGCGAGCGCGGTCGACACCTGATCCGTCAACCGCTCCGTCAGATCCGCCGCCTGCCGGGTTCCGCGATATCCCACCGCCAAGACCATGAAGCCGTCCTCCGATCGAGTCACCGGCAGCGTCGCCGCCCGGCTGGACCCCGACCAGAGTCGTTGGTCCCGCGCCGCCTCGTGCCCCCGCGGCGACGGCAGCGCGGGACGGAACAGGGACTCAATGCCCTGGTGCGGCAGCGCCGGGTGACAAGACTGAAGGTGAGCGTTTACGAGAGAAGGTGTCGCCGTGAACGCCGAACGCAGTGCGCGGGTGATCGTGGGTGTGGACCGATCGCCACAGGGTCTGGCGGCGTTGCGAGCGGCGGCCACCCAGGCCGCCTGGCGCGGGGTGCCGTTGCACGCGGTCCGCGTCGAGGCGCTCTGGTCGGACTCCGACACCAAGCAGATCGACGCGGCGTTCAAAGACGCGTTCGGCGGCGTTCCGGCCGGATTGACCATCCTGCGCAGCATTCAGCCTCCGCCGGTCGCCTCGGCCTTGGCCGAATACGCGGACGGACCCGATGACCTGCTGGTGATCGGCAGCAGCGGCGGCGGCCTGTGGCACGCGCTGTGGTCGGGATCGGTACCGCTCGCCTGCATCCGCAAGGCGCGCTGCGAACTGCTCGTCGTACCGCCTCCGCCGCTGGCCCGCGAGTTGCGGGGACGCCGGCTCTGGCGTCGCCGGCAACCGGACTTGTGGAGCAGGTTCGAGCACGAAACTGCGGCCAATCGCGGCTGAGGCCGCTCGGCTCCGCCGCGTTGCGCAGAGCCGACCCGGTCGTGCTCCTGGTCGCGCGCGGTGGATTTCCCGTGGCCGCCGAGGTCGCGGAGGCTCCGCCAAGAAGGTCCGCTGAACGGTGCCCGCACGGCCCTGCTGGCCCGGGCCGTTCGGCCCGTGCCGTGATCGCCGGCTTCGACAAGGGTTTGCTGGTACCGGCCGCGCAGGGCGACCGGATCAGCGACCCCTCCGAGGTGGCGATCATGAAGCAGGTTCCGTCGACACGCATCGCCCCGCAGGTCTACGCGTCGAAGCGGGTGCGCGTGATCAGACGCCGCCGGGCGCGCCGAGAGCTTCCCGAACTGGACCTGCGCACCCCGTCCGGGCGCCGGACGCTGCCGTACTGAGTCACGGGAAGCTGCCGCCTCCATCCTCGCGGCGGGACTTGAGACCCTGTCGGCCGTGGCGGGCGCGCACAAGGCTGGGGCCAGGAGAAGGGGGAGGGGTGCGATGGATCCGGTGAGCTCGGCGAGCGCGGAGTTCCAGGGCTGCCGGCTGATCCTGCTGCGACACGGGCAGAGCGAGTTCAACGCCGCCAACCGCTTCACCGGCTGGGCGGACCCTCCGCTGACCGGATTCGGCGAACTCGAGGCGGTGCAGGCCGGGCAGGCCATCGCGGCAGCCGGGTGCCGCCCCGACGTCGCCTTCACCTCGCTGCTTCAGCGGGCAGTCGCGACGACGCGCCTGGTCTTGACCGCGGCCGACCGCCCCTGGGTACCCGTGCACCGCTCCTGGCAGTTGAACGGCCGGCACTACGGTGCACTCCAGGGCAAGGACAAGAACCTCGTGCGAGCGGAGTTCGGCGCGGAACGAGTGCAGCGGTGGCGCCGCTCCTACGACGGGCGGCCGCCCGCGCTACGGGAAGACCCGAACCTCGCCGATCCCCGCTACGCCGCCCTGCCGCCCCGGGTGCTGCCGCACACCGAGAGCCTGCGGGACGTCACCGCGCGGCTCCTGCCGTACTGGAGCGACGCAGTCGCCCCGGAGCTGCGCGCCGGCCGGGTGGTGCTCATCGTGGCGCACGGCAACACCCTGCGCGCCCTGATCAAGTGGCTCGACGGGATCTCCGACGCGGAGATCACCCGGCTGGAGGTACCGACCGCGCGTCCGCTGCTCTACCTTCTCGACGCGGCCGGAAAGCCCCTCGTGCCGGGCGGAGTGTTCCTCGTCGGCGCCCCATCGCGCGGAAAGTGAGGACACATGTCCAGAAACGCAAGTCAGAACGCCGAGTCGATACTCGTCGAGATGACCGGGCCGTTCACCCGCGAGGAGCGGCGCTACGCCGTCGAGAAGTTCCACGCCCTGGCGGCTTATGCACACCGGCCGCTGCGCAGGGTGCACGTGACCGTCGTGGTCTCCGGCAATCCCGGAGCGGTGCATCCCGTCCAGCTCAGCGCGACGATCGACCTGGACGGCCGTCCGGTGCAGTCGCATGCCGCCGGCGACAGCGTGCGCGAATGCGTGGACCTCGCGCGTCAGCAGCTCTACAACAGGCTGATTCGGCAGCGGGCGCCGCACTCCCGGAAACGGATCGCGCGGACCCGCCACCCGGATCAGTAGAGCTCACCTGCGGGCCCCGCCCTGGGACCGGTAGATCAGCCCGCGCGCCCCGTATACCGGAGCGGCGAACATGTGGAACATCATCTTGAGCAACCACCCGACCGCGAAGACGGTCAGGATGGTCAGCCAGAACAGCACGGCGACGAAGATGAAAACGAGAGGCATGGTGACTCGCCCTTCTCGGGAGTCGCGGAGGCACTGCGGGGCGGTCGGACCGTCTTAACGGCCATGCTGCTCGCGATCCGGCGGTGCGCATCCTGTCGAAAGGCCCGAGCTGCCGGTCCGATGGTCCGCGACCGGCAGCCCGTGATCGGCAGCCCGTGATCGGCCCGCGATGAGCCGTCGGCGGTCAGCCGTCGGTGCCCGGCTGCGCCTGGATGGCTGTGATCGCCACGGTCGTCACGATGTCCTCGACCAAGGCTCCCCGTGACAGATCATTGATCGGCTTGTTCAGGCCCTGCATGATCGGCCCGATCGCGACCGCGCCCGCCGAGCGCTGCACGGCCTTGTAGGTGTTGTTGCCGGTGTTGAGGTCGGGGAAGATCAGCACGGTCGCGTGGCCGGCCACGATCGAACCGGGCGCCTTGGTCAACGCGACGTCCGGTTCGACCGCGGCGTCGTACTGGATCGGCCCCTCGACCGGCAGGTCCGGGCGCAGCGCGCGGACGAGCTGCGTCGCCTTGCGCACCTTCTCCACATCGACCCCGCGGCCCGAGTCCCCGGTCGAATACGACAGCAGCGCGATCCGCGGCTCGATGCCGAAGCGCGCGGCGGTCCCGGCGCTGCGCATCGCGATGTCGGCCAGCTGCTCGGCGTTCGGGTCCGGATTGACCGCGCAGTCGCCGTAGACCAGCACACGGTCCGGCAGGCACATGAAGAACACCGAGGAGGCCAACGCGACCTGTGGTGCGGTTCCGATGATCTCGAAGGCCGGTCGCAGGGTGGCCGCCGTGGAGTGCGCGGCGCCGCTGACCATCCCGTCGGCCAGGCCCTCGTGCACCAGCAGCGCGCCGAAGTAGCCGGGGTCGTAGACGATGTCGCGCGCCTGCGCCTCCGTGACGCCCTTGTGCGCCCGCAGCCGAGCGTAGGTGCGCGCGAAACGCTTGTGCAGAACCGACGCCGCGGGGTCGAGGATGCGCACCCGCGCCTCGCGCTCGCCCCGGTCGACGTCGAGGCGCAGGTCCACGCCGAGCTCTGCGACGCGGCGACGGATCGCGTCCGGCGATCCGAGCAGGGTCAGGTTGCACACGTTGCGGCGCACGAGCACCTCGGCCGCGCGCAGGATGCGCTCCTCGGAGCCTTCCGGCAGCACGATGTCGCGCAGCCGCGGGGCTCGCGCCCGCTCCATCAGTTCGCGCTCGAACATCATCGGCGTGACGCGCTGCACCCGGCCGAGAGCGATCCGCTCGGCGAGCGCGGTGGTGTTCACGTGCAGCTCGAAGTGCCCGAGCGCGGCGTCGACCTTGCGCGGGTCGGCCGCCGCCACGTCGCCCTTGAGCGCGGAGAGGGTCGTGGCCGCCACGAAGCTGTCCGAGGCCGTCAGCGCCACCGGCGTGCCCGGCGCGAGCCGCTCGGCCAGCCGGAGGATCTGCTCGCCGGGCGGCTGACCCAGCGTCAGCAGCACACCCGCGATCGGCGGCGAACCGGCCGAATGGGCGGCGAGCGCACCGATCAGCAGGTCGGCCCGGTCACCGGGCGCGATCACGAGGTGGCCCTCGCCGAGAGCTGCCAAGAAGCGGGGGAGCGCGGCGCCGCCGAAAACGTAGCCGCGCACCAGCCGGGCCAGTCCGTCCTGGTCGCCCAACAGCACCTCGGCGCTCGTGGCCGCGACGGCCTCCGCGACCGTCGGGGCCCGCAGCGAAGGCTCCTCCGGGATGACGAAGACCGGCACCGGGCACTGCTCACCCAGCAGCCGTGAGACGACCTGCTCGTCCTCCGGGTCCACCCGGTTGGCGATCACGCCGACCACGGCGCACCCCAGATCGGTGTAGACGCGATGGGCGTTGCGCACCTCGGCGACGACCGTGGCGGCCTGTTGCTTTCGTCCGCCGACGACCGGCAGCAGCAGCGCGCCGAACTCGGCGGCGAGGCTGGCGTTGAGCGTTACCTCATCGGGAATGGTGCCGCTCGAGAAGTCGGTGCCGAGCACCAGCACCGCGTCGCAGTGGCGGCACAGGTCCCGCAGCCGGTCCACCAGCAGCCGCACCAGCTCGTCGGCGCCCTGCTCGGCCCGGATCACGGCCGCCTGTTCGTACGAGTATCCGTAAAGCAGTTCGGGCGGGGCGGAGACGCGGTATCGCGCCCGCAGCAGTTCGATCACCGGATCGCCGCCGCTGCGCCCGACGGGCCGGAAGACCCCGATCCGGCGGGCATGGCGGGCAAGCAGCTCCGTGACGCCGAGCTCGATCAGCGTGCGCCCGTCGCCGGGGCCGACCCCGGCCACGCAGACCACGCGACAGCGCGCCGCCTCGGCACCGTCCCCGGCGGCATGGTCTCGGGCAGCACTGCCCTTGGCGCTGTCCTCGACGGCACCGTCTTCCTCGGCACTGTCCTCGGCGGGCCGGTCAACCACGGGTCGGCTCCTTGCTCACCTCGTCGAGCAACGTGAACTGCGCGACTACGCTATCCACGCCGTCGACCTGGCGTAAGAGCTTTCCGGCCAGCGCCATCTCCCCGGGCTCGCCGACCCGTCCGCGCAACCGGACCGCGCCGTGCGCGACCTTCACGTCCAGGACCTCGCCGCCGACGTCGATCACCCGGTCGACCACGCGCCTGCGGATTTCATCATCGGTGGGCGATATCGCGTTCATGACTACAGCACAACGCCGCGCCGCCCGTGCGGACAGGGGCGATGGTCCCCGCAGCCGCGGTCGCGCGCTTCGCGGGGTCGCCCGGCGCCGCCGTACGGGACCTTCGGCCCCCGGCCGGCGGTAACCTTGGCCCTGCTGCGCCGCCCGGCCCGATGCGACGCTCATGGCGTGGACGGCAAACCTGGTACCGAAACGCTAGAGCGTGTCGCAGACGCCGCGATCGCCGCGGCCGCCGCTGCCGCGACGGGGCAGGGCGACGTGTGGCGGGCGTTCGAACCGCTGCAAACGTCGAATCCGGCGTGCTGCTGTTGCGCGCAGCCGGTTGTCAGGTTCGTGATGCCGGTTACCGACTCCGAGCGCGAGCCGACCGATCTGCTGCTGTGCGGGCACCATTTCCGCGTCTCGCGCGCCGCGCTCGCGGCGGCCGGGGCGGTCGTGTTCGACGCGGGCGATGTTCTGGTGCGGCTGCCAGCTTGACGCGTGCGGGTGCGGTGCCGGCGTGCGAGGCGAAGGAGGAGCCATGTGCGAGTACTGCGGCTGCCAGAGCGTGCCCGCGATCGGCGAGCTGGCGGACGAGCACGAGCGGGCGTTGGAGCTGGTCGCCCAGGCGCGCGTGGCGCACCGTGACGGCGACCTGGCGCGGATGGCGCACATCGCGCAGCGGATCGCCGACCTGCTCGCCCCGCACTTCGCGGTCGAGGAGGAGGGTTTGTTCCCGGCTCTCGCGGCGGAGTTCCCCGAGCAGGTCGCCTCGCTGCGTCGTGAGCACGCTGCGCTGAGCGCGGTGCTGGCCGGGGCCGGCGACGTGCCGCTGTGGGACTGCTCGTGGGCGGCGCGTATTCTCGGCGCCCTCGACCTGTTGCAGTGGCACGTTCTGAAGGAGCAGGACGGGGTATTCCCGGCCGCGCTCGCGACGCTGCACACCGCGGACTGGGAGGCCCTCGATGCGGTGCGCGACCGCATCGGCTCGAAGCTGGCGCACCCCGTCGGCGCCTGACCTCGCCGAAGAAGGCCCGGCCGAACAATGCGGCCGGGCCACCCTCAGCCGGTCGAACTCGCTGTCGCCTGACGAAGCGTCGGCGGGCCTGCGCGAGCGGCTTGCGGAGACCTCGCGCGCGTCATGAGCCGGAACCGGCCTCGACGGTGAACGCGAAGTCCTGATGCGCCTTGGTCTCCAGGTTCAGCGGCAGGCGGATACGCCCTGATGCCACCATGCGCCGCACCTCCCCGCGGCTGAGGCCGAGTCCGGACATGAGCAGTCGTTCCACGCGGATCGGCGCGGGCAGCTCGAAGCCGACGAACACGGTGAGCGAGTGAGGGTCCTGCGGCGAGTAGAACGGCAGGTCCGTCTCCAGCCGCCAGGTGCCGGTCCAGTCGAGCCGGTATCCGCTCTTGGCCGCCAGCGACGCGTTCATCGCCAGCGCACGCACCATCGCCGGGTCGTTGTTCTCGAACGCCAACCGGCGCGCGGGCTCGAGCTGCTGCACGTGGCGCCGTTCGTGGACGGGCACCTTCGAGGTGTTGCCGCAGGCCTCGCAGCACAGCAGCAGCCAGACGTCGAGGAGCTTGCCGTTCGCGTTGACGCGGAACCTGCCCGAGGGGCGGTGGCGCGTTCCGGGGCAGTCGACGCAGGGTTTTACGATGGCGGGCAGGCCGAGTTCGCGCACGGCCCACAGCGCCTTGCGATCAGTATTCACCTATTGATTGATTTCAGGGTTCAGCGGGAGCGCTCGCGGTCAGGCCGCGGCCCCCGGGATCCGGCGGTGCACACGCGGACGCGACGACCGGCCGGGCCGAGTGGTCAGGCTCCGGGGTCGAACGCGCGACAAGTCAACTGCAGTACGTGGCAGCGCTTACAGATCCATGCGGGCCATCGTGGGGGAGTCGGCGAGACGTGGGCAACTCATTTTCCGCCGCCGCGGGGATTCGCGGCTGCCGAGACCGCGGCGAACCGGGCCGAACGTGACCCTCAGCGAGGCTGGCGCGCATTGAGCCGGGCGGCCTGGCGGGTGAGATGGTCGCGCTCGGCGAGGTTGGGCGCCTTGTGGGCGGCCTCCGCGTACAGCCGCGCTGCCGTTTCCATATCTCCATCGCGTTCGTGCAGGTACGCCGCGACGGCCGTGTAGCGGGGGAGTGAGGCGTCCAGCGTCGTAAGGGCCGCCAGGCCGGCCCGCGGTCCGTCGGCCTCACCGACCGCGACCGCGCGGTTGAGCCGGACGACCGGGCTGTCCGTCAGCCGCACCAGTTCGTCATACCATTCGACGATCTGCACCCAGTCAGTCTCCGCCGCGGTGGGCGCGTCAGCGTGCAGGGCGGCGATAGCGGCCTGCGCCTGGAACTCGCCGAGCTGGTCGCGGGCGAGTGCCGCTTGCAGGATGTCGATGCCCTCTGCGATCAGCCTGGTGTTCCAACGGCCGCGGTCCTGCTGCGCGAGCGGCACCAGGCTGCCGTCGGGCGCGGTCCGGGCGGCGCGCCGGGCGTGGTGCAGCAGCATCAGCGCGAGCAGCCCCGCCACCTCGGGATGGGCGATCGCGGCCGCGAGCTGCCGGGCGAGCCGGATGGCCTCGGCGGCCAGGTCGACGTCGCCGCTGTAGCCCTCGTTGAAGACCAGATACAGGACGCGCAGCACGGTGGCGACGTCCCCGGGCTGGTCGAGCCGCACGTCGGCGATGGTGCGCTTGGCGCGGCTGATGCGCTGAGCCATGGTCGCCTCCGGAACCAAATACGCCTCAGCGATCTGACGCGTCGTCAGACCGCCGACGGCGCGCAGGGTGAGCGCCACCGCGGACGCCGGCGTCAGCGACGGGTGCGCGCACAGGAAGTACAGCTGGAGCGTGTCGTCCACGGCGGGAGCCGGGCCGGCCGGCGGCTCCTCGTGCACGACCAGCTCCCGCCCGCGCCGCGAGCTCTCGGCGCGGGCGGCGTCGAGGAACCTGCGCCAGGCGGCCGTGACCAGCCACGCCTTCTGGTCGCGCGGCGGGTCCTTCGGCCAGGTCTCCAGCGCCTTGATGAGGGCTTCCTGCACGGCGTCCTCGGCCGACGCGAAATCCGCGCCGCGCCGGACGAGGACGGCGATCACCGCGGGCACGAGCTCCCGCAGCAGCGACTCGTTCACGCGGCCGTTACTCCGTCACCGTGGGCGGCTCGGCCAGGAACGGACGCAGCTCGAGCCACTCGTGGATCGGCTTGCCGCCCGCCCCGGGGGCGGCCGACAGTTCGCCGGCCAGCTCGAGCGCGCGCTCGTAGCTGTCGACGTCGATCACCATCCAGCCGGCGATCAGGTCCTTGGTCTCCGCGAACGGGCCGTCGGTGACCGGCGGGCGCCCCTCGCCGTCGTAGCGCACGAACGTGCCCTCGGGGGAGGGCGCCTGAGCGTCGACGAACTCACCGGTCCGCTCCAGCCGGGCCGCGAAGTCACGCATGTACTGCATGTGCGCCGAGATCTCCTCGGGTGTCCACTTGTCCATCGGCACGTCGTTGACCGGCGCCGGGCCGCCGCGGTAGTGCTTGAGCAGCAGGTACTTGGCCATCGTGCGTCTCCTCGGTGCTGGTGCGACCCATTGTGGCCGCCTTCACCCCGGGGACGGAGCGCAGAGCCGGTTCTCGACATCGCCGCCCAAGATTTTTCCGCCCGGTCAGCTTGCACCGCTCGATGCCGCTGCGGCGATCCTCGGCCGCCGCGGCCGGACGGCCAAGGTGAGGATCAGCAGGACTTCCGCGGCGAGCAGGTAAGCCCCGATCCAGAGGTAGGGAGTGAACGCCGCGCGCTGGATGACGTCGAAGCCCAGCAGCCTTATCACCTGGAACCCAGTGTTGATGGACAGGGCGTCGGCGGCGCTCGGCAGCACGAGAAGCAGCGGGGCGGCGACGACGAGACACGCGACCAGGCCGCCGACGCTACGGCGCGCTTGACGCAGGATCATCGCGGCGACGACGCCCACGCAGCCGAGCTCGAACAGACGCGAAGGTAGCCACACGCTCTGGATCAACGTGTAGGAAGGATGACCCGCCAGTTGCACAAGGGCGTCGCCGGTTAGCAGCAGCGAGATGCCGGTGAGGACCACCGCCGCCGACCACCATCTCGGCTGCGAGACCTGTGCTGCGTCACGATGAAAGCCCAGCAGCCCCGCAATCAGTGGGATGACACACAACACCAGCATGGCGCACGGGTTGGCCCACCGCGCGTCAGGTCCGATGCCGAACACCCATGGGGACGTGGCGAGGAACAGCATCGAGCTGGCGGTCATCAGCAGCAATCCGGTTCGGCGCCGTCCGCGCAGGAGTGCCGCCGCGGCCAGACACGGCATCAGCAGGCCGCACGCGGCAAGGCTCGCGGGCTCCCAGGAGTGAAAACCGAGGTGCTGTAAGAGTGCGCCGATCCCCGGCTCGCCGTTGAGGGTGATCGACTGCCGCGGCGTGCCCGCCTGCAGCACCAGCCCGAGCAGTGCGATCAGTCGCAGGCTCTCACCGGCCGTCCGCGCCCGTGGGCTCGCTCCGGGGGCGCCGCTGCGCAGCCGGAGCGAGAGGCCGAGCATGCTGAGCCACTCGCCGAACGACGGACGCTTCCGGCCCGCGTCTGCCGCGCCGTCCAGCATGGTGGTGAGCATTTCCTCGCCGCGCTGCTCGCGGAAGGCACGCGGCAGAAGGCTTAGAACTCTGCGATACCGCCGCGCCACCGCCTCCGCTGCGTCTGCTGGCTCCGCTGCGTTCGTTGGCTTCGCCGTATCCGATGGCTTCGCCGCGCCCGCGCCATTCGAGCCTTGACGCTCCCCGTGCGTGTTCATGCTCCCGCTCCCGCCGTTGCCGTGCCCGGACCGTGCTTCAGACCGTTGATCTGGATGCGTACCCCGCGGGCTTGCAGCCGCTGCGCCGCGGCCTTCGCGTTGGCCGCGATACGTTGCGTGTCCTCAGCCAGGGCGGCGACCCCCTGGTCAGTGAGCCGGTAGTAGCGGCGCAGCCGGCCCGAGTCGACCTCGTCGTGGTCCGGCTCGAGCAGCCCCTCGTCCGTGAGCCGTTCGAGCGCGCCGTAGAGCGTGCCGACTTTCAGCTGGGTGCGGCCGTCGGAAAGCTGGGCTACTTCCTGAGCGATCCCATATCCGTGCCGAGGCTGGTCGGCGAGGGCGGTGAGGATCAGGAAGACCTGCTCCGTCCTGGTGGAGGATTTCATGTGACGATATATATCGTCTCACGAGTTATAGGGCAAGGGCTGGTGCGCCGGAGATCGCGCGATCGAGGCCGGCGCGCCCGCCGTCATAGCAGCTTGCTGATGATCGAGCCGCCGATACCGACCGCTACCGGTCTCAGGCCGGGTGGTCGACGGCGGCCGTGATCAGCGCCTCGAGCTGTCGAGCGACCTGGTCGAAGGGCCGGATGCTCTGGCTGGCGCGGCTCATCGCGACGGCGCCCTCGACCGCCCCGACGATCAGGGCGGAGAGGGCGGCGGCCTGAGCCGGGTCGGTGCCCTGCTCGCGTAGCACGTCGGCGAGCAGCCGCTGCCACTCCTCGAAGGCTGCGGCTGCGGCCGCGATAGGCGGCGGGTTCTGCTCACCGGAGGGCTCCTCGACAGCGACGGCCAGCACGGCGCAGCCGGCCCGGAAGTCGCTCTCCAGAAGCACACCGCGCCAATGCTTGAGAAAGGCGCGCAGCCCGGCGACGGGTCCCGCGTGAATCCGCCTGCGCAGCACCTCGGCGACCTTCGCGCCCGCGTACTGCACCGCCTCGGTGGCCAATTGCGCTTTGCCGTCCGGGAAGTAGTGGTAAGTCGAGCCGAGCGGGGCCCGGGTGTGTTTGGCTAGTTCGCGCACGCTGGTCGCGTTGAGTCCGCGCCTGCTGATCATGTCGGCCGCGCCGGCCACGATCTTCTGCCGGGCCGTGGGCTGGTGCCTGGCGGTGGTCATTTCGCGCATCACTCCTCTCCAGCCCTGGCTATAACGATCGATATACTCTAGCCTGGCTGCTTCTATAACAGCGTCATAGACGGTGCCGCGGGCGATGGCGCGGTGCGGGGTGTGAAAGGTGGGGGCGGGTGCGTGAGCTGATCTACGTCGCGAAGCGGACGGTCGCCTGGCATGAGACCAGGGATCCGAGGCTGCAGGCCGACAGCGACGCGATCGTCGCTCCGGTCGCGGCGACCAGCTGCCACGTGGACGCGATGATCCTGGCCGGACAGGGCCTCATCCCGCCGCCGTTCCCCATCGGGCACGAGTGCGTGGCCCGCGTGGTCGAGGTCGGCGACACCGTCGCCCACGTGAGCCCGGGCGACCTGGTGGTGGTGCCCTGGGCGATCTCCTGCGGCCGCTGCGACCGGTGCCGGGCGGGGTTCACCGCGCACTGCGAATCAGTGCCCTACATGGCGATGTACGGCGCGCCGCTCGGCGGTTCCTGGGGCGGGCTGTTCTCCGACCTGGTGCTGGTGCCGTGGGCCGACGCGATGCTGGTGCCGCTGCCCGCCGGACTCGACCCGGTCGCGATGGCCTCGGCCAGCGACAACTGGTCGCTGTCCTGGCGCCTGGTCGCCCCGCATCTGAAGGCCAGGCCCGGCTCCCGGGTCCTAGTCGTCGCGCGCGGCAGCATCGGACTGTACGTATGCGATATCGCCCGCGCGCTCGGCGCCGGCGACGTGCTGTACGTCGATCCCGACCCCGCGCACCGCAAGATCGCCGAGGGCTTCGGGGCCCGCACCGCCGAATCCCTCGACCCGGTGCGCCACGGCTTCGACCTGGCCGTGGAGGCCACCGGCCGCGTCGAGGAGCTGGCCGCGGCGCTCAAGTGCCTGGCCCCGGAAGGGTTCTGCGAAAGCGCCGGCAACCACTTCCGCCCCGGCGAACTGCCGCTGCTGGACATGTACCTGACCGGCGTCACGCTGCGCGTCGCCCGCGACAATGTGCGCGCTCACATCCCCGACGCCCTCGCCCTGGCCGAGAGCGCCGAGGTCAATCCCGAGCGCGTCGTCTCCGACGTGCTCGACTGGGAGCAACTGCCCGACGCCCTGCCCGAGAACCGCCTCAAGCCCGTCTTCGTCCGGGACCTGCCCTCGCGCCCCGCTGCGCCGCCGGCCGCGTCGCGCGGACGATTCGGCAGAAAACCGCGGGCCCGCCCGGCGAAACCGGACGAGCCCGCAGACGATGGCTGGTTCACTGCTGCAACTCGCGGTAATGCTGGCGCCAAATGAGCCGGTAGACCGGCACCAGGCGGGGGATCGAGCGCAGGCCGGGGATGAAGGGCACGAACACGAACACCAGTGAGAGCACCGCCATGACGCCCCAGACCAGCGCGTCGGCGTTGTCCGAGCTGTTGAACGGCGAGATCTGGTACCAGAAGGTGTAGAGCCACAGCCAGGCCTGGCCCGGGAAGTTCCCGGTCTCGTTCATCATGCCCCACTGGTCGCCGCTCAGGTGCTGGGCGTCGGCCCGGGCCGCGAGGTCGGAGCCGTCGGCGAGGAAGAGCAGCGGCAGGGTGTAATCGGTTTGATAGAAGCCGCCCTCGGAGAGCAGGGCGCCGTCGAGCGATCCGGTCTGCGCCTGCTGCAGCAGTCGCCCGAGCAGCACCGGGACCGGTCCGAACGTGTCGGAGGCGGCGACCTTCGCCGGATCGTTGTTCGCCTTGGTCAGCGCGTCCGAGTAGGCGCCGGTCCACTTCGCCTGCTGATCGGCGCTCGCCGCGTTATACGTGCTCAGCGCGGAGGTCACGGCCGGACCCTGCGGCGCGGCGGCCAGCGGGCCGAGGACGAAGGCCTGCGCAGCGTCGATCGGGTGAGTGACCCCGGCCGCCTTCGCCAGCGCGAGCGGCCCGAGCTTCTGGCCGTCCGCGGCGCTGTTGTACGGCGGCCCATAACTGGCCGTGCCGCTTGAACCGTCGAGCTCCGCGAGCGCGGTCGCGGTGAAGTCGCCGGGATCGGCCTTGGACCAGGAGGCGATCGTCATCGGCTTCTCGTCCGGGGAGGAGAACACCGCCGCGAGTACGAAGGTCAGCGCCAGCACCGCGACGAGCGCGATCGTGAACTCCTTGACCAGGTCGTACCGACGCGAGCCGAAGGAGTAGGGATCGGGTTCGGCGTGCAGGGAGTGGCTGGTCATCGCGCGGCCTCCTCCTCGGGCGCGGTCTCCACGACGGTGCTCCCCACGACCGTGCTCCCCACGACCGTGCTCCCCACAACCGTGCTCCCCACAACCGTGCTCTCCGCCGGTTCGGCGGACGCGGAGCGCAGTGCGATCGGCGGTACCACGCCGCGGCGGCGCACCATCAGGATGTGCAGGACGACGATCAGGCCGACGACGGCGGGCAGCAGCACGATGTGCCACATGAGCATCTGCCCGAAGTCCGTCACGTTGAAGAAGGCGCCGATGCCGACCGAGTTCAGCCCGTCCTTGGCCTGGGTGGAGATCCACTGCGAGTCGAAGTTCTGCTGGACCAGGTAGCCGGTGAAGGCGGTTCCGACCGAGCCGAGGAACGAGACCGCGCCGGTGATCCAGGTCAGGGCGCGCCGGCCGCGCCAGGCCGCCATGAAGAACTTGCCCCACAGGTGGATGACCATGAAGGCCATGAACAGCTCGACGCTCCACAGGTGCAGGCTGTTGAAGTAGTGCCCGACCGCTGACACGTGCCACCAGGCCGGCCCTTTGAGCGCGAGTACCGCGCCGCTGCCGAGCACGACCAGGAAGGCGGCCAGGGTCAGCACGCCGAAGACGTATATCCACGACGCGACGTGCTTCGGCTGCGTGTCCGGCAGCAGCTTGTCCGGAGGCAGCGCGCGCACTGCGCTGCGGCGCACGGCTCCGGTCCATCCCCCGGTCAGCTCGCCGTCGGTGGCGCCGGCGACGGGCGAGGGCTCCGGAGTCGGCAGCGGGGCGATCGCGTGCTCGCTCATTTGCGGCCACGTCCCTTCGGGAAGGGCAGCACGAGCGCCAGGATGAAGACGGCCACCATGATCCCGACGACCACGAGATTGGCGACGGATACCTGAATCACACCCCAATGCACGTAGTGGCCGGGGCCGTTCAGATCGACGGGCGCGGCGCCTGCCGCGGACACCTTGCTCAACATCATGAGACCTCCATGCCGGGTGTGAGCACGCGTTTCCCGTGCATGGTCTCGCCGGGCGGGTGCTTGACTCAGGGCCATAAGTCCCGGTCCTTCGGGCCGATCAGCCCCGGAGACGGATCAGGTGCCCGGTGCTGCCGCCGCGCGGCGCGGTTGAGGGGGGACCGTGCCAGCGCGGCCCGGCGCGGTGTGCTGATCGGGCCGCCTTTGCCGAATCAGCTCGCCTTCACCGCGCTGGGCCGCGCTGCCGGTATAGCCCGGCCGCGGCCGGCGGCGCCGCATCTTTGCGAGTTCTGAGCAGGTTCTGAACTGATTGCCGAACATGTCCGCGTCGCCGAGGACGAAACCGCCACGCCGCGTGCAGGTCGCTGTGGCGCGCAGAACGTCCGCTCAGACGGCGAGCGCCGAGATCTTTACCGGTTCTGAGCAGGTTTTGAACCGTTCACGCGCAGGCCGCGCGCGACTGTAGAAGGGAGGCCGCAGAGGAAGGTGAAGCATGGATCCGAAGACGCGCAAGGCCGTGTCCGCCCGTGACGCCGGCCTGGTGCGCGTGAGCAGGGCGACCCGGCTGATCGGCGTCGCCTCGGTGGCCGGCGCCGTGATCGCGGCCGCGGGCTTCGCCCATCTGATCCCCACCCACCTGCCGCACCTCAACGTCGACAACGGCGGTGGCAGCGGGAGCGGCAGTGGCGGCAGCGGCTCTTCCAACGGCTCCGGTGGCTTGCAGGGCCCGAACAACGCGCCGGGCGGAGGAGGATCCGGGCCGTCGCAGGTACAGTCCGGCGGGTCGTGATGACGCTGGGCATCGCCGCGGCGCGCGCGGAAGTAGCGGCGTTCGGCGGCACAGCCGTCGTGCTGACCACCGAACCGGGCGCGCTCGACGACGCGCTAGCAATCGTGCGCGAGCACATCAGGGCGGTGGACAAGGCGTGCAGCCGGTTCCGGCCGGATTCCGAACTGTGCCGGGTGAACGAGGCCGCCGGACGCCCGGTCGAGGTCAGCGCCCTGTTCGCGCGGGCGCTGGAGACCGCCCTGCGCGCGGCGGAACTGACCGACGGGGACGTTGACCCGACCTGCGGCGACGCATTGATCGCCACCGGATACGACCGGGATTTCGACGAGCTGCGGCTCTCCGGCGTCACCGTGACCGTGCCCCGGCCGCGCCCGATCCCGGGTTGGCGGACGGTGCGCTGGGACCCGGCCAGGCGCGTGGTGACGCTCCAGCGCGGGACGCGCCTCGACTTCGGCGCGACCGCCAAGGCACTGGCCGCCGACCTGGCCGCCCGCGACGTGCACGACAAGCTGGGCGGCGGGGTGCTGGTCAGCTTCAGCGGCGACCTGTCGGTCCGCGGCCCGACGCCCGACGGCGGCTGGCGCGTGCGCGTGACCGACGACCACCGCGGCGCGGACGACAGCCCCGGCCAGACCGTGACCGTGCGCGACGGCGGCCTGGCGACCTCCAGCACGACGGTCCGCAGGTGGAACGCCAGCGACGCGGCCTTGCACCACATCATCCACCCGCGCACCGGGCTGCCGGCCCAAGCCGGCTGGCGCACCGTCAGCGTCGCCGCGATCGACTGCGTCACGGCCAACACCGCGGCGACCGCGGCGATCGTGCGCGGCGAATCAGCACCCGGATGGCTGGCCGCGCACGGATTGCCCGCCCGGCTGGTGCGCGCCGACGGGACCGTGGTCACCATCGCCTCCTGGCCAGCCGACCCAGACTCCGGCGGCGGCGCGTCATGACCAGCGCGTCGACCGTGATCACGTCCACCACGCCGCTCTGGTACGCGACCCGCGCCACGGGCGTGGTCGCGCTGGTGCTGCTGACCATGAGCCTGGTGCTCGGCATCCTGATCACCGTCCGTTTCGCCACCGAGCGCTGGCCCCGGTTCGTCACCATCGGCATCCACCGCAATCTCTCCCTGCTGGTACTCGCCTTCCTCACGGTGCACATCGGCACCGCGCTGCTCGACTCCTACGCCCCGGTCGGCTGGCCTTCCCTGGTCATCCCATTCGTGTCCGCATACCGGCCGCTATGGCTCGGACTGGGCACGGTCGCCTTCGATCTGCTGCTGGCGCTGACCATCACCAGCCTTCTGCGTTCCCGCGTGGGGCACCGCGCCTGGCGTGCCGTGCATTGGGCGGCCTATGCCTGCTGGCCGCTGGCTGTCGTGCACGGGTTCGGCACCGGCACGGATCCCAAGGCTCCGGCGATCCTCGGTCTCACCGTCGTGTGCGTCGCCGCGGTCGTCGTAGCGGCCGCCTGGCGCCTGGTCTCTGGCTGGCCCGTGCATCGCGGACTGCGGCTGACCGCGGGCGCCGCCAGCGCCGTGGCGCTCATCGCGGCGACGGCGTGGACGGCGTCCGGTCCGCTCAAATCCGACTGGGCGGCGCGCGCCGGCACCCCGCCCGCGCTGCTCGCCCGCGCGAACGGCGCCGCGACGGCCAACGGGGCCGCCGGCCCGGTCACCGCGCTGCCGGCGCTGCCGCTGACCACGACCATCACCGGATCGATCAACACGGCCACGACGGCCTCCGGCCAAAGCTCGGTCACCATCGCCGGGACCGGAAGCAGCGCGGTGGCCTTCCAAGTCGTCATCACCGGGCCGGCGCTGCCCGGCGGCGGTGTGCAGATGTCCTCCAGCCGGGTCACCTTCGGCCCGAGCGGACAACCCGGCCGCTACAGCGGCGCGGTCACCGGATTGAACGGCTCTGACATCACCGCGTCGGTCACCGACCAGACCGGCGCGGCGATCCGGCTGACCCTCAACCTCACCATCAACGGACAGTCGGTGACCGGCACGCTCAACGCCGCCGCGCGATCTGGGAGCGACGAGTGACGCAAGCGAACAGCACCCGGTGGGAGCCGCAGGCCGCGCGACAGTACGGCGCCGGCCCCGGAGCCGATGTCAACGCAGGTCAGGCCACTGAGTCGGACCAGCGGCTGCTGGGCGGACCGGCCGACCTCGCGGGGCATGTGCGCTGGCATGGACCGCTGCCCGACTACGACGCGGCGACGATCCTGGACGCGGTCGAGCGCTCCGGCCTGACCGGCCGTGGCGGGGCCGCGTTCCCGACCGGCCGCAAGATGCGCGCCGTCGCTGACGCGGCGCGCGCTCGCCGGTCCGCCAGGCAACGCGGCACCGTGCTCGTCGCCAACGGCTGCGAAGGCGAACCGGCCAGCGCCAAGGACCGCACCCTGCTCACCCGCGCGCCGCACCTCGTGCTCGACGGAATCACTGCCGCCGCGCGGGCGGTCGGTGCCGAGCGTGTGCACCTGTGCTTGCACGAGAACGACGACGCGACCATTCAAGCGGTGCGGCGCGCCCTCGACGAGCGCCGCGGCGCCCGGGCGCAGACAGCTGACGTAGAGATCACACGGGTCCCCGAGCGATACGTCGCCAGTGAGGAGACCTCACTGATCCAGCTGATCGACGGCGGACCGGCGCTGCCGCGCTTCACCCCGCCGCGGCCCTTCGAGCGGGGCGTCGACGGCCGACCGACCCTCGTGGACAACGTCGAGACGCTCGCGCACACCGCCCTGATCGCACGACACGGCCCCGCCTGGTTTCGCGCGACGGGAACCCCGAACGCCCCAGGCACCGCGCTGGTCACCGTCACGGGAGCGGTCAACCGGCCCGGCGTCTACGAGATTGCGCTCGGCATCACCGGCGCCGAACTGCTGGCCACGGCCGGAGGAAGCAGGCAGCCGATACAGGCCGTGCTTGCCGGCGGATACTTCGGGGCCTGGCTCCCTGAACAGCGCTTCCACAGTGCCCGCATTACGGCGCCGGACCTGCTCGCAGCCGGAGCGGCGATGGGCGCCGGGATCTTCGTCGCGCTGCCCGGTGAGTCCTGCGCACTGGCCGAAACCGCGCGTGTCGCCCGCTACCTGGCCGAGCAGAGCGCAGGACAGTGCGGCCCGTGCATCAACGGACTGCCCGCACTGGCGCAGGCGCTCGAGGCGCTGGCGGCGCGCGGTGACCGGCGCGCCCCGGAGTACATCAAGAACCTGACTCCCTACGTCGCAGGGCGCGGCGCCTGCCGTCATCCCGACGGCGCGACCCGTTTGATCGCCAGCGCGCTCTCGGTGTTCGCCGCCGATGTCCGCACGCACTTGCATCGCGGACCGTGCACAGGCGCCCGGCGCGCTCCCATCCTTCCGCTGCCCGCCGCGACTGTTGGGGTCTACCGATGACCGCCATCACGAGCACGACGCGACTGCGCGTGAACCCGATCGCCTGCAAGGCACATGGCGTCTGCATCGAAATGCTGCCCGAGCTCATCGGCCGCGACCCGTGGGGCTATCCCGTCGTGTCCGAGCAGCCAGTCCCCGACCGCTTGCTCGCCTTGGCGAAGCGCACGGTCGAGGCCTGCCCCACGCTTGCGTTGCTGCTCACCGACTCCACGGCCGGGCGGCGCTGACGCGCTGCGCGCCGCGTCTGATACTCGCCGCGTCCGATACTTGCTGGGTCTGATATTCACGGCCTCCCGGGCGCGGCGCGATCAGACGCGCTTGGCGTAGTCCGCGAATCCCTGCCAGTCCACGACGACGCACGGCTCGTCGCTGGTGATCCAAGCGTCGTGGCCGGGTGGGATGTGCGCGTAGTCGCCGGTGCCGAAGTCGAACTCCTCGCCGTCGTCCATCCGCACGTGCATCCGGCCCGATATGCAATAGCCGGTGTGCTCTGCTTGGCAGCTCTCCGTGCCTGCGATCGGCTTGACGTGCTGCGACCAGCGCCAGCCGGGCTCGAAGGTGGCCAGGCCCACCGGGCCGGCTTCCGTGTTGACCAGTTCCAGGCGGCCCATGCCGTCCTCGAAGAGCCGGGTCTCGTCCGCCTTGTCGAAGTTCTTGTGCTCGACGCCCGTCATCCCTCTTCTCCCTCCTTGCGTCTGGCACCGGCGGCCCGCCGACGACGTTGCACGGGCCGCCCGCTCTGTCAACTCAAGACCTGTAGTCCGGCGGTGTCACTACGGCATCCGGGGCATAGCTCGGGCCTGGCGCGCAGCGCCGGATGTCGGTGCCGCAGGCGCGCGTCAGGTCACCCGGTGGCGAGCCATGTGCCGCGTCCCTGGTCGGCGGCGGTCAGCGCCAGGGCGAGCAGCAGTGCCGCCGCGGCCGCGATCGGCGCGAGCAGGAACGCCCCGCTGCTGCCGCCGCCTTGGGCCAGATAACCGGCCAGCGCCTGGCCGCCCGCCGTGCCGAGTGGGCCTCCCGCGCAGAGGATCGTCATCGCGGAGGCCGTGCGATCGGGCGGCGCGATCCGCTCGGTGAGGGTGTACAAGGTGATCATGTACGGCGCGACCGTGATACTCGCCATCGCCACGGCGGGAACGACGGCGTGCAGCCGGTCGCCGACGTAGAGGGCAAGCATGCCGGCCACGAGTGCGGCGGCGAAAGCCGGATACCGGTGGCGCGTCGCGAATCCGCGCGGCAACCACGCGCACGCCGCACCGGCCAGGGCGCTTCCGGCACCGAAGATCGCATAGATCAGTCCGGCGGCACCGGGACGACCGATGCTGTGCGCGTACGCGGTCACGCCCGTCTGCACCGCGCCGAACACGGCGCCGATGGCGGCCATCGCGAAGAACATCGCGACCAGCGCCCGCCGTGGCAGCCGAGCCTGGGGTTCGGTGTGTGATGACCGCTCAATCGGACTGCGGTCGGTGTAGAGCATTGCGAAAGGCAGCGCCGCCACGCACAGCAGCACGATGCTCGCGGCGATCGGCGCTATCGGCCCGAGGGAGGTCGCGATCGGTGCCAGCAGCCCGACGAGCGTCGGCCCGGCGACGAAGCTGGTCTCGTCGGCGGCCGCCTCGTACGCCATCGCGGAGGGCAACAGCGATGGCAGAGCGCGGACTTGCGCCAGCCGCGACCAGTACACCCGCACCAGCACGCCGACGGGAGGCTGGGTCAACCCGACCAGCGCCGCTGCCGCGAGCAACTCGGTGCGAGCGGCCCGGCTCGCCGCGATCAGGAAGAGCAGCGCGGCGATATTGGCAAGCGTGCTGACCGCGGCGATCCTGCGATGACCGTACCGGTCAGCCAGAGCGCCGACGACCGGTGCCCCGGCTGAGCCGCAGAGCCCCTGCGCGGCGGCGGCAAGTCCCGCGAAGGCATAGCTCCCGGTGACGGTCTGCACGAGGATGAGCGTCGCGAGCGACGACATGGCGTAGGGGAGCCTCGCCAACAGGCTCAGCGGGAAGAAACCAACGCCGGCAGTCTGCACAAGACGGCGGTAAGACAACGCGTCTCCATCGGGTACGTCGAAGGGACGCGCTACCCAGCCACCGGCGCGTTGACGATCCCGATTCTGCTTTTGATCGTACAACGGCACGTCGGCGTCGACTAACCGCCGAGACGCCTGCGGTTCGCACTAGTGCGGGGTGGAAACGACAACACTGACAAGGCCCTACACCTTCGATGGACACCCTCTGATGAGCACGCAGCAGCCTGAGGCGCGCCGCACGGCGCCCGGTGACCCCGCGCCAGCGCGAGACACAGCGTCAGCGCAAGACACGGCGTCAGCACAAGACACACTGCGCACCAAGCCGTTCGACGGTCCGGTCGTTGCGCAGGCGGTCTACCGCAGCCGGGTCGACTGGATGGACACCGACGCCGCGGGCCACCACCACAACACCTCCATCACGCGCTTCGTCGAGGCGGCGGAAGCGACGCTCATGCGCGAGCGCGGCCTGCTGGAGTACTTCGGCGCGGCGCCGCGCGTGCGCTTCGAGGTCGATTTCACCGCGCCGCTCTGGTTCGACCAGGAGGTGACGACCACGCTGGTCCTCGAGCGGATCGGCGATTCCTCGCTGGCCTTCCGCTTCGAGGTCTGGGGCGAACAGGACGAGACGGCCCCGCGCCGCCTCGCCGCGCGCGGCCGCTACGTCACCGTGCACGTTCCGAGGGACAGCCGGCGAAGCGCGCCGTGGCCCGAGGAATGGCGCAACCGGCTGAGCGCTCGCACCGACGGGAACCCGATCGTCGGCGGCGCCCTTGCCCACAGGCCGGAACCGGCCGAGTAACCCGCGCCGGGACGGTTTTTGGCAACCCAGGTGTCATGATGGCAGGGTGAACGATCCGACTGCCGCCCCCGACCTGGCCGACCGGCTCGCCGAGGTCTACGACCTCGTCGGCCCGCTCTACCGGCGCGCCCAGCGAAGAGTGGAGCTCGACGTGCCGGCCGAGGGCCTGTCGGTCGGGGTTCGCGCGGTGCTGAGCATGCTGTACCGGCACGGCCCGATGACGGTGCCGCAGATGGGCCGCGCCCAGGCGATCAGCCGGCAGTTCGTGCAGCGGATGGTCAACGAGGCCGCCGCGCGCGGGCTGGTCGAGTCTTTCGCGAATCCGGCGCACAAGAAGTCCTCGCTCATCCGGCTGACCGAGCTGGGCTGCTCCGCCATCGACGCCGTGCTCGCCCGCGAGGCCGAAAACCTGCGGCGCGTCGGCGAGCACATCAGCGAGGACGACATCGACGCGTGCCTGCGCGTGCTGTCGACGCTGCTCGCAGGGCTCGACGACGTCGACGTGGACTGACCCGCGCGTGCGCTCTGCCATATGACGCGGCCTCAAATCGCTGTCGCAGCGACGAGGCCAAGCGGCGTGCGGCAATCAGAGGATGACCGGACTGCGCCGCTCGACCAGCACGACATCGCGCCACACTCCGTGATGGCGGCCGACCTTCTGCCTGGTGCCGACGACGCGGAAGCCGCACCGCTGGTGCAGGGCGAGGCTCGCGGTGTTCTCCGGGAAGATCCCGGACTGGATCGTCCAGATCCCGGCGGCCTCGGTGGAGGTGATCAGTGCGTTCAGCAGCGCGGTGCCGACACCGCGCCCGCGCGCCCGCGCGGCGACATAGACGGAATGCTCGACCACGCCGGAGTAGGCGCAGCGGTCCGAGACCCGGACGACGGCGGCCCAGCCGAGCACCGCGTCGGTTTCGTCCAGTGCGACGAAGCGGTGCTCGGGCAGTTTCGCGGCGTCGAACCCGGCCCAATCCGGGGCGGAGGTTTCGAACGTGGCGTTCCCCTCGTCGATGCCGGTCTGATAGATCGCCAGCACCTCGGCGGCATGGTCCGGTGTCATGGCGGCGACGCGCACCGTGGCCTGCGTGGGGGCGTTCATCGCCCGTCCCTCTTCACCATGCCCCTATTTTGCCGTCCGTCGCAGACGATGCGCCGCCGGCACCATGCCGGGGGCGTTAACGTGTCCGCGTGATCGATACGGATGGGGCTCGCCTCGGCGCGCGGGCCGCGCGCGATCTGGCCGCCAGCGGGCAGTGCGAGATCGGCCCGGGGATGACCGAGCGCGAACTGTGCCGGGTCGAGCAGGAATACGGCTTCGAGTTCGCCGACGACCATCGGGCGTTCCTGGCCGCCGGCCTCCCCGTGAACACGCCGATTCCCGAGCAGGAAGGCGTCATCCACGCCTACGCCCGGCCCTGGCCGGACTGGCGCGACGGCGCCCCGGAGGAACTGCGCAGGCGACTCGCGTGGCCGGTCGAAGGGGTGCTGTTCGACGTCGAACACAACGCGTTCTGGGACCAGGACTGGGGCGCGAGACCCGACGAGCCGGCCGAAGCACTGCACATCGCCGCGCAAAGGTTGGCTACGGTTCCCCGCATGGTCCCGATCTACGGCCACCGGTTCCTGCCCGGCGGACACGGCACATACGGGCATCCCGTGCTGTCGATGTACCAGACCGACATCATCTACTACGGCGCCGATCTGGCCGACTACATCCACCGCGAATTCGGTGGCCGTGGTGTAGTGCAAGAAGGCGCGCTACAGCAGGCACACGCGACAGTGCCGTTCTGGCGCGACTTCCTCTAAGCCCGCTCAGGCGACTGCTCACTCGCTCCGCCTCTGCGTTCCGCTATTCGCACTGCCAGGTGAACGTCGCCTTGTCGAACCGCCCGGCGGCTAGGTCTTCTCGGGTGATCATCCAGTACAACCGCCCGGCGTCATCCCAGTTCATGCCGCTGCGCGAGTCGCTGTCGATCTGCGCGAGCAGCACCAGTTGCGAGGTGAGTTGCTTACGCGCGTCGATGGCGGCCTCATCCTCGCCGGGGTAAACGACCTGCGCGCCCTCCCGCTCCACGGCACCTTGCACGGGCAGGGCGTAGCCGCCGATCTGATGATGCGGCTGGTGATCGCGCCGGTACGCGGTCAGTGCCTCCCAGAACCCGCTACCATTCGGGTCAGTGGTTGGATAGTCGCAGTAACCGGACGGGTCGTCCGGGTCGCCGAAAGCGGCGATCAGCGCGGCGTTCTCGTTGTCCGGCGCGGTCGCGATCACATCCCCGCTCAGCAGTAGGCGCGGGTACGGCGCGGCCCCCTCGGGCGCGGTGCGCGGGGCGATCTCGGCTTCCGCCGGAATGTAGATCACGCGGGTGCCGTTGCTGACGCTGTCCGGATCCGTGGCCGTGACCGAGCTGTCGCCAAGGCCGTCGAAGTAGAAGAACAGCAGCTGCCCGGACGCGGGCAGCGGGATGTCCAGCTCCTGGCTCGGCACCTGGCCGCAGTCGACCGCGCCGACGAAGTGCAGCGGGCCGTGCCCCTCCCACACCGGCCACTCGACCTCCTCGGGCAGCAGCGGGTCGCCGCCGAGGTAGGCCGCCACGGAGCCCTCGGATTCGAGCGCCCGCAGCTGGAATCCGGGCCGCAGCAGGCCCGCCCAGGTCTCGGCGTCCTGCTCGCTGAAATACTGGCGCCCGGCCTGCGCCACCGGTGATTCGCTGATCTGCATGGCGGACATGCTCCCAAACCGGCGGCTACACCGGTACGGCCTCGGCGAATTCAGCGGCTGGTGTCCGCGTCTGTACCCTTATCGGCCGCTGAGACGCGGGCCAGGAAGCGCGCCCGGTCCACGATCGCCCGCTCGATCTCGCCCTGGGCGGCGATCTGTCCCGAGCCGTCGACGGCCAGCACGCTGAACGTCAGCCTTCCGCCGTCGACCTCGATCGGCGGCGTCGCGGTCACCTCGACGAAGCCTCCGACCGGCGTCGCGCGAAGATGCTCGACGCGGACGGCGGTGCCGACCGTCGTCCGGCCGTCGCCGAGCAACGGCTGCGCCTCCTGCACGGTCTGCGCCTCCATCCAGGCGATCAGCCTCGGCGTCGCGAGCACCGGCACATCGCCGCTGCCCAGCGCCACCGCCGTGTCAGCGTCCGTCACTTCATGCCGCATCCGGCCTCCTCAACGTACGCGCCGCCAGCATCACGCCGACAGCGACCGAACCGGCGGCCACAAGGCCGGCCGCGAACTCTGCCCAGTGCCCCGCGAACGAGACGGCAAGCACCAGCAGCGCGCCGCACGGCAGCACCGCCTGCCGCGCGAGCCCGTTCTTGAAGGGCCGCAGGTGCACCAGCCACACGGCGACGAGGTACAGCGCGGTCGGGATGGTCACGGAGAGGGCGGCCGCGAGCGTCGAGATCCGCGCGTGATGCGTGGCCTGCTGCACGGCGACCGCGATTCCCGCGCCGATCGCGGCGGCCGATCCGAAGATCACATAGTGGCCGTAGCCCCAGATGAAGGCCTGCTCATTCGACTGCACGTAATCGTGGATCGGCACCGCGAAGTAGATCCAATAGGCCGCGAACACGATGATCAGTCCGCCGGCCGCGATCGGCAGCAGCGCGCCCAGGTCGGCCTGGTCATCCAGCGCGGTCTGCACCGCGATCGTGGCCGCCGAGACGCTCTCCCCGAGTGTGATGATCGTGAACAGGCCGTAGCGCTCGCCGATGTGGTGCGGATGCCACGAGGTCGGGTGGATCCGCTCCGCGATCGCCGGCACGGCCATGTCGGCGACTCCCAGCGGCCCGAACCCCCACAGCCAGGCGTCCTTGGGCGCCAGGAGCAGCAGCACCCAGCCGGCCTGCACCACGACCAGCCCCGCCGCGTAGGTCCGCGCCGCCGTGCGCGCCGCTCCTGTCTCGCCGCGAGCGGCGCGCAACCACTGCCCCGTCTGCGCGACGCGCATGATCACGTATCCGAGCACCACCACGGCGAAGTCTCCGCGCTGGAACGCCCGCGGCACGCCCGCCGCCAGCACCAGCACCCCGGCGATCTGCACCAGCGTGGCCAGCCGATACGCCACGTCGTCGTTGTCGTAGGCGGAGGCGAACCAGGTGAAGTTGACCCACGCCCACCAGATCGCGAAGAAGACCAGCAGGTAGCCGCTCAGGCCGTGCCAGGACCGTCCGTCGGCTACCGCGTGTACCAGTTGCTGCCCGGCCTGGGCCACCGCCACGACGAACGACAGGTCGAAGAACAGCTCCAGCGGCGTGGCGGCGCGGTGCGCCTCATCCCGGCGCCGGGCCCGCATCCGGGACACCAGGCGCGCGGCGCTCTCGTGCCCGGTCTCCGCGTCCGCGCTCTGTGCCATCAGCGTCCAGCCCTCACGTCAAGAGACGAACAGGTTCAACACCAACCCCTTGCCCGATTGCGGCCCGGAAGGGAACACGATCGCACAGACCGCCGCTCGTGCGGGCCGCTACCGCTCCGCTGGAGGGAGGAGTCCCGCAAGGGTGACGGTGACGAGTCGGTCGAGCGCGGCGGCGGAGTGCGTGCCGGAGGCGGCGGTCAGCGCGTGCAGGCTATAACCGGCCAGCTCCTCGGCGGGCACGTCGCCTCGCACCTGACCGTCCTCAACCGCGTCGCGGATCACCTCCGTGATGAACGCTCGCAGCTCGCGCTGTGCGCGCTGGACGTGCTCGCCGCGGTGCAGCAGCGAGGTGAGTTCGCCGGATTCGCGATGCTCGCCGGCGATCGCCGCGTAGGCCCGCAGCACGGCGCGCAGGCGCTCGCCCGGGTCCGCCACGCTCGCGCCGACCTCGGCCAGACGGCGCAGGTGACCGGCGATGTGCCGCTCGTGCCAGGCCGCGAGGATCGCCTCGAGGTCCGGGAAGTACTTGTACAGCGTGGCGCGTCCGATCCCGCTGCGCTCGGCGACCTGAGACATCGTCACTCCGGTCAGTCCGCGCTCGGCGACGAGGGCGGCGGTCGCGTCGAGGGTGGCGTCGCGCACGGCGTCGCGATGCGCGGCGATCGTCTCGGTCCACAGTCTCGGCACGCTTCGAGGATACGCCGTGGTCGTATCGGAGACGACTTGTATTGACAAAGACAATCTGTCTCGCAAAACTGACCAGTGACCCAAACTGAGCCGTGACACCGAGCAGCGATATCGCCAGGTCGACGGATTTAAGGGGGAGCATCATGCCGTCCGCATCCGGTCACCGCGCAACAGCCGACCTCGACACGCTCTACGCGGGCTGTCCGCCATGGGAGATCGGCCGCCCGCAGCCGGCATTCGTGCAGCTGGCGCAGCAGGGCGAGCTGCGGGGCCGGGTGTTGGACGTGGGCTGCGGGACCGGTGAGCACGCGCTGATGGCGGCGGCGCTCGGCCTCGACGCGACCGGAATCGACCTATCGTCGACCGGGCTCCAGATCGCCGAGCGCAAGGCCCGCGAACGCGGCTTGGCCGCGCGGTTCCTGAGGTACGACGCCTTGGCGCTGACGGAGCTGGGCGAAGAATTCGACACCGCACTGGACTCGCTGTTCCTGCACGCGCTCGCGCCAGAAAACCGCATCGCCTACCTCGACGCGCTTCGCGCGGTGCTGCGACCGGGCGGCCGGCTGTTCGCACTCTGTTACAGCGACAGCCAGCCGCCGGACACAGGCGTGCCGCACCGGCGCAGCCGTGACGAGATCGAGCATTGGTTCGCCGGTGGATGGAGCCTGGACGCCGTCAGCGCGACCCGTTGTGACTCCGCCCTGCTGCCCGGCGGCGTGGCTGCCTGGCTTCTCACCTGCACCCGTCACTAGCGATCCCGAAGGAGCAAACCCATGCCCGCAGCCGAGGCCCGCGTGCCGACCGACCGCGCCAGCCGGTACCTGACCCAGTTGTGCAGCCATGGCCAGCGGATGCGGCTGTCCGCGCTGCACCGCCGCGGCCGGTTCGCGCACGGGCACGTAGGAGGCCACGAGCGCGAACCGGGCGCCGCGCCGCCGCAGGTTCGCGAGGCGCGAGCCACCGACACCGACGGCGTGATCGAGTTCGGATGGGGCCGCTGCGTCGTGCACGCGAGCGCGACGGAGCTGGTGCTGCGCGCCGAGGCCGATTCCGAGGAGGGCCTGCGGCGCATCCAGGACGGCGTCGCGGCGCGCGTCGAACGCATCGGCCGGCGCGACCGGCTGAGCGTGGCGTGGAGTCAGGGATCCGCGGACGCGGGCTGAGGGCGTCCGATCGCCGCTTAGCTCGCGTGGAGCGTGATCGCGGCGGTGTGCAGGACGCCGCCGGTCTGGAACTGGATGAAGAAACGCCAGTCGCCGCTCGACGGCAGCAGGGTGTTGAAGGTCAGCGTCGGCCCTCCGGCGTCGGTCATCGCGGCGGCGCCCTCGGGGTGCAGATGGGCGAAGGCGAGGTCGCCGGCGTGAATCGCGGTCAGATGGGCGTAGTTCTGCAGATACGGCTGTAGATCGGTCACCGGCTTGCCGTTCTTGGTGACGGTGATGGTCAGGATATGGCTCATCGCGGCCATCGCCTCGCCGCTGACGGTCAGCGTGTAGCCGTCGACGCTCGTGGTGGTCGCGGCAGCCGGAAGGGCTGTTGCCGCGGCCGTACCCGGAACCGTCAATGCACTGCTGAGCACTTCGGCGACCGTTGTTCCGGACGTGTTCTTGGCGTTGAACGCGACGTACGCCCGGTAATCGCCGGGCGCGAGCGCGGCCAGGCTCGCGGTCCAGGTGCCGTCGGCGGCCATGGTGGGATGCAGATGCTGGAAGCCGGTCAGGTCCGATCGGATCAAGTAGAAGTGCATCATTTTCGTCTGATCCGGCACGAAGGCCGTCATCACCGCGCCCTGTGCGTCTCTGATCTTGAAATGCAGCGCTTGCGGCTGATGGGCGGTAAGGCGGGTTGTGGTCGGCGCGAAGGTGAAGCCTCCGCTGGTCGCGGATAGGCCGGTGCCCGAGTACATCGGGTCGTCTCCGGCCATGCCCATCCCGGCCATGCCGGCGGCTGTGGCGCTCGGCGAGGCTGACGGGCCCATGCCCATGCCCGGCATTGAGGCTGAGTTACCGGCAGTGGAGGCGGACGCGCTAGCTGTGGTGGTGCTGGAGGAGGAGCAGGCTGCTGCGGTTGCGGCAAGCGCCGCGGTGATCAGCACGGCGCAGGTGCGCCGGGCAGCGTGAAACGTAAGCATGGTGTAGGGCTGCTTTCACAAGAGTGCGTGCACGATGTGAGCGTGATGGGCAGTCAGCGCCCGGAGGTCAGATGACGCGGCGCACCGCGTCGATCGGGAGCATGTTCCACGGGGCGTATTGGATCTGCTGTCCCGTCGTGGGCGCGTGCACCACGAGTCCGTTGCCGACGTAGATCGCCATGTGCTCGTTGCCGTCGTAGAAGATCAGATCGCCGACCTGGAGGTTCGACAGTGCCGGGGCGACTGCGTATCCGTCGTTGACCTGGTCGTACGTGGTGCGGCCGAGCTGCACGCCGGCGGCCTTCCACGCGGCCTGGGTCAGTCCCGAGCAGTCGTATCCGGGGTTGCCGATGCCGCCCCACTGGTAGTAGACGCCTATCTTCGACTTGGCGAACGCGACCGCGGTGCCGGCCCGCCCGGAGACCTGCGGCAGGGCGGCGATCTGCGCGGCGGTGATGTTCCAGTTCACCGCGCCCGTGCCGATCTGCTGCTGCTGCGCGACGGTCAGGCTGGAGAGCAGCGCTTGCGCCCGCCGGTTCTTCGCCAGGATCTGCGACTTGAGGTCCGCGGCCTGGGACTGCTCCTGCTGCAGCTGGGCGAGCCGGTCGGCTGCCTGCTTTTTGAGTACGGCCAGCTGCGCCTGCTGCAGCCTGAGCGACTTGAGCATCATCGCCTCGCTCTGGCCGAACTGCTTCGTCGCGAGCGCCTTCTGCAAGTATTGGTCAGGGTTCTGCGACAGCATCAGTGTCAGCGAGGGATCGACCGAGCCGGTGCGGTACTGCGCCGCGGCCAGTGGGCCCAGGGTCGAGAGCAGCGTGTTCATCGACGCCTGGGTAGTGGCGGCCTGGCTCTGAATGAGGTCGACCTGCCGCTGCAACTCGGCCATCTGCTCGGCCGCGGCGTCGTATCGGTTGGTGGCCTGCTCGGCTTGCGCTTGCAGGGTTTTGACTTGCGCCTGCACCTCGGCGACCGAGGCGGCGTGGCCGGTGTTCGCGGTCAGCGCGACGCCGGTAGCGGCGGCCGCGCCGGTGGTGGTCAAGGTGAGCGCGGTGCGCATGGTGGTCTTGCCGCGTCTATGGGAGGCCATGGGGGAGTACGACTCCTTCGATCAAGCGGGAGACACCGAAGCGTGAGAGCGGTGAATACACTCGCCGACGCTTCGGCGTGAGGTACGGGGGTGACTGCGGTGCCGGTCAGGTCCGGCTCGTGCCGGTCAGGTCCGGCTGACGCAGGCCAGGACCCATACGGGAGGGCCGCCGAAGGACCGCAGACGCGCGCCGCGAATGCCGCGCATGGCCGCGGCTATGAATCGTGTCCACGCCGAGCCCGTGGGAAGGGTGGCGAGTCCGAGCAGCAGAAGCGTCAGCAGCAACGTGCTGTCCTGCGGACGCAGCGGGACGCACATCGTGCCCATCACCGCGCAGCACGAATCGGCGGGGACCGCTTCGGTCCCGGCCGATGCGCTCGTCGCATTCATCGGTGCCATCGCGCTGCTCGTTGACGCCGAGACGACAGCGTCCTGCGCGACAGCGCGGTCCAGCGCGCTGGGGACGCAGGCGTCGGCGCCGGAGAGTCCGTGCATGAGGATGAACCCTGCGAGCACGGTGATCAGCACGGTCAACTGCCACCGGGACAGCAGTCGCGGTCGCGGCGTGCGGCTCGTGCGCACGGGGGGCGTGTCGCAAATCTGCATTCGGCCCCTCCTTTCCGTGCGCGGCCGTGACGGCGCGAGCGTCAGCCTAACCGACTGTCCGGAGCACAGCGCAAAGCGTCGGCAAAGATCCACGGGGCTCGTTGCGGTTGACGTGTCGCACGCCACTGATCCACGATGGGAGTACGGCGCGTCCGACGCCGAGCCCGACGGCCTGTCCCCAGCGGCCCTGTCGCGGCGAAGGGGGGCGTACTCCCGGGCTGATCTCACGCAGCGTGCACCGAATCCCGTCAGCGGGCCGGGCTGGGGCGGCCTTCGAGGGCGGAGGTTCAGACACGATGCCGGAGAACAAAGACCTCAAGCGGCTGGTACGCGGGCGGATGGCGGCGACCGGCGAGCGCTACACCGAGGCGTTGGCGCAGATCCTCATGCGCGCGCCGCTCACCCCGCTGCCCGGCTGGACGATGATGGGCGACCGGGCGGCGGACTACGAGTTCGGCCTGGTCCGCAACGACACCGAAGAGCAGGACCGCCGCGTCGCCCGGCTGCGGCTGCGCCCCGACGTGGGCAGGGCCCGCGGCTTCGGCACCATGGCCCAACGCATCGCAGCCACCGAATTCGCCGGCGCGCGGCTGGGTTTCCGCGGCGCGATCCGCACCCACGCGGTCGATTGGGCCTACCTCTGGCTGCGCGTGGACGGCGAGCACGGCGTGCTCGCGTTCGACAACGGGCAGGAGCGGGCGCCGCGCGGCACCCGCGACTGGACCGAGGCCGAAGTGGTCCTCGACGTCGCCGAGCAGGCGGTCGCCATCAGCTTCGGTCTCCTCCTGGTCGGCGGCGGGGCGGTGGACCTGGCCGACGTGAGCCTGCGTCAGGTCGACGCCTCGGTTCCGGTGACCGGCGGCAACGCTGGACCGGACCTCCCGTCCGCACCCCAGAACCTGGATTTCGCGGCCCTCGGCTGACCGCGTTCAAGCCAAATCCCCGGCCAATCGCCCGATGCTGGCCCGACCGTGCGCTACTCGGCTGACCTGGCCGCCGCGACGGCGGGCCGGCAACGGCCGTACGGCCCCTCGAGCCGAGGCCGACCGGCCCGAGTAGCGCGCTCGGACCCGGACAAGACTCGACATAGTGGCCCGGTGCCGCTTCACGCCCGCACCCGGCCTTGAGAGATCCGGTTCGCGGCGAAGGGCGGTCGTCATGTCCGCGATCGAGGAGCGCACGCGTTCCGCCTACCGCCACGGCGCGGCCGGCCTTTCGAGCGCCGAGGCGGCGCGGCGGCTGGAAGCCGACGGTCCGAACGCTTTGCCTGTGGCGCGGCGGGTGCGGCTGTGGCGGCGGGTGCTGATGCAGCTGCGTGACCCGCTGGTGGCGGTGCTGCTCGTGGCGGCCGCGCTCACCATCGGTACCGGCGACTGGACCGACGCCGGCGTGATCCTGCTGGTGATCGTGGTCAACACCAGTGTCGGCGTCGCGCAGGAGGTCAAGGCGGAGCAGGCGATCGCCGCCTTGGGGACGCTGACCGCGCCGCACGCCCGGGTGGTGCGCGACGGGCAACAGCGCCAGATCGCCTCGGCCGAGGTCGTGGTCGGGGATCTGCTGGTACTGGGGGAGGGGGAGATCGTCCCGGCCGACGCCGACCTGGTCGAAGCCGCGGCGCTGCTGGTGGACGAATCCGCGCTCACCGGCGAATCAGTGCCCGTAGACAAGGGCGCGGTGCCGGAGATTGAGAGTGACTCCGCTTCGGATCCCGAGTCGGATGGCTCGGGCTGGGCGCTTTCGGCGGGAACGGTCGTGGTGCGGGGCCGGGGACTGGCCGTGGTCACGGCGACTGGGACGCAGAGCGCAATGGGACGCATCGCCGCGCTGATGGCGAGCGGTCCCGTGCTCACCCCGCTGCAGCGCCGTCTGGTCGGCGTCGGCCGCGCACTAGCGATCGTCGCGGTGGTGCTGTGCGCCGTGGTACTGGCGCTCGGGCTCGCGCGCGGACAGTCGGTGGAGTTGATGGTGGTCACGGCGATCAGCCTCGTGGTCGCCGCGGTTCCCGAGTCGCTGCCCGCCGTGGTCACGCTCGCGCTCGCACTCGGCGCACGCCGGATGGCCGGCCGACAGGCGCTCGTGCGCCGCCTGCCCGCAGTCGAGACCCTGGGCTCGGTCACGGTCCTCGCCACCGACAAGACCGGGACGCTGACCGAGGGTGTCATGGTCGCCCGCGCGCTGTGGACCCCGAGCGGTGGGGCGGCGACGATCAGCGGCACCGGTTACGCCCCCGAAGGCAGCATCACGCGGGGTCAGCTCACGTTGAGTGCCGAGCACGACGCGGACGCCGCGGACCTGCTGGCCGCGGCGGCGATGTGCAATGACGCGATCCTGAGACCGCCGGACGACGGCCAGAACGCTGCGTGGAGCGCGCTGGGAGACCCGACCGAGGCGGCGCTTCTGGCGGCGGCACGCAAGTTCGGCGTCGATGTCAGCATGCTGGCTGAGCGGCATCCCCGCCTCGCCGAGGTGCCGTTCGACAGCGACCGGCGCCGAATGACCACAGTGCACGCACTGTCCGGCGGCGCGGTCCGCGTCATCTGCAAGGGCGCTCCCGAGACCGTGCTGCGCTTCCCGGTCCTCGACGAGCCCCGCGCGGTGATCGACGAGGCGCTGCGCCGCGCCGAGGACTACGCCCGTGACGGCCTGCGGGTGCTCGCCATCGCGCAAAGCGACAGGCTCTCGCCCGACCTGACCGACCCGGCCCAGCTTGAGCAGAGCCTGCGCCTGTCGGGACTGATCGGGATCATGGACCCGCCGCGAGCCTCCGCCGCGGCCACGGTCGCCGCGTGCCGGTCCGCGGGTATCGTCCCGCTGCTGATCACCGGCGACCACCCGGCCACCGCGCGGGTAATCGCCGCCGATCTCGGCATCCTCGAGCCCGGCACCGACGTGGTGGACTGCCGTGAGCTGTCCGCGATGGACCAGGCCGCGGTGCGCGCGGCGCGGGTGTTCGCCAGGGCGGTGCCGGAGCAGAAGCTCGCGATCGTCGAGGCGCACCGCTCGGCCGGGGACGTCGTCGCGATGACCGGCGACGGGGTCAACGACGCCCCGGCGCTGCGCCGGGCGGACATCGGCGTGGCGATGGGGCGGCGCGGCACCGAGGTCGCCCGGCAGGCAGCCGATCTGGTGCTGGCCGATGACGAGCTGGGCACCGTGGTCGCCGCCGCGGAGGAGGGGCGCCGGGTCTACGCCAACATCCGCCGCTTCCTGCTCTACGGCCTGGCCGGCGGCAGCGCGGAGATCGCGGTCATGCTCGTCGGCCCGGCGGTCGGGCTTGCGCTCCCGCTGCTGCCTTCGCAGATCCTCTGGATCAACCTGCTGACTCACGGGCTGCCGGGTGTCGCGCTGGGCAGCGAGCCGGTGGACCCGGACGCGATGAGCCGTCCGCCGCGCCCGCCGGCTGAGAGCGTGCTCGGCGCGGGATTGTGGCAGCGCATCCTGCGCATCGGCGCGGTCATCAGTGCCGTGACGCTCGGTGTCGCGCTGTGGGGACACGCGACCGGCCGCCCGTGGCAGAGCATGGCGTTCTTCGCACTCGGCACCACACAGCTGGCGGTCGGTCTGGCGTCGCGGGCCAGGCCGGGAACGCGTAGCAACCCGCTGCTGCCGATCGCGATCCTCGGCGCGCTCGCCCTGCAGCTCGCCGGGCTCTACCTCGCCCCGCTGCGCGACCTGCTGGGAACGCAGCCGCTGACGGCATTCGAATTGCTGATGGTCGGCGGCCTGTCCATCCTCGGTTACATCGCGCTCAAGCTTGATCGGCTCATTCCGTCCAGATCACCCGCGGAACCGGAGCCGACCCGTCGGCACGTGTGACGATCGGCTCTCCTACCGGTGACCCTCGGCCCGATGAGGCCGCCTACGTCTGGACGGAAACTGAGCTTGAGGGCGTGCGGCAGTCGCATCGTTCACCGATGCGTCGCATTGACGCGTCCGGCTGCCCCAGGCGGTGAGGAAAATGTCTGCTCGGTCATTCCTGAGCATTGGATTCACGGCGTGCATCACGCTGACCGTCGCCTCCGTCGCGGCATGTGGAAGCGGGAGCACGGACACCTTAGGCGCGCCCGCGACCACCGTGAGCTCGCCTTCGATTCCGACCGTGCCCCTTGTCCCGTCCACGGCGCGCAGTTCGCCCGCGGCTCCGCAGCACACATCGGCGGCGCCGTCCGGCAAGCCGTCGCCGAGCGCGCCGCAGCGCACGACCTCGCGCCCGGCGCCGCCCCCGACGGCCGCGCCGTTCCCCGCGCGCTTGGCCGGGACGGATTGGGAACGCATCCCCACCACGCGCCACGTCGTCGCGCTGACCTTCGACGCCGGGGCGAACGCGGACGGCGTCTCCTCGATCCTCGCCACCTTGCGCACCGAGGGCGTGCCGGCCACCTTCTTCCTGACCGGCGACTTCGTCAATCAGTTCCCTGCGGCCGCCCGGCAGATCGCCTCGGCCCAGCGCGTCGGCAACCACTCGATGGACCACCCGTACTTCACCAAGCTCACCGGCGCCCAGATCACCAGCGAACTGACCCGGGCGCGCCAAGCGATCGGCGCGGTGGCCGGCAAGGACCCGCACCCCTGGTTCCGCTTCCCGTTCGGTGACCGCAACAGTTCGACCATCGCCGCGGTCAACGCCTCCGGCTACGTGCCGGTGCGCTGGACCGTCGACACCCTCGGCTGGAAAGGCACCAGCGGCGGCATCACCGCGCAGATCGTGCGCGACCGAGTCGTCAACGCCCTGCAACCCGGCGAGATCGTGCTGATGCACTGCGGCTCGAACCCCACCGACCACACCACGCTCGACGCCGTCGCGCTGAGCGGCATCATCCAGACCCTCAAGGCCCGCGGGTACGGCTTCGTCACCCTCGACGCGCTCTGAGCTGAAGCGGAGGCAGCACCGATGTCGGACATCAGACACACCCGGCACACCACGAGGCACGTGGCCGAAAGCGTGGCCCTGGCCACCGTCAGCTACCCGGCGCTGCTGCGCAAGCGCTGCCTGACCTGGGGCGCGACGCACGAGGAGCGCGTGCGTGAGATGCCCGGCGACGACCTGCTGCCCTCGGCCGCCGTAGTCACGACCCGGGCCATCACGATCCACGCCCCGGCCTCCGCGGTCTGGCCGTGGCTGGTGCAGATGGGTCCCGGCCGCGGCGGCGCGTACAGCTACGACTGGATCGAGAACCTGCTCGGCCTGGGCATCCACAGCGTCGACGAGATCCTGCCCGAGTTCCAGCACCCGCAGGTCGGCGACGCACAGCGGCTCGGGAGGAAAGGTCCCGTGCTGCGCCTCGCGGTGCTCGAACCCGAGCGGGCCCTGGTCTTCCGCTCCGACGACGGCGCCTGGGTGTGGTCCTTCGGGCTCTACCCGCAGGGCGAGAGCACCCGGCTGGTCAGCCGCAACCGCATCACCCGGCCCCATCGCACGCCGGTCACCGCGGCGTTCGACATGTACGTGATGGAGCCGGGCAGCCTGGTGATGGAGCGCAAGATGCTGCACGGCATCAAGCAGAGGGCTGAGATGCTCGCGAGCGAACCGGCGGTCAGCGCGGTGTGACCGCCGGTTCGCGGGCGCCGCGGCTAGGCCGACGCGCGGGTGCGCCTGCGCGCGGTGAGGATCGGGACGAGCGTGAGCAGGAGCAGGAAGCCCTCGACGATGAGGCTGACGACGCCGAGCGGTTCGTTCCAGTTGCCCTTGTCGTCGGAGTAGTCGGGCAGGCCGGGCCCGCGCGAGAGGATGTAGCCGACGATGGGCCCGGCGGCGACGCCGAGCGAGAGCAGCCAGCCGAGCACGGAGCTGGACTGGATCAGCAGCAGCGCCGCGAGGACGCCGACGATCTCCAGCACGTAGTAGCCGGCGCCGACGTACGAGGGCTCCTTGCTGCCGGGTATGCCGCCCTGATCGATCACGTGGATGACGCTCACGCCCAGGCACAGCAGGGCGGCGGTGGCCCTGCGGGCGGCGTCGACGGCGGTGGCTTGGACGGTCTCGACGGTGCGTTCCTGCAACTCGACCATGGCGCGTTCTCCTCGCGTGGGCGCGGCGGCGGCTCCCGCACGGAATGCCGGGCCGACCACCTCGGGGGGCAGCGCTCGTTTTCCGTCGTGGCTATGAAGGCGGAATTCCGAGGCTTATTCGCGAGAGCACGCGCGCATGGCGCAGTGCCCGCGCGTCGCCGATTCCGTCGAACGCTGCGGTTGACAGGTGTGCGGTTATCGCTGCCTCCGGCGGCTCGATCCGCGCGCCCGCCCCGGGGCGCGAACCAGCACACGGCGGCACGCAGGGTGGTTCAGGCTGTTGGGCGGCAGCCTGTTGACGTGCATAAATCAAGTGTCCCGGAACAGGGTGGCAGCGCCTTTCCCAGAACACTGCTTCGACGGTAGGCGACCGGATCATGACCCGTCAAGAAGAATGATGAGGGTTTCATGAGAATTGACCGCCGTTTACCGGACCGCCGCAAGAGAGTTTACCTGGCGTGACTGATCTTGCTGCTGTGACTGATGTGACGAGTCGTGAGCGCGGAGTTTCGAAAACTCGGCTTGTTTCGAAAACGTAAAGCCGGTTTCGAAAGCCGCACACGCCCGCGTTTCCCAAGCCGAATAGGAGCACCCTGCGAAAACGGTTTCCGCCGCCTCGCGCCCGCAACGAGGGAGCGAGGCGGCCCCGTGAGTCAGCGCACGTCGATCTCGATCTCGATCGCGGGCCGGCAGTGCGCCGCCTCGCGCAGCACGCTCCTGGTCAGCAGCGCCCGCAACGCGTTCTTGCGCTCGCCGCCCAGGCTCGGCGGAGTGGTGACGAGCGCCGTGAGCGTTCGGCCCGCGCCGCGGTCCGCGGCGCTCACCGAGACGCGCAGGCCGTCGCGGCGGATCTCGTGCCGCGCGAGGAAGCGTTCGGCGCGGCGGGTCAGCTCCACGGCGAGGGCCGCGGCGAGCAGGTCCGACACGGCGTCGTGCCCGGACGGGCCGCCGACCGGATCGAGCAGCAGGTGCCGCCCGCCGACGTGCACCGCGTACTGCCGCGAGTCGATGTAGTCCACGTCGGTCGACCGCACGGCGGACGCCGCATCGCTCTCGGCGGCCGCGGCGTGTGCGAGCAGGTGGGCGGCGAGCCGGCGCGCCTCCTGCGGAGTGAAGCTCGCCCAGAGCGTGTCGCCGTCCTGCGGCAGTGGGCTGGTGCTGAGCGAGACCCGGGCCGCCGGATGCGCGAGCCTCTCCAGCCGCAAGCCGCTGACCGTGAATTCGCGTCCGCATGTGGTGCGCACCACGTCGCGGCCCAGGCGGCGTCCGGCGTCTTCGAGCCCGCGTGCCATCGGGCTCTCGGTGGACTGCGCTGTCACGGTACGCCTCCTCGTTCTGATACCCCGCTGGGTATAAAGGGGCAACGCTCGACCGGTCACGGGCATTCCGTTCTATACCCCCTCGGGTATGATGACGGATACCGGATGCGCCGGGCGACGGAGGCGATCACATGGCGGTTGTGGGCTACGGGACGAGTGTCCGGCTGAGCCGTCCGTTCAGCGAGACGGTCGACCGGGTGCGCGCGGCGCTCAAGGAGCAGGGCTTCGGCGTGCTCACCGAGATCGACGTGCGCGCGACGATGCGCGAAAAGCTGGGCGAGGAGATGGAGCCGTACCTCATCCTCGGGGCGTGCAACCCGCCGCTGGCCCATCGCGCGCTCGATGTCGAGCGCCGGATCGGCCTGCTGCTGCCCTGCAACGTGGTGGTGCGCGCCGACGGCGACGCGACCCTCGTCGAAGCGCTCGAGCCGCGCACGATGGTGTCGGTCACCGGCCGCGACGAGCTTGAGCCCATCGCGCAGGAAGCCGCCGCCAAGCTGGAGGCCGCGCTCGCCGCGCTCGACGGCTGAGCGCGGGAACCGGCGACCCGCCGCGCCGGGGCGACGCCCTTACTCAAGGAAGAAGCGGTAGGAGACATGCAGATCGCCACCGACACGCTCGCCGACGTGATCGTCCGGCTGCGCCGAGCCCAGGGCCAGATCGGCGGCGTTATCCAGATGATCGAGGACGGACGGGACTGCAAGGACATCGTCACGCAACTCGCCGCCGCCTCCCGGGCCCTGGACCGCGCCGGCTTCAAGATCATCGCCACCGGCCTGCAGCAGTGCATCCTCGAGGAGCGCGACGGCTCCGGGCAGGCGGTTATCGACCGCGAGCAGATGGAGAAGCTCTTCCTCGCCCTCGCCTAGCCCTCCTTCCGGCCTGCCCGCCTCAGGGCTGCACTGAATCAGCGCCGCGCTGAATCAGCGCCGCACTGTATCCGCCACACCTCATGTGGCGGCCGGGGGTCGTTTCTGGCCGCCTTCGGTCCAGACCAAGGTCTGCGATGGAAAGGGACGAATGCCCCTGCCTCGCGACATACCCCCGGGGGCATGCTTGCGGCATGAAGCGAATCGTGGTTCTGGGTGGTGCCACCGGCGGCACGCTGGTGGCCAACCGGCTGCGTCGCGCGCCGAGCATGCGCGAGGCGGAGATCACCGTGGTCGACCGGGATGACGCGCACGTCTATCAGCCCGGACTGCTGTTCACCCCGTTCGGGTCGCCCGAGCCGCGCTCGCTCGTGCGCCCGCGCCGCGCCCAGCTGCACGCGGGGATCGGCTTCCGCGAGGCTGGGATCGACCGGGTCGATCTCGACGCCGACCGGGTCTATCTCGACGACTCCTCGGCACTCGACTACGACGCGCTCGTCATCGCGACCGGCGCGCGGCTGCTGCCGGAGGAGACCGAAGGGCTGACCGGCGAAGGCTGGGGCGAGCGGGTCTTCACCTTCTACACGCCCGAAGGCGCCGAGTCCCTGCGCAAGGCACTGACACGCTTCGACGGCGGCCGCATCGCGGTGAACGTGGTGGACCTGCCGATCAAGTGCCCGGTGGCGCCGCTGGAGTTCTGCTTCCTGGCCGACTGGTACTTCCACCGCCGCGGGATCCGGGACCGGGTGGAGCTGACCTACGTCACCCCGCTCGACGGCGCGTTCACCAAGCCCGTCGCCTCGCGCGCCCTAGGCGGCCTGCTCGCACAGAAGGACGTGCAACTGGTCACCGAGTTCAACACCGGCGAGGTGGACGGCAAGCGCGGGCGCCTGATCTCCTACGACCAGCGCGAGGTCCCGTTCGACCTGGCAGTGGTCGTGCCGCCGCACGGCGGCGCGGCCTACATCGAACGCTCACCGGGCCTCGGAGACGAACTCGGGTTCGTCCGGGTCGACGCGGGCACCTTGCAGTCCCTCGCCAAGCCGAACGTGTTCGCACTCGGCGACGCCACCGACGTCCCCGCGTCCAAGGCCGGATCCGTCGCCCACTTCGAGGGCGAGACGGTGGAACGCAACGTGCGCGCGTTCCTCGCCGGCCGCACGCTGCCGGCGCGCTTCGACGGACACGCCAACTGCTTCGTCGAGACCGGATACGGCCGCGCGCTGCTGATCGATTTCAACTACGAGACCGAGCCGCTGCCCGGTCACTATCCCGCGGCGCTCGGCCTGCCGCTGCTCAAGCAGTCGCGCCTGAACCACCTGGGCAAGCTCGCCTTCCAGCAGGTCTACTGGCGCGCCCTGCTCTCCGGCCGGGACCTGCCTGGGATCGCCGCCGATATGCCCACCCGCGGCAAGAGCGCCGCAGGACTGGGCTGAGCCCCGCGCGGGCCGCTACCGAAAGGAATCCGATCATGTCGACCGCCACCTACTGCGGCCAGAGCGTCGAGGTCAACGACGGCGGTTTCTTCATCGATCCGTCGCAGTGGACTGAGCAGATGGCTCCGGAGATCGCCCGGGCCGCGGGCATCGGGGAGCTGACCGAGGCGCACTGGATGGTCATCAAGTTCATGCGCGCCGAATACGCCGCCAAGGGCACCGGCCCCACGGTGCGGGTGCTCGGCAAGAGCTCCGGGGTCAGCGTCAAGGAGCTCTACGAGCTGTTCCCCAAGGGCCCGGCGAAGACCGCCGCGAAGATCGCCGGCATCCCCAAGCCCCGCGGCTGCATCTGAATCAGCCGCAACTGAATCGGCCGCAACTAAAGCTGCTGATCCAGGAGCGCGAGCGCCGCACCGTGACCGGTGCGCTCAGTGAAAGGCACTGCCATGAGTGAGGGCATTGAGAAGCTATCGATCATCGTCTCGAAGGGCTCGCTGGAAGGCGTCTATCCGGCGCTGATCATGGCCAACGGGGCGCGGGCCGAGGGCATCGAGGCCAACCTGTTCTTCACCTTCTTCGGCCTCGACGCGATCAACCCGCGCCGCCACGCGCACATCAGGCTGGGCACGGTCGGCAACCCCGGCCTGCACCTGCCGACCCTGCTCGGCGCGTTGCCCGGCGTCTCAGCCCTCTTCACCCGGGTGATGGGCCGCCGGATGGCCAAGCTGGACATCCCGCCGATCCCGGAGTTCATCGAGATGATCGCCGACACCGGCGCCGGCCTCTACGCCTGCAAGGCCTCGGCCGACCTGTTCGGCCTCGCCGAGAAGGACCTGCTGCCTCAGGTCAAGGGCATCATCACGGTCGGCGAGTTCTACGAACTGGCCGCCGGCGGGCAGATCATCTACACCTAGGGCGGATCATCCAGCTGACACCCCTCAGCGGCACCCGGCGTGGTCAGGCGGCGCCTGACCACGCCGCGCTGTCGTCCGAGCCGAGCGTGCCCAGCGGCCGGGATACCGACCGGGCCAGCGACCGCGCGCCGACGACCGGGCGGGCCGCACGAGGCGGCATGACCTGCGTGGACTCCGGCAGCATCGCCAAGCGGCCGCGCACCGCGCGCCAGTCGAACTGCTCGCGCGTCGAAAGCCCGCATCCGATCGTGAACGCCTGCAAGGTCGCTTCCGCCGGAAGGGTGCGGTGCGCGAGCGTGTAGCGAAGCGCGTCCGTCGTGACCGGGATCCCGCGGTCCAGCGCCCGGTGCGCGATCGTCGCCAGATCGACTCCGGCCCAGCGCACCAGCCCCTCCAAGGCCGCCGCGAACTGCGCCCAGGTTCGCACCGCGCGCGGATCGGGCGGCCCGCCGGGCCGGAAGGCCGGGGCGGACACCGGCCGGCGGGTGACCTGCCGGGTACGGCGGCGGCCGGCCACGATGCGTTCGCGGGCCAGCAGCCACGCTTCGCGCTCCACCGGGTCGATGCCGCAGCCCGACACGAAAGCCTCCAGCGTGCGCGGCGTGGGGAAGGTGGAGCGGGCGACCACCGCGGACAGCCGCGACCAGCTCACCGGGTGCCCCGCGCCTCTGGCCGTCAGCTGGATCTGGCTCAGGCTTAGGCCGCGCCGGGCCTTGAGCTCGGTCAGCAGCGCGGAGAGCTGGGCCGGCGTCTCGGCGTCGCGCGGATCAAGCGCCGCGGCGGACGCGTGGGCGAGCCGCGGTTCGCCCGCCCGTGCTGAGAGGAACACCCGGGCCGCGCGGTGGCGCGCCGCCAGCCAGGCGAAGCACTGCGCGTCCGGCAGCCCGCTGCCCCGCGCGATCGCCTCCACCACGCCGGGCGTGGGGAATCTGCGGCCCTCCAGCGTCGCGAGCAGCTGCCGCTCGGTCACCGGCACTCCGGCCCGCTGCGCCCCGAGGACGAAGGCGGCCGTGCTCAGTCCGCTCCAGTCGCGCAGCGCGCACAAGTCGTCGATCAGCGCCGAAGGCTGCTCGATCAGCTCGGGATCGGGCGGGCTGGCCGGCGCGCGAAGACCGGCCACCGGGCTGTCGCCCGACAAACCATAAGCGCGAAACACCTGCCGCACCGCCGCCGCGTACAACTGCTGCCGGCCCGGACCCGGCCACGCCGCCTCGGCACCTGCGGACGGCGGCCAATGAGCGTCCAGGGCCCGCGCCACGTAGTGCTCGGCGGCCTCGAAGGCGGCCGCGGCCTCGGCAAGGCCGACCTTCCGCGCCGTACCCGCGCGCTCGCGCAGGGTCTGGGCCAGCGAGATCGGCGAGAGCGCGTCGGGCACGCCGGTCAGCGCCCAGGCGAGCCTACGGGTCGTGGCGATCACGCCGGGATCCGCCGCCGGCCACCCGCCGGCCCGCGCCGCGCTGTCAGAGTGCTTCGACGCTCTGGGGCCGGGAAGGGCATCCGCCTGCGCGCTACGCGCCACAGCCGCCGTATGTTCCGTCAGTGTCGCTTCCTGCGTGGACATAGCACGATCCTCGCGCCACGCCGTGGGCCGGAACCAGGGCCCATAGACCCGGATCGCCGCGCGGCCCGGGCACTCAACGCGGCGCGCCGACCGACAGCTGATCGACGACCTCGATGACTCCGTCGATCCTGGCGACCTGGTCCACCGCCCGGCGGGCGAGGTCCTCGTCGTCGACCGAACCGCTCAGCGTCGCGATCCCGTCGCGCACCCCGACCGTGATCCGGCGCAGCTCCTCGCCGGGCTCGGCCAGGATCACGCTGCGGAGGATCTCGTCCTGGATGTCGGGATCCGGCCGCAGGAAGATGCTGAGCAGGTCCTTCTCGCTCACGATGCCGACGAGCCGTCCGGTCGCGTTGACCACCGGCAGATGCTTGACGGCGTTGCGGTGCATCAAGCGAGCAGCCGTCGCGGCCTCGGTCAGCGGCGTGACCGTGACCACGGGGCTGGTCATCAGCGTCTGAGCGGAAACCGCGCGCATCCGGTGCGTCGCGTCCCCGGCGAGCCGGCGTGCCTGCTGCTCGATGAGATCCGCCGCGCAGACGATGCCGACCACGTGACAGGTGTCGTCGAGCACCGGGACGGCACTGATCTCGCGGTCGAACAGCGCCCGCGCGATGTCCTTGAACGGCGTATAGCAGTGCACCGAGACGACGTCGCTGGTCATGACGTCGCGTACCTTCGCGTTCATCGTCACCTCCCGAACAGCTTCAGTGTCCGGCGGCGCGCGGCACGCGAGTAGGGACGTTCGTACCGACCTGCCGCTCACCGGGCGCGGCGGCGCCGGTACCTGCGCAGTTCGTCCGCTCCCCACACCAGGAACGGGAACGGGGCCACCGTGGCCAGCTGCGCCGGGCCGAGCGCCGCGGTCCCGAAGGCGGCATGCAGCGGCGGCAGGTAGATCAACGCCGCGGCGAACAGCAGCGAGACGCCGATCCCGGCGAGCAGCGGCCGGTTCGACAAAGCGCCCACGGCGCGCAGCGAGGCGTGGTCGGTGCGCACCGCGAAGGCCGCGCCGATCTGGCAGGCCACGATGCCCAGCCACGCCGTCGTGGTGGCCTGCCGGTAGGCGCGATGCAAGGGCGTTCCCGCGCCCACCGCGGCGCCAGCATGCCAGCCCGCCCGCAGCAGGGTGACGAAGTACGCGGCCATGACCAGGCTCGCTGAGATCACGCCTAGGAAGCCCCATGCGCGCATCAACAGGGCCTTGTCGATGACGCCGTCGGTGCGTCTGCGCGGGGGGCGTTCCATGATTCCGGGCTCGGCCGGTTCGCGGGAGAGCGCGAGCGCCGGGAGCGTGTCGGTGCCCAGGTCGATGGCGAGGATCTGCATCACGGTCAACGGCAACGGGACGGCCCCGCCGCACAACGCGAACACCACGAAGGGCACGAGCTCGGGCAGCAGGTGCGCGAAGATGTAGGTGATGAACTTGCGCACGTTGTCATAGGCGCGGCGGCCGGCCTCGATCGCCGCGACGATGCTGGCGAAGTCGTCGTCGGTCAGCACCATGGTGGCGGCCTGCCGGGCCACCTCGGTGCCGGAGCGGCCCATCGCGATGCCGATGTCGGCGCGGCGCAGCGCGGGCGCGTCGTTCACCCCGTCGCCGGTCATGGCGACCACCTGGCCCAAGTCGCGCAGGGCGTCCGCGATGCGCAGCTTCGCCTCCGGGGCGCTGCGCGCGAAGACGAGCTCCCGGGGCGAGGTGAGCAGTTCGTCGAGCTCTGTCTCGCTCATCGACTCCAGCGCGCCGTCCGAGACGACGCCGGGCCGGGCGCCGCCGATGCCGACTCGCCGGGCGATCTCGGCGGCGGTCAGGCCGTTGTCGCCGGTGACCACGTGCACGCGAATGCCCGCGCCGTGCGCGCGTTCGATCGCCGAGGCGACGTGCGGCCGGGGCGGGTCCAGCAGGGCGACAAGGCCCAGCAGGCACAGGTTCCGCTCGACCGCGTCGCGCTCGTGCGGAACCGGCTCGCCCGGAGCGGCGGGGCGGTCGGCGATCGCGAGGACGCGCAGGCCGCGCCGGGCCCAGCGGTCGACGGCGCGCGCGGCCTCCGCGCGATCGCCTCCGGTCAGCGGCCTGCGCACGCCGCCGTCGAGCACGAAGCCGCACCGCTCGAGCACCACCTCGGGGGCGCCCTTGGTGTGCGCGACCCACGCAGCCGCGGCCGTATTGCCCGCGCCGGGCGGCCGCGTCGGCGCGGCGAGGTCCGCGGTGGTCATCAGCTTGAGCCTGGGATCGAAATGGAACAGGCCGCAGCGCCGCGCGTCGCGTTCGGAGGAGTCGACCGCGGCGCCGGCGGCGAGCGCCGCCTCGAGCAGCGCCAGCTCGGTCGGGTCGCCGAGGGCCGGTCGGTCCGGTCCGCCTTCCAGCACCGCGGTGGTGCACAGCGCCGCGGCGTGCAGGACGGACGGTGCGTCCGGCGGATTGGCTGTTGCGGCAGCGGTCGCGGCGGATCGGGACGAACTGGAGGGGGTCCACGTCCCGGTGACCGTCATTCGGTTCTCGGTCAACGTCCCGGTCTTGTCGGTGCAGATGACCGTGGTCGAGCCGAGGGTTTCCACCGCGGACAGCCGCTTGACCACCGCGCCGCGCCTGGCGAGATCGCGCACGCCCACGGCCAGCGCCAGCGTGATCGTGGGCAGCAGGCCCTCCGGGACGTTCGCCACCAGCAGGCCGATCGCGAAGCTGACCGCGGCGCTGAGCGAGAGGCCGGCGAGCAGGCCGAGCGGCAGGAACGCGACCGCGGCCCCGAGGCCGACCGCGGCGATCAACCACGCGACACGTTTGACCTGGCGTTCGAGCGGGCTCTCGTCGTGCTTGACCCGCTGGCTCAGCGCCGCCACCCGCCCGAGCTCGGTGGCCATGCCGGTGGCGGTCACTACGGCCCGCGCTTGGCCTGCGGTACACACGGTGCCGCTGAACACCAGATCCCGGCTGTAAAGCAACGGCCCGTCAGCGTCCTGCAGATCGGCCGCCCGATATACGGGCACGGACTCCCCAGTCACTGCCGACAGGTCCACTTCGAGGCTGCCGGAGCAGAGCCGGGCGTCGGCGCACACTCGCTCGCCCTCGTCGAGCAGCACCAGGTCCCCCGGGACCAGCTGCTCGGCCGGGACCTCCAGCTGCCGGCCGTCGCGCACCACCCGCGCCTGCTCGGGCAGGAACGCGGCCAGCGCCTCGACCGCGCGCTCGGCCTGCATCTCCTGCACGAACGCGAAGATCGCGTTCAGCACGATCACCGCGCCGATCGCCGCCGCGAGATTCGGCGTGCCGGTGACCGCCGCCAGCACGCCGGCCAGGGCGAGCAGCAGCGCGAGCGGGTGGGTGAACTGCCGCGCAAGCTCGCCCGGCCAGCGCCGCCCGCCGCGCCGGATCAGGCTGTTGGGTCCGTACGCGATCAGCCGGCGCGCCGCCTCCCGCTCCGACAGCCCGTCGGGCGAGCTGCCCAGATCCGCGAACAGGGCGCCGAGCGGTTCGCGCGGATCCGCGGCGACCTGCTGCACCGCCTGGCCTCCGGCCGCGGGGTGACGGGGTCTCAGGGTCGGCTGCGCCATCGGCTCGGCTCCGTTCGGACAGGTCCGCCGCGCGTCATTCAGACCCAGGCTTGACCCGGCCGGGCCGCGTCCCCAGGGCCGGCGGGCCCGCGTCCGAGAGGACCTGCGGCCCTGACCGTGCCGCCCTGGCCGCCGGACAGTCGAATCAGGCAGTGCTATCGGGCGCGGCCGGTCTGACGGTGCGCCGGAATGGGCCGGCGCACCGAGGCGCCGCGCCGTGCGGATCCAGGAGGCGATCGCCATGTTGCACACCAGGAAGTGGCACGCGGAGGTGTTCCTGTTCGAACAGGACGGCCAGACGCGGGCCGACGTGGTGCTCAGCACGGGGGAGAACACGCTGCACGGCAACGGCGTCGCCCGTTGCCACCCGGGCGAGGGCGACGTCCCGGAGATCGGCGACGAGCTCGCCGTCGGACGGGCGCTGGTCGACCTCGGCCGCAAGCTGATCGGCACCGCCGCGGAGGACCTCGAAGGAGTCGGAGTCCACCCGACCGGGCTGCGCAGCTGACCATCTGCCCGAGCCGCCCGGCACAGACCCACCCGCGAGCAGCCTGAAACGGAAGGTGAAGAGCAATGACGGCCGTGCGGATCGGCGGCATGAAGGTCGGCGTCATGAAGGAGAGCGCACCCGGCGAGCGGCGGGTCGCCGCCGTACCCGAGACGATCGCGCGGCTGCGCGCGTGCGGCGCCGAGGTCCTCGTCGAGCGCGGCGCCGGTGCCGCATCGAAAGCACCGGACGACGCGTTCGCCGACGCGGGCGCGGCCATCGTCGGCGCGGCGGAACTGGACGCCCGCGCGGATCTCCTGCTGTGCGTGCGCGCACCGGTCGGCGACCGCGCGGCCGGCTTTCGCGAAGGCCAGGCGATCCTGGGGCTGCTCGACCCGCTCGATGACAAAACCCTGATGGACGCCTGGGTCCGCGCGGGAGTCACCGTGGCCAGCCTCAACCTGCTGCCGCGCACCCTCAGCCGGGCGCAGGGGATGGACGCGCTGACCTCCCAGGCCAACATCGCCGGATACCGCGCCGTCCTGCTCGCCGCAGCCACCTACGAACGCTTCTTCCCGATGCTCACCACCGCGGCCGGAACCGCGCAGCCGGCCCGCGTCCTCGTGCTCGGCGCGGGCGTGGCCGGCCTGTCCGCTCTCGGCACCGTCCGGCGGCTCGGCGCGATCGCCACCGGATACGACATCCGGCCCGAAGCCGCCGACGAGGTGCGCTCCACCGGCGCGCGGTTCCTCGACCTCGGCGCCGCGGTCGCCGACGGCGGCGCGGCAGGCGGCTACGCCCGGGCGCTGTCCCTCGACGAGCGCGCCGCGCAGCAGGCGGCCCTTCAAGCACGCATCGCCGAGTTCGACGTCGTCATCACCACCGCGCAGGTGCCGGGCCGCCGGCCTCCGGTCCTGGTCACCCGGGACGCGCTCAAGGCGCTGCGGCCCGGCTCCGTCGTGGTCGACCTGGCCGCCGGACCGTACGGCGGCAACGTCGAGGGCTGCGAAGCAGGACAGACCCTCACCGTCGAGAACGGGGTCACCCTGATCGGCGCCGGAGACCTGCCCTGCTCGATGGCCGCCGCGGCGTCCGCCGCCTACGCACGCAACATCGCCGCCACTGCCGCGCTGTTCGTCCACGACGGCGCCCTGACGGTCGACCTCGAGGACGAGATCCAGAACGCCATCGTGATCGGACACCACGGCGCGTTCACCCACCCGGAACCGCACGGCGCCGCCGCGCTCGCCGGCGCCGCGCCGGAAACCCCTCGCCAGCCCATCGAAACCGGAGGCCCCGCATGAGCGCCGACCTGCTGTCCGATCTGACCGTGTTCGTCCTGAGCCTGCTGGTCGGCTTCGAGGTCATCAGCAAGGTGCCGGCGACGCTGCACACCCCGCTGATGTCCGGAGCCAACTCCATCCACGGCATCGTCGTGGTCGGCGCGATGCTGATAGCGGCGAGCGTGCACGGGCCGCTCGGATACGTGCTGGCCTTCTTCGCCATGGCCTTCGCCGGCATGAACGTGGCCGGCGGGTACCTCGTCACCGACCGGATGCTGCAGATGTTCCGCTCCAGGCCGGCCGCCGCCGACGGCAGGCGCGCCGTGGCGCGGGGCGACGGGAGTGGTCCCCGGTGAGCGTCTTCGACACCGTCGTCCGGCTGATCTACCTCACCGCGGCCGTCGGCTTCGTACTCGGCCTGCACCTGATGAACTCCCCGGCCACGGCCCGGCGCGGCAACCAGGTCTCCGCCGCGGGAATGATCGTCGCCGTGGTGACCACCGTCGTGGTGATCGTGCACGACAAGACCATCACAGGCACCGGCTGGGCCGTGCTCGTCGCCGGAGCCGTCTGCGGCGCGGGCGCCGGCCTCTACTCCGCGCGTACCGTGCAGATGACCGCCATGCCGCAGCTGGTCAGCATCTTCAACGCGGTCGGCGGCGGCGCCGCGGCGCTGCTGGCGATCGACGACCTGGTGCGCTCCGCGCACGTCATCCCGCGGGTCGCGGTGACCGGCGCGCTGGACATCGTCATCGGCGGCGTCACCTTCACCGGCTCGCTCATCGCGGCCGGGAAGCTGCAGGGCCTGATCCCGGGCCGGCCGCTGGTCTTCCCGGGCTCCCGCCTGGCCAACCCGCTGATTGCGGCGGTGTTCACCGGCGCCGCGGTGTGGCTGATCGCGCAGCCCAAGAGCACCGCGGCGCTGATCCTGATGACCGTCGCCGCCCTCGGCTTCGGCGTGACCATGGTCCTGCCGATCGGCGGAGCCGACATGCCGGTGGTGATCTCACTGCTCAACGCCTTCACCGGCACCGCCGTCGCGATGGCCGGCTTCGTGCTGGAGAACACCATGCTGATCACCGCGGGAGCGCTGGTCGGCGCGTCCGGCAGCATCCTGACCAAGCTGATGGCCGACGCGATGAACCGCTCGATCGGCAACATCGTGGCCGGCGGCTTCGGCACCGGCGACTCCGCGGCCCCGGTCACCGCGGGCATGGGCTCCGTGCGCGAGGTGACCGCCGACGACGTCGCGATCCAGCTGGCCTACGCGAGCAAGGTGATCTTCGTGCCCGGATACGGCCTGGCCGCGGCGCAGGCGCAGCATGAGGCCGCCGAGCTCGGCGAACTGCTCGAGCGCCACGGCGTCGAGGTGGACTACGCGATCCACCCGGTGGCCGGCCGGATGCCAGGTCATATGAACGTCCTGCTGGCCGAGGCCAACGTGCCCTATCCGCAGCTGAAGGAGATGGAAGAGGCCAACACCGAGTTCCCCCGCGCCGACGTCGTGCTCGTGGTGGGCGCGAACGACGTGACGAACCCGGCCGCGCGCCGCCCCGGCAACGCGGTCTCCGGCATGCCGATCCTCGACGTCGACAAGGCCAAGAGCGTCGTGGTCATCAAGCGGTCGATGGGCCACGGCTACGCGGGCATCGACAACGAGCTGTATACGGACCCGAAGACCGGAATGCTCTTCAGCGACGCCAAGAAGGCCCTTGCGGGGCTCGCCGCGGCCGTCAAGACGCTGGTCGGCTCCTAACACTGCACGAAGGCCGCGCCGCGAGCGGCCAGGCTTCTCGGCTAGCTGGTCGATCCGCGGCGCAGTGCTACGGCAAGCTCGGCGCGCCCTGCCACGCCGAGCTTGCCGTAGATGTGTCCGAGGTGGTTTTCGACCGTCCGCTCCGAGAGCCGCAGCTGATCGGCGATCTGACGGTTGCTCAGGCCGTCCGCGGCGCACCCGGCGATCTGCCGTTCGCGCGAGGTGAGGGTGCGCAGCGGGCCGAGCCGGCTGAGCAGCGGCGTACGTGCATCGCACTCGGCGGCCAGCACCAACGCGCGTGAGGCCGTCCGCGCGTCACGAGCGGCGCGACCACCTGGCCTTTCTCCGGTGGCCAGCGCGGCCGCTGCATACGCCTCGGCCGCGTAGAGGGTGAAACCGAGCGCGTGCAGTGCGTCAGCCGCCTCGCGCAGCGCGGCTGGCTTGCCGATAGCGTCGATCAGCCGGCGTATGCAGGCGCCCAAGGGCCAGTCGGCGGGGAGCGTGACCCGGTCCAGCAGCCGAGCCGCCGCCTGAGGAAAGCCGAGCCGGAACAGATCCAGCGCGCCCAGAACGGCGGGCGCGACCATGCCCTCGTCGGTCCAGCCGTGGGCCGCCTGCTCCAGCTGCTTCCCGGATTTCTCGGCGTTTCCGCAGGCGCAGTCGTGCCAGGACCAGGCGCGGACCACTTCGGTGCCCAGCGCGCGCAACTGCGTCGGCACGGGCATGGACGAGATGACCTCGGCCAGCCGCCGCGCCTGTACCCGATCACCGCGCTGCGCCACCGCGGACAGGCCGGTGGCCAGGCACCAGAGGCGGCCGTTGGGGTCGTGCGGTGCGTTCTCGAACAGCCGCGCGGCCTCGGCGGCTTGAGCGGTGGCCGCAGGCAGATCCCCGGCACCCAGGCACACGCTGGCCAGCCCCGCCCGAGCCCAGGCCTGGCCGACCAAGTCGCCGCGGTCGAGCGCGTCGTCGAGCGCGGCCCGCACGCGGGCGAGAGCCGCCTGCGGATCCCCGAAGTCACTCATCGCGCGCGCGGCAAAGGCGACGAGCGACGGTGCGGCGGCCCCTGCGTCATCATGCTGCCGGCGTTCGGCGATGGTCAGGTCGAAGGCGCGCAGCCCGGCACGGAAGTCGCCCAGGATCGGGTATGCCATCGCGGCACCGGCTGCGGCGAAGCCGCGCACTTCCGGCCACGGCGCGTCGAGCAGCGGCTCCAGTTCGCCGACCGCGGCGTCGAATCTGCCGCAGACGGCGAGCAGCAGGCCGCGGTGTGCCGCGAGTTGCGCTGCCGGCTGCGCCTGCGCGACCGTGCGGACCGCGGTCTCGAGGATGGCCAGGCCCTGGTCGAGCCGTCCGGTGATCCAGCTGATCCAGGATGCGTGCGCCGCAGCCAGCGCCGCCCGCTCCAGGTCGGATGAGGCCAGCTCGCCGAGTGAGTTCAGCAAGACGCGCGCGGCCTCGAAGCGGCCCGCGTCGACCATGGCCTCGTACAGCAGCAGGCCGTTGCCCACGTCACGGCAGTACTCGAACGCCGCCGCAGCGACACGCTCGCGTAGCCCGGCTTCGGTGCGCACGGCGGCCGCACGTCTGGCCGCGGCCGCGATCTTCTCCGGATCGGGCGCCCCGCCGCCCTCCAGTCGCCACACCGCCCAGCGCAGCAGATCCTCGCCCCGCCGCAGGCCGGTGGCCTCAAGCGCGTCAGCCAACTGCCGCGCGTAACCCAGCCGCGCCGAAACCGGGGTCGAGCGGGCGATCAGCTCGCGATAGAGCGGGTGGCAAATGCGCGTCGGCAGCCGCCGATCCGTCCGCTCGACCTCGATCAGGCCGCGCCGCTCCAAGGCCTCGACGATTGGCCGTTCGACCAGGCTGAGCAGCAGCCGCAGGCCCACCCCCGGAGCGAGGGCCACCAGTTCGAGTGCGGCGCGCTGCGGACCGCTCAGCCCGGTCAGGCGCCCTTCCAGCAGCTGCATAAGGCCGCTTGAGTTGCCGGCGATCCGCTCGAGCCGCCAGAACCCGTCCTCGGCGCGCCGCAACGTGCCGGCCGACGCCGCGTCCAGCAACAGCTCCCTGATGAACAGCGGATTGCCCGCGCTGAGCCGGTGAATCTCGCGCGTCGTCCCGGGGGAGACCTCGCCGCCCAGCGCGCCGGCCAGCAGGTCGGTCACCTCGTGTTCCCCGAGCGGATCCAGGTCGACGCGGCCGAGCAGCCCTGCCGCGAGCAGCGCACGCAGCGCGTCTGGAAGGTGAGCTCCGGCGCGCACCGTGGCGAGCAGGCGCACCCGGCCCGCGGTCAACCACTGCTCGACGACGAGCGCCGAGACGTCGTCGAGCAGATTCGCATCATCGAGGACGAGCAGCCGCGGCGAGTCAGCGTTAGGAGAAACGGCCGACCCGCCCTGCGCACTGCCCGACCCGCCTGGAGCAACACCGAGCGCGCTGAAGGTTTCAGGCCGCGTCGAGTCGGAGCCCCTCAGAAACCACGGCGCGTTGCCCGCGGTTTCGTACCGAGCCGCCACGTGTCGCATCAGCCGGGATTTGCCAACACCCGCCGGACCGCAGACGACCGCCCCCTTAACTGCGGCGTCGCCGACCAGTATCCGTTCCAGGGTCGCCGTCTCCACGATGCGACCAACGAACGGCCACTGACCAGCCAAAGCCAAGCCCGCTGCGGCGTCGATCGGGCGCGTCGCAGAGGGGTTCATACCGGCGCAGCGTACCCGTCCGCCGCGTGTGAGTGGTCTCGCTTGCGGCGTTGAGTACTCGCCACTCTCGACGCCGGCGCGCACCTGGCCCATCCTCGGATCCGAACTCTGACACGAAGGGACCAAACGCCGTGCGTCAACCAGCGCGTTCCGCCCGTTGGATGGTCAGTGGCGCAGCCGCGCTCTCGATCATTCTGCCCGCACAGGGATCCAGCGCGGCCGCACGCGCCGACGCCGTCAATCCCGCGCCCGACAACGGATTCGCGGCCACCGGCCCGTGGAACACCCCGCTGCCGGCCAACGTGCCGCTGGCACCCAACTCGCAGGCGATCGTCAACAACCTCATCCAGGACAAGCAGAACAACGGCGGCCTGTGGGCGATCAACACCGACACCTACTCCGCACCGATCTACTACGTCGGCCCGGACACGCCGCGCACGCAGTGGACGTACTCCGACTGCCAGAATCTGCCGCAGCTCGCCCCGGTGATCGCCGACTCGCTCGCCTCCGTGCCCACGCCGCCCGGCCTGCTGGTATCGCAGAGAACTGACGCGTCCGTCGCGATCTACCAGCCCTCCACCGACACCTACTGGGACTTCTGGCGAGCCCAGCAGGACGCGAACGGGCACTGGTCCGCCTGTTGGGGCGGCAAGATCGAGCACTACAGCACCAACCCCGGCACCTTCACCAACCCGCTCGGCGCCTCCGCCTCCGGCCTGCCGTTCGGGGCGTACCTGATCCGCGCCGACGAACTGCGGCGCGGGCACATCGACCACGCCATCAACCTCGAGACCGTGCGCACGCAGGCGAACTGCTTCTCCTGGCCGGCCACCCGCGACGACGGCAACACCCCGGGAGCGGACATCCCCTGCGAGGGCCAGCGGTTCCGCCTCGACCCGACGTTCAACGTCAACACACTGATCGACCCGGCCGCGCGCACCATCGCCCGCGCCATGCAGCAATACGGCCTGGTGCTCACCGACACCGCCGGCGCCCTGGTCACCCAGGCCGAGGACCCGCGCCCGCTGGAGGCCGGCAACGGCGGAGTCGACCCGTACAACCAGCTGTTCGACCCGACCGGCACCGGGATCATCCCCGAAAGCCTCTCGCGCTACCTCGTGCTGGTCGGCATCCCGCTCAATCGGCTCCAGGCCCTCCCGCTCAACTACGGCGAACCAGGGCACTGACCCAGCGCCGGTCGAACGCCGGGACCGCACGCCCCGCGGCCCGCAATTCGGTGGACGCCGCCACCGCCGGCGGAGATCATTCCGGTTGTGCGTCAGGATGAGATCTGGGACCAGGATGCCGCCGAGCGCTATGACAGCGAGGACGAGGGCATGTTCGCGCCCGAGGTCCTCGGGCCGACCGTAGAACGTCTCGCGCAGCTCGCCGAGGGCGGCCGCGCGCTGGAGTTCGCGATCGGAACCGGCCGGGTGGCCGTACCGCTGTCCCGGCGGGGCGTGCCCGTGGCAGGCATCGAACTGTCCGAGCCGATGATCGGCCAGCTGCGGTCGAAGGCCGACGAGTCGACGATCCCGGTCGTCGTCGGAGACATGGCGACCGCGCGGGTGCCGGGCAGCTTCCAGCTGGTGTACCTGGTCTACAACACGATCTCCAACCTGCTCACCCAGGCCGAGCAGATCGAGTGCTTCCGCAACGCCGCGCGGCATCTGCTGCCCGGCGGCCGGTTCGTGATCGAACTGTGGGTGCCCCAACTGCCGCCGCGTCCGCCGGCCGCGCAGGTCGTGGTCTTCCACGACGAGCCGGGCTACCTGGGCATGGACACCTTCGACGTGGTCAACCAGCGGATCGTCTCGCATCACTTCCGGTTCGACGAGGGCGAGCAGGCCAGGCTTTCCCGCAGCCCGCACCGCTACATCTGGCCCGCGGAGCTGGATCTCATGGCGCAGATCGCGGGATTCGAACTCGAGTCGAGGCACGGCGACTGGAGCGCAGGCGCCTTCACCGCCTCCTCGTCCTCGCACGTCTCGGTCTACCGGCTGCGCGAGGACCAGTAGTCCGCTCCGTTCGGTACCGATGACTCGGCTGCGCTCGGTACGTCACATTAGGTATGGACCAAGTGTTGGCGGAGGCGCGCGCCGGGGATGAGACCGCGTTCGCGCGCGTTATCGAGCCGCTGCGGCGTGAGCTGCAGATCCACTGTTACCGCATGCTCGGCTCGATCGAAGACGCCGAGGACGCGGTGCAGGAGACGTTTCTGCGGGCGTGGACCCGCCTCGACTCCTACGCCGAGCGCGCGTCGTTTCGGGCATGGGTGTACGGCATCGCGACCCATGCGTGCCTGGACGCGTTACGGCGAAGGAAGGCCCGGTCCTGGCCGACTGATCTCGCCGGACCGGCCGATCCGCGTCGCTACGAGCTGGCCGGGCTCGACCTGCCGTGGCTGCAACCGTATCCGGACCGACTGCTCGACCCGCCCGCCTCGGCCCGCGACGAGCCGGAGGCCCTGGTCACCGCGAAGGAGACGATCGAGCTCGCCTTCCTCGCCGCGATCCAGCGGCTGCCGGCACGCCAGCGCGCCGTCCTGATCCTGCGCGACACGCTGGACTGGTCGGTCAAGGACACGGCGGCCGTGCTGGACCTGAGCCAGGCGGCCGTCAACAGTGCTCTGCAACGGGCACACGCGACGTTGGCCACGCACCTGCCGCGGCGCCGCGCCGAATGGCGCGCGAACCCGACCGCCGCGGAGCGCAAGGCGCTGGACCGCCTCATCACGGCCTGGGCGGACGGCGACGTCACGGCGCTGGTCGGGCTGTTGCGCGACGACGCCAGGCTGATCATGCCGCCGGGCACCACCTGGTTCTCGGGGCGCGGGGACATCGGGGCGTTCATCGCAGAGCACGTATTCGGAGAGATGGGCACCGGCTGGTTGCTGCGACCCACGGCGGCCAACCGCCAACCGGCCTTCGCCCTGTACTGGCGGCGGCCAGGCGACGACGCGTACCGCGCGTTCGCCATCGGGGTGCTCCGGGTCGACGGGGACGCCATCGCCGAGATCGCGCTCTTTGCGCAGCCCGAACTCTTCGACGCGTTCGATCTGGCCCCCTCGCTGAACCCCGCCGGGTGATGCCCGGCGACCGGGTCCGGCGGTGGACGGTGCGGATCGATCCCGGCGGCGCCGCGGACTACGCCGCCGCGGACTGGGCCGACGCGCTGGTGATCGTCGAGCGCGGCGAATTGGAAGTCGAATGCCGCAGCGGGCAGCGCGCCAGGTTCGCCGCCGGCGCGATCCTGACCTTCGCCGGACTGCCGGTGCGGCGCCTGCGCAATCCAGGCTCCGCGCCGCTGGTTCTCTCCCTGGCGGCGCGATCTGTGCCGACCGATGACTGTTCGCGCCGGCGCGCGTCACACGAGTGACCCCACCGAATCCAACGGATAGGACCCGCTGTGACAAGCCTTGCGGACAAGACCATCCTGGTGACCGGCGCGAATCGAGGACTCGGAAGCAGCCTGGTCGAAGAGGCGCTAAGGCGCGGGGCGCGGCGCGTGTACGCCGCCACCCGTCAGCCCCTGAGCCACCCGGACACCCGGGTCACGACCGTGCCGCTCGATGTGACCGATGCGGCGCAGATCCAGGCAGCTGCCGAACGCATCGAGTCTCTCGACGTCCTTGTCAACAACGCCGGCATCGCGCTCGTCGATGACCTCGGCGAGCGCGCCGCCCTAGAGCAGCACCTGGCGGTCAACCTGTTCGGCACGCACGCGGTAACGCACGCGTTCCTGCCGGCGCTGTGTCAGTCGCGGGGCGCCGTCGTCAACGTGCTGTCGCTCGCGGCTCTCGCGACCGTCCCGGTCACCCCGGCCTACGCGGCCTCGAAGGCGGCCGCGTTCTCCATGTCGCAGTCGCTCCGCGCCCTGCTGGCCGACCAGGGCGTGACCGTGCACGTGGTCCTGCCGGGACCCGTAGACACCGACATGATCCGCGACTGGGACATCCCGAAGACCGACCCGGCCGCCGTCGCGCGCGCGATTCTCGACGGCGTCCGCGCCGGCGACGAGGAGATCTTCCCCGACCCCGTGTCCGCGGCGATCGCCGAAGCGTGGCGCGGCGGCGCGATCAAGGCGCTTGAGCGGCAGAACGCCGCCGCCGTGCGGTCCGTAGCAGTCCAGGGCTGACAAACAAGGAGGACATCGTGAACACAGTCTCCAACAACGCAGTCTCCACGAACGCAGTCTCCGAGCGCACCACGCTCGTCGTCGGGGCCAGCAGCGGACTCGGCCGCGGCATCGCCGTCGCCTTCGCCGAGGCCGGCGCGCCCGTCGTCGCCGTGGCCCGCACCGCCCCGGCCCTTGCCGAACTCGCCGCGACGACCGGCGGCATCACGCCGGAGGTCGCCGATGCGTCCGACGCCGCGACCCCCGGCATTCTGATCGACCGTCACCGGCCGGACAACGTGATCGTGGTGGCCGGTGCCAGGCCCGCGATCGGTCCGTTGCACGAACTGACCTGGGAGTCGTTCTCGGTCAACTGGAACGCCGACGTCCGGATCGCGTTCCATTGGCTGCGCGAGGCGCTGCTCAAGCCACTGTCGCCCGGCAGCCGCGTCATCGTGGTCAGCAGCGGCGCCGCGCTGAACGGATCGCCGCTCAGCGGCGGATACGCGGGAGCGAAGGCCACCCAGCGCTTCATCACCGGATACGCCCAAGACGAAGCCCGGCGCGCCGAGCTGGGAATCGCGTTCACCGCGGTACTGCCTCAGCTCACACCCGCGACCGAGCTGGGCCTCGCCGCGGTGAACGCCTACGCGGAACGCGCCGAACTGCCCGTCGCGGACTACCTGCGGCAGCTCGGCGATCCGCTGACGCCGCAGACCGCGGGCAAGGCACTGCTGGAACTCGCCCAGGCGGACGCCGACCGCCTCGCCCCCGCCTACCGGCTCAGCGGCGCGGGCCTGCACGAACTGCGCTGACAGCGCGCGAAGCCGCGTGAAAGCGGCGTGAAACAGCGGTGAATCCCCCAGCGCGCACTCTCTCCCTGCGCGGCGCACCGGCCGCGTCCACGGAGGGAGCGCGATGTCACCCACAACTTCCAGCCCGGCGATCACGGCGAGCGGGCTGCGCAAATGCTTCGGCGACAAGGTCGTGCTCGACGGCATCGACCTGAGCGTCGCCGAGGGAACGGTCTTCAGCCTGCTCGGCCCGAACGGGGCCGGCAAGACCACCACCGTGCACATCCTGTCCACGCTGATGCGGGCCGACGGCGGCGAGGCGCGGGTCATGGGGCGCGACCCGGCCCGCGACCCCGACGCCGTGCGCGCGGTGATCGGCGTCACCGGCCAGTTCTCCGCCGTGGACGGCCTGCTCACCGGCCGGGAGAACCTGCAGCTGATGGCCGACCTGCGCCACCTGCCGCGCGCGGAAGGCCGCCGCCGCGCCGCCGAACTGCTCGCCGAGTTCGAGCTGGCCGACGCGGCCGACAAGCGGGCGGCGACCTACTCAGGCGGCATGCGCCGCCGGCTCGACCTGGCGATGACGCTGGTGGGCGACCCGCGGGTGATCTTCCTCGACGAGCCGACCACCGGACTCGACCCGCGCAGCCGCCGCACCATGTGGCAGATCGTCCGGAGCCTGGTCGGCCGCGGCGTCACCATCTTCCTGACCACCCAGTACCTCGACGAGGCCGACGAACTGGCCGACCGGATCGCCGTGCTGGACCAGGGCCGCATCGTGGCGACCGGAACCCCGGCCGAGCTCAAGCGCCGCGTCCCGGGCGGTCACGTCCGGCTCCAGTTCGCCGACGCCGCCGCCCTGACGGCGGCCGAACGCCTCCTCGACGGCGCCGCGCGGGGCGACGGCCTGTCGCTGAACGTGCCCGGCGACGCCGGGATCCACGCGCTGCGCGCCCTGCTCACCCGGCTCGACGACGCGGGGATCGAGGCCGAAACGCTGTCCGTGCACACCCCGGACCTCGACGACGTCTTCTTCGCCCTGACCGGCCGCCCGGCCGCCGACACCGCGTCCGCTGACCACAACACATCCACCAACGACGCAGCACCCACCAACAACACGGCACCCACCAACAACACGGCACCCACCTCGAACGAGAACGCGTCCGAGCAGAAGGAGTCTGTCCGATGAGCACCCTTACTTACACCGCCCGCGACTCGGCAACGATGCTCAAGCGCAATCTGCGGTATTCCGTGCGCTACCCCGTGACCATCATCGTGGCGCTGGCGATCCCCGCCCTGCTGTTGCTGCTCTTCGTCGGGGTCTTCGGCGGCGCGCTCGGGGCCGGCCTCGGAGCGGCGCCACCGGGCGGCAAGTACATCGACTACGTCGTGCCCGGCATCCTGCTGATGAGCATCGGCTACGGAGCCTCCTCCACGACGCTGGCCGTGAACCGGGACATGACCGAGGGCATCATCGCCCGCTTCCGCACCATGGCCATCTCCCGCAGCTCGGTCCTGACCGGGCACGTCGTCGCCGCGCTGATCCGCACCGTCGCGAGCTGCGTCCTGCTGATCGGAGTCGCGCTGCTGATGGGCTACCGCTCCAGCGCGGACGCCGGCCGGTGGCTCGCGGCCGCGGGCCTGGTCGCGCTGCTCGCGTTCGCGCTCAGCTGGCTCGCGGTCGCGATCGGCCTGGCCGCCCCGACCGCCGAGGGCACCAGCGGCTTCACGCTCATCGTGCAGTTGCTGCCGTTCATCAGCAGCGCCTTCGTCCCGACCGGCACCATGTCGGGCCCGGTGCGCTGGTTCGCGCACAACCAGCCGTTCACCCCGGTCATCGACACCCTGCGCGGGCTGCTGACCGGCACGCCGATCGGGCACAGCGGCATCATCGCGGTCGCCTGGTGCGTCGGACTCGCAGTGCTCGGATACTTCTGGGCGGGCGCGCTGTTCAGGAAGGGCGCGGTCCGGTGAACTGATCCCGTGCCCGCACGGCCGCGGCCGCGGCCGCACGCAGGGCGTCGGCGTCAAGGCCGGCGCACGCCGAGACCGCTTCGGCGTACGCCGGCTGGTCTGCTTCTTCAGCCAGTCGGCGAATCCGGTCGTTCGGCGTCGCCGACTGCACGTGGAAACGTTCCGCCAGGGCGACCATCCGAGCGCCCGACCTGGTGGCGCGCGGGTCACCGGTCCGCCGGCCGCGGTCGAGATCCAGCAGGGCGAGGGCGAGCAGCTGCCGGCCGCACAACGGAAAGTCCGAGTACGACATCGCCGAGCCTTCGACGGCGTCAAGGATCAGTTTCACGGCGGCTCGCGGAACGCGGCCGGCGAGCTGCCCGATCAGCGCGAGCTGTCCTTCCTGCGCGTGCGCGACCACGGCCATCGCCTCGACGTCGAGAGTCCAGGTCTGCGTGTGAACCAGCTCGCGGGTGCGGGCTTGGACCTGCGGCTCCCGCAGCGCGTCGACGGCCTGGCGCCACAGGCGCAGTCCGGCCTCGGTTTCGCCGCGGGCCAGCAGGATCTGCGCCCGGGCCACGATGCCGAACATCGGCAGCCCGGCGCCCTCGTCCCCGTCTTCGCGCAGGGTCAGCTCCAGCCAACGCTCTGCCTCGTCGAGGGCGTTGCGCTGCAGATTGACGAACACCATCGCGCTGCGGATCCGGGAGGCGCTGGATCCGGTCTGGAACGCGTTGAGCTCCGGGAGTTCGTCCACCATCGAGAGCGTCGCCGCGAAATGTTCGTGCGCCTCGTCGCCGCGGCCCAGATCCATGCACAGCTCGCCGATCCGGCTGTGCGTCGCCAACCGGAACCACGGGAACTGCTTCTCGTAGCCGTCGAATGCGGTCAGTGTCCGCCGCGCCGCCTTCAGCGCGCTTTCCGGATCGTTGACGGTTTGGTACACGAAGCTGGCCACGGAGTTCGCCATCGCGTTCAGCAGCGGCTCGTCGCTGTCGCACAGCAGCCGAAGTGTCGGGAGCAACTCGCCGCGCGACTCGGCGAGGGCGGTGAGCACGGCCGCGATCGCCCGCGCCGGCGTGTCGGGCGGGGCTGCGGGCAGCCGCCGCAGGCCCACCAGAATGCGGGTCGCGGCGGGATGCTGGAGAATCAGGGCGCTGACGGCACCGAGCGCCGTGGCGGTCCGGCCGAGCTCGACCAGATCCGGTTCTAGCCGCAGGTGCGAGAGAAGCCCCGCGCTCTGCCCGATCAGCGCGGCCAGGCGCGCGAAGTCGGCCTCGAACATCCGCAGCGCGCTGAGCACGGAGAAAGCCGCCGCGACGGACGCGCCGTCGCCGCGCTCGATCCCGAGCCGCAGCGCCAGCAGCAGGTTCTCCTGCTCGTCCCTGGCCCGCGTCGCCGAGGTGACCATGTCCGGCCCGAGGATCGACTCATGGTGCGCCTTGCCGAAATCGCGGGCCCAGGCGAGGAACCGGCTCACTACCAGGTCGTTCTCGCCGGCCTCCCGGCAGCGTGCCGCACTGTATTCGCGGACGGATTCAAGCATCCGGAAACGCGTTCCCGACGCGGCATCCGCTGTCTGGAGCAGCGATTGGCCGACCAGCTGCTCCAGGACGGACAGCACGTCTACGTCGTCTGCAATGGCTACATCGTCCACGACGGCTACGTCGCCCCCGCCCAGCAGGTACTGCGCCGCGTCGACCGTGAATCCGCCCGGGAAGACCGACAAGGCGCGCATCGCCGCCTGGCCGTCCGGCGCGAGCAGGTGCCAGCTCCAGTCGACGACCGCGTGCAGGGTGCGATGCCGCTCCGGGGCGTCACGCGCGGATCCGCGCAGCAAGGCGAACCGGTCGTCCAGGCGCCGGGCGATTTCGGCCACCGACATCACCCGCACCCGAGCCGCCGCCAGCTCCACCGCCAGCGGCAGCCCGTCAAGCCGGCCGCACAGCTCTCGCACCGTCTCCTCGGGCAGATCGGCCCCAGGTCGCGCGGCGCTGGCCCGCTGCCGGAACAGCTCCACGCTGGTCACCAGGTTGAGCTCGGGCAGCAGGTACACGGACTCTGACGAAAGTCCGAGCGGCGCTCGGCTGGTCGTCAGGATCCGCAGATCCCGGCTCATCGCCACCAGGTCGCGCACCAACTCCGCGGCGCCGTGGATGACGTGTTCGCAGTTGTCCAGAACCAGCAGCACCGGTCCGGGGCCGAGCGCGGCCACGATGCCGGCGACCGCGTCCGTCGACCCGCCGTAGCCGCCCACCGGCGCGCGCCCGCTCTCGCCGGCGCCGAGAGCGGATGAGACCTCGTCGATGACGTCGCCGTCCGCGGTGACCCCGGCGAGTGGGACCAGGTGGACAACGCGCTGCGGGGCTCGGGAGGCGACGGCGTTCGCGAGCCTGGTCTTGCCCAGGCCGCCGGGCCCGATGATCGAGACGACCCGGGAGGAGTGCAGCAGCTCGATCACCGCGGCGATGTCGCCGTCTCGGCCGAGCAGCGCGTTGGGCTCGTGCGGAATGCCGCGCCGGACGACGGGCCTTTCGCGTTCCAGCAGTTGCCGATGCGCCCGCTGCAGTTCCGCGCCGGGCTCGCTGCCCAACTGCTCGCGCAGCCCACGTCGGTAGGCGTCGTATCTGACCAGCGCCGCGGAGGGGCCAACGGTCGCAGCCTCGCACAGCAACAGCTGCGCCAAGACCTCCTCGTCGCGTGGATGGTCTCGAATCAGGACCGTGAGAACCTCGGCGGCCTCGGCGTGCCGGCCGAGGCGGGAGAGCGCCAGCGCGCGGGCTCGCACCAGAGCCGCGTACGTGGAAGCGCGCGCCGCGCGAAGCTCGGACAGCGGATCACCGAACTCGGCTGCCCCGTTCGGCGCCGCGTCCCAGAGCGCTAGACCGGCCTCGGCCCGTGCGAGCGTGCCCGCGTAGTCGCCGGCTTGGGCGCACCGCGCGGCGGCCGATGCGCGCGTGAGCACCGCGGCGGCATCGACCTGCTCGTCCGTCAGAGTGAGCCGATAGCCGACAGGTGTGCTGGCGATGACGTCCGGGCCCAGTTGCGCCCGCGCCCGGGAAACGAGCACCTGAAGCGCCCTCGTCGGATGCTCCGGCTGCTCCTCCGGCCACAGCCCCTCGACCAGCCGCGTCGTGCTGCAGCCCGCGCGCAGGTCGTCGGCGAGCAGCGCGAGCAGGCCGCCCAACCGGGATCCGGCGATCTCGCGTCCGCGAAACGCCACTCGCGGCAAGAGGACCAGCTCAACGCTCACCGCAGCAGGTTAGCCGGTCGCCGCGCCGGCGATCTCAGCGTCGAGCGCTGACAGCTGCGTCGCGGCCCGGACCGCCAACGGGAACCCGCGGCCGCCGCCGGGCCGGCGGGAAAATCGCTGTCCTGCGGCCCGGGGTGATGGTAGACAACCGGGGTGCAAAACACTCTGGACTTCCCCGACCTGCTGCGATGGATCGACGAGCGCGCGACCGCCTTCCGCGCCGCGATCGCCGCCGCGCCCAGCCTCGACGCGCAGGTGCCCACCTGCCCCGACTGGACGCTGTTCGACTTGGCGCAGCACATCGGAGTGGGCCGCCGCGCCTGGGCCGCCACCGTCGCCGCGGGGCCCGAAGCTACCAGCAAAGCCGCGCCGCAGGACTCCACGCCCGCGCCCCGGGAGCGCGAGGCGCTGCTGGCCTGGTTGGCTGAATCGACGGGCCTGCTCCTGGAGGCGCTACGGCAGGCCGGACCGGATCGCGGCTGCTGGACGTGGTGGGGCACGTCGCAGTCGCCCAAGACCTGCGGCGCCGTCGCCCGGCACCAGCTCCAGGAAGTCGCGGTGCACACCTACGACGCGCAGCTGACCGCGGGCGCCGCCCAGCCGCTGCCGGACGAGGTGGCGCTCGACGGCGTCGAGGACTTCCAGTTCACCTGCTGCGCGACGACGGATCCCTGGCCGCACGAACCCGCCGTCGTGGACTATCACGCGACCGAAGGCCGTTCCTGGCGTCTCTGGCTCTCCGCCGACGGCGCCCGCGCCGCCCGCCTGGCCGACCCCGGCACCGCCGCCGACCCGGCCGCTGCCCATGCCTCCGCCCAAGGCACGGCCAGCGACCTGGTTCTTTTCCTGTACGGCCGCATTCCAACGGACGCCCTGAAGGTAGACGGCGACCGCCGCATCTTCGACCAGCTCTTCGCCTGGGAGCCGGAGTGAGCATCGCTTAGGGCAGACGAACTCCGGTCAGCTGAGCGAGCTCGAGCAGCAGCCGGTCCTGGAAGTCCTCGTCGGCTGCGGCCGGCGCCGGGTCCTGGCGGCGCTGGTGGAACCAGTAGCCGCCGCTGACCTTCGCGTCGGGATCCTCGCTGGTGGCGAGCCATTCCTGAGTGCGGTGACCGAGTTCGAGGTCGTCCGGCGCCCCGCGGCCGCCCATCTTCGTCGGCACCCACCCGGGGTCGACCGCGTTGCTGAACACTTCAGGCCAGCGGCGCGCGACAGCGAGCGCGAGCGCGGTGACGAACAGTTTGCTGTCCGAGTAGGCCTGCATCCAACTCCAGCGCCGCGCGGTCCAGTCGAGGTCACGCAGCGAGGCGTCACCACCGCGGTGCATGCCGCTGCTGAGGTAGACCAGCCGCGCCGGGCGGCGGATGGACGCGGTGAGTATGTACGGTGCGAGGACGTTGACGGCGAGGGTCTGCGCGTGTCCGTCCGCGGTGGCGACGCGTCTAGAGCTGGTATAGACGCCGGCATTGTGAATGACCGCGTCCATCGGCCCGACAGCGTTGACCTGGTCGGCGACCTCGCGGGTCTCGCGCGCGCTGGAGAGGTCGCCGACGACCACGGCGGCCGCGCGCTTCGCCAGCTCGCCGAAGTCACCGGCCCGGGCGGTGCTGCGGGCGTGCAGCACCACCTCGTGCCCGGCCTCGATCAGAGTGCTGGCGGCGGCGCGGCCGAGCCCGTCGACGGAGCCGGTGATGAAGACGCGCATCATGATCCGTATTCATCGTCGGTGACGTGCTCGCCCCAGACGGTCTCCGCACCGGCGTCAGGGCCGGGACCCTCCCAGATCGCGAGGCGAGTCATGAGGTTCTGGGGCACCGCGTTGCCGCTCACGGACGCAGCAGCGCCTTGATGGCCCGGCGCTCGTCCATGGCGCGGTACGCCTCGGCGGCCTCGTCGAGCGGGACTTCGAGGTCGAAGACCCTGCCCGGCTCGATGGACCGCCTCCAGATCAGGTCGATCAGCTCGGGCAGGTAAGCGCGCACCGGAGCCGGCCCGCCGTGCAGGTGCACGTGGGAGTAGAACAGCTCCCGGCCATCGAGCGCGACGTCGTGGGAGACGCCCACGTACCCGACGTGCCCGCCCGCCCGGGTGGAGCGGATGGCCTGCATCATCGACTCCTGCGTGCCGACCGCCTCGATCAGCGAGTGTGCGCCAAGCCCGCCGGTCAGCTCCTTGATCCGCGCCACGCCATCGTCGCCGCGCTCGGTGACGATGTCGGTGGCGCCGAACTCGAGGGCGAGCTTCTGCCGGGGCGCGTGCCGGCTCATCGCGATGACCCGCTCGGCCCCGAGCTGCCGGGCGGCCAGCACCCCGAGCAGCCCGACCGCGCCGTCGCCGACGACCGCTACCGTCTTTCCGGGACCGGCCTGCGCGGCGACCGCGGCGAACCAGCCGGTGCCCAGCACGTCGGAGGCGGCCAGGAAGCTGGGGACCAGGTCGGCGTCGGGGACCTCGGGCGTGGCCACCAGGGTGCCGTCGGCTAGCGGCACGCGCAGGTACTGCGCCTGCGCCCCGCGGACCGGTTCGCGGTGTACGCAGGAGGTCTGGTATCCGGCCTGGCAGATCTCGCAGGTGTTGTCCGAGGCGAAGAACGAGCCGACCACGAACTGTCCGGGACTGACATTCCTGACCTCGTCGCCCACCTCCTCGACGATGCCGGCGTATTCGTGGCCCATTGGGGTGGGCTGGGTCACCTGATCGGACCCGCGATACGGCCACAGGTCCGAGCCGCACACACAAGTCGCCGAAAGGCGGATGATCGCATCGGTCGGGGCGGTAATCGCAGGATCCTTGAGGTCCTCGACGCTCACGTCACCAGGTGCGTGCATCACGACGCCGCGCATAGTCGTCCTCCATATGTCTTGAGCGGTCCACCCTTACCCAGAAAACCCGCTTCATCGCCGGACAGGGAGTCTCTGATGAAAGGTGTACTGGCAGGGCATCCCTGACGCGACGCGGGCGGCGTACGGTCGGGCGCCGCGCGTATCGCCCAGCTGGCCGACCAGTCGGCCGGCCAGCTGGGCAAGCAGCCGACCGACCGGCCGGCTGGGCGGCGTGATCAGCCGGTGGTGCCGGTGACCGCGGTGCCGGTCTTGGTCACGTGGTAGGTCACCAGGGCGCCGCTCCAGAAGTGGAAGGTGAGCGTGACGCGCGCACCGTCGGTGAGGGAGTTGAAGAACGCGGGCGTCAGGGCGATCGCGTTGTTCGGGTAGTCGGGCGCGAAGGCGGTGGTGAACTGCTGGTAGGAGGTCCAGCTGGCAGGCCCGGCGTTGCTACCGTCGTCGTACTTGGCCTCCATGGTCGCCAGCACGTCCCCGTTGAACTGGGTCGGAATCTCGAAGGCGCTGGTGGTGCCGGTGGCGGCGGCGAGCACCGGGGTGTCGTTGCTGATCACGTGGATCTGCCACGCCACACCCTTGGAGAAGCGGACGTCCAGGGTCGCGTCGACGCCGTATGCTCGGTCGCCGACGAGCGAGCTGAGCGTGGCGGCGGTGAGGGTGAGCTGGTCGCCGGAGACGGCGTAGTCCCGGCCCTTGCGCAGCTCCTCGCCGTTCACCTGCAGTGAGCGGAACTCGGTGCCGTTCAGGTTCAGGGCGACGGTCTGGGCGGCGATCGGAGCGGACTTCGGCACGAAGAGCAGGTCGGAGGCCGCCGTGCCGGAGCGGGTGCGCCAGGCTGACTTGATCTGGTCGATCAGCGTGGGGACGCGCCATTGCAGGGTGTTGCGATTGAGGTAGTTGCCCGCGTCCCACAGCGCGGTGGTGACGTGGTTGATCCGCGCCTCGTAGCCGAGCAACTCAAAGTACTTCAACGCCTCGCCGGGCTCGACGATGTTGTTCGGGTTGGTGTAGTCGGGGTAGTTCAGCAGGCCGTATTCGCCCATGTAGACGGGGATGCCCTTGGCGATGAACGTGTTGTACAGCCTGCCGAAGGTGTCGAGCAGGTCCTGCTGCGTCTGCGCGTTGAACGTGGTGAATCCGGCGATGTTCACGCTGAACGGCCAGAAGCTGTAGTAGTGCACGCTGGCGACCAGGTTCGGGTCCTTGAGCGCGGCCATCTCGGCGGACAGGTTGTCCATCAACGTCTGATCCGGCGTGTCGCCCAAGGTGGGCAGCACCAGCAGGCGGGTCGCGTTCCGGCTGCCCGACTGGCGCACGATGTTGACGAACGAGCTGTTGAGCTCGTCCATGAACTGCGCCTTCTGGGCGTCGGTGGCGTTGTTGAACTGCGGTTCGTTGACGCTCTCGAGCAGCAGCTTGCGCGGCTCGCCCTTGAACTCGGCGGCGATCTGCGTCCACAGCGCGTCGAAGCGGGCCAGGACGTTGTCGTGGTCCGTGGTCATGTTGGAGATCCACTCCCACGAGTCGTGATGCACGTTGATCACGACGTACAGCCCGTCGGAGAGCGCCCAGTCGGCCACCTGCTTCACTCGGGCCAGAAAGGCCGGATCGATCGTGTAGGGGGCCGTGGCCGAGCTGTGACTATCCCAGGTCACCGGGAGTCGAACGCTGCGGAAGCCCTGCGCGCGGTAGGTGTCGAACAGCGCCTTGGTGATCGGCGGATTGCCCCACGAGGTCTCGTCTGGGATGGCGTCCAGGGTGTTGCCGATGTTCGTGCTGGGCTGCATCGCGGCCACGGCGTCCATCGCAGCGTTCGAAGGCGCGGGCAGGACCGGACCGTCGGTGGCGGCAGTGGTCGCAGCGGCCGCTGCGTGAGAGACGGCGGGCATCGCCGGAAGCAGCGCGATCGTCAGGGCGAGCGCCGTGAACCGCGCGGCGTGTCGCGAGGATCGGCGTTCGCGGGGGAGGAACCGTGCGAGACTCGTCATCGAGCGCACCTTCCAAGACAGTGGTGGTGGGAAACTTTCGCTCGGCGCGCGGGAGAACGTAACATCGAACGCAATCGAATACCACCGGCCCGGGAGGCGATCTTGGCGCAGCACGGACCTGACGACGCGGCCGACCGGGGGCGGGAGAACGTTCCCGGCGACTCCTCGCGGCCGGTGACGATCGCGTACATCGCGGAGTCGGCCGGGGTCTCGGTGCCGACCGTCTCGAAGGTGCTCAACGGCAAGTCAGGGGTCTCCGCCGAGAAGCGTGCGCTGATCGAGGAGCTGATCAACCGGCACGGGTACCGCAAGCCGTCCGGATCGAACCGCAGCAACGTCGTCGAGCTCGTATTCCGCGAGCTGGAGAGCATGTGGGCGGTGGAGATCATCCGCGGGGTGGAGCGGGCGGCGCGAAAGCACCGGGTCGGGGTGATGGTCTCCGAATTCGGGCTGCACGATTCCGCTCCGGGCTGGGACGACACGGTCTCGCGGCGGCCGAAGTGCGTGCTGTCGGTGGCGCAGCTCTCGGCGGCTGAGCGCGCGGAGCTGACCGCGAAGGGCATCCCGTTCGTCGTCTTCGATCCGACCACCGAACTGCCGGACGACGTGCCGTTCGTCGGCGCCACCAACTGGTCCGGCGGCCGGGCGGCGGCCAGGCACCTGATCGAGCTGGGCCACCGGCGCATCGCGATGATCGCGGGGCCGGAACACGTGCTGTTCTGCGCGGCGCGGCTCGACGGCTACCGTTCGGCGCTCGCGGCCGCCGGCCTGCCGTCCGAATCACGGTTCGTCGTACACGCGGACCTGACTCGCGAGGGCGGCTGCTCGGCGGCGCGGACGCTGCTGGCCCTGCCGGAGCGCCCGACGGCGATCTTCGCGTCGAACGACCTGCAAGCGGTCGGGGCCTATCAGGCGGCTCGCGACGCCGGGCTGCGCATCCCCGAGGATCTCAGCGTGGTCGGGTTCGACGACCTGCCGGTAGTCGCGTGGGCCGACCCGCCACTGACGACCGTGCACCAGCCGCTGACCGAGATGGCGGTGGCCGCGACCGAGCTGGCGCTGACGCTCGGCCGGGGTGAGCAGGCGCCGCAGATCGGGCTGGAGATCGCCACGACCCTGACCGTGCGGTCGAGCACGGCGCCGCCGAAGCACTGACTCAGCGGGCGCCCGCGCGAAACTTTCTCGAAGCCCGCTTGATCATCGCCTCAGTCTCCGTTGACGATGATGGCGTCGAGGTGGCGGGGTCCGTGGACGCCTTCGACGCGGCTCAGTTCGATGTCGCTGGTGGCGGAGGGTCCTGAGATCCAGGTTTGGGGGCGGGTGGGGTTAAGGCGGGGCAGGGCGTGGGGGAGGGAGGCGACGATCTGGTGGGTGTGGATGACGCACAGGTGGTGGTCGGGGATGAGGGTGAGGGCTCGGCGGCCTTGGGTGGGTCCGGTGTCCAGGATCAGGGTGCCGGTTTCGGCGATGGCCAGGCAGGCGCCGGTCAGGACGGCGTCGATCTGGTCCAGGGTGGTGGGGGGTAGGGGTGGGGTGTCGGGGGTGATGCGCAGGGTGGGGGGCAGCGCGGTCAGCCAGCTGTCGGGGAGGTCGGCGGGGATGGCGAGGCTGGTGGCGCCGCGCGCGGTGAGCAGGTGGGCGATGGTGGCGGGTAGCTGGGTGGGGGTGGTGTGGTGGACGTGGGCGCGGTAGTCGGTCAGGTTGCCGGCCAGCAGCTCGACCAGGGTGTGCGGGTCCTGGGGGGTGTGGGTGGTGAGGTAGTGGCGCGGGACGGGGGCGTCCTGGGGTTGTTCGTCGCCGGGTACGTCGTGCAGCGCGGTGCGGATGCGCTGGAGGATCTCCTCGCGGGCGTTCACGCGCCCTCCTGCTGTTGCCGGGTGTCGTGCCGGGGTGTCGGGGTGGTTGTGTCCCGCGGGGCCGGTGGGGTGTGGTTCTTGGCCCACCAGTCGCGGAAGGTTTGCTCGGGCGCGCGGGGTAGGGCGCGGGTGGCGCTCCAGGCGGCGGCGGGTCCGGGCAGGCGTGTGGGGTGCAGGCGGCGGGTGCGGGCGGTCAGGCGGGCGGCGGCGGCGAAGGGTTTGGGGCGCAGCATCAGCCAGCGGGTGGCGCGCATCGCGGCGCGTTCGGCGCGGTGTCCGGGTCGGGTGGTGGCTTGGGCGCGTAGGTGGATGAGGACTTGGGGGATGTCGATGGCGACGGGGCAGGCCTGGTAGCAGGCGCCGCACAGGCTGGAGGCATACGGCAGGGAGGCGTCCAGGGCGCTGGTCAGGCCGCGTAGTTGGGGGGTGAGGATGGCGCCGATGGGGCCGGGGTAGGCCGAGCCGTAGGCGTGTCCGCCGGCGCGTTCGTACACGGGGCACACGTTCAGGCAGGCCGAGCAGCGGATGCAGCGCAGCGCTTGGCGGCCGATCGGGTCGGCCAGGGCGTGGGTGCGGCCGTTGTCCAGCAGGATCAGGTGGAAGGCTTGGGGGCCGTCGCCGTGGGTGGTGCCGGTGATGAAGCTGGTGTAGGGGTTCATGCGTTCGGCGGTGGAGGAGCGCGGCAGCAGTTGGCTGAACACTTCCAGATCCCGCCAGGTGGGGATGAGTTTCTCGATGCCGACGATCGCGATCAGGGTGTGGGGCAGGGTCAGGCACATGCGGCCGTTGCCTTCGGATTCGAAGATGGCCAGGGTGCCGGTCTCGGCGATCAGGAAGTTGGCGCCGCAGACGGCGACCTGGGCGCGCAGGAACTTCTCGCGCAGGTGCACCCGCGCGGCCTCGGCCAGGGCGGCGGGATCGTCGGTCAAATCCTGCGGGGCCGGGCGCCCCCAGGCGCCCATCTGCTCGCGGAAGATCTGACGGATCTCGGTGCGGTTGCGGTGGATGGCGGGCACCAGCAGGTGGGAGGGGCGGTCGCCGCCTAGTTGCACGATCAGTTCGGCCAGGTCGGTCTCGTAGGCGGTGATGCCCGCGGCGGCGAGGGCTTCGTTCAGGCCGATTTCCTGGGTGGCCATGGATTTGATCTTGACGACCTCGCGCTGCCCGGTGGCGTGGATCAGGTCGGCGGCGATCCGGTTGGCCTGCTCGCCGTCGCGGGCCCAGTGCACGATCCCGCCGGCGGCGGTGACCTGCTGTTCGGCTTGCAGCAGGTAGTGATCCAGGTGGCGCAGGGTGCGGTCTTTGATCGCGGCGCCGGCCGCGCGCAGCGCCTCCCAGTCCGCCAGCTCCCCGACCGCCTGCTCCCGCTTGTGCCGGATGGTGTGGGTCGCGCGGGCCAGGTTCGCCCGCAACACCGCATCCCGCGTCGAGGCCCGCGCCGCCACCGGAAACGCCGGCATACCCACGAACGTACCGCTCATCGCCCCGATCCAGATCTCGTGCTGCTGGCCAGGATCTCGGCCAGGTGAATGGTTGTCAGCTGCTCGCCTACGCGCCGCGCGAGGCCGCCCAAGTGCATCAGGCACGAGTTGTCCACCGCGGTGAGGAACTGCGCCCCGGCTTCCACCGCGTGAGCGAGCTTGTCCCGGCCCATGGCCGTCGAGACGTCAGGGTTCTTCACCGCGAAGGTCCCGCCGAAACCGCAGCACTCGTCCGCTCCGGGTAACTCGGCGAGTTCCAGCCCTTCCACCGCGCGCAGCAGCCGCAGCGGCCGCTCGCCGAGGCCGAGCAGCCGACTCGAATGGCAGGTCGGGTGGTAGACCACGCGGTGCGGGAAGTAGGCGCCGACGTCCTCGACGCGCAGCACGTCGGTCAGGAACGCGGTCAGCTCGTAGACCGGAGGCGTTCCGCCGACCGCCGACGGGGCCAGCTCGGGATGGATGTGCTCGGCGAACGCCGCGCACGAACCTGAGGGCGCGACCACGGCGTCGTATCCCGCGAAGTCGCGGGCGAACTTCTCCGCCAGCGGCCGCGCCTCATCCGGATAACCGGTGTTGTAGTGCATCTGACCGCAGCAGGTCTGCGCCGCCGGGAACTCCACCTCAACGCCGAGGCGTTCGAGCAGCGTTACCGTCGCGATCCCGGCCTGCGGGAACGCCAGGTCGTTGACGCAGGTGACGAACAGGGCTACCCGCATGAGGGCTCGAATCGGCGCACCGGCTGCGTGCGGGCCACCAGCGCGCGCAAATCCGCGAGGTCACCCGCGATCGCTCCCGCCGCCCGCGCCTGTATCAGCAGGTTGCCGATCGCGGCGGCCTCCACCGGACCGGCCAACACCGGCAGCCCGACCGCGTCCGCCGTCAACTGGCAGAGCAGCTCGTTAAGCGCACCGCCGCCGACGATGTGCACGGCGTCGATGCGCCTCCCGGACAGCTCGGCCGCTTCGATCAACGACGTGCGGTACGCCTCGGCCAGCGAGTCGAGGATGCAGCGCACGATCTCCGCGTGGTCGCGCGGAACCGGCTGCTCAGAGCGCTGACAGGCGGCGACGATGCGCTCCGGCATGCCGCCGGGGGCGAGGAACACCGGGTCGCTCGCATCGACCAGGCTTCGGCGCGCGGGAACCTGCGCGGCCGCGCCGAGAAGCGCGGGCAGATCGCCCTCGCGCCCCCACTCACGCAGGCACTCCTGCAAGAGCCACAACCCCATGACGTTACGCAGGTAGCGCACCGTGCCGTCGACGCCGATCTCGTTGGTGAAGTTCGCGGCGCGCGACGCCTCGGTGCGGATCGGCGCGCTCAGCTCGACACCCACCAGCGACCACGTGCCGGAGGAGATGTAGCCGAAGCTCTCGCCGTCGGCGGGCACGGCGGCGACCGCCGAGGCGGTGTCGTGCGAGCCGACCGTGAACACGGGCGCTGCGAAATCCCGCGCCACACCGGCCGGTTCGCCCGGGCCACGCAACGGCGCGAACAGGTCGGAATCGAGGTGGAGCGCTTCGAAGATCTCGCGGGACCAGCAGCGCGCGTCGGTGTCGAACAGCCCGGTCGTCGACGCGTTGGTGACCTCGGTCCCGGCGACGCCGGTCAGCCTCCAGGACAGCAGATCCGGGATCAACAGGATGCGCGCGGCTGTCTTGAGTTCCGCGTTCTGCTGCGTCGCGTAGAGCTGGTGAATGGTGTTGAACGGTTGGTTCTGAATCCCGGTCAGCTCGTACAGCCGTTGCGCCGATATCAGCTTGAAGACCTGCTCGGGCACACCATCCGTGCGCGCGTCCCGGTAGTGGACCGGATCGTCGATCAAGTGGCCGTCCGCGTCGAGCAGGCCGTAGTCCACGGCCCACGAATCGATCCCGATCCCGTCGACCGGCCCGGCGAGCCGCAGACCCTCGCGCGCCCCGGCCTCGAGCGCCGCGAAGTCCCAGCGCAGCGCCTCACGGACGAACCGCGGCTCGTTGCGGAAGCGATGCACCTCCACCACGTCGAGCCGACCCGGTCCCACCACGCCCCGGATCACCCGTCCGCTGGAGGCGCCGAGGTCGATCGCGGCGAAAGCCTTCGCGCCGTCGCCGTCGGTGCTCTGGCTCATCGCAGGAAGGCGGCGGCGACGCCGGCGTCGACGGGGACGTGCAGCCCGGTCGTGTGGCTCAGATCGCCACCGATCAGGGCGAAGACGGCGTTGGCCACGTGCTCGGGCAGCACCTCGCGCTTGAGCAGGGTGCGCTGGGCGTAATACTCGCCGAGCTTCTCCTCTGGCACGCCGTAGACCGCGGCTCGCTTCGCGCCCCAGCCGCCCGCGAAGATCCCTGAGCCGCGCACCACGCCGTCCGGGTTGACGCCGTTGACGCGGATGCCGTGCTCGCCGAGCTCGGCAGCCAGCAGCCTGACTTGGTGCGCCTGGTCGGCCTTGGTGGCCGAGTAGGCGATGTTGTTCGGCCCGGCGAACACCGCGTTCTTGGACGCGATGTACACGATGTCGCCGCCGAGCCCCTGACCGACCATGACGCGCGCGGCCTCGCGGGAGACGAGGAAGGAGCCGCGCGCCATGATGTCGTGCTGCAGGTCCCAGTCGCCGGCGGTGGTCTCCAGCAGCGGCTTGGAGATCGAGATGCCCGCGTTGTTCACGACCAGGTCGACGCCGCCGAAGGCGAGGGCCGCGGCCTGGAACGCGGCGGCGATCTGCTGCTCGTCGGTGACGTCCGCGGGCACCGCGACGGCCTTGTCGCGCCCGCCCAGCTCCTCGGCGACCGCTGCGGCGCTCTGCGCGTTGACGTCCGCGACGACGACGCACGCGCCCTCAGCCGACAGCCGGTGCGCGATCGCCTTGCCGATCCCGCTGCCCGCGCCGGTAACCAGCGCGATGCGGCCGGCCAGCGGCTTGGGCTTCGGCATCCGCTGCAGCTTGGCCTCCTCCAGGGCCCAGTACTCGATCCGGAACTTCTCCGACTCCGGGATCGGGGCATAGGCGGACACGGATTCGGCGCCGCGCATCACGTTGATCGCGTTGACGTAGAACTCGCCGGCCACCCGCGCGGTCTGCCTGTCCTTGCCGAAGGAGAACATGCCGACGCCGGGCACCAGCACGATCGCCGGATCCGCGCCGCGCATCGCCGGGCTGTCCGGCGCCGCGTGCCGTGCGTAATAGGCGGCGTAATCCTCGCGGTAGGCGGCGTGCAACTCCTTCAGCCGCGCGATCGCCTCCTCGAGCGGGGCGGTGGCGGGCAGGTCGAGCACGAGCGGCCGGACCTTGGTACGCAGGAAGTGGTCCGGGCACGAGGTGCCGAGCGCGGCCAGGCGCGGATGCTCGGCGCGCGCGAGGAAGTCGAGCACCACCTCGCTGTCGGTGTAGTGGCCGACCTGCCGGTGATCGCTCGAAGCCAGGCCCCTGATGACCGGTGCGAGCGCGGCGGCGCGCTCGTGGCGCTCGGGCTCGGGCAGCGGTTCGAAGCCCGTGCTGGTCGGGCCGAAGGGTTCGGGCTTGCCGTGCTCGTCCAGGAAGCGCTGCGCGGTGTGGATGATGTGCAGCGAGTTGGCCTCGCACTGCTCGCTGGTCTCGCCCCAGGCGGTGATGCCGTGCCCGCCGAGGACGCAGCCGATCGCGTCCGGGTTCTCCCGCTTGATCGCGGCGATGTCCAGGCCGAGCTGGAAGCCGGGGCGCCGCCAGGGCACCCACACGACAGTCTCGCCGAAGCACTGCGCGGTCAGCTTCTCGCCATCGGCGGCGGTCGCCAGCGCGATCCCGGAATCAGGGTGCAGATGGTCCACGTGCGGGGCGTCCACGAGGGCGTGCATCGCGGTGTCGATCGACGGAGCCGCGCCGCCCTTGCCGTGCAGGCAGTAGTCGAACGCCGCGACCATCTCGTCCTCGTGCTCTACGCCCGGATAGACGTCGACGAGCGCGCGCACCCGGTCCAGCCGCAGCACCGCCAGTCCCGCCTTCGTCAGGGTGCCCAGGTCTCCGCCGGAGCCCTTGACCCACAGCAGCTCGGTGTCGGCACCGGTCACCGGGTCGGTCGCGGTGCCCTTCGCCGACGCGTTGCCGCCGGCGTAGTTCGTGTTGCGCGGATCAGAACCCAGACGGTTGGAGCGCTCCAGCAGCTCCTGGACGACGTGCGCGCCAGTGTTCGAGTTCTTCGTTGCGCTTGGGCCCTGCGCTGCCTCGCTCATGCTCCCCACCCCGCCTGCGTGCCGCCGACGCGCTGCTCGACGATCTGCTCCCGCCAGCCGGAAGCCCGGTAGGCCGCGACCGGAGCCGGGTCGAGCCCTTGCTCCTCGCGCAGCTCAGCCAGCAACGGGCGCACATCCGTGTCGTACGCGTCCATCAACACCTCATAGGCGCCGAGCACGTCGCCCGCCTGCTGCGCCGTCTGCAGCGCGTCCACGTCGACCAGCAGCGCCTTGGCCACTGCTTCCTGCACGTTCATCACCGAGCGGATCACCGCCGGGATCTTCTCCTCGATGTTGTGGCACTGATCGAGCATGAACGCCACATTCGCGTCCGGCTCCAACCCGCCGCCGCGCGCCACCTCGTGCACGATCCGGAACAGCTGGAACGGGTCCGCCGCGCCGGCCATCAGGTCGTCGTCGGCGTAGAAGCGGGAGTTCAGATCGAACGCGCCCAGCTTCCGCTCGCGCAGCAGGAACGCCACGATGAACTCGATGTTGGTGCCCGGCGCGTGGTGCCCCGTATCCACGACCACTGATGCCTTCTCGCCGAGCTTGAGCGTGTGGGCGTAGGCAGTTCCCCAGTCCGGCACGTCGGTGTGGTAGAAGGCCGGCTCGAACAGCTTGTACTCCAGCACCATCCGCTGCCCGTCCCCAAGCCGCTCGTACACGGCGGTCAGCGCCTCGAACAGCCGGTCTTGGCGCGCCGCGATGTCATCCTGACCTGGATAGTTCGTGCCGTCCGCGAACCACAGCTTGAGCGCGGAGGAGCCGGTGGCGTCCATCACGTCCACACAGTCCAGCAGGTGCCGCAAGGCTTTGCGGCGCACCTTCGGGTCCGGATGGCAGACGCTGCCGAGCTTGTAGTCCTCGTCCTGGAAGGTGTTCGAGTTGATCATCCCGATGCGCAGGCCCAGCGAGGCGGCGTGATCGGCGAGCTTGCCGTAGTCCTCCACCCGGTCCCACGGGATGTGCAGCGACACGGTCGGCGCGGCCCCGGTGTACCGGTGCACCTGCGCCGCGTCCGCGAGCTTCTCGAACGGATCGCGCGGCACCCCCGGCTGCGGAAAGACCCGGAAGCGGGTCCCCGAGTTGCCGAACGCCCACGACGGCAGCTCGATTTGCAGCGCGGCCAGCCGCGCCTTGACCGTCGACCGGTCACCCATCACCGTCACCCTGCCCTGTCGCCGAAAGCCGCCCGGTGCGCATCGGGGGTCGCGAAGGCCGCGATTGCGCCGCGCTTGCATGAATCGTTTCAGTGACGCAACCTAGATCCAGTGCCCGAGCCTGTCAAGGAGCCGCGGGCCGACTACGGGGCCTCTTTCGCTTTGACCCTTTCAAAAGGCCGGTCCGGTCCGGGTCCGGCCCTACCATGTGAGCGGACGCGACCCGCCGGACGCGGGCGCGCGCATGAGCTGGACGACCTGGTGAGGAGCTGCCTTGGCGCGCATGGTGGGCATCAAGGACGTCGCGCGGCAGGCCGGCGTGTCGGTCGGCACGGTCTCCAACGTGATCAACCGGCCCGACCTGGTCTCCGAGCAGACTCGAGCGCGAGTGCAGGCCGCCATCGACCTGCTCGGCTTCGTGCGCAGCGAGTCGGCAAGGCAGCTGCGGGCCGGGCGCAGCCGGATCGTGGCGATGCTCGTGCTCGACATGGCCAACCCGTTCTTCGTGCAGGTGGCCAGGGGCGCCGAGCGCGAGGCGCGGGCCGCGGGCCTCGGGGTGATGCTGTGCAACAGCGCGCAGGACCCGTCCGAGGAGGCCGAGTACCTGTCCCTGTTCGCCGAGCAGCGGGTGCGCGGCGTGCTCGTCACGCCGGCCGACCCGACCGGGGCGAACCTCGCCGCCTTCCGCCGCCGCGAGATCCCGTTCGTGCTGGTGGACCGCTCCGCGCCGGTGGGGGAGTGCTGCTCGGTCTCGGTGGACGACGTCGCCGGCGGCCACCTCGCGGCCGACCACCTGCTGGACAAGGGCCATACCGCGCTGACCTACGTGAGCGGACCGATGCACCTCGCGCAGTGCCGCGACCGGCGCACCGGAGCGCTGGCCGCCTTGAAAGACCGCGAGCTGCCCGAGGACGCGCTCACGCACATTGAGGTGCCCAGGCTCGACGTAGACGCCGGCCGCGAGGCGGGAGCGCGGCTGCTCGCCCTCTCCCGCCGCCCGACTGCCGTGTTCTGCGCGAACGACCTGCTCGCCTTCGGCGTACTCCAGGCCCTCTATGCCGCCGGAATCGCCGTACCTGAGGACGTCGCGCTCGTCGGGTACGACGACATCGAGTTCGCCGCGGCCGCTGCGGTACCGCTGACGTCGGTGCGTCAACCCGCCGTCGAAATGGGCCGTACCGCTGCGACGCTGCTGCTTGAGGAGACCGGCGACGACGCCGACGCGCACATCCACCAGCGCGTCGTCCTTCAGCCCGAGCTGGTCGCGCGCGAGTCCACCGGCCACCCTTCGCGTCCGTGAGCCGCCAGTCCGGTGAGCCGATCGTCTGGTGAGCCGGGGGCGGCTGGTCCATACGCCGACCTGCGCTGACACGCCCGTGATCGCATCGTGACCAACTGGGCCGCGCCCATCCCTTGACGGGCCCGTGAACCCGGTCTTACGTTGCTCGCACGTTGAATGAAACGTTTAAAGGCCGGAAACCCGCGGCAAGTCGCGCTCCAAGCGCCCAGGTGGAGATACGAGTGAACGATTCAACCGAGGTGAGCCGCACCGCGGCCGGCCCCGAGGCGGTGAACCTGGAAGCGGCGGCCGCTGCGCCGCCGGGCTCTGGTCCGTCCGCGGCGCCGACCGCGCCGATCCTCGCGCTCGACGCGGTGAGCGTGTCGTTCGGCGCCGTGCGCGCGCTGCGGTCCGTCTCGCTGGCTCTGGCCCCCGGGTCCGTGCACGCGCTGGCCGGCGAGAACGGCGCCGGCAAGTCGACCCTGGTGAAGGTGCTCGCCGGCGTGCTGCGTCCGGACAGCGGCCGGGTCCTCGTGGACGGCGAGCCGACCGTCTTCCACGGCCCCGCCGACGCGCGCGGCGCCGGGATCGCGGTGATCTACCAGGAGCCGACCGTCTTCCCGCACCTGTCGATCGCCGAGAACATCTACATGGGCCGCCAGCCGCGCACGTCCTTCGGCCGGATCGACCGGGCCAAGGTGCGCCGGTGGACCGCGGACCTGTTCGCCCGCCTCGGCGTCGCGCTCGACCCCGACCAGCCGGCCCGCGGCCTTTCCATCGCGGACCAGCAGATGGTGGAGATCGCCAAGGCGCTCTCCTTCGACGCCCGCGTACTGATCATGGACGAGCCGACCGCCGCGCTCACCCCGGCCGAGGTGGACCGGCTCTTCTCGGTGGCCAGGGCGCTCAAGGCGCAGGGCGCCGCGATCCTGTTCATCTCGCACCGGCTCGACGAGATCTTCGACCTGTGCGACACGGTGACCACACTGCGCGACGGCGGCTGGATCGCCACCGAGCCGGTCGCCGGCCTCGGCGCGGACGACCTGGTGCGGCGCATGGTCGGCCGCGACCTGGACTCGCTCTACCCCAAGCAGGACGCGCAGATCGGCGAGGTCGCCCTCGACGTGCGCAGGCTGACCCGCGAAGGCGTCTTCACCGACGTCTCCTTCCAAGTGCGCCGCGGCGAGATCGTCGCGCTGGCCGGGCTGGTCGGCGCCGGACGCACCGAGGTCGCCCGCGCCGTCTTCGGCATCGACCGCCGGGACGCGGGCAGCGTGCAGGTCGACGGCCGGACCCTGCGCCCCGGATCTCCCTCCGCCGCCATGTCGGCCGGGCTGGCGCTGGTGCCCGAGGACCGGCGCGCACAGGGCCTGGTGATGATGCACTCCATCGAGCGCAACAGCACCCTGACAGGGGTGCGCGGGCTCACCCGGGGCGGACTGGTCAGCCGCGCCGCCGAACGCGGCCGCGCCGCGGACTGGGCCGCCCGGCTGGAGCTCAAGTACGGCCGCCTTTCCGACGCGGTCGCCACCCTCTCCGGCGGCAACCAGCAGAAGGTCGTGCTCGGCAAGTGGCTGTCCACCGCGCCGAAGGTGCTGATCGTGGACGAGCCGACCCGCGGCATCGACGTGGGCACCAAGGCCCAGGTGCACCGGCTGCTCTCGCAGCTGGCCGCGGACGGAGTCGCGGTGCTGATGATCTCCTCCGACCTGCCCGAGGTGCTCGGCATGGCCGACCGGATCCTGGTGATGCACGAAGGACGCCTCGCCGCCGAACTGCCGCGCGAGGGCGCCACCGAGGAGGCGGTGCTGGCCGCCGCCACCGGCGCCAGGTCCGCATCCGAGCCCGCTGCGGGCCAGGGCGGCGCGGGGGTGGCCCAGTGAGCTCGACTTCTGCGACGCCCAGGACCTCGCGGACGCTGGCCGCGGCGGAAGGCACCGCATCCGCGCCCGTGGCCGACACCGCGCCGCGCCGCCTGGTCGCCCTCATCGGCCGCGCCCGCCAGGCCGCGATCCTCGTCGTGCTGGTGCTGTTGCTGCTGGCCACCGAGCTGGACAACCACCGCTTCCTCAGCAGCCAGGGAATCAAGGACCTGCTGCTCGACGCGGCGATCCTGATGCTGGTCGCGGTCGGCCAGGCGGTCGTGGTCATCACCCGCAACGTGGACCTGTCCGTCGGCTCCGTGCTCGGCATCAGCGCCTTCGCCGCCGCAGACCTGCTGGCCGGCGGCGCGAACCCGGCCTGGGCGGTGGCCGCCGCGATCCTGCTCGGCGCGGGCTTCGGCCTGGTCAACGGCCTGCTGGTCAGCTTCGGTCAGGTGCCGGCCCTCGTCGTCACCCTCGGCATGCTCTACGTCGTGCGCGGCCTGGACTCCATCTGGGTCGGTCCGCGCGAGATCACCTCGCAGAGCCTGCCCGCCGGCTACACCGACTTCGGGCACGGCGGCCTCGGCCCCATCCCGTACCTGGCGCTCATCGCCGCCGCGGCGACCGTCGCCGTCGGCTACTACCTGGCCCGCTACCGTTCCGGCCGGGAGTTCTACGCGATCGGCTCGAACGCGCAGGCCGCGCGCCTGGCCGGAATCGGGCTGCGCAAGCGGGTCGTCGCAGCGTACATATTCGCCGGGGCGCTGGCCGGCCTGGCCGGAGCGCTGTACGTCGCCCGCTTCGCGTATGTCGACGCGACCACAGGCGGCGGCTACGAACTGACCGTGATCAGCGCGGTCGTGGTCGGCGGCGTCGCGATGACCGGGGGAGTGGGCAGCGTGTACGGCGCGGCCCTCGGCGCCCTGCTGCTGACCTCGATCAACAGCGTGCTGCCGGCGCTGAATGTCAGCTCGGTCTGGGAGGAGGCGATCGACGGCTTCCTGCTCCTGGTCGCCATCGCCGTCGACCGGATCGTGGCGGGGCGCGTCACCAGCGCGCTGCGCGAGAGGAGCCCGCATCATGGCTGACCGTGGACTGTCCGCTACGGCCGCAGGCCCCGGCCTCGGGCCACGCAGGCGCGCCCTGCACCCGCGCTGGGACATCGCCGTCGCCGCGCTGCTGGTGCTGCTCGTGGCCTACGGCCTGAGCACCGAGAGCACCTTCGGCAACACCCTGAACATCTCCTTCCTGCTCGGCAACACCACCACCATCGCGATCGTCGCCCTGCCGATGACGCTGCTGGTCGCCGCCGGGGAGGTGGACCTGTCCGTCGGCTCGATGGCGGGCCTGTCCGGGGCGCTGATGGGCGCGCTGTGGAACGCGAACTGGCCGATCCAGCTGATCATCCCGGTGTGCCTGCTGGTCGGCCTGGCCGGCGGCCTGCTCAACGGGCTGCTGGTCACCCGGCTCGGCCTGCCCTCGCTCGCGGTCACGATCGGCACCCTGGCCCTGTTCCGCGGCGTCGCGCAGATCGTGCTCGGCGCGAACGCGGTCTCCGACTTCCCGCAGAGCTACCTGGACTTCGGTACCGGGCGCATCGGCGGCACCGCGATCCCGAACATCTTCGTGCTCTACCTCGTGCTGCTGGCCGTCGCCGCGATCGTGCTGCACGCCACGCCGTTCGGCCGCAGGCTGTTCGCGATCGGCGCCAACCCCGAGGCGGCGTTCTTCGCCGGGGTGCGGGTCAAGCGCACCAAGCTGATCATGTTCGCCGTCACCGGGCTGGTCTCCGGCGGCGCCGGAGTGATCTGGGCGCTGCACTACACCAGCGCCCGCTACGACAACGCCACCGGCCTCGAACTGTCCGTGATCGCCGCGGTGCTGCTCGGCGGCATCGACTTCGACGGCGGGCGCGGCACGATCGGCGGCGCGGTAGCCGGAGTGTTCCTGCTGGGCACCGTGCAGAACCTGCTGAGCCTCAAGAGCGTCTCGGCCGACTCGCAGACCATCGTCACCGGCCTGCTGCTGATCGCCTCGGTGCTCGGGCCGCGCGCCGGGCGGCAGATCTCCGAGGCGTTGCGCCGACGACGGGCCCGAACGCCCGCGGCC
>NZ_DASRBQ010000028.1:0-59490 GCF_035653575.1 Actinocrinis sp.
CATCAGAGCCGCGACCTCAAGCATCTCGCGACGATCAGCCTCATCTGCCTGGAGCGCAGCAGCTTCAGCGGCGAGCCCGCGGCGCTGCTGAAGCCGGGAGGCGCTGTCGATGATCGCGCGCCGAATCGCCTCAGAGCGAGAAAGCCCGGCCGCCTCGAGTTGAGTCAGCGCACGAAGCGCATCGTCATCCAAACGCACACTGATAGCAGCCACGAGACGAGCGTATCACAAATTGTCATACCAATTTAGGTGGAGACGAGGAGACTCGAACTCCCAACCCCCGCCTTGCAAAGGCGGTGCTCTGCCAGTTGAGCTATGGCCCCGCGGTGCGGCGCTGCCTGCCGACTGAACGGACGAGCCCGGAGGTGCCGGGCCCTTTCGTGCGCTGCGATCCTACTGTGCCTGGATCTTACCGGGGCGGCGTGCTGCGCGCCGTTGGATTTCAGCCGGTGCGCGGGACGCCGCCGCAGAACGTCAGTGCGCCGTCAGGCCGGTCGAGCCAGGGTGCCGGGTCAGCCCTTGGTGTTGGCGGGGACCGGGTCCGTGGCCTCGGTCCACAGGTCCTGCTCCGCCTTGTCGGCTTGAACCTGCCGGTAGACGAGGAAACCGCCCGCGGCGAACAGGGCGAGCAGGAGCAGCTTCTTCATGGCCACCGGCCCTTCACTAGAGATTGAGACGGCCTGTCCGTTCCCGACAGTTCCCGTGCGGATTGAGGATAACAGCCGCGCACCGGATGGTCGCCCACCGGTGCTATCAGGGCCCGTGGCGTATCGCGGCGCCGCGGCCGCGTGCGGAAAGCGCGTTCGGGTATGAGGTGAGGAGCCGGAACGAGGGGCGGTGATCGCGATGGCCCCGTCGAATGACGAGGTCGAGGCCGCGCTCATGGAGCTCGCCGACCTGCTGACGATTACGGGCGGTGACGCCTTCAAGGTTCGCGCCTACGAGCGAGCGGCCCATGCCGTGGGCGGGTACCGAGGCGACGTCAGCGCGCTGGACGCCAAGACGCTGCAGAGGCTGCCGGGTGTCGGCCGGTCGATCGCGGAGAAGATCGTCGAGTATTGCCGGACCGGCACCATTCAGGCGCTGGAGGAGCAGCGCGCGGCGATTCCGGCCGGGGTGCGGCAGATGGTCGAGATCCCGACGCTCGGGCCGAAGAAGGCGCTGACGCTGCATCGCGAGCTTGGCGTCGCCTCGATCGAGGAGCTGGTCGACGCGATCCAGGCTGGCCGGCTCGATCGGCTGCGTGGCTTCGGGCCGAAGACCGGCGAGAACATCCTGCACGGCGTCGCTTTGCTGCAGCAGTCCGAGGGCCGGGTACAGCTGGACGTCGCCACGTCGGTGGCCGAGCGGATCGTGGGCGAGTTGTCGGCCGTGGTCGGCTGCGAGCGCTGTACATACGCCGGCTCGCTGCGCCGCTTCCGGGAGAGCGTTGGCGACATCGACGTCCTGGCCGCTTCGTCGGACCCGAGGCCGATCATGCGCGCCCTGACCAAGCTGCCCGACACCGCCGAGGTGATCGCGCAGGGCGACAAGAAGACCTCGATTCGCACCACCTCCGGCTTGCAGGTCGACCTGCGCGTCGTGCCGATCGAGTCGTGGGGCGCGGCGTTGCAGTACTTCACCGGCTCGAAGGCTCACAACGTGCGGGTTCGCGAGATCGCCGTACGCGCCGGGCTCAAGCTTTCCGAGTATGGCCTGTTCGAGGTCGAGAGCGGAGAGCTGGTCGTCTCCAAGACCGAGGAGGAGCTTTACGCGCGGCTGGGCATGGCCTGGGTGCCCCCGCCGCTGCGCGAAGATCGCGGGGAGATCGAGGCGGCGCGCAACGGCACACTGCCCGAGTTGGTGACCGAGGCCGACATACGCGGCGACCTGCATACGCACACGAACCTCACCGACGGCGTCGCGTCGTTGGAGGACATGGTCAAGGCGGCGGCCGCGCGCGGTTACGCGTATTACGCGATCACCGATCACGCACCGAACCTGGTGATGCAGCGCATGACGGACGAGAAGATCCTCGCTCAGCGTGAACAGGTGCGGCAGCTGAACGGCAAATACCGGCGGATGACCTTGCTGCACGGCGCCGAGCTGAACATCGATCCGGACGGCGAGGTGGACTGGCCGGAGGACTTCCTGGCCGGCTTCGATGTCTGCGTGGCTTCCGTGCACTCGCACTTCAACCTGTCGCGCGCGCAGATGACCCGGCGCTTGGTGCGCGCCTGCGAGAACCCGCACGTCAACGTGATCGGCCACCCGACCACGCGGATGCTGGGGCGTCGGGCCGGCATCGACGCGGACTGGGACGAGGTGTTCCGGGCGGCCGCCCGCACGGGCACGGCGTTGGAGGTGAATAGCCTGCCGGACCGGCTTGACCTGCGCGACGAGGACATCCTCGCGGCCCGCCGTTTCGGGGTGAAGTTCGCCATCGACAGTGACGCGCACGCCACCGCGAACCTGGACCTCATCCGCTTCGGCGTCGGTACCGCGCAGCGCGGCTGGCTCTCGGCGGCAGACGTCATCAACACGTGGCCGCTACGAGAGCTGCGAACGTTCCTGAAGAAGACAGGCAAGGCGTCTCGGCGCACCGCTTGATCGCTTGATGCGGTAAGAACCGGCTAGTGCCTTATCGGGATTGAGCATCGTGGGCGGTGCGCGGGCCGTCAGGCGGGGATCTGCCGGAGTCTGCTGGATCTCGGTCGACTACCACGGGTTCGCCCACGGGAAGATCGTCGGGGCGAGCGGCGCGGTCTCCTCGAAGTCCTCATCGGCCGTCTGGCTGACCGGGATGCCGAGGCGGGCCGCGAGTTCGTCGCGTTCGGCCCGCAGCCGGCTCGCCTCGCGCCGTTCCGCGAGCCGGGCGGCGCGGCGGTGGCGGGTCCTCAGCATGCTGCCGACCGCGAGTGCCAGGCCCAGACTGAACACCAGCGCGAGCGCGATTCCGGCGAGGAAGGCGTGCGGCGTGCTCAACCTGCCCAGGTCCAAGCCGAACAGCGAGACCGTGTAGTCGGGACCGTTCGCCGCGTTCTGCGTGACCAGCAAGCCGGCGAATGCTCCGGCGGCACCGAACAAGACCAAACCCAGAAGGAGCATCGTGCTCATCTCCTCCGGCTGAGATGGATTCAGGTGTTTATCCGATTTGGGCGGGGTGAAACGTCGCGGTGCGTTAGCGGTTCGCCTGTTGAACGCGGGAAAGCACCGCGGGCAGCGCCGTGAACGGCCGCGCCCGCCTCAGCTGACCGCTGCCGTGAAACGTGCCGCTACCTCCGCAGCCGCGGCGCGCAGCTCCGGTCCGCCCTCAACCCGGAATGGGAACGGCACGTTCGCCAGCCACTCCTGCGCGTACATCGCCGGGTTCGTGGTGCTCCCGACGAGAACGCACCCGTCTCTCGACTCTTCGAGCCGTCCCATGGGACGCCGAATCCACGGTGCGACCTCGGCGAGCGGAGCGTGGAAAACCACGCGGGCCGAGAACTCCCATCCGATCCCGAGGTTCTCCTCCAGCACGGCGACCGGGTCGAGGTCGGCAGGCGGCTCGAACGGGTGCGTGGTCTGCTGGATCGCATGGACCCGGTCGACTCGGTATGTGCGGATGGCGTTCGCGCGATGGGAGTGGCACAGCAGGTACCAGCGTCCGAAGCGGACGACCACTGCCCACGGGTCGACTTCGGTCTCCCACTCGTTGCCGGCTTCGCTGCGGTACGTGATCAGCACGCGGCGCCTGGCCGCGACCGCCGCGACGAGTGCGCTGGTCGTCGCCGGGTCCGGGCGGGTCGAGTATCGGTCTGGCGCGGCCCAGGCGTGTTCTCGCAGCGCGGCGGCCTGGCGTCCGATGCTCTCCGGCAGCGCCTGGATGACCTTGGCGAGCGCGGCGCCGACGAGGTCGTCGACGTCCGTGGCCGCCGGCCGGCCGTCCAGCACCGCCATGACAAGGCCGAGCGCCTCGGCCTGCGTGAAAGCCACCGGCGGCAGCCTCGTACCGCGCCCGAGCCGATAACCGCCATGTGGGCCACGCTCCGACTCGACCGGGATTCCCGCCTCACGCAGGATGCCGACGTACCGCCGCGCCGCGCGTTCCGTGACACCCAGCCGCTCGGCGAGCTGGTCAGCCGTCGTGCCGGGGCGGTTTTGCAAGATCTCGAGGGTGCGCAGGGCCCGGGCGGTGGGGCTCAGCTCGCTCGACACATGAGCAGATTATGCGGAAGAGACGGTAACCGGAAGCGGATCGTCCGGAATAGGTCTTAGCGTGACGTCCATGACTGAGTTCCGCGACCAGGATCTCTCGGGGGCGCGCTTCGAGCGCGTGGATCTTCGAGGCGCCAACTTCACCCGCGTGGCGCTTAACGACGCCCGCGTGCGTTCGGTCGACATGTCGGGGATGGATTTCCGCGGCGCCTTCGCCCGTGGGGCCCGCATGCGCGGCGCCGAGCTGATCGACGTAGAGATCAGTGCCGAGCTGCGAAACGTCGTCATCAACGGCGTCGATGTCGCGCCGCTCGTGGACGCGGAGCTCAATCGGCGCATGCCCGAGCGGGCGAAGATGCAGCCGAGCGATGGCGACGGATTCCGCGAAGCGTGGGCGATCCTGGAGCGTCTGTGGGAGGGCACGCTCGCACGGGCACGGACGCTGCCAGAAGCAATGCTGCATGAGAGCGTCGACGACGAATGGTCCTTCATTCAAACCCTGCGACACCTTAACTTCGCCAGCGCTGCGTGGGTGAACCGGATGATGCTCGGCGACGCCTCGCCCTGGCATGCGCTCGATCTGCCGTGGGATGAGGCGCCGGGTTGGGACGGCATTCCGTGGGATCGCGAGGCGCGGCCTTCACTCGACGAAGTGCTCGCGGTGCGCCGTGAACGGCAATCCACGGTTCGGGACGTGATGAAGTCGCTCACCGACGAGCAACTCGCCTCCACGGTCACGCGCCTGGAGCCCGGCTGGCCTCAGATCGAGGCCTTCCCGTTGAAGCAGTGCCTTCTCATCGTGCTTAAGGAGGAGTGGGAGCACCGGCTCTACGCCGAGCGGGATCTGACCGCGTTGGAGAACCCGGAGAAGGAGAACTGACATGGACATCGTGCTGATCGCCGGCTTGTGGCTCGACGCATCTGTTTGGGCCGACGTCGCATCCGAACTCGAGTCGCTGGGCCATCGCCCGGTACCAGTCAGCCTCCCGGGCCAAGGCGACGGCTCGACGTCCGCCACGCTCGACGACCAGGTGGCGACGGTACTCGCCGCGGTTGATTCGGCGGCCGGGAAACCCATGGTGGTCGGGCACTCTGCCGCCTGCACGCTGGCCTGGCTCGCCGCCGATGCGCGACCGGAGCGGGTGGGCAAGCTGGCACTGATCGGTGGCTTCCCGGGCGCGGACGGGCGGCCCTACGCCGATTTCTTCGAGATCAAGGACGGCGCGATGCCGTTTCCCGGCTGGGGCCCGTTCGAGGGCCCGGACAGCGCCGACCTCGACGAGCAGGCCAGGCAGGCCATCGCGTCCGCCGCGATCCCGGTGCCGGAGGGGGTCGCGACAGGCGTCGTGCACCTGACCGACGAGCGACGGTTCGACGTCCCGGTCGTCGTCGTGTGCCCCGAATTCACCCCGGCCCAGGCGCGCGAGTGGATCGCGGCCGGCGAGGTGCCGGAACTGGCCAACGCGAAGCACGTCGAGTTCGTCGACATCGACTCGGGCCATTGGCCGATGTTCACCAGGCCCGCCGAGTTGGCCCGGCTCCTCGCGGCGGCGGCCGACGAGGCGTGAGCAGGAGGGCGCGATGACACCGAAGACGCAGCAGACACAGCAAACAGGGCAGACCTCGTACACGGTCCGCCCGCTCGATTCCTCGACCTGGCCGGCGTTCGCGGAACTCGTCGAGCGCAACAACGGGATCTTCGGCGGGTGCTGGTGCGTCGGCTTCCACCCGGAGCGCACCTTGCGGGGCCCGGATGTCAGCCACCGCGCGATCAAGGAGGAGCGGGTCCGCACCGATCGCGCGCACGCCGCGCTCGTTTTCGACCAGGATGGCGCGGCGCAGGGGTGGTGCCAGTTCGGCAGCCCTGAGGAACTGCCCGCCATCAAGCACCGGATCGCCTACGAGAAGGAGCCGCCGCTTCGGCCAGACTGGCGGATCACGTGCTTCTACGTCGACAAGAAGCACCGCGGTCAGGGCATCGCGCGGGCGGCACTAGAAGGCGCCCTCGACCAGATCGCGCTGGCGGGCGGCGGCCGCGTCGAGGCCATCTCCGAGGTGACCGCCGGCCGCGAGGCGCCGGGCCGCTTTCTGTTCAGCGCGACCGTCGAGCTGTTCGAAGAGTTCGGATTCAGCCGCGTGCGTCAGGTCGGCAAGCACGCGTGGATCGTGAGCAAGGTGGTAGCTCCGGCCTGACAGCACTGACAGCACCGACAACACTGGCGGCACCGCGGACTCGTGTCGGCAGCCGGCCTGCCGATCCGCCTGGCTACGCCACCCGTCAGTCGAAGTAGCCGAACATGTCGACTATCACATCGGCCTGCACGTAGCCGTTCATGGCGAAGTCCAGGTAGGGCTCGCTGCTGTTCGCCCAGGTCGGCACCATCACCATGTTCTGCACGGTCTGGCCGGCGTTGAAGTCCAGGTTCGAGGTCTGCGTTATGACCGAGTAGCCGGGGAAGACCGTCATGTAGCTGGTCGCGGTGGGATTGGTGACCGTGACGTTGCTGACCAGTTCGGTGGCGGCCGGCGGCATCGCGGTCAGCTGGGCGTCGGCGATCTGCAGGATATTTTCCACCTTGCCCGGGGTGCCGGTTCCGGTGCCGTTCCGGGTATCGATCAGCCGCGTCGGCGTGACCGGGATGAATCCGCTGCCCTGGGTGCTGGTCGAGTAGAAGCCGGCGACGTCGAGCAGCACCTTGACGCTCGTGTTCGCAGCGCCGTAGGCGTAGACGTTGATCGTCCCGTCGGGACCGACCGGGACGATGGCCATGTTCGGCACCGAAACGCCTGCGGCGTAATCGATGCTCGACGCAAGCGGGCGTGCGGCGCCGGCCGGATAGACGGTGAGATACCCGCTACCGGCGGTCTGCGTGACCGTAACGTTCAACGCCACAGCAGTCACCTGCGACGCGAACCCCGAGCCCATCGCTTGGACGTTGACGTTCATCGGCACCGACGTGCCCGCTTGAACGATGGCGCTGGCCGCCCGCTCCGGGAAGATGCCTTCGAAGGAACTGCCCGCGCCCGGTCCGTAGTAGCCGTCGAGGTCGGCGATCACGTCTGTCGGCGCCGAGCTGGTGTTGCGCAGCAGGACCGCGCCGTCGGTGCCGACCTTGACCGTCACGAGGTTGGCCAGGGTTTGTCCGGCTCGGAAGTCCAGGTTCGAGACCTTGGGCAGACTCGTCCCGCTCGGATAGACGGTCAGATAGCCGCCGTCGCCAGGGTTGGTCACGGTCACGTTGAGTACCGCAGCCGCGGCGTTGGACGGGAACGATCCAACCCCGGCGAGTGTGAGCTTGAGGGTGCCCATCGCAGCAAGCTTCGCCTTAACTCCGCCGGTCCCCACGCCTGTACGCGTGTCGAGGACGCGCGTGGAGGTGAGCGGGTAGTAGGCGTTGCCGTCGGCGACAGTCACCGAACTCGTTGCGCTCGCGGTGCCGTGGGCCGCATCGGTTACCGTCACAGACGGACGGTAAGCACCTATCGCGGAGTAGGTGTGCGTGATGCTCGGGGAGTTCGACGTCTGCGTTACGCCGTCTCCGAAGTCGTAAACGTATGTAGCCTGGGTCGACCACGGTGCAGTAGTGAATGCCGTGGTCAGCGTTTCGGTCACCGAGCCGCTGGCCCAGCTCGAGGAGGCGGACAGCCCCACCGCGATCGGGTCGGCCAACTCCACCGCGCCACGGTCGTAGTATCCGCCGCCGGTTCCCGTGTTCGCGGTCGACGGGTCGTCGGCTCGGACAGTGCCGTAGTAGTCCGTCGCGAGCTCTCCAACGGCGTTCGCGTCGGCGGAATCGATCGCCGCCGAGCCTTCCGCGGGCAGGTAATTGCTGCCGAGCTTCGGATCGGTGGTCAGGTCATGCGAACCCTGACCGGTCGCCGCGGCAAGCGCGGCGGCAGACGTATACGCACTGCCCGCCCACTGGTAGTCGATGCCCACGCCGGGTGCGAAGACGATGTTGTAGTCGAGCGTGGTCGCCGGAGCCGAGGCCGCGTCGACGAGCACGGCCGGCGCCGTTTGGCTCGCGCGCCGCACGATGTTGTTCTCGAGCCGCGTGCCCGTCGCGCCGCCGTCTACAGCAACGCAGGAAGTGGAGCAGAAGCCCACGACGGTGTTCGCGGTCACGGCCGTCTCCGCAGCGCCGTTGACCTCAAGGCCGGTGTCGGCACCGGGCTCGACGATGTTCTGTGCCAGTACCGTCCCAATGGCGCCTGCGTCGACCCGGATTGCCGGGACGGTCCGCGACGACGTGCGGACGTAGCTGTTGTCCATTTCGACGGCGGACGAGGTCCCGTCAATCTCGACGACCGGCGCCGAAGCTACTGCGCCCAGGAAGCTGGCGCGCTGGAGTTCGACGTTGGAGGACCCTGTCACGAGAGCCGTGCCCATGGTCCCGCTCCACACACTGACACCGGACACCGAGACGTACCGCGCACCGGTGATTTCGAGCCCGTACGAGACGCTGTTCCCCGAGACGTCGCCTACCTTGACGCTCGAGTTGAACAGGGCCGGACCGCCGGTCACCCCGACGAACTTGATCGGCGCGGTCGCCGTGCCCGACCGGCTCAGCGTCACCTGCTCCGGATACGATCCCGCGGCGATGTGCACGGTCTGACCCGCCGCAGCCACGTCGGCGGCGGCTTGAATGGTGCAGAACGGCACGGCCGAGGAGCCGGCGTTCGCGTCTGTGTTGGAGCAGTGCGCGGACGACGCGTTGTTCACATACAGGTCCATCACCGCGTCCGCGTGCGCCGCGGTGGGCGCGCTCAGGAAACCGGCGGACAAGAACAGGGCAACTGGTCCCGCAACGCGCCGAATCAACGCGATCCCCCTCGAACGAGCAGCACAGCGTCTGAACAGACGCGCGACAACTTTATCCTCACGCTGAGACAAGCCGTCAATGCGTTTGGGCCCACAACTCGTCGTGACGAGGGCGTTCTAAGCCAAAACTGTGAGGCCGTGCCGCTTGGTTCGCATATTCTCGCTCACGTTGCGGCGGAGAGTAACTGAGAGGTGGACCTAGGAGGACTTGAACCTCCGACCTCTTCCTTATCAGGGAAGCGCTCTAACCGACTGAGCTATAGGTCCATCGCGCCCGATACCGCTGCCGCGGTGCGAGCGCTAGAGCAGGTTACCGCATCGAGCGGGCCGCCCCAAAACCGGATTCGGCCCGCCGGGCGGGCTTACTGGTCCTCGGCGAGGGTGACCTCGAAGCCGCCGACGAAGCCGGCCGCGAGGTTGTAGAGGTACGCGCCGAGGGTGGCCAGTGCGGTGGCCAGCACCACGTCCACCAGCGCGATGATCATCATGTAGCCCTCGACATGGCCGAAGGACAGGAAGCTGGAGAGGTTGAACGAGCTGGTGCCGGTGGTGGTGCCGCTGCTGGTGAGGTCGCCCACGGTCTTGTTGAGCGAGCTGAAGACCCCGAGGGCGTTGAGCACGTTCCACACGATCGCCGTGCCGACGATCGTGACGATGCCCATCGCGATGGAGAGCACGAACGAGACCTTCATGACCGACCACGGGTCCACTCGGGCCACGCGCAGGCGGGCCTTGCGGACGCGCGCCTGCGGGGAGACCTGGCCGCTCGGGCCGCCGGCGGGGCGGTTCTGGCGCGATTCCTGGGTGGCGCTGCCGATCGCGGCGCCGACGCGGGCGAAAGAGCGGCCGGCGCCGGTGAGCGCGCCGCGCACGCCTTCCGCGGGACCGGTCAGGCCGGAGCCGGAGCGGCGGCTGTCAGGGCCTTCAGGCGCCGGCTGGAACTGGCTGGTCGCGCCGCTGGAACTCGCGCCCACGCCCGCGGTGACCGGGGTCGGCGCGGGAGCCGCCGTGGGGAACGGGGGAGCGGCCGTGGGCGCGGTTTGGGTCTGTGTCGCGGCCGAGTGCACGGCGGCCGGGGCTTCGCCGTAGCTGCGGCTGCCCGAAGGCCGCCCGTCTATCGGGTTTGAGCTCTCACTCACGGTCGTCTCCAGGGCCCCTGCATCGAAGTTGCTCATCGTCTGGTGCGTACCTCCGGACGAGGCCGCAGGCCCCAGGCTCTATACCCGGGGCGGCGAGTCCGACTCGCCGCCCGGCTACTCGCTCCTGGTTACTACGCTTCGTCGGGGGTCGTCGGTTCCGCTCCGGATACGGTACCCCCGTCTTCCGTTGCCTGCCCCGCGCTGTCCACGGCCGCGGCCTCGGGCTCAAGCCCGGTGTTGTCCGCGTCCGCGGCCTCGTCGGGTTCGCCCTCGCCGCCGTCCGCGTCACCGTTGGCTGCCTCGGCGTTGCGGGCGATGGCGATGACCGCGTCCTTCTTGGCGACGTGGATCAGCTGCACGCCCATCGTGTCGCGGCCGGTTTCGCGCAGGCCGGAGACGCCGGTGCGGATGACTCCGCCGCTCGCGGTGATCGCCAGCACCTCGTCGTTCTCCTCGACGATGAGGGCGCCGACCAGGTCGCCGCGCTCGTCCACGGTCTTCGCCGCGATCACGCCGAGGCCGCCGCGGCCGCGTACCGGGTACCGCTCAACCGCAGTGCGCTTGCCGAAGCCGCGGTCGGTCGCGGTGAAGACGAAGGTGCCTTCTTTCACGACGTTCATCGACAGCAGCTCGTCGTCCTCGCGGAAGCGCATGCCGATCACGCCGGAGGTGGCCCGGCCCATCGGCCGCAGCGACTCGTCGGAGGCCGGGAAGCGGATCGCCTGCGCCTTCTTGCTGACCAGCAGCAGGTCGTTGTCCGGGGAGACCAGCTCGGCCGCGATCAGCTCGTCGTCCTCGCGCAGGTTGATCGCGATCACGCCGCCGGAGCGCGGGGAGTCGTAGTCCTTCAGGGCGGTCTTCTTCACCAGGCCGCGCTTGGTCGCCAGCACCAGGTACGGCGCGACCTCGTAGTCGCGCAGGTCCAGCACCTGGGCGATGGTCTCGTCCGGCTGGAAGGCCAGGACGTTGGCCACGTGCTGGCCGCGCGCGTCACGGCCCGAATCCGGCAGCTCGTAGGCCTTGGCCCGGTAGACCCGGCCCTTGTTCGTGAAGAACAGGATCCAGTGGTGCGTGGTGGTGGTGAAGAAGTGGTCGACGATGTCGTCCTGCTTGAGCTGGGCGCCGCGCACTCCCTTGCCGCCGCGCTTCTGCGAGCGGTACAGGTCGGTCTTGGTGCGCTTGGCGTAGCCGCCGCGGGTGATGGTGACGACGATGTCCTCTTCGGGGATCAGGTCCTCGATGGACATGTCGCCCTCGTAGGGCACCAGCTGCGAGCGCCGCTCGTCGCCGTACTTGTCGACGATCGCCTGCAGCTCGTCGGAGACGATCTGCCGCTGCCGCTCCGGGGACTCCAGGATGGCCCGGTACTCGGCGATCTTCAGCTGCAGCTCCTCGTGCTCGTCCAGGATCCGCTGGCGCTCCAGGGCGGCCAGCCGGCGCAGCTGCATCTCCAGGATCGCGTTGGCCTGGACCTCGTCGATCTCCAGCAGGTTCATCAGGCCGACCCGGGCGACCTCGACCGTCTGGCTGGACCGGATCAGCGCGATGACCTCGTCGATCGCGTCCAGCGCCTTGAGCAGGCCCTGCAGGATGTGGTCGCGCTCCTGGGCCTTGCGCAGCCGGTAGCGGGTGCGCCGGACGATGACCTCGACCTGGTGCTCGACCCAGTAGCGGATGAACGCGTCGAGGGAGAGCGTGCGCGGCACCCCGTCCACCATGGCGAGCATGTTGGCGCCGAAGGTGTCCTGCAGCTGGGTGTGCTTGTAGAGGTTGTTGAGCACCACCTTGGCGACCGCGTCCCGGCGCAGCACGATCACCAGGCGCTGGCCGGTGCGGGACGAGGACTCGTCGCGCACGTCCGCGATGCCCTGGATCTTGCCGTCCTTGACCAGCTCGGCGATCTTGGAGGCGAGATTGTCCGGGTTCACCTGGTACGGCAGCTCGGTGACCACCAGGCAGGTGCGCCCGTTGATCTCCTCGACCTCGACCACGGCGCGCATGATGATCGATCCGCGGCCGGTGCGGTACGCGTCCTCGATGCCGCGTCGGCCGACGATCTTCGCGCCGGTCGGGAAGTCCGGGCCCTTGATCCGCTCGATCAGTGCCTCGAGCAGCTCGGCCGGGGTGGCCTCAGGGTGCGCGAGGTACCACTGGACACCGTCGTTGACCTCGCGCAGGTTGTGCATCGGGATGTTCGTGGCCATGCCGACCGCGATCCCGGAGGAGCCGTTGACCAGCAGGTTCGGGAAGCGGCTCGGCAGCACGACCGGCTCGCTCGAACGCCCGTCGTAGTTCGGGTTGAAGTCGACGGTCTCCTCGTCGATCTCCCGCAGCATCTCCATGGCGAGCGGGGCGAGCTTGCACTCGGTGTACCGCATCGCGGCGGCTGGGTCGTTGCCCGGCGAGCCGAAGTTGCCGTTGCCGTCGACCAGCGGCATCCGCATCGCCCAGGGCTGGGCGAGCCGGACCAGGGTGTCGTAGATCGCGGAGTCGCCGTGCGGGTGGTAGACACCCATGACCTCACCGACGACGCGCGCGCACTTGAAGTATCCGCGGTCGGGCCGGTAACCGCCGTCGTACATGGCGTAGAGCACGCGGCGGTGCACCGGCTTGAGGCCGTCGCGCACCTCGGGCAGCGCCCGGCCGACGATCACGGCCATCGAGTAGTCGAGGTAGGACCGCTGCATCTCGGTCAGCAGGTCGACCATCTCGATGCGGTCGCCGGTCTGCTCGATCACGGGCGCGGCGACGGCGCCTTCGGTCGCGGGGGCGGTGCCGGGATCGGCCGGGCCGGTCGGGTTGTTCTCGTCTGCCACGGAGGGTCTTTCCTTCTGTTGAACGAAGGCCAGCTTTTCTAGGACGTTGTCTCGAAGACGCGGTGCTGGCGGTCTTCGCGGTCGCGGTGCGCGGCGGGCCGCGCCGCACGGGGGTCAGATGTCCAGGAAGCGCACGTCCTTGGCGTTGCGCTGGATGAACTGGCGGCGCGCCTCGACGTCCTCCCCCATCAAGATCGAGAACAGCTCGTCGGCCTGGGCCGCGTCGTCCAGGGTGACCTGGCGCAGGATGCGGGTGTCCCGGTCCATGGTGGTGATCCGCAGCTCCTCGGCGTTCATCTCGCCGAGACCCTTGAACCGCTGCACGGTGTCGTCCTTGAGCCGCCGGCCCGCCTGTGCGCCGGCGGCGAGCAGCGCGTCGCGCTCCCGGTCGGAGTAGGCGTAGGCGAAGTCGTTGGCGGTCCACTTGACCTTGAACAGCGGCGGCGCGGCCAGGTACACGTGCCCGGCCTCGATCAGCGGCTTCATGAACCGGAACAGCAGGGTGAGCAGCAGGGTGGTGATGTGCTGGCCGTCGACGTCGGCGTCCGCCATCAGGATGATCTTGTGGTAGCGCAGCCTGGCGATGTCGAAGTCGTCGTGCACGCCGGTGCCGAGCGCGGAGATCAGCGCCTGCACCTCGTTGTTCTGCAGCACCCGGTCGATCCGGGCCTTCTCCACGTTCAGGATCTTGCCGCGGATCGGCAGGATGGCCTGCACGCGCGGGTCGCGGCCGGACTTGGCCGAGCCGCCGGCGCTGTCGCCCTCGACCACGAAGATCTCGCACTCCGCGGGGTTGGTGGACTGGCAGTCGGCCAGCTTGCCGGGCAGCGCCATGGTCTCAAGCAGGCCCTTGCGCCGGGTCAGCTCGCGGGCCTTGCGCGCGGCGATGCGGGCGGTGGCCGCCTGGATCGACTTGCGCACGATGTCCCGGGCTTCGTTCGGGTTGCGGTCGAACCAGTCGGCCAGCTGCTCGTAGGTGATCTTCTGGACGAAGGTGCGCGCCGCGGTGTTGCCGAGCTTGGCCTTGGTCTGGCCCTCGAACTGCGGCTCCCCGAGCTTGACCGAGATGATCGCGGTCAGGCCCTCGCGGATGTCCTCGCCGGCGAGGTTGTCGTCCTTGTCCTTGAGCAGCTTCTGGTCTTTGGCGTACCTGTTGACGATGTTCGTCAACGCCGAACGGAAGCCCTCCTCGTGCGTCCCGCCGTCCGGGGTGTTGATCATGTTGGCGAAGCTGTACACACCCTCGGAGTACTGGGTGTTCCACTGCATCGCGATCTCGGCGGAGATCTTGTGGTCGGTGTCCTCGGCCTCGAACTCGATGACCTGCGGGTGCACCAGATCGCCCTTGGCGGCGTTGATGTGCCGGACGAAGTCGGCGATGCCGCCCTCGTAGTGGTAGCGCACCGCGCGCGGGTTGCCCTCTTCGTCCTTGAACTCCGGGCGCTCGTCGGTCAGCGAGATGGTCAGGCCGCGGTTGAGGAAGGCGGTCTCCTGGAACCGGCGGGAGAGCGTCTCGAAGCTGTAGGTGGTGGTCTCGAAGACCTCGTCGTCGGCCCAGAAGGAGACCGTGGTGCCGGTCTCGGTGGTGGCCTCGCCCTTGTGCAGGTCGGCGGTGGGTGTTCCGCGCAGGTATTCCTGGGTCCACAGGGCGCCGTCGGTCTTGACCGCAACGGTCAGCCGGGTGGACAGCGCGTTGACCACCGAGACGCCGACGCCGTGCAGGCCGCCGGAGACCGCGTAGCCGCCGCCGCCGAACTTGCCGCCGGCGTGCAGCACAGTGAGCACGACCTCGACAGCCGGCTTGTCCTGGCCCGGCACGATGCCGACCGGGATGCCGCGGCCGTTGTCGACGACGCTGACGCCGCCGTCGGCCAGCAGCGTGACCTCGATGTTGTCGCAGTAGCCGGCCAGCGCCTCGTCCACGGCGTTGTCGACCACTTCGTAGACCAGGTGGTGCAGGCCGCGCTCGCCGGTGGACCCGATGTACATGCCGGGTCGCTTGCGCACCGCCTCGAGGCCTTCGAGGACGCTGATCGCGCTGGCGTCGTAGTCGCCGTTTCCGCTTCTGGCGGCCGCTGGGACGGCGGTGTTCTCATCGACCGCCGGGGCGGACTGGTCGGACTGCTCTGAAGCGACCACGGACGCGAAACCCTTTCTCAACGTCAGCGGCACCGGCCGGCTGGGGAAGGAGCCGGGGCCACAAGGCGAGGAGCTGGAGCGCGCCATCGCGGCACCAGCAGCAGGCCGTCGCGGGACAGGAGGTGGCGAGGGGTCGCCGTCAGCCTGAAGTCCCCGACTGCCTAGAACCTGTTCCATTCTACCGGTTCACGGGGACAAGATGCGGCACACGCGCCCTGACAGCGCTTCTGAGCTGATCCACCCTTAGTTAAGTGTCCCCCTACGCGCTGGGGGGTCGGTAAACGCTCGGCGCGATGACGGCGTCGTTCGCGGCGCCGAGTCATACCACCCGATTGTCGCAGAATAACCAGCTGCACCACGCGTGCTCGTTACGGGCGCTTGGCGGGTGGTCGGTCCCTGTAGTGCGCGGTTGCCGCTTTCGGATCACTGGGCACGCAGCACCGAGCGCCCAGAGGACTACACGGTCAGGGCACTCGCCTGGTTCGCGCACCGCCGTTCGCGGACAGACGACCGCGGCGCCAGCTCGGTGGATTCGGCCCGATGACGGAAATGCGCTCTATAGCGTCACGCGGAGGGCCGCCGGGTACTGCACGGCGTGGTACCGCAGCGTTAAGCCGGGAAAGCAGCGTCGCCGATAGATGGCGTAGCTCGGTAGCCCATGCCGAGGAGTCGGTCTGCACGGTAAGCACGCCGTCCTCGTAGGAGATCGGGGCGCAGTGCGCGGCGATTCGCGGGCCGACGATGTCCGCCCAGCCGTGGATGATGCCGCCGACGGCGGCAGGGGCCTCCCAGCCTGCCTCGGCGAGAAGCCGGGAGAGCGTGGCCTCCAGTGGCTGGGGGTCGCGCTCGTCGGGACGAGCGCTGGAGCGCCGGGCGTTGGCCTCCGCCGAACCGCGGCGCAGCGCTCTGCCCTCCTCGAGCTCTCGGGCCCGCTTGCGTGCCGCGGTGAGCGCGGCGCGGGCGAGATCGGCGCCGCGAAGGCCTGAGGAATTCTCGGCGTCGGTCACGCGGAGCGCTCCGAAGCGTCAGCGACAGCGCCGCTGTCAGCTCTCTCATCGTTCGAGTCGTCGGCGTCCAGTTCGTCCACAGGGCTGTGGACAGGTGCTGCCGGTTCGTTCTCATCCCGGCGCGTTACCGCACCCTTGGTGACGTCGTAGCGAACGCCGCGCAGTTCAGCCGGCACGTCCGCATCGACAGCGGCGGTGATCAGGACCTGTTCGGCGGATGCGGCGACCGACACCAGGTGCGCGCGGCGCGAGGAATCCAGCTCGGCGAACACGTCGTCGAGCAGCAGCACCGGCTCGATGCCGTCGGAGCGCAGCAGCTCGTACGAGGCCAGCTTCACGGCGAGCGCGAACGACCAGGATTCGCCGTGGCTGGCATAGCCCTTGGCGGGAAGGGGCCCGCTGCCGTAGTCGATCGCGAGCAGCAAGTCGTCGCGGTGCGGTCCTACGAGTGTGATCCCGCGTTCCACCTCGTCCGGGCGGGAACGGACGAGGGCCGCGGCGAGCGCGGCCTCGAGTTCAGTCACATCCGGCGGACGACTCGTGGCGGTCGAGCCAGCGGCAGTCGGCTGGACAGCGCTCGCGGATCCCGCCGCCGGCTGCGAACCGGCGGCGTCTTCGTCACGCGCCTCGGGGTCGAGCGGACAGGACGGCCGGTACTCCAGCGTCGCGCCCGGGTGACCGGCGATCGTCCCGTATGCCTTGTCGACCAACGGTGTCAGCGCACGTAGCAGTCCAAGCCGCGCGGCCAGCAACTGCGCCCCGGCCCTGGCGAGATGCGCGTCCCAGACGTCGAGGGTGCTCAGATCAGGCGTCTGACCGCCGCGGGCCGCACGACGCACCATCGAGGCGGAACGCAGCAGAGCGTTGCGTTGCTTCAGCGCGCGTTCGTAATCCGCGCGCACGGCCGCGTACCGCGGGGCGCGCGCGACGAGGAGCTCGTCGATGAACCGGCGCCGTTCCGAGGGATCGCCCTTCACCAGCGCCAGATCCTCCGGCGCGAACAGCACGGTACGCAGGTAGCCGAGTACGTCACGGGGCCGGTTCACCGGCGAGCGGTTGAGCCGCGCCCGGTTCGAGCGGCCCGGGTTGATCTCCAGTTCGACCAGCGCGGTCCGGTCCTCGTGCCGCACCGCGCCGCGCACCACCGCGCGCTCGGCCCCGGCCCGCACCAGCGGCGCGTCCTGGGCCACCCGGTGGCTGCCCTGGTTGGCCAGGTACCCGATCGCCTCGATCACGTTCGTCTTGCCCTGGCCGTTGCGGCCGACGAACACGCCGACGCCGGCCTCGAGCGGAAGCTCGAGACCGGCATAGGACCGGAAATCGGCCAGCGACAGATGGCTGAGACGCACTGCCTACGTTCCTGTTGTGATACCGCGTGGGGTCGGGATTCCCGCCTTGGGCCGTCGGGCGCGGCGGCGCGGAAACCGCGCGCCTGACGACCCGTCAGGCTCCGGGGGTGCGGTGCTCGGCGGCGTGCTTGCCGTCGGCGCCGGTGACCGCGTGTCCGCCGAACTGGTTGCGCAGCGCGGCGACCATCTTCATCGAGGGGGAGTCCTCCTGGCGGGAGGAGAACCGGGCGAACAGCGAGGCGGTGATCGCGGGCAGCGGCACGGCGTGGTCGATGGCTGCCTCGACCGTCCAGCGGCCCTCGCCGGAGTCCTCGGCGTATCCGCGCAGCTTCTCCAGGTGCTCGTCCTGTTCGAGCGCGGCGACCGCCAGGTCCAGCAGCCAGGACCGGATGACGGTGCCCTCCTTCCAGGACCGGAACACCTCGCGCACGTCGGTGACCTCGGCCACGGCCTCGAGCAGCTCCCAGCCCTCGGCATAGGCCTGCATGATCGCGTACTCGATGCCGTTGTGCACCATCTTGGAGAAGTGGCCGGCGCCGACCGCACCGGCGTGCACGAACCCGAACTCTCCCGCCGGCTTGAGCGCGTCGAAGATCGGCTGCACCTTCGCGACGTCCGCGGCGTCGCCGCCGACCATCAGCGCGTAGCCGTTCTGCAGGCCCCACACTCCCCCGGACACCCCGGCGTCGACGAAGCCGATGCCCTTGGTCGCGAGGTGCTCGGCGTGCTTCTTGTCATCGGTCCACCGCGAGTTGCCGCCGTCCACCACGACGTCGCCCTCGGACAGCAGTTCGCCGAGTTCCTCGATGGTGGAGTGGGTCGGGCCGCCGGCCGGGACCATGACCCACACCACGCGCGGCGCGGAGAGGGAGCCGACCAGATCCTTGAGCGAGCCCACGTCCGACAGGTCCGGGCTGCGGTCGTATCCGACGACCGTGTGCCCGGCCCGGCGGATGCGCTCGCGCATGTTTCCGCCCATCTTGCCCAGACCGATGAGTCCGAGTTCCATGACGCCTTCTCTCTGCTGTCCCGGAGCCGAGGCTGTGACCGCTCCGTGGGTCCGACCGACCCTGTCGCCCAACGACGCTGTTGCTTCCGGGATCGACCGTATCGCCCGTGCCCGGTTGCCGCACACTTCGCCCGCGGGGGTTGCCCGCGCCCCGCGGGGTCGGTCGGACCGGGGGCTCAGCCGGACAGGCGGATCGGCATGATCAGGTAGCGGTAAGCCGGGTCGTGGTCGGCGTCCACGGCGGGACGGCCGGTGAGGACGGCCGGCTTGGTGGAGGTCGTGTAGGACAGCTGGGCGTAGGGGGCGTCGATCGCGCCGAGGCCTTCGAGCAGATAGCCGGGGTTGAAGGCGACGGAGATGTCTTCCTCTTCGAAGACCGCGTCCATCGTCTCCGAGGCCTGCGCCTCGTCGCCGGAGCCGGCCTCCAGCGTGACCTGGCCGGCGGAGAAGTTGAGCCGGATCGGCGTGTTGCGCTCGGCGACCAGGGCGACGCGCTTGACGGCCTCGATCAGCGGGGCGGTCTCGATGACCGCGGCGCCGGTGTACTCGGCCGGGAACAGCGCGTTGTACTTGATGAACTCGCCCTCCAGCAGCCGGGTGGTGGTGCGCCGGCCGCCGGCCTCGAAGCCGATCAGGCCCTCGCCGGCCCCGCCGTCCTCGCTCGACAGCGCGATGGTGACCCATTCGCCGGAGGTGAGCGACTTGGCGATGTCGTACAGCGTCTTGGCCGGAACGAGGGCCACCGCCTCGGCGTCGGCCCGCTCCGGCTTCCACAGGATTTCGCGCACGGCGAGGCGGTAGCGGTCGGTGGCGGCGAGGCGGAGGGTGTCGCCGTTGATCTCCACGCGCACGCCGGTGAGGAAGGGCAGCGTGTCGTCCTTGCCGGCCGCGACGGCGACCTGCGCCACGGCGGCGGCGAAGGTGGAGCCCGCGATGGCGCCGCTGGCCCCGGGCATGCTCGGCAGCGCGGGGTAGTCGTCCACCGGCATGGTCTGCAGGGTGAACCGGGAGGTGCCGCAGACCAGGGTGACCTTCGAGCCCTCGGTGGCGATCTCCACCGGGCGGTTCGGCAGCGACCGGGTGATCTCGGCCAGCAGCTTGCCGGAGACCAGCGCGGTGCCCTCCTCCTCGATCTCGGTGGGCACCTCGGAGCGGGCCGACACCTCGTAGTCGAAGCCGGAGACGGTCAGCAGGCCGCCCTCGGCGCGCAGCAGCAGGCCGGCGAGCACCGGAGCGGGCGGCCTGGCCGGCAGCGAGCGGGCGGTCCAGGCGACCGCGTCGGCAAGTACGTCGCGTTCCACTCGGAACTTCACCGGTATCCGCCTCCTGGCAGTGGGGGCGCCGCCGGCCTCGGCGGCCGGATACGGCTGGGTATGGGTTCTGCCGCGTGGCGTTGGCTTCGCCGCGCGGGGCTCGACGGGTCGGGGCGGCCGCGCCGGGACCCATCATGCCGCCTTCTTCCGACAGCCGGTGTGCCGCCTGTGGAACCGGTGCGAGCCGGTTGCGGAGCCGGCTGTGCGTCCGCTGGAGCGGCTCGCGCGATCCGGAGGTTTTTCCACAGGCGGTGGATGGAAGAAAGGCGAATGAGGACCTGGCGCTGCTGTGGGCGCCAGCTTACCTAGGTTCGGAGAGGTTGGACCTCAGAGGACCGACGACGGTTTTCCACAGATTCGAGCCGAGACGGCTGCAGTTCGGGATCCCGGTCTATATCTCTGTAGTCGTAGTAGTAGGCGCTGTGGATATGTGGAAAACGGCCTTTTTCGCAGCTCAGCTGAGAAATTCTGTGCACAGGGGTATGTGTACAACCTGGGGATAATCGAGGGCGACCTGTGGATGGCGAAAAGTTTTCCCCACGGTTTCCACAGTCGGAGCCCGGTTTTGCACAGCCTGTCCCCAAGTTGATCACCAGGGTTGGGGACAACGCGTTCACCCGGATGGGCGAAGCGGCTGCGACCTGCGGAGTTATGCACAGAAGTTATCCCCAAGCATCCACAGGGTGTGGGAAACCGGTGTGCAACGGCCTAGCGATGTCCGTTATGTCGTTTTCCTGAGCTCTCTTCGCTTCGGTGCGTCGATGGGGACATTAGTCGACTAATTCGAGCCGGTGTGAGATGACACGCCCGGTTCCGGACGAAAAGAACTCGACTGCGCGTGTGTGTTAACGCGCCGTGGATCGGCATTGTGGACAGTCTGTGGATAACCCGCGTAATCCGAAAACGGGATCCGATAAGGCAGCGACGTTGTGTGTTCAGTTATCCACACGTCGCTGTGGACAGCGCGATAACTTTTCCACATGCCTGTGGATACAGCGATGCGTTAGGTGCAGAGAGGGTGCGGTAGGAGAAGCGGTCAGCCGCGCATCGACTTGATGCGGTTGGTCAGCTCGGTGACCTGGTTGTAGATCGAGCGGCGCTCGGCCATCAGCAGCCGGATCTTGCGATCCGCGTGCATGACGGTGGTGTGGTCGCGGCCGCCGAACTGCTGCCCGATCTTCGGCAGAGACAGATCCGTCAGCTCCCGGCACAGATACATTGCGATCTGACGCGCCGTCACCAGCACGCGGCTGCGCGAGGTACCGCAGAGGTCCTCCATCGACAGCCCGAAGTAGGCGGCGGTCTGCGCCATGATCGTGGCGGTGGTGATCTCGGAACCGCCGCTGTCCGGGATCAGGTCGCGCAGCACCGCCTCGGCGAGCGGGAAGTCCACCGGGGCGCGGTTGAGCGAAGCGAAGGCCGTCACCCGGATCAGGGCGCCTTCGAGCTCGCGGATGTTGGTGGAGATCTTGCTGGCGATGAACTCAAGCACCTCGGGCGGTGCGTTGAGTCCCTCCTGCGCGGCCTTCTTGCGCAGGATCGCGATACGCGTCTCCAGTTCCGGCGGCTGCACGTCGGTGATCAGGCCCCACTCGAAGCGGGAGCGCAGCCGGTCCTCCAGGGTGGTCAGCTGCTTGGGCGGCCGGTCACTTGAGATGACGATCTGCTTGTTGGAGTTGTGCAGCGCGTTGAAGGTGTGGAAGAACTCCTCCTGCGTTCCTTCCTTGTTCTCCAGGAACTGGATGTCATCGATCATGAGGATGTCGATGTCGCGGTAGCGGCGGCGCAGCAGGTCCTGCTTGCCGTCACGGATCGCGTTGATGAAGTCGTTGGTGAACTCCTCGGTGCTGACGTACCGCACCTTCGTGCCCGGGTACAGCGAGCGGGTGTAGTGGCCGATCGCGTGCAGCAGGTGCGTCTTGCCCAGGCCGGAGTCGCCGTAGATGAACAGCGGGTTGTACGCCTTGGCCGGCGCCTCGGCCACGGCCACGGCGGCGGCGTGCGCGAACCGGTTGCTCGAACCGATGACGAAGGTCTCGAACAGGTACTTCGGGTTGAGGCGGGCGTTCTCCCCCTCCTTGGTCCCCTGCTGCTTTCCGTGCGGCGCGAGCTCGGGCCTCGGCGCGCCGGCGTTCGCCGGTCCGTCATCGCTTCGCCCGCCGTCGGCGAACTCGGGACTGCGGGTCGGCGGCGGAATGGGCGGCTGCGCGGGAAGCGGCTGCGCCGAACCCTCCGGATCGGCGGGGACGCGCTCATCGGGCGCGGGAGCGAACGGCAGACGCGGCGCGGTTTGGGCCGGCGCCGGCTTAGCGGCCGCGACCGTGACGGCGATCCGCATCTCCTGGCCGAGGATGCGGCCGAGCCCCGAGGTGATCAGATCCCGCAGCTTGGTCTCCAGCACGCCCTTGGAGAACTCGTCGCCCACGCTCAGCAAGGCGGTGTCGCCGACCAGCGCCATCGGCACGATCACGCGCAGGAAGGCCCGATCCCCCGGGCTGACCGAGTCCGCCGCGTCGACGCTGGAAAGGAACGCAGCCCACACTGACGCGAAGTCCAGGGGGCCGCCGTCCGTGGGAACGGAACGGGAGGGATCGTCAGGCACGGCTACCACTCACGGGTCGGGTCTGGGCAGGGGTCGCGCCCGTCCACAAGTTTTCCACAAGCCCTGTGGAAAACCCGGCGTCTGACTGCGCGCGGTCGCCGGTGTTTCCCCCGGGGCAGCCGCACGGCTGGGCCCGCGTCCGCCGCGACCGTAAAGCGTGCAGCTCAGACATGGTGCGGACCTGGATTCGGGCGACTCGACCGGCAATAGCGACTCGGATGACGGTAGCCATCCAGCGCGCCCTGTTCAACTTGTTGTCCACAGGTCTGTGCTTAACGCGTCGTACCGATGCGTGTGGTCGATCGCCTGGCGCTTCGGTAGTCGCCAACGGCTTAGTAATGGTGCCCGTGTGTGATCGGAACGGGCGGTTTGACCCGTCGCCGATCGTCCGCGTACCGTAAGCAGGTCGAGATGCCGACCGGCGTTGTGTCATGCCTGCGGAATGGACGCCTCCAGCGCGACGATGCGGGCCGCCGGAGCAGCAAGCGCTCCACACGACACCTTCCAGGTATCGAGACGTCGAGGACCGAATCAGCACCTGTCTGGAGCCCCAGTGACCAAGCGCACCTTCCAGCCGAACAACCGGCGTCGCGCCAAGACCCACGGCTTCCGGCTGCGCATGCGCACGCGCGCCGGCCGGGCCATCCTCTCGTCGCGCCGGGCCAAGGGCCGGCGCAACCTTTCCGCCTAGCTTTCAGGTGCTGCCCGCAGACCGCCGTGTGAAGCGGGGCGACGAGTTCGCCCGCGCGATCCGCGGCGGGCGCCGGGCGGGGCGGCCGACGCTCGTCGCGCACCTGTGGCGGGCCGACCTGGACGTGACGAACTCGAGCGTTGCCGAAGCCCGTACGGGTCCAGCCCGTGCGGGCTTCGTCGTGAGCAAGGCGGTGGGCCCGGCGGTCACCCGCAATCGGGTCAAGCGCAGGCTGCGGCACTTGGTGGCGCAGCGGCTCGACGAGCTGCCGGACGGCGCGGTGCTGGTGATCAGGGCGCTGCCGCCGGCCGCCGAGGCGCACGGCCGCGAGCTGGCGCGCGACCTCGACTCGGCGCTCGGGCGGCTCGGGAGGCGCTGATGAAGTACCTGCTGATGGGTTTGATCCGGCTGTACCAGCTGACGATCTCGCGGATGCTGGGACCGGTGTGCCGCTACTACCCGAGTTGCTCGCACTATGGGTACGAGGCCATTGCGGTACATGGATCGGTGAAGGGCTCGATCCTGACGGCATGGCGGATCCTGCGATGCAATCCGTGGAGCGCCGGCGGGGTCGACCCGGTGCCTCCACGCGGCGCGTGGCGGATAGTGGATATGGACGGGGACGCTGCTTCGGCGCGCCGTTCCGTGTGAGGTAGTTCGTGGGTCTTGAGTCGAGCCGAGGAGCCTGACCGTGTCGTCGCTGTATTCGCTTCTGGATCCGTTGATCTGGGGTGTCAGCTGGATCATCGCCGGATTCCACAAGCTGTTCAGTCAGGTGTTCCTGCCCGACAGCGGCTGGGCCTGGGGTCTGTCGATCGTCTTCCTGACCGTGCTGATCCGGGCCGCGCTGATCCCGCTGTTCTTCAAGCAGATGAAGTCCATGCTGGCGATGCAGCGCGTCCAGCCCGAGGTCAAGAAGCTCCAGGACAAGTACAAGAAGGAACTCGACCGGGCCAAGTTCGATCCGGCCAGGAAGAACGAGATCCGCCAGCGCCAGCAGCGCGAGATGATGGCGCTCTACAAGGAGCACGGGACCAACCCGTTCGCCAGCTGCCTGCCCCTGCTCGTGCAGTCGCCCTTCTTCATGTCGCTCTACCGCATGCTCTACCTGGTGGCGAACGGCAGGTCGATCGGCGCCATGACCGCCGTGCTGGTGACCAGCGCGAACAAGGCCCACATCTTCGGAGCGCCGATCTCGGCGCATTTCAACACGCCCGCGAAGCAGCTGGCCGCGGTCGGCTCCACGACGCTGAACGTGCAGGTCGTGATCATCGCGATGACGGTGGTCTACGTGGTGACCCAATTCATCACGCAGCGTCAAATGATCTTGAAGAACAGCGCACCTGACAATCCGATGGTGCAGCAGCAGAAGATGATGATGTACGTCATGCCTCCGCTGATGGCGCTGTTCTGCTTCATCGCCCCGGTCGGCGTGCTTATCTACCTGTTGACCACTAACTTCTGGACCATGGGCCAGCAGTTCTACATGCTGCACAACGCACCGCAGCCCGGCTCCAAGGCGCACGAGGCCAAGCTCGCCCGCCTGGCGGCCAAAGAGGCCAAGAAGGCTGCCAAGGAGGGCGAGCCGGTCGACGCCGTTCCTCCGCAGGCCGGCGAGAAGACAGTGGGCACGAACGGCGCCAAGTCGGTCAACGGCGCCACGGCCAAGGGCGCGGCGAAGGCGAAGACCGGCACCGCGGGCAACGCCGCAGGCACCAAGCAGATCGAGGATGCCCGGCCGAAGCCGCAACGCAATCAGCCGGTTCGCACCACGCGCAGCGCGCGGAAGAAATAGCTTTTCGGGGGATCCCCGAGGGTGGTGCCCGGCGATGCGGGCCAGGACAGACGTAGGGAGTACACGGTGACGGATTCGGCCGTCGAGGCGGCGCAGTCGGTGTCGGCGCAGACGACCTCGGAAGAGCCCGACGAGGATGAGCTGACCCGGCTTGAGGAGGAAGGCGAGATCGCGGCCGACTACCTCGAGGGGCTGCTCGACATCGCGGACCTCGACGGGGACATCGACATGGACGTCGAGGGCGACCGCGCCTCGGTCTCCATCGTCGGCACCGGCCTCGACCAGCTGATCGGGTCGAGCGGTGAGGTGCTCGAGGCGCTGCAGGAGCTGACCCGGCTCGCGGTGACCAGGGAGACCGGTGAGCGTACCCGGCTGATGCTGGATGTCGGCGGGCACCGGGCGGCGCGCCGCGCGGCGCTGGAGCGGCTCGGCGCCGAGACCGCCCGCAAGGTCAAAGAGACCGGGGAACCGGTGAAGCTGGCGCCGATGAGTCCGTTCGAGCGCAAGATGGTGCACGACGCCGTCGCCGCCGCGGGTTTGCGCAGCGAGTCGGAGGGCGAGGAGCCCAACCGCCGGGTCGTGGTCCTCCCGGTCTGAACACCCTGTGACCGGACGTCCGGTCCGGAACCGGTAGTGGCCGGCCCCGCCTCTCAGGAGGCGGGGCCGGTTTGCGTTACCCGGCCCGAGGTGGGCGGTACGGAGCAGGACCGATCCTTGACATGATGATGGCTGCCGTTCCACGTGAAACTGAGGGAATGCCCGATGCTCGATGCGAAGCTGCCCGCCCCGCCGCAGGCGGCCGTCGATCTGTTCGGCCCGGCACTGCCGGTCGTCCAGCGGTACGGCGAGCTGCTGGCCGGGCCGGGCGTCGAGCGTGGACTGATCGGTCCACGAGAGGTGGACCGGCTCTGGGAGCGGCATTTGATGAACTGCGCCGCCGTCGCGGAGCTGGTGCCGCAGGACGCGCATGTCGTCGACGTCGGCTCCGGGGCGGGACTGCCAGGCTTGGTGCTCGCGGCCATCCGGCCCGATTTGCGGGTGACGCTGCTGGAGCCGCTGCTGCGTCGCACCGTCTTTCTCGAGGAGTGCCTCGACGCGCTTGAGCTCGACAACGCGGAGGTGCTTCGCGGCCGCGCCGAGGACTGGGCTCGGCGGATGGGCGCCGACGTGGTGACCGCGAGAGCGGTGGCGCCCATGGAACGTCTGGTCGGCTGGTGCCTGCCGCTGCTTCGTCCTCACGGGCGAATGCTCGCCTTGAAGGGCGAGGCCGCTGCGGAGGAACTCGCGGCGGTAGCGCCCACGCTTTCCGGGCTCGGCGCCCGGGCGTGGGGCGTGGTGGAAGTGGGAGCGGTGCTCGGCGATGCCGCGACACGCGTGATCCGCATCGATCTGGGCCCTAGCGGATTCCGGAGCCCGGTACAGCGCTCTCGCCGCGGTACCCGTGGTTAAATGTGACACCGCCTCTCTGCGCGCACGTCTCACGGAGACCGCTCTGCTTATGCAGCGAGGGTTTCACGTGAAACGTAACCCCTACGAGTGAGTTGCCGGGGAAATGCGCCGCGACTGACTCTGTAGTTTCTCCGACCGAGGCGGCGAGGGGACATGATGGTCGCGCACGGTCAGTACAGTGATTTTTCGCAGGACGATCCCGACCGCGGTGAATCGCCCTCGGATATTGGACGCGCGGATTCGACCGGGGAGCCGCTTCCGCGCGGATGGCGGCTCGACGAGTCACGGGACCTGCCGGCGCCGCCGGACGGCTTCAGCTGGTCCTGGCAGCTCGACCCGCGGGCCGCGGATGCCGAACAAGCCGTCGTCTCGGCGACGGAGGAAGAGAGTTGGCCGATGCCCTACGACCAGCCGCCGGCAGCGAGCGCACGCGAGATTGAGGTGCATCCCGAGGTGGACACCGATCTGCTGCACGGTGGCCGCGGCCGATCCGAAGACACCCCGATCGCCCGTGAGGCCGAGGCGGCGCTGGCCGCGCTTTCGCGCAGCAACCAGGAAATGCCGCGGCCAAGACAGACCCGCACCTTCGTGGTGGCCAACCAGAAGGGCGGGGTGGGCAAGACCACCACGACCGTCAACATCGCCGCCGCGCTCGCTCAGGGCGGCGCGAAGGTGCTGGTCGTCGATCTCGACCCGCAGGGCAACGCCTCGACGGCGCTCAACGTCGACCACCATTCCGAGATCCCCTCGATCTATGACGTGCTGATCGAGCGGTACTCGATGGAGGAGATCGTCCAGCCGGTCGCCGACATCCAGGGGCTCTTCTGCGCCCCGGCGACCATCGACCTGGCCGGCGCGGAGATCGAACTGGTCTCGATGGTGGCGCGGGAGAGCCGGCTCCAGCGCGCGCTGTCGGTCTACCACAGCTCGATGGACTACATCCTCATCGACTGCCCGCCCTCGCTCGGCCTGCTGACGGTCAACGCGATGGTGGCCGGCAACGAGGTGCTCATCCCGATCCAGTGCGAGTACTACGCGCTGGAGGGGCTTGGCCAGCTGCTGCGCAACATCGAGTTGGTGCGCGCCCACCTGAACCCCAACCTGCACGTCTCGACGATCCTGCTGACGATGTACGACGCGCGCACGCGGCTGGCCTCACAGGTCGCCGACGAGGTTCGCACCCACTTCCCGGACCAGGTCCTGCGCACCTCGGTGCCGCGCTCGGTGCGTATCTCCGAGGCGCCGAGCTACATGCAGACGGTGATGACCTACGACCCCGCCTCGACCGGTGCGCTCGCGTATCGGGAGGCGGCCCGGGAAATCGCCGAGCGGTGGGCGGCGCGGGAGAAGGTTTCCCGCATCCCGGTGCAGTTGGATGAGGGCAGCACGCACGGCAGCACGCAAGTTGGGATCGACGCTGAGGTGAAGCGATGAACGACCGGCGACGGGGACTCGGCCGCGGACTCGGGGCACTGATCCCGACGATGCCTGCGGAAGGAGCCGAGGGGACCTCGGCGCTGACCGCTCCGGCGGCCGCGCCGTCCGTGCCGCAACGGCGACTGCCGCTCGGCGAGATCTACCGGCCCGAGGCGGAGGAGGCACCGGAGCCGGAGTCCACCGAACCGGTCTTCGTAGCCGCGTCCATCGTGGCCGACGAGGTACCCGGAGCGCACTTCGCCGAACTGCCCATCGACGCGATCGTGCCGAACGCCAAGCAGCCTCGCGACTTCTTCGACGAGACCGCGATGGAAGAGCTGATCCACTCGATCCGCGAGGTGGGTCTGCTCCAGCCGATCGTGGTGCGCCCGGAGGGGCCGAGCGGCAGCGGCAAGTACGAGCTCATCATGGGCGAGCGCCGGTGGCGCGCCGCCCAGCAGGCGGGACTCGAGCGCATCCCGGCGATTGTCCGGGAGACCGAAGACGAGCGGATGCTCCTCGACGCGCTCCTGGAGAACCTGCACCGGTCACAGCTCAACCCGCTGGAAGAGGCGGCCGCCTACGACCAACTGCTCAAGGACTTCTCCTGCACGCACGAGGAGTTGGCCGACCGGATCGGCCGCTCCCGTCCGCAGGTGTCGAACACGCTGCGTCTGCTCAAGCTGCCGCCCAAGGTGCAGCTGCGCGTCGCAAGCGGTCTGCTGAGCGCCGGTCACGCGCGGGCGCTGCTCGGTCTGGACACCGCCGAGGAACAGCAGCACCTGGCCGAGCGCATCATCGCCGAGGGCCTATCGGTGCGCACGGTCGAAGAGATCGTGGCGGTGGGGGATCCGGAAAGCGATCGCGCCCGCGCACCGCGCAAGGTGCGCGCCGGAAGCCGCGTCTCCCCCGAGCTCTCCGAACTCGCCGGGCGCCTGTCCGATCGGCTGGAGACCCGGGTACGGGTGGACCTCGGCGCCCGCCGCGGGAAGATCGTGGTCGAGTTCGCCTCGATCGAGGACCTGGAGCGCATCATCTCCACGCTCGTGCCCGGAGAGCGCGTGCGTGCGCGATCCGGTGGCGCTAACGCAGTCGAGGCTTAACAGCGCTCTGTGTGGCGAAGCCTTGCTTCGCACTCGGCCTTACTACGCACCCGATGGTCCCCTATGTTTCACGTGGAACAGGGGGGCCATCGCTGTGCCGGGCCACTACTCTCGCCCTGTCGGGAGGCCGGGCGGACCGGCGGAATAGCCGGCCCCCGGTATCCGTTCGTCTCCATGCAGCCACACCAAGAGGGAAGGTCAGCGAGCCGTGCCGCAGAACTCGGAAGAGCGAACCAGCGAGGTTCGTGAAGTCATCATCATCGGTTCGGGCCCGGCCGGGTACACAGCGGCTATCTACACCGCGCGGGCCGGACTCAAGCCGCTCGTGTTCGAGGGCTCGGTCACCGCGGGCGGCGCGCTGATGAACACCACGGACGTAGAGAACTTCCCCGGCTTCCCCGACGGCGTCATGGGCCCGGACCTGATGGACAATCTCCGCAAGCAGGCCGAGCGCTTCGGCGCCGAACTGGTCGCGGATGACGTCACCGAGGTCGAGCTGACCGGCGAGCTGAAGCGCGTCGTGGACGGCGCGGGCGAGGCCCACCTCGCGCAGACCGTCATCATCGCCACCGGATCCGGCTACCGCGAGCTCGGACTGCCCGACGAGAAGCGGCTGTCCGGCCACGGCGTCTCTTGGTGCGCCACCTGTGACGGCTTCTTCTTCCGCGAGCAGGACATCGTCGTGGTCGGCGGCGGCGACACCGCGATCGAGGAGGCCACCTTCCTGACCCGGTTCGCCCGCTCGGTGACCGTGGTGCACCGCCGCGACCAGCTGCGCGCCAGCAAGATCATGCAGAACCGGGCCTTCGCCAATCCGAAGATCTCCTTCGCCTGGAACAGCGAGGTCGTCGGCATCGAGGGCGAGGACCGGGTCAGCGCCGTGCGGCTGCGTGACACGGTGACAGGGGAGGAGCGCACCCTGGCCGCCACCGGTCTGTTCATCGCGATCGGCCACGAACCGCGCAGCGACCTGTTCCGCGGCCAGATCGACATCGACGCAGAGGGCTACATCAAGGTGGACGCCCCGAGCACCAGGACGAACCTGCCGGGGGTGTTCGCAAGCGGCGACGTGGTCGACCACGTATACCGTCAGGCAATCACCGCCGCCGGCACCGGCTGCGCGGCCGCGCTCGACGCCGAGCGGTACCTGGCAGCGTTGAAGGACGGCGCGCCCGCGGTCTGATCCGCACACGAGCGCCACGAGCCGAGTTGGCAGCACACGGATCGACGGCTACGTCGATCGGAAGCAGAACCGTCCGAGGCGGCGTTTCGGACGGGCGAAGGCAGCACCAAAGAGACACCGGGAGACGAGGAAACATGTCAGACCTCAAGCAGGTAACCGACGCGTCCTTCCAGCAGGACGTGCTCGACAGCGACAAGCCGGTCCTGGTGGACTTCTGGGCGCCGTGGTGCGCTCCGTGCCGGATGATCGCGCCGATCCTGGACCAGATCGCCGCCGAGCACGGCGACTCGCTGGAGATCGTCAAGGTGAACATCGACGAGAACCCGCAGATCGCCGCGAAGTACGGGGTGCTGAACATCCCGATGCTCAACGTCTACGTCAAGGGCGAGGTCGCCAAGACCATCGTCGGCGCCAAGCCGAAGCGCGCTCTGCTCAACGACCTCCAGGAGTTCGTCTCCGCCTGAGCGGAACCGCAGTAGCAGCACTAGACGACAAACGCGAAGCGCTAGTGGCCACCCGACTCCGGGTGGCCACTAGCGCTTTTGCCTTAACTCGAATCTCCGCTCGGATGCGAGCGCTGAGTCGCTGCCTACTTCGCGACGATCCCCTGCGCGAGAACCTCGTAGTTCGACGCGGCACACGACTGCGAGTAGACGACTGCCCTGACCGTCGTGGCGTCACCACCGTTCGGGTAGATGACGAGCGTTGCCGGCACGCCCTCGAAGGTTCCGGTCACCACGCGCAGCGCTTGGTCGCCGCTGAATGCCGGATTCGCCAAACACGGCGAGTTGATCTCGAGATCCGGCCTCGTAGTGCCCAGCGTCTGCTTCACCCAGACGGCCAGGGGAGCGGTCGGAGCGACCGTGTTGGGGGACTCCACCAAGCCTTGGGCCCGCCGAGGACCGCTGCTGGCCGCATCAGGCCTGAGTGCTGCGGAACCGCTGCTGGAAGCCGCGCCGTTGCTCGACGCGTTCGAGGAGATGAGGTTGACCGCCAGCGCCAGGCCGCCGGCCAATGCCGCGAGTGAGGCCAACCCCACGCCGACGCGACGCGACAGCCACCACCGCCGACGCCCGCTCGATGCGCTGCCCTGGCTCGCGGATGCGATCGCACCATCAGCACTCGGCGAACTGGCCCGGGCGGCCGCTTCGCGAGCGAGGGCCGCGTCGATCCGGATCGCCACCTCCTGCGGCAGCTGCGGAGCCTCCAAGGTCTCGAACGCGGCGAGCAGTTGCGCGATCGCGTCGACCTCGGCACGGCAGGCGGCGCAGTCGAGAAGGTGTTCTGACGCGCCCTCAGCGGTCGGCTGCTCGCCTTCCGCCAACGCGGACAGGTCCTCAGTCGAAAGATGGACGTCCGGGCCTCTACGGGGCTCGTGTGCCGTTGTCACCGCACACCTCGTTCCATCGGCTCCGGGCTGTCGCCAACTCCCGAGCCGCCGTCGTGCTGTTTGCCGCCGTCCCTGCTTCGGCCGGGTGTCTGCTCTTGGACGGACGCCACGGCCGGTCGGTTCCGCAGATCCGCGAGCAAGACCGCGAGCTTCGCCCGGCCCCGCGCACACCGGCTCTTGACCGTGCCCGTGGGAACACCGAGCGCTTGCGCCGCCTCGTCCACCGACAGCCCCTCGATGTCCACGGCGACGACGGCCGCGCGCTGGTCGAGCGGCAGGGTGGCAAGAGCGTCCTCCAGAACGATGCGCAGCTCGCGGTTCTCGGCCATGTCCGACGGATCGCGAACCGCACGCTGCCACGCCGCCGACTGCTCGTCGGGATAGCGGACCGTAGGCCGGGCGGCTTGCCGGCGCACTCGGTCTACGCAGGCGTTCACCACGATCCGGTACAGCCACGTCCCGACCGCGGCTTCCGAGCGGAAGCTCGCCGCCGCGCGGAACGCAGAGACAGCCGCGTCTTGGAGAGCATCCGCGGCCTCTTCCGGATCGCCGGTCGTACGCAGCGCGACGGCCCACAGCCGGTCCCGATGCCGATTGAACAGCTCGCTGAATGCCTCGGGATCGCCATCGACGTGCCGGGCCATGAGGGCGCGGTCGGCGGCGTCATCACGCGCGCGCTGCTCCTCGCCACGACGTGCGCGCATCCGCTCCTCCCCCGCACCGTTCGTGCGCGCTTCGCGGGGCCGAAGCGCTACGAGAAGATTTTGACGTTCGCCAGGCTGTCACGGTAGCCCGCGATGTTGTACTGCCCGGCGTCCTGATGGGGCAGGACGGTGAACCAGATCATCACGTACCGGGTCTTGACCGCGGTCGAGAACGTCACATCGACCTCGCCGCCGCCCACATCTGCCTTGGTGGCCTGCTTGGCGAACCCGGGCGGAGCCGCGTTCTGTACCGACGGCAGCGAGGTGAGTCCGGCATCGGCGGTCCACACCTCGGTGGTCGCCCCCGGGACGCCCACGGTGAACGTCACCTTGCTGACGTTCTTCGCCGAGCCGAGGTCGAAGATGATGCCGGTGCCCCTCCGATAGGACGTTATGTCGGGCCCGTCCTTGTAGGTGGTGGTGATCCAGCCTTCCGAAGAGCCGTTGTACGACTGTTGCAGCCGCTCGATGTCGTCTTGGCCCTTGTCGGAGTCCCATATCGACGCGCCCGTGATCGCCAGCTGCTGCGTGGTGGCCGGGGCGGACGAAGCCGAGCGGGCTTGCGGGCTGTTCGACGGGGGCATCGACGAGCCGCCGTTGTGGCCGCCGAGCTGGAAGGCCGCGACCGCGCCGATGACCACGACGACGCCGAGGATCACCGCGAGCACACCGCGCGGCACCCGGCCCGCTGAGCGGCCGCCGCCTTGATTCCCGAGTTGCTGCACCGCGGTCGGCGCCGCGACCGGGTAGACCGGAGCGCGGCGGGGGATCGGCCGGGGGATGACGTCGGTGGTTTCCGACTCGTCGCGCAGCTTGGGCAGGGCCGCGATGCTCGACGTCAGGGTTTTCGCGCTGTCGATGACCGGCACGTCGGCGTCTGCGGCTTCGAGGGCCTGCTCTACGAGCTGGTCCACCGCCTTCGGGATGGCAGCGCGGATCTGGGCCGGGGTGAACGGCTTGCCGTGGGCGCGCGGCGCCGCGGGTAGCCCGAACGCCGGCTCCTCGCCCGGCCAGCGGCCGGTCAGCGCGGCGTACCAGATCGCGCCGACCGCCCGGACGTCCTCGGCCGGCGTGGCCATCTCGGCGCCGGACATCGCGGTTTCCAGGCACAGGCCGAGAATTTTGACCTGGTTCGTGGTGGTCAGCAGTACCTTGTCAGGGTCGAGCGCTCCGTGTCGCATCTCACAGGCGTGCGCCTCCGCCATCGCCACGGCCAGTTCCCGCGCGATCCGGGTCGCGAGCGCGACGGAGAGCGGCCCGCGAGCGAGCCGCTGGGTCAGCGCCGAGGCATCGGAAACCCACTCGGTAACGACGTAGACCAGGCCGTTCTCGTCCGCCACGTCGAGTACTTGGACGAACCGTACGTCGGGGACGGTCGCCGCGTTACGCGCGGCCGCCTCCATCGCCCGGGCGCGCGGGTGGCCAGAGTCGATCAGGTCGACGCCCACTTCGCGGTTGAGCAGCTCGTCGAAGCCGACCCAAGCCTGCGGCCCGGGCCCTTCCCCACCGGAGAACCGGCGCAGCTCCCGTTCCAGCCGATACCGGCCGGCCAGCCTCGCGCCGACGTGGACCCGTTGGTCGAAGCGGGCGCGGTCGGAGTTCTCGCTGTCTCCGGCGGGCTTTTCGGCCAGGGAAGCCACGGCCCTCCCTCTTGTGCATCGTTGGCGTCGTGGGGCTCCCGCGCGCGAAAGCGCGCTCGCTCTCATGCTAGTGCCCGGTTCTCACCCGTCGAACCGAAGCGCGGGGCGCGCCGCCCTGAAAGAACGACACGTCTTCGTGCGGTCCGCACTGCAACAACGACGCTTCGTGAGCGCTTTTCGGTTCGGTTTACCGCTATCCGGCGGTTCAGCGGCCGAAGCGGGACCGCACCGTTCCGAGCAGCATGTCTACCTCCTCGATGCGCATCTTGCGCGAGGCCGCCAGGAAGAGCAGGCCGAACAGGCCGCCGCCGACCACGATCCCGGCCCCGGCCCCGGTCAGGCCGCCGTGCAGCGCCTGCGTGATCTCGAAACCGATCGGGCCGCCGATCAGCGCCCCCAGCGCCGAGGCCGCGCCGAGCTTGGCGTGCGTGCGCACGATCCGCGTCGTGTCCAGGCCGCGCAACTTGCGGCTGAGCTTGGCACCGGTCATCACCATGCCGATGGTGTAGGCGATGACGTAGCCCACGCACATGCCCGCGACCGCCCACTTCGTGGTGTGCAGCAGCTCGTAGGAGACGTAAGCCAGGCCCCCGTTGAAGAACGAGATCCAGGCGGTAACCACGAACGGTGTCTTGGTGTCCTCGTATGCGTAGAACCCACGCATCATCAGGTACTGCGCCGAGAACGGGATCAGGCCGAGACCGAACGCCATCAGCATGTAGCCGAGGTTGCGGGCCATCGTCGCGTTCGTCGCACCGTGCTCGAAGAGCAGCGCGGAGATCTGCTGGCCGAAGGCGAGGAACAGGAACGCGCAGGGCACGATCGCGACCGCACTCACGCGCAGGCCGTAGGAGATGGAGTCGCGTACCGCGCCCCGGTCCCCCGACTGCGCGGCCCGGCTCATCCGGGGCAGCAGGGCCGTGATGATGGACACGGTGATGATGGCCTGCGGCAGAATCCAGATGGTCAGCGCGTTCGAGTAGGCGGTGTAGCCGACCCCCTCGGTCTGATGGGCACCGCTCGTGTCCATTGAGCTGCTGAGCCGGGTGATGACCGTCGTGCTGATCTGCCCGACCAGCACCATGCCCATGGTCCACTTGGCCAGCGTCATCGACTTGCCCAGGCCGACGCCGCGCCAGTCGAACCGGGGCCGGAAGCTGATGCCGACCTGGCGCAGATAAGGGATCAGCGCCACCGTTTGCAGCGCGATGCTGATCGTGGAGCCGAGGCCGAGCAGCGCCAGCTCGTTCTGCGTGATGTTCGCGGTGCTCTGCACGTAGCCGGCGATCCAGAGGTAGGCGCCGAAGGTGGCGATCTGGATGACGTTGGCCAGCACCGGCGTCCACATCATCGGGCCGAACTTGTCCTTGGCGTTCAAGATCTGCCCGAACATCACGAACATGCCGTAGAAGAAGATCTGCGGCAGCATGTAGCGCGCGAAGACGATCGTGATCTCGCGGTTGGCCATCGTCGCGTTCGGGTTGAACAGCGAGACGATCTCGGGCGCGAACAGCACGCACACCAGGGTGAGTGCGGCCATGATGATGATGGTCAGGGTCAGCAGCCGGTCCATGAACGCCTGGCCGCCGTCGGCGTCGTCCTTCATCGCGCGCACCAGTTGCGGCACGAAGATGGAGTTGACCGCACCGCCGATCACCAGCAGGTAGATCGTGTTCGGCACGTTGTTGGCGATGTTGTAGCCGGTGCCGAGTGCGGCCGTGCCGAGCGCGGCGACCAGCAACAGCTGGCGGATCATGCCAGTGGCGCGGGAGACGATGGTGCCCAGCGCCATGATCCGGCTGGCCCGCGACACGCTGGTGGTCGGCGCCGCCTGCCCTTCGCGGACCGCGTCGATCGTGCCGGTGGCCGGCGCCGGGGTCCACGGGTCGAACGGGCCGAGCTCGTCGGGCCGGGTGGCCGGGCCCTGCACTTGGCCGCGGCGCGGCGGGATCAGCTGCTGGATCGCCGCCGGGTCGAGGAAGGAAGTGCCGAAGACCGGCAGGTTGAACCGGGTGGCGTCGACCGCCTCGGCGTACGCGGCGCGGCGGGCCGCGCGTTCCTCGGGAGCTTCGTCTTCGGGTATGGCCGGGTACCACAGGTCTTGCCGTGGTGGCTGCGTCCGGGCGGCGGCGCGCGGTCGATCGTCTTCTGCCCAGCGTGCCATGGCTCCGGTCCTCGGTACCCTTCATCGCGCGCGGGCTGCCCCCGCGTTCAATTAATCATTGTTCCCGTTCCGCATCGGCTAAGGCGCCGTTGTCCGTGGACGCGCCGGACGAGTCGGACTCGGTGTGCGCGGTACGAGTCCGTCTGCCCCGGTAGATACGCAACCCTACAGCGATGACCAGGAGCGCGGCTGACAACGCGAAAATGATCAATGTCACGGAGCCGATGGACGACACCGTCACCTGAAGCGACTGTGGATCTCCGTAGTCGGCGCCGTCGGGAGTGACCAGCTGTGCGGTAACGGTCACGCGCGTGCCCGACACCTTGGAGCTGACGTGCACGTTAATGGGGGTAGTGCCCTGCTGCACGGTCTGCACCGTGATGGACTGCACGGTCAGCCCGCCGTGATCGGTGGTGATCCGGATGCCGACGCGGACCGGATGGTCGAAGCGGTTCTCGACCGTGAAAGGAATGATTCCGCTCTTGCCGGACAACGTCAGGTCTGACTTTTTAACCAGCGTCACCAGGCCCATCGTGGTGTCCAGCCGGTTCGCCACCGCGCTACTGAACTCGGTCTGCTGCGCCGAGGAGGAACGCCAGGCTGTGGAGACCGTGCGCAGCACCGCCGGGTAGTAGCTGTCCGTGGCCTGCTGCGGCTGCGGCCCGACCATGATCGACGTGAGCGCGCCGAGTGAAGCGTTCAGCGAAGAGGTGGTGGAGAGCTGAGTGGTGCTCAGATCTGACTGCGCCGTCGCCGCGGCACGCTTGGGCGCGGAGGTCTGCGCGTGCGGGTCTGGCTTGGCGTTGAGCAGCGTGGAAAGTCCCACGGTCTTGATCCAGCTCGCCTGGCTGACCGCGGTGAGCAGCGCCGGATCCGGGGTGCCGCCGCGCGGGGCGGTGACCATGATCGTGCGCGGCGTGGACAGATTCGGGCGCTCGTGTGCGATCAGCGCGCTCTCGGCCAGGAAGCGCTGGGAGGCCAGCAGGGACTGGTTCGAGCCCTTCCACACCGTATCGGCCGTGTCCCCGGCGAAGATTGCGTCGAGAGCCGTATCGCTGACCGCCAGCGCCTGGCCGCCAATCTGCGCACGCCCCGTGGGCGTGTAGCTGTCGAGCGCGGTGTGCAGACCGATCGAATCGGCACGCACGATCACCGCGTCCGGATCAGCAGCCTTGGCGAGGTTGAGCGTCCCGGAATCGGCCTGACCGTCGGCGGGCCAGGCCAGCGTGCCCTGAGGCGCGCGCCCGAGCAGGTCCTGAATCGTGCTGCCGGAGCGGGTCGTCGCGCTTTGGACGAGCTGCGCCGCCACGGTCGGGTTCGCGCGACCGAGTGAGCCGAGATCGGGATCGGTGGCCGGCAGTTGCCACAGCTCGCCGCCGCTGCTCAGCACGCTCTTGGCCTCGGCCAGCCAGATCGACGCGTCCTGCGCGCCGACTCCGGCATCGCTGTCCGGGTAGAGCGAGTACCCGTGGCTCTCACGATCGGCCGTGGTCAGCAGATCCGGATCGACAGCCCAGGAAACAGTGAGGTTCTTGATAGACGCCGGAACGCTCAGCGCCTTGTCGAGCCGCCCGCCCGCAGCGAACTGCGTGGCGAGACTGTCGCTGACGGCCTCGGGCACGTCCTTGTCGACTTGGCCGTCGAGAGTCGGTGCTGCGGTAACCGGCCAGACCACGACCATCTGCGTCGCATGGAAGCTTGAATCGCCGTTCATGGCGTAAGGCAGGTAGGTGCGCGTCGCGCCGATACGTACGTCACCGGAGTACGCCTCGACGTCGAGCGCGTAGACCGTCTGGCTGGTCAAGGAGAGCGCGGAAACCGGCATGGAGAGTGACCACGGAACCGTCGCGCCGGAGGCGACCGTACCGGCCGTGTAGTCATGCCCGAAGATGAGGCGCGAGCCGACGCCGGCGTTGCTCGTCATGTCGGAACGCACCTGCATCTCGGCGACCGCCAACCACACGGTTACGTTCGTGTGCGCTGTGGAGCCTCCGACGAGGTTCCCGGCCAGGTGCAGCGTGCTGCCCTTGACCGCTATGGCCGGACTGAGCGAGGAGAGTTCGACCGTGATCGCGTTCGCACTCCCGCTCGCCGCGTACGACGGCGCGGGAGCGGCGAGCATCAAGACCTGGGCGGCCAGAACCGCGACCAATGCGAGCAGGCCGCAGGTGTGGCGCCGCATGGCGCGGAGCGAACTCACGGGCGGAATCCTAGTTGTGCAGCGGAGTGCCGCACGGACGGGTCGCCCGTGCGGAGCACGTACCCTTGGATGACGTGTCTACCTCTCCTTCGGATGCCGCACCGCCCGATCGCCCGGACGCGGATGCCTCGGCCCGCGCCACCGCGGCGGCCGCGCAGCTGTTGAGGCTCGCCCCGGTCGCGGATGACCTGGCCGCCCGCTTCGCTGCGGCCGGTCACGAACTCGCGCTGGTCGGCGGCTCGGTGCGGGACGGCCTGCTGGGCCGGCTCGGAGAGGATCTCGACTTCACCACCGACGCGCGGCCACAGCAGGTGCTCAAGCTGGTCAAGGGTTGGGCCGAGGCGGTCTGGGACGTGGGCATCGCCTTCGGCACGATCGGCTGCCAGAAGGACGGATACAAGCTGGAGATCACGACGTACCGCAGCGAGGCGTACGACCGTACGTCGCGCAAGCCCGCGGTGTCCTACGGCGAGACGCTTGAGGATGACCTGGTGCGTCGCGACTTCACCGTTAACGCGATGGCGTTGCGGCTACCGCAGCGCGAGTTCGTGGATCCGCACGGTGGTCTTCGCGACCTGGCCAAGCGGACGCTGCGTACGCCTGCCACGCCGGAAGAGTCTTTTTCAGACGACCCGCTGCGTATGCTGCGCGCCGCGCGTTTCGCCGCGCAGCTCAACTTCGACGTCGCAGCTGAAGTCGTCGCCGCGATGCGGGAGATGGCAGACCGGCTGAAGATCGTGTCGGCGGAACGCGTCCGGGATGAACTGACCAAGCTGCTGCTCTCGCCACACCCGCGGATCGGCCTCGGTCTGCTCACAGACACTGGCCTCGCCGAGTACGTGCTGCCCGAATTGCCGAGGCTGCGCCTGGAGATCGACGAGCATCACCGGCACAAGGACGTCTACGAGCACACGCTGACCGTCCTCGATCAGGCCATCGCGCTGGAGGATGACGGACCAGACCTGGTGCTGCGTCTCGCCGCGCTGCTCCACGACATCGGCAAGCCGCGCACGCGCCGCTTCGAGCCCGGCGGCGGGGTCTCGTTCCACCACCATGAGCTGGTCGGCGCGAAGATGACCAAGAAGCGGCTGCGCGAGCTGAAGTACTCAAACGAGATCGTCGACGACGTCGCGCGCCTGGTGGAGTTGCACCTTCGCTTCCACGGCTACGGCGACGGCGAGTGGACCGACTCGGCGGTGCGCCGCTACGTGCGGGACGCAGGCCCACTGCTGACCAGGCTGCACAAGCTGACCCGCTCCGACTGCACGACCCGCAATCGCCGAAAGGCCGCGGCGCTCGCCGCGACCTACGACGCGCTCGAGGCTCGGATCGAGCGGCTCAAGGAGCAGGAAGAGCTGGACGCGATCCGGCCCGACCTGGATGGCAACCAGATCATGGAACTTCTGGGTGTCTCGCCGGGGCCGGTGGTCGGCCGGGCGTACAAGTTCCTGCTGGAGCTGCGGCTGGATCAGGGCCCGCTGGAGCATGAGGCCGCTGTCAGCGCACTGCGGGAGTGGTGGGCGACTCAGCCGGAGCATCAGAATTAGACGGCGGCACGCTGACCGGATTACGCAGAGTCCGCACGCCGTACCAGAGCCCGATGACGGCATAGCAGGCTGCGACGATGATGACGACGAGGTACGACTTGCCGTTTGCCGGTAGCGCGGCCGCGGCGAAGGCGGCGGCGAGCACGAAGGCACCGTTGAAGACCATGTCGTAGAACACGAACACGCGTCCGCGGAACTCGTCGTCGACCGAGCGCTGCACGAGGGTGTCGGTGCAGATCTTCTGACCCTGCGATGCCACGCCGAGCAGGAAAGCACCGATCAGCAGCGGGACGGGGCGGAACGGAAGGCCGAAGCAGAGCTCGGTGACGGAGGCGCCCAGCAGGCACAGGGTGATCCACGCGGGCAATGGGATCCGGCGGCTGACCAGCGGGGTGATCAGGGCGCTGAGTCCAAATCCGGCCCCGGAGAGCCCCACCGCGAGCGCAAATCCGGCCAGACCCTTGCTCGGCTGGTTCGGGTCGTTGAAGGCGTTGCGGTAGAGCAGCAGCGTGATGATGGTGACCACGCCATAGCAGAACCTGGATACGGTCACCGCGGCCAGTGCCCGCCCCGCGATCGGCCGCGCCGCGAGATGCCGCGCGCCTTCCAGCACCCCGCGGGCCACCGCGCGCACCGCGGCCCAGGTGCTTTCCTGCGGCAGCTCCAGCGGACCGAGTTTCGCCCGGCCGATGCCCAGCGCGAACATCGCCGCGACCGTGTACAGCCCCGCGACGCAGACCAGCTCGCCGATGGTGGCGTTGTTACCGGTGCCCAGAAGGGCGTGCACGATCAGGCTCACGGCGCCGCCGGCCGTCGCGGCGAGCGTCCCGGCGGTGGGCAGTACCGAGTTGGCGATGACCAGTTTGTTGGCCGGGACGGTGTGCGGCAGCGAGGCGGAGAGCCCGGCCAGGATGAACCGGTTCGCGGAGAGCACGCCGAGCGCGCCGATGTAGAACACCACGTTGGGCACGCGCAGATCTACCAGCACCGCGACCAGGACGACCAGCGCCGCGCGCAGCAGGTTCGCCCAGACCAGCACCTGCCGGCGCGGCCAGCGGTCCAGGAACACCCCCGCGAACGGACCGACGATGGTGAACGGCAGCAACAGCACCGCGAACGCTTGGGCGACCTGCGCCGCCGTGGCCTGTTTCTCCGGCGAGAAGATCACGTAGGAGGCCAGGGCGACCTGGAAGGCGCCGTCGGAAAGCTGCCCGACGATCCGCGTGGCGAACAGCAGCCGGAATGCGCGCAGATGCGGCCCGGTCAGCACGGTTCGCAGCGCGCGCATCAGAACGTCGGCGCGTGCGCCGGAACTGGATTCGCCGCCGGATCCGGACGGCGCTGTCAGGGCCACCTGATCAGCCTAGATGCAATTCTGAGGGCCCGCATCGGCCTGCGGGTGTACGTGAAAGTCAGCCCAGATACGCTCGCACTGTGTCCCTGAACAACCCTGCTCCCTCGGACAATGCTGCGCCGCAGGACGCCGCTCCCGCACATATCGCGGTGCGGCGCCACGGCCAGGTCGCCGAGGTCGTCCTCGACCGTCCCGACGCACTGAACGCGATCAGTACCGCGCTGGCCGCCGAACTGGGCGACAAGGTCTCCGCGCTCGCATCCGATCCGAACGTTCGCGCAGTCGTGCTCAGCGCTGCCGGTGATCGGGCGTTCTGCGTGGGCGCGGATCTCAAGGAGCGCAACGAGTTCACGGACGCCGACCTGCTCGCTCAGCGCCCGGTGTTCCGCCGCGCCTTCGGCTCGATCATCGATCTACCAGTGCCCGCGATCGCGGCCGTCAGCGGATTCGCACTCGGCGGCGGCTTCGAGCTGGCGCTTGGCTGTGACTTGATCGTGGCAGACGACGGTGCGCAGTTCGGGCTGCCTGAGGTCACCGTTGGACTGGTTCCGGGCGGCGGCGGTACACAGCTGCTCTCGCGGCGCAGCGGCCTCACCCGCGCAGCAGATCTGATCTACACCGGACGGCGGATTAGCGCTGACGAGGCGAGCGCGCTTGGCATCGTGAACCGACGCGTGCCTGGACGGCACACCGCTCGCGACGCTGCCCTAGAGCTGGCTGCACAAATCGCCGCCAACTCGCCGGTAGGCGTGCGTAACGCCAAGCACGCACTGCGCACGGGCATCGAATTACCGCTTACCGCAGGGCTCGATGTCGAAGACTCAGCGTGGCGAGCCACTGCCTTTTCCGCCGACCGAGTCGAAGGCATCCGTGCCTTCGCCGAGAGACGCAAGCCGCAGTGGCCCTCGTAGGGAGCGGACCTGTTGTGTCAGTCGGACGACGCCACAGCCGCGGGCTCTCCCGGCTCGCGGTCGTTCAGAAGGCGTTGAAAGAGCCGTATGTCCTGCCACCGGCCCGCGATGTGTAGGTAGCGTGGCGCCACCCCGAAGGATTCGAACCCGCATTTAACCAGCACCCGCTGCGACCTGACGTTGTCCAGAAGCGTGCCGGCCTGGATCCGGTGCAGGTTGAGCTCGCTGTCGGTCAGACCGCAGACGGTCCGCACCGCGGCGGTGGCCAACCCTCGGCCGCCCGCCTCGCTATCGACCCAGTATCCGAGGTTGGCGCTGCGGAACGGCCCGAAGACGATTCCGCTCAGGGCCACGCTGCCGATGATCTCTCCGGTCGGCTCGGCCAGCAGCCAGCGCATCATCTGGCCAGCCCCGCGGTTGCGCGCTTCCAGATCGAGCAGAGCCGCCTGCCCGCGCGCGGTGAAGAACTCCTCACTGCGCACGGGCTCCCACGGCGCGAGATGCTCCCTGTTGCGCACATAGGCACGCGCCAACGCGTCAGCATCGGCGACTTCCGCCGGACGCATCACGACACCGTCGATCAGCTTATGAACACCATCGATCACTTACGCAGCCTAGCGTCGGCAGCCGAGGTGTGACCGAATGACCGAACTACTGCTCGGTGTACGAGTCGGCGACATTGAGCGCCTTGTCGATCGCGGCCAGGCCCTCGCGCGCCTCAGCCTCGGTCAGGTTCAGCGGCGGGGTGAGCTGCAACCGGTTGAAGTGGGTGAACGGCCAGGTACCGTGCTTCTTGCACTCGGCGAGGACCGCGTTCATCGGCGCGGCCGCAGCGCCTCCGGCGCCGTACGGCACCAATGGTTCACGCGTCTCCTTGTTCTTCACCAGGTCCAGCGCCCAGAACGCGCCGATGCCGCGGGCCTCGCCGACCGACGGATGCCGCTCGGCGAACTCGCGCAACGTCGGGCCGAACACGTTCTCGCCGAGCCACGCCGCGTTCTCCACGATCCGCTCGTCGCGCATCGCCTCGATCGTCGCGACCGCGGCCGCGCAGGCCAACGGGTGCCCGGAGTAGGTCAAGCCACCGGGGAAGACCTGGTTGCGGAACGTGTCGTGAATCGCGTCTGAGATGATCACGCCGCCGAGCGGCACATACCCGGAGTTGACACCCTTCGCGAAGGTGATCAGGTCCGGGGCCACGTTCCAGTGGTCCACCGCGAACCAGGCCCCGGTCCGGCCGAAGCCCGCCATGACCTCGTCGGCGATGTAGACGATGCCGTACTTGTCGCACAGCGCGCGCACGCCGGCCAGGTAGCCCGGCGGCGGAATGAGGATGCCGTTGGTGCCGACCACGGTCTCAAGCAGGATCGCGGCCACGGTACCGGGGCCTTCGAACACGATCGTCTGCTCAAGGTGGTCCAGCGCCCGCTCGGACTCCTCCGCCTCCGTGGTCGCGTAGAAGGAGGAGCGGTAAAGGTACGGGCCGAAGAAATGCGCGACGTTGCCGTCGTGGTGCCCAGCGTTCTCGTTGGCCCAGCGGCGAGGATCACCGGTCAAGCTGATCGCGGTCGCGGTGTTGCCGTGGTACGAGCGGTACGCCGTCAGCACTTTGGGCCGGCCGGTGTGAATGCGGGCCATGCGTACCGCATTCTCGATCGCGTCAGCCCCGGCGTTGGTGAAGAAGACCCGGTTCAGGCCCTCCGGTGCGTACGACGTGATCAGTTCCGCGGCCTCGGCGCGCTTGTCATTGCCGAAGCCCGGCGCGATCGTGCACAGCCGCGCCGCCTGCTCCTGGATCGCGGCGACGACCTTCGGGTGCTGATGCCCGATGTTGGTGAAGACCAGCTGGCTGGCGAAGTCGAGAAAGCTGTTGCCCTCGTAGTCCCAGAACCGCGCGCCGGCGGCCCCGGCGATCGGCAGCGGGGCGATCTGGTCCTGCGCGGACCAGGAGTGGAAGACGTGGGCCCGGTCGCGCTCGAACACCGCCTTCCCCGCGCCTGGATCCGGCACAGTCAGATCCGGCACGGCGGAGTCGGGCGCGGGGAGGGAAGGCGCGGCGGGCGCGATATCGGTCATGCCATCCAGCGTAGGAAACGCGGATCGGGCCGCTCCATCGCCACTCTGTACGACGGGACGGCCCGATCCGGGCAGGTTGTCTAGCGCGCGGGCGCCACCGCGCGGCGAAGCAGGCCGGCTAGAGGAAGCTGCGCAGCTGGATCGTCGCGTCCCGCTCCGGGCCGACGCCGATCGCGGAGATCGGCGCTCCGGACATCTGCTCCAGCGTCCGCACGTAGCTTTGCGCGTTCGTCGGCAGGTCAGAGAAGTCCCGGGCCTTGGTGATGTCCTCGTCCCAGCCGGGCAGGAACTCGTAGATCGGCTTGGCGTGGTGGAAGTCGGTCTGCGTCATCGGCAGCTCGTCGTACCGCACGCCGTCCACGTCATACGCCACGCACACCGGGATGCGCTCCCAGCCGGTGAGGATGTCCAGCTTGGTGAGGAAGAAGTCGGTCAGGCCGTTCACCCGCGTCGCGTACCGCGCGATCACCGCGTCGAACCAGCCACAGCGCCGGTCCCGGCCGGTCGTCACGCCGCGCTCGTGACCCTTTGAGCGCAGCGCTTCGCCGTCCGCGTCGAACAGCTCGGTCGGGAACGGACCAGCGCCGACCCGCGTGGTGTACGCCTTGAGGATGCCGATCGAGCGGGTGATCTTCGTCGGCCCGATGCCTGAACCGGAGCACGCGCCGCCCGTAGTCGGGTTCGACGACGTAACGAATGGATACGTGCCGTGGTCGACGTCGAGCAGCGTGCCCTGAGATCCCTCCAAAAGCACCACCTTGCCCTCGTCGAGCGCCTTGTTGAGCAGCAGCGAAGTGTCCGCGACGTGTGGGCGCAGCCGTTCCGCGTATCCGAGGTACTCCTCGACGATGGCCTCGGCCGCGATCGCCCGCCGGTTGTACAGCTTCACCAACATCTGGTTGCGGTCACGCAGCGCGGCGTCGACCTTCTTGGCCAGGATGCCAGGGTCGAACAGGTCCTGGACCCGGATGCCCATGCGCGAGATCTTGTCCGCGTACGTCGGGCCGATGCCGCGGCCGGTGGTGCCGATCCGGTTGTTGCCCAGGAACCGCTCGGAGACCTTGTCGATCGTGCGGTGGTACGGCGTGATCAGGTGTGCGTTGGCGGAGATGACCAGGTTGGAGGTGTCCACGCCCCGGGCGCTGAGGCCGTCGAGCTCCTGGAGCAGCACCGCCGGGTCGATCACCACCCCGTTGCCGATCACCGGAACGCAGCCGGGGGTCAGGATGCCGGAAGGCAGCAGGTGCAGGGCGTAGGACTGGTCGCCGATGACGACGGTGTGACCCGCGTTGTTGCCGCCCTGGTAGCGCACGACGTAGTCAACGGACCCGCCGAGCAGGTCGGTGGCCTTGCCCTTTCCTTCGTCGCCCCATTGGGCGCCGACGAGCACAAGCGCTGGCATTCCGGTTACACCTCTTCCGGACATAGTGAAAGCCCGGTGCAAGCGCGACCGGGCCTCTTGCAACAAGAGCTTACCTGAGCCGGACTTTCCCGGCTACCTCGAAGGACGCGGCCCGGAACCCATCCGGGCCGCGTCCTTCGCACCGCCGGGTTACTTGATCTTGGTGCCCGCGGAGCGCAGGTCCTGGCACGCGGTCACCACGCGCTGGGCCATGCCCGCCTCGGCCGACTTGCCGTAGGAGCGCGGGTCGTAGGCCTTCTTGTTGCCGACCTCGCCGTCGATCTTCAGCACGCCGTCGTAGTTCTTGAACACGTGGTCCACGATCGGCCGGGTGAACGCGTACTGGGTGTCGGTGTCCACGTTCATCTTCACCACGCCGTAGTCCAGCGCCTCGCGGATCTCCGAGAGCAGCGAGCCGGAGCCGCCGTGGAAGACCAGGTCGAACGGCTTGTCCTTGTTGTACTTGGCGCCGACCGCGTCCTGGATCTCCTTGAGGATCGACGGGCGCAGCTTCACGTTGCCCGGCTTGTACACGCCGTGCACGTTGCCGAAGGTGGCGGCCAGCAGGTAGCGGCCGTTCTCGCCGATGCCCAGCGCCTCGGCGGTCTTCAGCACGTCCTCGGGGGTGGTGTACAGCTTCTCGTTGATCTCGTTGGCGACGCCGTCCTCTTCGCCGCCGACCACGCCGATCTCGATCTCCAGGATGGTGCGCGCCTTCGCGGTCTGCTCAAGCAGCTCCGCCGCGATCCGCAGGTTCTCGTCCAGCGGCACCGCGGAGCCGTCCCACATGTGCGACTGGAACAGCGGCTCAAGGCCCTTGGCGACCCGCTCCTGCGAGATGGCGACCAGCGGCTTCATGAAGCCGTCCAGCTTGTCCTTCGGGCAGTGGTCGGTGTGCAGCGCGATGTTGATGTCGTACTTCTCCGCGACCACATGCGCGTACTCGGCCAGCGCCCTGGCGCCGATCACCATGTCCTTGACCGTGCTGCCGGAGAGGAACTCGGCGCCGCCGGTGGAGACCTGGACGATGCCGTCGCTCTCGGCCTCGGCGAAGCCGCGCAGCGCGGCGTTGAGCGTCTGCGACGAGGTCACGTTGATGGCGGGGTAGGCGAACCGGCCGGCCTTGGCCCGGTCGATCATCTCCGCGTAGACCTCAGGGCTTGCGATGGGCATGTGGACTCCTCGAAACGATCCTGTCTCTCACCGGCCAGTCTCGCAGACCCGCCCAAGGGAATGGAAAAGCGGCCGTGATGTGGGATGGCTCCCACGTCACGGTCGCTTTTCGGGGTTCGCGGCGCCAGGGCCGTAAGGCCCTGCGCGGGGCCGCGCGCGGCGGCGGATCAGCCGTTACTTGCGGTGGCGCGCTCCGGCCACGGGCAGCGGCGCCTGCTGCTGCGGCGAGCGGCCGTAGTACATCTCCTCCTGCTCCTGCTCGAAGCGCTGCAGGTCGGTGAGCTCCCCGCGCTGTGCGGCCCGGCGCTCCTTGAGCATCTCCAGGCCCAGCGGGATGAGCGTGATCACCGCGACCACGGCCGCGATCGGCAGGATGGTGGTGTCGATGTTGCCCTTGACCTTCGCGCCGAGCTCGTGGCCGAGCACCAGCATCAGCTCCACCCAGAAGATGTTGCCGATGGTGCTCCACAGCAGGAACGCCCGCGAGGGCATCTCCAGCATCCCGGCCAGCGGGTTGACGAAGGTGCGCACGCCGACGATGAACCGGCTCACCAGCACGGCCTTCGCGCCGCCGTACTTGTTGAAGTAGAACTCGGCGCGCACCGCGTACTTGCGCTTGAAGAAGCGCGAGTCCGGCTTGTCGAAGAGCCGGCGGCCGAACCGCGCCCCGGTGTAGTGACCGATCTGCGAGCCGACGATCGCGACGATCGGCGTTCCGACCAGCAGGGCCGCGTAGTTCAGGTGGGCGCCGACGAGCTTGTCCGCCGCGCTGGACGCGGCCACGCCGGCCACGAAGAGCAGCGAGTCGCCGGGCAGGAAGAACCCGATGATCAGCGCGCACTCGACGAAGATGATGGCGTAGACGCCGACCAGGCCGAACGAGCTGATCAGAGATGCCGGGTTGAGGATGCTGAGGGCGTGGAAGCTCACGGCGGAAGACTACCTGTTGAAAGTGAGCCGGCGCCTTACGTCGCGTGAGGATGGGACTGATTCGGGACATTCGCACCGCAGGGCCGCGCGGCCCGAGGCTCCGAGAGAATGCGGTAGCGCCTAAGGCCGCTTGATGCGGAAAGTTACAGGCCGAGATCGGTAAGGCTGAAAGCCGCGTAGTAAGGCAGACCGGCCTTGTCGATCGCCGGCTGTGCGCCGCGCTCGACGATCACCGCGACCGCGACCACCTCCGCACCCGCGGCACGCGCGGCCTCGACTGCGGTGAGCGGCGAACTGCCCGTGGTGGAGGTGTCCTCCACAATGAGCACCCGCCGTCCCGCGATGTCCGGGCCCTCGATGCGCCGCTGCAGACCGTGCGCCTTCTCCGTCTTACGCACGACGAAGGCGTCGAGCTTGCGGCCGCCCACCAGTTCCGGGTGCGCGGCCGCCGCGTGCAGCATCGCCGAGGCGACCGGGTCGGCGCCGAGGGTCAGGCCGCCGACCGCGTCGAACTCGAGATCGCGGACCAGATCCAGCATGACGAGCCCGACCAGCGGGGCCGCCGCGCCGTCGAGACCGACCCGGCGCAGATCGATGTAGAAGTCCGCCTCCTGACCCGAGCTGAGCGTGACTTTGCCGTGCACCACGGCCTTCGCCTTGATCTGCGCGAGGAGTTCGGCGCGGTGCTGGCTCGCCGGGGCGTAGGTGATCGGCATCGCGGATGGTCCTTCCGGTCGGGGCGTCCCACAAAGGATACGGATCAGCCGGAACGCGGATCAGTCCGCGGTACGCCCCGACCAGGAGGAGAGTGAGGAGAGGGAAGGGAAGGAATGCGGTAAGGCGGCCGGCTCATAGCAGCGAGCGGGTACCGCTTCCCGCGCCGACCATCGTCGGGCGCAGTTCCACACCGGGCCGCCGACGCAGCTGCTGCGTGCGTAGCGGCGACTGGTTCGGCAAGGGCAGACCGGACGCGTTAGAAGCGTTCGGTTCGGCGGCTGCCATCTCACGTCGCGTCAGATCCTCGGCGACTGGCGCGCTGTACTGCACCGCAGGGCTCTCGATACCGCGGGCCGCGTCCGTCCCGCGCACGATGCGTGCGTAAAGGCGTTCGGCGAACTCCTGAGTCTTGGCCATCGCGGCCAGCTCGTCCTCCAGCGCGGCTTCCGGCGCCGGAACGTCGATCGTCTCGACGACACACCGCGCGACCTCGTTGCACGACGCCTCGGCGAGGATCTTCCCGAACTGGTGCGCGGCCTCGCGGTAGCTGAGCACATCGCCCGGGGAGACGTCGCTCGGCAGGCAGGCGCGCATCCGGCCGATCGCGAGGTCGAGCGCGTCGCGCTGCTCCGGCTCGATGCGCTGCGCGGCCAGGTCGGCCATCAGCAGGTGCAGCGCCGTGCGCACCTCGTCGAGCTCGGTGGCCAGCGTGGCTGAGCCGCCGTACTCCAGCAGCACCGACAGCACCAGCGGATCCAGGATGTTCCAGTCCGCCTTGGGCCGCACGGTGGTGCCGCGGCCGTGCCGGATCCGCAGGACCCGCTTCTCCTCCAGCGCCTTGAGCGCTTCGCGCAGGATGGTGCGGCTGACCGCGAACTCCTGGGCAAGCGCGGCCTCGGGCGGCAGGTCGCCCCCGGGCTGGAACTCGCCGTCCAGTATCCGCAGCAGGAGCCGTTCGATCACGGCGTTGGCCAGGCGGCTGGGCCGGACGACCCGGTGGACGTTCCACCCTTCGACGTACATACGCTTCGGCTCCTGACTTGCAGTGCGCGTCCGGTCGCGCACAGAACGTGATGCACACAGTAGGAGCAGCGTCGAGGTGATGCCGCCGATTCAGCCGACAACCACTCGATCCGATGACAAGACTCACTCTCCGGAGAAGACGCCCATACGGCGCCTCCGCAGCGCGAATGCCGGGGTCTTACGAGCGTGCGGGCTCAGCGGCGATAGTGGCGGCGCAGCGCCGCGAGCACGAAGGCCAGCGCGGCGAGCGTCGCCGTCGCGGCGCCGACGAGGAACGGGATCCAGGGTGGCAGGCTGCGGTCGCGCAGCCGGCTCCAGATGTCGTCGGGTTCCGGTTCGATCGGCACGGTCGCGTCCTCGGTCACCGACGTGGCTTGCTCGCCGACCGTTTCGGGCGGCTCCGGCTCGGAGGGTTCGTCGGGGTCCGGCGCTGCCTCGGGCTCAGGCGTCACAAGGCGCAGCGGTGCCGGCGAGTGCGGCACGGTCTTCTTCGGCTCAGCGTTCTTTGATTCTGCGTTCTTCGATTCTGCGTTGTTTGGTTCCGGAGTCCCTGTCTCCGGGTTCTTCGGCTCCGGACTCTTCTTCTCAGAGGTCTTCGCTTCAGCGGCCTGCGCCTCATCAGCTGCGTATTCGGCCGTCTCCTGCTGCGGGGGCCTGGACCAGCCGTTCGCAGGACTCGAGCGCTGCGGTTCCGGCTCGGCGGGCTGCGCAGGCTGAGCCGGTGCGGAGGCGCCGTTGCCCGGCTTCTGCTGTCCTGTCGGAAGGTCCCGTACCACGGCCAGCGGGGCGCGTTTCGAGCTGCGCCTGCGCGGAAGCTCGGTGTCGGGCCGCGGTTCCGTCGCTTGGGCCTCCGGGGGCGAGTCGGGCAGTTCGCGCCGCTCGGGACGTTCCTCCGCGGCGGGCTTGGCCGCCGGCGAGGTCTCGGCGAGTGCGGTGAACCAGCGCTGCACGACTCGCTGGAACGCGCTGTCCAGCGCTTCGACGGAGAAGGGAGCGGACCCCGGCGAGATGTCCAGTTGCCCGCCGACGACTACGCGAGTGCCCGGACCGGACTGCCGCAACGCGATCTCCACGACACCTTCCACGGTGCCGCCGGCCCGGCCGAACACCGCCTCTACCTCCAGCGAGACGCGCAGTGAGGCGGGCACCACCTCGACTATGCGCGCGACCCCGCGGAAGGTGACGGTTTGCTCGCGGGTGCGTACCCGCAGCCGCCCGGCCACGCCTTGAGCGCCGGAGGCGTCGATGGAGGCGTTCGGCAGCGCGCCGATCAGACGCTCGGCATCGGTGACAGCGGGCCAGAGCAGTCGTCGGTGGACCGGGACCGTGGCCTCGTACGGCATCGACACCCTCACTGCTTCCGGCAGCCGCAACGGCGACGGACCGCCGTGCTCGCAGGCCAGCGTACGCCGCCGCGTCGCCGTGAGCATCGCATGGGTCGCTATCACCTGTTTTGTTATCTTCACTGCGTGATCATCACTCCAGGCGCAGAAAGCTCAGCGTCGTAGCGATCTGGCAGTCCTGTGGATACGTATGCCACGTGGTCCACCAGAGCCCTGCCTGCCACGGTCGCATCACGATCGCCGTCAGCGCGCCCGGCAGCCCCGGGTACCGGCCGACCAGTCCGTGGGCCGCGCATCGCTCGATTCCGGCGACCCGCACGCTGAACTCCGCCTCGGAGCAGGTGCGCACGTCCGACTCGATCGTGTACCGCCAGCCGCTCAGTTCACATTCGGCCGTCCGGGGCAGCGGCACCGTGCGTTCCGGCAGGCAGGCGACGGTTTCCAGGCACAGCGGCTCGACGCCTCCCGGCGGACCGCCACCGCCTAGCCATACGGAGATCTGGTGCGAGGCGCCCAGCAATCGCAGCTCCGCGTGGAACGGCGTGAGGTCGAGCCGCCGAACGGCCAATGCGGGCTGCGGCTCCAGCTGCATCGACCAGCCCAGCTCTTCGGCGCTGGTATCGCAATAAGCCGCGGTCAACTCGACGAACATCGATCGGCACCGTCCCAGGCCGTAGGCTTCTCCCGGTGGGGGCCGTGCTGCCAGAAAAGGCGTTCTGTCTGACAAACGGCTCGCCCTGGGTCAACGACTGGAGGACGCGTGAGTCATCACGCCACGCCTGAGGCAGATCACCCGAAAGACGTACCGGGTGCCCGGCGCCCAGTGCTGGCCTCGCGGCTGAGCGGGCTCGGCACCACGATCTTCGCCGAGATGTCCGCGCTCGCCGTGGCCACCGGGTCGATCAATCTCGGCCAGGGTTTCCCGGACACCGACGGCCCAGCCGCGGTCGCCGAGGCCGCCGCCCGCGCGATCCTGGAAGGCCGGGGCAACCAGTACCCGCCCGGCCCGGGCATCCCGGAACTGCGCCGCGCGGTCGCCGACCACCAGGCCGACTGGTACGGCCTCGAATACGACCCCGACACCGAGGTGCTGATCACCGCCGGAGCCACCGAGGCGATCGCCGCGGCGCTGCTCGCCGTGGTCAATCCGGGCGACGAGGTGATCGCCTTCGAGCCCTACTACGACTCATACGCCGCGTGTATCGCCATGGCCGGCGGGGTGCGCGTCCCCGCCACGCTGCGCCCGCCGACGCAGCAGCAGCCGCGTTGGCACCCCGATCTCGACGCGCTGGCCGCATCGATCACCAGCCGAACCAGGGCGCTGCTGCTCAACACCCCGCACAACCCGACCGGCATGGTGCTCAACGAAGCGGAGCTGCGCCGGCTCGCCCAGCTCGCGATCGAGCACGACCTGATCGTCATCACCGACGAGGTCTACGAGCACCTGGTGTTCGAAGGCTCACACATCCCGATGGCCACGCTGCCCGGCCTGCGGGATCGCACCGTGACGATCTCCTCCTCCGGCAAGACCTTCTCGTTCACCGGCTGGAAGATCGGCTGGGTCACCGGCACGCCCGAACTGGTCGCCGCCGTGCGTACCACCAAGCAGTTCCTCACCTACGTCAGCGGCGGCCCGTTCCAGTACGCGATCGCCGAGGCGCTGCGCTTGCCGCGCGACTACTACACCGAGATCGGCGAAAGCCTGCGGGCACGGCGAGACCTGCTCGCCACTGGCCTCGCAGACCTCGGATTCGGCGTATCCACGACTGAGGGCACGTACTTCATCACCACGGACATCCGGCCGCTCGGCGAGCAGGACGGATTGGCGTTCTGCCGCGCGCTGCCCGAGCGCTGCGGCGTGGTGGCGATTCCTAACGCGGTCTTCTACGACGACAAGCAGGCGGGCGCGCCCTTCGTGCGCTTCACCTTCTGCAAGCAGCCACAGGTGCTCAGCGCGGCGCTGGATCGACTGGCGGTGCTGGCGAAACCGGAGTGACGACCGACCGGTTCACCGGCTGACCGTGTGTCAGGGAACGCGTACGTCGTGGGACAGCGCGGCGAGTTCCCGCTCGGCGTCGGTGAGGTCGGCCTCGTTCACCGGCGAGACCAGCGTCCAGTGCTTCCCGACCGGGCAGCGCTGCCAGCGGACCATGCCGAGCCGCACCGCTTTCAACGACGCGCCCGGGATCCAGATCGTCGTGTAAAGGTGGCCGGCCCGGCACCGCACGATGGTCTCGCGCCCCAGCTTGTAGCCCATCAGCCGGGCAGCGAAGGTTCCCGCCGCCAGCAGCAGCACCACCAAACCCAGCTCACCGGCTCGGGGCGTCTTGCGGCCTTTTCCGTCTTTCCCGATCTTGGCTCGGATTCTGGACATACCCTCACTATCCTCTCGCGCGGAAAGCCGCGCGAGAGGACTTTGGTCCCGGTCCGCGTCAGACCGCCTCGATCGAGAGCCCGTCTTCCGTGTCCGCCACGTCGACGCGCACAGTCGCCCCGTCGCGCACCCGGCCGGACAGGATCGCCTTCGCCAACTGGTCGCCGATCGCCGACTGCACCAGCCGACGCAGCGGACGCGCGCCGTAAGCCGGGTCGTAGCCGGTGAGCACCAGCCAGTCCCGGGCCGCGGCGGTCACGTCCAGCGTCAGCCGCCGGTCGGCCAGCCTGCGCTGGAGCCGGGCGACCTGCTGCTCGACGATCAGCCCGAGCTCCTCGGTGCCGAGCGCGTCGAAGAGCACGATGTCGTCGAGCCGGTTCAGGAACTCCGGCTTGAAGGTCGCACGCACCAGGTTCATCACCAGGGCGCGCTTCTTTTCCTCCCCCAGCGCCGGGTCCACCAGGAACTGCGAGCCTAGGTTCGAGGTCAGGATGAGGATGGTGTTGCGGAAGTCCACGGTGCGGCCCTGACCGTCGGTGAGCCGGCCGTCGTCGAGCACCTGAAGCAGGATGTCGAAGACCTCGGGGTGCGCCTTCTCCACCTCGTCGAGCAGCACGACCGTGTACGGCCGGCGCCGCACCGCCTCGGTCAGCTGCCCGCCTTCCTCGTAGCCGACGTATCCGGGAGGGGCACCGACCAGCCGCGCGACCGAGTGCTTCTCTCCGTACTCGGACATGTCGATGCGGACCATCGCGTGCTCATCGTCGAAGAGGAAGTCGGCGAGCGACTTCGCCAGCTCGGTCTTGCCGACGCCGGTCGGGCCGAGGAAGAGGAACGAGCCAGTGGGCCGGTCCGGATCGGAGATACCGGCGCGGGCACGACGTACCGCATCCGACACCGCCCGTACCGCATCGAGCTGTCCGATTAGCCGCTTGCCCAGCTCCTGCTCCATGCGCAGCAGCTTCGCGGTCTCGCCCTCGAGCAGCCGACCGGCCGGAATGCCGGTCCACGCGGCCACCACCTCGGCCACGTCGTCCGGACCGACCTCTTCCTTGACCATGGTTTCGCGGGTGTTCGCGACCTGCGACGCCTCGGCCAGCTCGCGCTCCGCGGCCGGGATCTCGGCGTACATCAGCCGGGACGCGGCCTCGAAGTCGCCGTCGCGCTGGGCCCGATCCGCCTGGCCGCGCAGATCGTCGAGCCGCTTCTTCAGCTCACCGACCCGGTTGAGGCCGGACTTCTCCTGCTCCCAGCGCGCATTGAGCGCGTTCAGCTGCTCCTGACGGTCCGCCAGCTCGCGGCGAATCCGCTCAAGGCGCTCCTTCGAGGCGGGGTCCGACTCCTTGGCGAGGGCCAGCTCCTCCATGCGCAGCCGGTCCACCGCGCGCTGCAGCTCGTCGATCTCCACCGGCCGCGAGTCGATCTCCATGCGCAGCCTGGACGCCGCCTCGTCGATCAGGTCGATCGCCTTGTCCGGCAGGAACCGGGCGGTGATGTAGCGCTCTGACAGCGTCGCCGCCGCCACCAGCGCGGCGTCCGAGATCTGCACCTGGTGGTGCGCCTCGTACCGGCCCTTGAGGCCGCGCAGGATCGCCACGGTGTCCTCGGCCGACGGCTCGCCGACCAGCACCTGCTGGAAGCGCCGCTCCAGCGCCGGGTCCTTCTCGATGTGCTCGCGGTACTCGTCCAGCGTCGTCGCGCCGACCATCCGCAGCTCGCCGCGCGCCAGCATCGGCTTGAGCATGTTGCCCGCGTCCATCGCCGACTCGCCGGTCGCGCCGGCGCCGACCACGGTGTGCAGCTCGTCGATGAAGGTGATCACCTGGCCGCCGGACTCGCGGATCTCGCCGAGCACCGCCTTCAGCCGCTCCTCGAACTCGCCGCGGTACTTCGCGCCGGCCACCATCGCGCCCAGGTCCAGCGAGACCAGCCGCTTCCCGCGCAGCGACTCTGGCACGTCGCCGGCCACGATCCGCTGCGCCAGACCCTCGACCACCGCGGTCTTCCCGACGCCGGGCTCGCCGATGAGCACCGGGTTGTTCTTGGTGCGCCGGGAGAGGACCTGCACCACGCGCCGGATCTCGGTGTCGCGGCCGATCACCGGGTCGAGCTTGCCTTCGCGCGCTGCTGCGGTCAGGTCCAGGCTGTACTTCTCCAAGGCCTGGAACGTCGCCTCGGGGTCGGGGGAGGTGACCCGGGCGCTGCCGCGCACCTTGGTGAAAGCGTCGCGCAGCGCCTGCTGCGTCGCGCCCGAGGCCTTGAGGATGTCGGCGGTCTTGTCCTGCCCGGCCGCGAGGCCGACGAGGATGTGCTCGGTGGAGACGTACTCGTCATCCAGCCTGCGCGCCTCGTCGGCGGCCTGGTTCATCGCGGTGATCGTGGTGCGCGCGAGCTCGGGCGCCGCGACAGTCGAACCGGCGGCCTTGGGCAGCTGGTTGACGAGGCGCTGTGCCCGCGCGGTCAGATCCGCCCGGTCCACGCCGACGGCCTCCAGCAGCGGCCTGGCCGTGCCGTCCTGCTGCGCGAGCAGGGCGAGGAGAAGGTGCGCGGTCTCCACTTGCGGATTGCCCGCCGCGGCTGCCGACCGCACGGCGACGGACAACGCCTCCTGCGACCGAGTGGTCAGCTTGTAGGGCTCCATCAGGTGCTCCTCGTCCCGTTGTCTTGTACTTCCAAACCGACGGAACTCAGGGCGAGCTATTCACTTGGCCACTCAGCGCCGTCTCGACCGCATGACGCGGTTAGTGCTGCTGCGGCTTCCAGACCACAAGTGCGGTGGAGGTGCCGAACGCCGGAAGCGCGGGAAGCAGGTCCGGGCGGTACAGCGGGTTCGCCGCGGCCTGCGCCTGCGCACTGGCCTGGTACTCGGGCTGCTGGACCGGAACGGCCACCGGGATCGTGGTCGCCCGGGCCATCGCCAGGCTCTCCTCCAGCTCGGCCACCCGCGCGCTGAGCAGCTCGACCTGGTCCTGAAGCTCGCGGATCCGCTTGATCCCGGCCAGGTTCACGCCCTCGTCCTGCGAGAGGCGCTGCACCTCGCGCAGCCGCTCGATGTCGCGCGCCGAGTAGCGGCGGCCGCGGCCGGGCGCCCGATCCGGGCTGACCAGGCCGAGCCGGTCATACTGTCGCAGGGTCTGCGGGTGCAGGCCGGAGAGCTCCGCGGCGACGGAGATCACGTACATCGCCGCCTCCCCTGCCGCGTTACGCCCGCCCGGGTTCCCGTTCTCCGCCGACATTTCAGGCCTCTCCCTTCGCCGCGTCGAGCAGTTCGGCTCGCACGTCGTGGTCCGCGGTCGCTTCGCGGTACTTCTCCAGGGCCGCATTCGCGGCCTCGCTCAGCTTCGTGGGCACGGCGACCTCGAAGGTGACCAGCAGGTCGCCGCGGCTGCCGTCCTTGCGCGGGGCGCCCTTGCCGCGCACCCGCAGGGTCCGGCCGTTCGCGCTGCCGGCCGGAAGCTTCACGGTGACCGGCAATCCGCCGAGCACCGGTACCTTGATGTCCGCGCCGAGCACCGCCTCCGGGTATGTCACCGGCACGGTCACGGTCAGGTTGTCGCCGTCCCGCCCGAAAACCTTGTGCGGCTTCACATGCACCACCACGTACAGGTCTCCCGCCGGTCCGCCGCGCTCGCCCGGAGCGCCCTTGCCCTTAAGCCTGATCCGCATCCCGTCCCGCACGCCCGAGGGGATGCGCGCCTGAAGCGTGCGCGTCGAGGCGGCGCGTCCGGAGCCGTGGCAGACCGGGCACGGGTCGTCCACCACCAGGCCGCGGCCCTTGCAGTCCCGGCAGGGCTCGGAGAAGGCGAAGCCGCCCTGGTTGCGGCTCACCTGGCCGGTCCCGGCGCAGTTCGGGCACACCCGCGGCGTCGTTCCAGCCCTTGCCCCGGTGCCGGAACAGGCCCGGCACGGGTGCTCGCTGGTCATCCGCAGCGGGATGGTCACGCCGTCGATCGACTGCATGAAGGTGATCGTGGCCTCGGTCTCGACGTCCGCGCCGCGCCGGCCGGGGGTGGTCTGCGTCGTGGTCGTGCGGCCACGGTTGAAGATCCCGCCGAGGATGTCGCCGAGCCCGCCGCCCGCGGTCCCGCCGGCGTTGCCGAGCAGGTCGCCGAGGTCGAACGGGAAGCCGTTGCCCGCCCCGGCGCCGCGGAACCCGCCCCCGAACAGCGACCTGGCCTCGTCGTACTCCTTGCGCCGCTTGTCGTCGGACAGGACGTCGTAGGCCTCTGAGATCTCCTTGAACTTCTCCTCGGCGGCGGCGTCCCCCTTGTTGGCGTCCGGGTGATACTGCCGGGCCAGCTTCCGGTAGGCCTTCTTGATGTCGGCCGCGGGAGCGTCCTTGGGGACGCCGAGCACCTTGTAGTAGTCCTTCTCGAGGTAGTCCTTGGTGCTCATCTCGGGTTCGCCTCTGCTCCTTGCGGTGCTCGAAGATCGCTGAACTGCCGTGCGGCACACACCGCCGCGGGCCGGCTACTCGTCGGGCTCTCCGGGCTGGGCCACGGTTACCCGGGCGACCCGCAGGATCCTGTCACCGAGGCGGTACCCGGGCTGCAGGATCTCCACGCAGGTGTCCTCCTCGACGTCCGGGGAGACCGTGTGCATCAGCGCCTCGTGCACGTTCGGGTCGAACAGCTCGCCGGCCGTGCCGAACTGCTCGAGGCCCAGCTTGGCCAGCTGGTTCTCCAGCGATTCGGCCACCTGCCGGAAGCCGCCCTCGAGCTCGCCGTGGTCGCGGGCCCGGCCGATGTCGTCGAGCACCGGAAGCAGCCCGGTCAGCACCTTGCCGAGGGCCATCTCGGCCATCGCGATCCGGTCCCGCTCGACCCGGCGCCGGTAGTTGACGTACTCGGCCTGGAGCCGCTGCAGGTCCGCGGTCCGCTCGCCGAGCTCGGCCTGCGCGCTCTGCAGTTCGTTGGTGCGCTCGGCCAGCTTGGCGATCAGCTCGGCGACCGCGAGGTTCGCGGCCGGGTCGCCGTGCTCGCCGCCGATGGCCTCGTTCACCCGCCCGGCGAACTCCTCGCCCTGGGCCTCAGGGGCGGCCTCGAAGCCCTCGTCTTCGCCGTACTGCCGGGCTTCCTCTGTGGCGTCCCGGCCGGGGCGGTAGAGGTCGTCGCTCACTTCTTCTCTTCTCCTGGAGTGGATCGATCGGGGGCCGGGCGCGGGCCCGGGTCGAGTGCCGAGGCCTCGCCTCGAACCCGGCCCGCGGCCCGCTGCCGTCGAACTGTCGAACGCCCTCCGGCGCCGCCACGTGCCACGCGGCGTCCCGGGTTCAATCAGCCCGGCGCCGTCAGCCGTTCTTGCCCTCGTCGACGATCTCGGCGTCGACCACGTCGTCCGACTCCTGCTGCTGCGCGCCGCCGTCCTCGGGGGCGCCGGCGGCCGAGGCCTGCGCGGCCTGCGCCTGCTCGTAGAGCGCGGTGCCCAGCTTCTGGCTGGTGGTGGCCAGCTTCTCCGCGGCGTTCTTGATCGCCTCGACGTCGGTGCCGCCGAGCGCGCTCTTGGTGTCCGCGATGGCCGCCTCGACCTCGCCCTTGACGTCGGCAGGGACCTTGTCGGCGTTGTCCCGCATGAACTTCTCGGTCTGGTAGACCAGTCCCTCGGCCTGGTTGCGCGTCTCCGCCTCCTCGCGGCGGCGGTGGTCCTCGGCCGCGTACTGCTCGGCCTCGCGCATCATCCGGTCGATGTCCTCCTTGGGCAGCGCCGAGCCGCCGGTGATGACCATCGACTGCTCCTTGCCGGTGCCCAGGTCCTTCGCCGAGACGTTCACGATGCCGTTGGCGTCGATGTCGAAGGTGACCTCGATCTGCGGCAGGCCGCGCGGGGCCGGCGGCAGGCCGGTCAGCTCGAACATGCCCAGGCGCTTGTTGTAGGCCGCGATCTCCCGCTCGCCCTGGTAGACCTGGATCTGCACGGAGGGCTGGTTGTCCTCGGCGGTGGTGAAGATCTCCGAGCGCTTGGTCGGGATCGTGGTGTTGCGCTCGATCAGCTTGGTCATGATGCCGCCCTTGGTCTCGATGCCCAGGGACAGCGGGGTGACGTCGAGCAGCAGGACGTCCTTGACCTCGCCCTTCAGGACGCCGGCCTGCAGCGACGCGCCGACCGCCACGACCTCGTCCGGGTTCACACCCTTGTGCGGCTCCTTGCCGGTGAGCGACTTCACCAGGTCGGTCACCGCGGGCATCCGGGTGGAGCCGCCGACGAGGATCACGTGGTCGATGTCGGCGACCTTCAGCCCGGCGTCCTTGACGGCCTGGTGGAACGGTCCCTTGCAGCGTTCCAGCAGGTCCGCGGTGAGCTGTTCGAACTGGGCGCGGGTGAGCTTCTCGTCCAGGTGCAGCGGGCCCTCGGCGGACGCGGTGATGTAGGGCAGGTTGATCGTGGTCTCCGACGACGTGGACAGCTCGATCTTGGCCCGCTCCGCGGCCTCGCGCAGCCGCTGGACGGCCATCTTGTCCTTGGTCAGATCCACGCCGTAGGCGTTCTTGAACTGCTTGGCCAGGTGGTCGACGATGCGCTGGTCCCAGTCGTCA
>NZ_DASRBQ010000029.1:0-8156 GCF_035653575.1 Actinocrinis sp.
CGGCCTGGCCGGATCGGCCGGGCCGACGCCGGACGGAGATCAGTACGCGCGCGCGACGATCGCGAGGCTGTCCGGCGCGTCGTCGGAGTCGGGGACTGAGCCGTCGGGCAGGACCAGGCAGCGCACCGTGATCCCGTGCTCCGCGAGCGCTGCGGCTCCCTGCGCGCCCAGCTTCGCCCACGGGATGCGCGCCCAGCCGGTGGCCGCCGCCTCATGGGCCTGCTCGACGGAGTCGACGTCGAGCGTGCGCGCGTTCCGGAACTCGGCGGACTGCCGCAGCAGCAGGGCCTGATCCTCCTCGAGGATCGCGGGGATCGTCGCGGCGAGGGAGCTGAGCGTGGCAGGCGTCTTCTCGCCACGGATGCGGCGCACCAGCACGCAGGAGCCGTTCTCCAGGTCGCGCGGACCGACCTCGATGCGCAGCGGGACGCCCTTGAGCTCCCAGTCCACCGAACGGCGGCCGAACGGCGTGTCGACACGGTCGTCCACGGTCACCCGCAGGCCGGCGGCCCGCAACTGCTCGCCGAGCTCGCGGACCTTGGCGAGCACCGCCTCGTCCTCCTTGACCGCCAGGACCACGACCTGCACGGCGGCCACCCGCGGCGGGATGCGCAGCCCGTTGTCGTCCCCGTGCACCATGATCAGCCCGCCGACCATGCGCGTGGTGCTGCCCCAGGAGGTCTGCCACACGTGCGCGCGGCCGCCGGTGTCGGTCAGGAAGTCGGTGTCGAAGGCCTTCGCGAAGTTCTGGCCGAGCTCGTGGCTGGTGCCGAGTTGCAGGGCTTTGCCGTCGCCCATCATCGCCTCGAGAGTAAGGGTGTTGATGGCTCCGGCGAAGCGCTCGTCCGGGGTCTTGCGGCCGGGCACGACGGAGATGGCGAGGATCTCCTCCATGAAGTTCTGGTAGACGTCGCGATGGATCATCGCGGCGTAGGCCCGCGCCTCCTCGTAGGTGGCGTGCGCCGTGTGGCCCTCCTGCCAGAGGAACTCGGTGGTGCGCAGGAAGGTGCGCGGGCGCTTCTCCCAGCGCACCACGTTGGCCCACTGGTTGATCAACAGCGGCAGGTCCCGGTAGCTCTGCACCCACTTGGAGAAGTACTCGTTGACGATCGTCTCGGAGGTCGGTCGCACCACCACGGGCTCGTCGAGCTGCTTTCCGCCGCCGTGCGTGACCACGGCGAGCTCGGGGGCGAAGCCCTCGACGTGCTCGGCCTCCCTGGTGAGATAGTGCTGCGGAATGAACATCGGGAAGTAGGCGTTCTGCGCCCCGGCCCGCTTGATCCGGGCATCCATCTCGGACTGCATCCGCTCCCAGAGGCCGTATCCGTACGGTCGGATGACCATGGTCCCGCGCACCGGGCCGTTGTCAGCCAGCTCCGCCTTGTTGATGACGTCCTGATACCAGCGCGGGAAATCCTCCGCGCGGGGCGTGAGAACAGGTGCTTTTGCCATGCGGTGAATCATAAGTGCTCATGACCGGTGGTCCGCCGCCGGAAACGCACAGTCCTTAGGAGGGCAGCAGTCCCTGTCTGTACGCCTCGGCGACTGCGGAGGCGCGGTCGCGGGTGCCCAGTTTGGCGTAGATGTGCAGCAGGTGTGTCTTGACGGTGGCTTCGCTGATGAACAACTGCTTGGCCGCCTCGCGGTTGGTGGCCCCGGCGGCGATCAGGCGCAGGACATTGAGTTCGCGCTGGGTCAGGGTCTTCGCCGCGTCGGGAGCTCGGACTTTGCCCAGCAGCCTGCGCGCGACGGACGGTGCGAGGACTGATTCGCCGTGGTAGGCCGCGAGTGCGGCGCGCACGAGTTCTTCTCGGGGCGCGTCCTTAAGCAGGTATCCGGTGGCTCCGGCCTCGATCGCGGGCAGCACGTCGGCATCGGTGTCGAATGTGGTGAGCACCAGGACCCTGACGTTCGGTGCACGCTTCGCCAGCGCCTTGATCGCCTCGACCCCGCTCATCCGCGGCATCCGCAGGTCCATCAGGAGCACGTCCGCCTTCAGCGCGATGGCCATGTCGACCGCTTCGGCGCCGTCGCCGGCCTCGCCGACCACGTCGAAGCCCGGATCGCCGTCGAAGACGGCGCGCAGGCCGTCGCGCACGATCGGGTGATCGTCGACGATCAGTAGCCTGATGGGCGGCGGCGTCATGAGTGGTCTTCGCCCGTCGCGGTCAGTGTATTGATCGGTACGTTCGCGCTCAGCGTGGTGCCTTCTCCAGGAGTGCTTTCGATGATGAGGCTGCCGCCGACCTGTTGCAGCCTGCTGCGCATCGCTTCTAGGCCGTATCCCGTGCCGGTGCGGGTGTCGGTGCCGGTCTTCGCGTTTATATCGAAGCCTGATCCGTCGTCGAGCACGTCAAGGGCGACGAGGTCGGGCGTGTAGGTGAGCGTCAATCCCGCACTCGTTGCGCCGGAGTGCTTCGCCACGTTAGCCAAGGCCTCTTGCGCGGCGCGAAAGAGCACGACTTCGAGCGCGGGCTGCAGGGTGATGGGGGCTCCGTCGACCTCGACGCGAACGGGGACGCCCGACGTGCGCTGCCAATCCTGCGCCAGCTGGGTCAGCGCGTCCGGCAGTCTCACCTCGTCGAGCGGCCCGGGGCGCAGCGCCTGCACGGATCGCCGCGCTTCGGCCAGGCTGCTGCGGGCCAGGTCGCGGGCGAGGTCCAGATGCCGGCTGCGCTCGGGCTCGCTGCGGGCGATGTCGGCGGCCTCCAACTGGGTGATGATCCCGGTCAGCCCCTGCGCGAGGGTGTCGTGGATCTCGCCGGCCATCCGCCGGCGCTCGTCGAGCGTCCCAGCCTCGCGCGCCTGCGCGACAAGCTGGGCGTGCAGGCCCGCGTTCTCCTGCAGGGCGTTTTCCAGGCGGCTGTTGGCTTCGGCGAGCTCGTCGAGCAGTCGCAGGCGCTTCTCGTCATCGTCCATCTCGCGTACGCCCTGGTGCTGGAAATAGCCGACGAGAGCGAGGTTCGCCAGCACCACGACGCAGTACCCGAATATCAGGGTGCCGTGTGGGATGCCTCCGCCGAGCTGCGCGAGGGCTACCAGCGCCGCCGTCGCCGCGAGCCCCACCGGCATCAACCACCTGGGCAGCAGAATCGAGTGGACGTATCCGGCGGCGCCGAAGAAGGCGAACCACGGGTTGATCCGGACCATCAGTGCGAGCAGGACGATCACGCCGCAGAAGTAGACGATGGCCCTGACTTTGTGTGCCTCGCGCTGTGCGTAGGACACGCGTACGAGCAAGACCCAGAGCACGGCGAGGGCTGCCAGCACCAGCGCTGTGACGGTGAACTGCGCCCTGCCCATATGGACGCCGTTGCCCACGGACCCGGTAGACAGGGCGAGCAGCAGGGAGACGGGCAGGCTCACCAGCGGCACGTAGCGCTGCGACTTCTCGATCCGCCGGTCGCGCGCCGCCAGTTGGGAGCTGCCCGTCCCCGCTTCCATGTCTACGGTCACTCCCACCGGAACAGCTTGACGGCCGCGACGCCGCCAAGCAACGTGTAGCAGCCGAGCACGGTCAGGTGCTGCCAGAGCGCACCCTGGCCCGCCCAGGCGTCCATGACGGCGCCGAACGGGACGAACTCGCCGGTCTTCTGCAGCCAGTGCGGCATCTCGGCGACCGGGAAGTACAGGCCGCTGAAGAAGAAGTTGAGGATCATCATCGGTGCGCCAAGGCCGTTGGCCGTTCCCTGGCCCGGTGCGACGGCCGCGACGATCAGGCCGAGCGCGAAGACCGCGGCCGAGCCCAGCACGAACGCGGCGATGACGGTGCCCAGGCCGCTTGGCATCGCGGCGCCGTAGACGCCGACGCCGACCGCGACCACGAGCACCACGCCGGCCGCGGCGAGTGACACGATCACCGCGAGCAGCGCGACCAGCATGCCCGCCGGAGGGACCGGGCTGACCCGGAACCGGCGCAGCGCCTTGCTCTCGCGCAGCATCGCCATCCGCCCCGGCAGGACCGTCAGCGCGAGCATCAGCGGCATCAGGGCGGCGAAGGTCGGCACGTAGACGTCCAGCACGGTCCGCCCGCCGAGCGCCTTCTGGGGGGTGTAGCGGGCCGAGTGGATGTCGGCGAAGATCAGCAGGAGGGCGAGTGGCAGAAGCACCACGACCGCCGTGCCGGGCTCGCGAAACAGCAGGCGGGCGTGCATGGCGACCAGGGCGCGAAATCCCTTGGGCGTCATGCGGAAGGCGGGGGCTAGGGGCGCGCTGCGGCGCGGCGCGTCATCCCGGGCGCTCATGGTCGTGGTCATGTCAGGCCCCGTTACGTTGGTTGGTCGGCGAGTTGTCCGGCGCCTGGGCGTCGGCGGTCAGGGCGAGGAACGCGTCGTCGAGCGTGCTCTGCTCGATGCGCAGTTCGCCGGCGATGATCTGGCGGTGCGCCAGCAGCGAGGTGACCTGCTGGATCAGGTCCTGGCCGCCTTCGATCTCGATCTGCGCGCCGTGGTGCGAGAGCGAGGTGACCGACGGCAGTGCGCGCAGATCCTCGTCCGCGATCGGCGCGGACGGCTTGAACCGCATCCGCTGTCCGCCACCGGCGCGTTGCGTGATGCCGGCCGGCGTGTCGAGCGCCACCACCCTCCCGCGGTCGATCAGCGCGACGCGGTCGCACAGCCGCTCGGCCTCCTCCATGAAGTGCGTCACCAGCAGCACGGTGACCGAGTCGGCACGAATCTGCTCGACCAGCTCCCACACCTCGCGGCGGGCATGCGGATCAAGGCCCGTAGTCAGCTCGTCGAGGATGACCACCTGGGGTTCGCCGATCAGCGCGATCGCGATGGCGAGCCGCTGCTTCTGTCCTCCGGACAGCTTCTTGTAGGCGGTATCGGCCTTCTCGGTCAGGCCGAGCCGGTCCAGCAACGCGTCGATGTCGGCCGTCTTGCGATAGAACGCCGCGAAAACCTCCAGGGCCTCGCGGACCTTCAGCCGGTCCGGCAGACCGGCCTCCTGCAACTGCACGCCGACGACCTGCCGCAGCTGTTCGCCGTCGACCGTCGGATCGAGCCCCAGGACGCGCACCGCGCCTCGATCGCCGGTGCGCAGTCCCGAGATGCACTCCACGGTGGTGGTCTTGCCGGCGCCGTTGGGACCTAAGATCCCGAAGATCTCGCCCTGCTCGACACTGAAGGAAACTTCCTGCACGGCCGTGACCGCGCCGTACTGCTTATGCAGACCACTGACTTCGATGACATGCATCGCCCGACCTTCCTCACCGACTCTTGTTTCGACACTTGTGAGGATGCCGGGCTGAACCACCCGGGCGGATCAACCGGGAAGACCCATCACGCCGCCCGATCAGATGACTCACCCATCAACCGATCGGTTGATGGGTGAGTTCGAGCTCGAGCTCAGGGGAGGGGCATGAACGGCACGGTGAAGTGCACCGGCCCGTCGAGCACTGACTCGTTGCCGTTCGCGTCCACGGACACGACATAGACCGCATGGGTCGGGCCGGATGGCAGCGTCAGGGTCACGCTCGTGCTCGTCGTGCTGGCAAGCACGCTCGAACCGTCGTAGAGCCGGTATCCCACGACCGGGTCCGCGCTCGCCGGCTGGCTCCACGTGAGGGCGACGGTGCCGGTGTTGTAGTTGGAGTAGTTAGGACTCTGACTCGTCACAGTCAGCGAGGTCGGCGCGACCGGCCGCGCGTATGCGCCGGGCAACGTGGTCGCGGTCACCCCGGCACTCGGCGCCGAAGTGCCGCACGCACCACCGTTCGCCGCCTCCCGGACCGCGACCGAGTAAGTCCCGGCACTCGCCGGGGGAAGGCCGGTGACCACGGCCGATGTCCCGTCAACCGACGCCACCTGGGTACCTGACCGATACACGACGTAGCCGGAGGACTGCACGAAAGACGACCACGACAGCGCGACTGTGGAGGCCGAGCGTGGCGTCACCGTGAGCGCGGTCGGCGGCGGCACCACCGTGTCGCAGGGTGCTGTCGACACCGCAGCCGCGCCGCTCTGCGCCGACTCGCCGCCCGCCGCGTCCAGGGCCGAGACGGTGAACTGGTGCGCGGTGTCCCGCCACAGCCCGGTCACCGTCACCGAGTTGCCGCTGGAGAACGCCATCCGCGTGCCCCCGTCGTAGACCGCATAGCCAACGGCCGCCGCTGACGGCGTCCACGCAAGTGACACCGATCCGTTCGTCGTGCCGGTCACGGTCAGGCCGCTCGGTGGAGTCGGCCGCGTGCTCGGCCCCGCGGACGTGGTGATCGTCAGCGGCGTACTGGTGTGCAGCCCTCCGCTGACGCAGTCGCGGCGCGCCACTGCCACGGTGTGCGTCGAGCCCGACGCGAGCCCGCTGATGCGGGCGCTGTCCAGCGTCGTCTGTTCCACGATCACGCCGTCGAGCAGCACCAGCAGCGGGACCGGCTCGTCGTAGTAGGGCTGGGCGTTGGACCAGGACAGCGATACTCCGGACGCGGTGATGTTCGTCGCGGTCAGGCCGGTGGGCGTCGTGATTCCGCACGCCCACGGACCCCCTTCGATCGCGGTCCGCGAGATGGGTGCGCTCGCTGCGGACTCGTGTCCGTACGCGTCGACAGCGGTCACGGTGTAGGTGTGCGCGCTGTCGAATACGAGGTTTGCGATGGTTGCGTGAGTGGTCGTGTTGCGGGCCACTACCGACCCGCCCTCGTAGACCTGGAAGTACGCGGGCCGATCGCCGGTCGCCGGCTCGGTCCAGGACAGGGTGATCGACGTGGCGCCGTTCGTGGGGTACAGCCGCTGCGGCGTCGCCGGTCCGCCCACGTCGGCCGCCGCCGGTGCGCCGATACCGCCGGCCACGCCGGCCAATCCTGCCCCGAGTGCGAATCCCAAGATCGCGTTGCGCCGCACGGCACTCACCTCCGGCGACAGGACACTGCGATCGTCGCTGGCAGTCAACGGGCGCCGATCACGATGCCGTACATCGAGGGTTTTCGCGGGCGCGGGCATGAACCTTTCAGCGCCCGGCGCGGACGCGGTTCGAGACCGACAGATGATCAACGCGCGCGTGTCGGAGGCGGCGGCTACAGTCCTAGGTGTGGGATTCGCCGGCTGGCCGGAGCGTGCGTTCACGTTCTACGAGGGCCTAGAAGCAGACAACTCGAAAGCGTATTGGACCGCGCACCGGGCGATCTACGACGCAGACGTGCTCGCGCCCATGGAAGCCCTGCTGAGCGAGCTCGCGGACGAGTTCGGCGACGGCAAGCTGTTCCGGCCGTACCGCGACGTGCGCTTCAGCGCGGACAAGTCGCCGTACAAGACAGCCATGGGCGCGACGCTGGCGAAAGGCGGCTACATCCATCTGTCCGCGGACGGTCTCGGCGTGGCGGTCGGCTACCACATGATGGCCCCCGACCAGCTGGCCAGGTACCGGCAGGCGGTGGCCGAGGACGTGACCGGCGAGCAGCTGCGGCGGGTGATCGCGCAGGTCGAGGGGCACGGCATCGACGTCGTCGGCGAGGAGCCGCTCAAGACGGCGCCGCGCGGCTACCCGAAGGACCACCCGCGGGCGGACCTGCTGCGCAACAAGGGGCTCATCACCTGGCAGGAGTGGCCGGTCGAGCCCTGGATGCACACGGCGAAGGCCAAGGACCGCATCGTCAAGCATCTTCGGGCCGCGCAGCCGCTGCAGGCCTGGCTCGACGACCGCGTGGGCCGCTCGGATCGAAGCGGCTGAGTTCGCGCCGAGGCGGCTTCCGTAACTTTCAGCGCCCAACCGTTACTTGGAGACGGTGCGGCGTGGCCTTGATGTGGGAACGCTGCCCGCTTCCGGCGTCCTGGTCCCCGGACGCTTAGGCGCATGGATTGACAACTTTCCGGTCAAAGCCCATGCTGACGCGGCGAATGTTAACGGTAACAGACGTCTCCCTCGTGGTAATGCCGGTGCCGGACGCGCGACCGCGGGAGCAAAGAGAAGCGGATCCGAAGCTGACCGGGGAGAAGGTCAATGAACAGAGGAAGTTTCAGCCGCGGGCGTCGACCCCTGATGGCCGCGGCCAGCGCGATCGCACTCGCCGCCGCGGGCGTGAGCCTGACAGCGGTCACCTCCGCCCAAGCAGCGTCCGGCTGCCAGGTCTCCTACACGGTCACCAGCCAATGGACCGGCGGCTTCGGAGCGAACGTGAGCATTACCAACCTCGGCAGTGCGCTCAGCAGCTGGAGCCT